>JAFAGC010000047.1 GCA_023423065.1 Pseudomonadota bacterium
CCTTCGATTTGCGCACGCTGCAGGATTGGGTGATCCGGCCGCAATTGCGCAATCTCAGCGGCGTGACCGACGTGAACACGATCGGTGGCCACGTCCGCCAGGTGCACGTGCTGCCCGACGTGGCGCGGATGGTGGCCTTCGACCTGACGTTCGATGACCTGATCGAAGCGATTGAGCGAAACAACGCCAGCATGGGCGCCGGCTACATCGAGCGCCACGGCGAAGAGCTGCTGATCCGCGTCCCGGGCCAGATCGAGAACGAAGAGGCGCTGCGCGACGTCGTCGTCGGCTTGCGCGAAGGCGTGCCGCTGCGGCTCGGCGAAGTCGCGCAGATCGCCGAAGGCTCGGAGCTGCGCACCGGCGCCGCCACCCGCGATGGACGCGAAGTCGTCATGGGCACCGTGTTCATGCTGATCGGCGAGAACAGTCGTGAAGTCGCGCAGCGGGCGGGCGCGAAGCTCCGGGAAATCGACGCCGCGCTGCCGCCCGGCGTGACGGCCCACGCGGTGTACGACCGCACGCAGCTGGTCGATCGCAGCATCGCCACGGTCTCCAGGAATCTCGCCGAGGGCGCGCTGCTGGTCATCGCCGTGTTGTTCGTGCTGCTGGGCAATCTGCGCGCGGCGCTCATCACGGCCGCCGTGATACCGCTGACCATGCTGCTCACGATCAGCGGCATGGTGCAGAACCGCGTCTCCGCCAATCTCATGAGCCTGGGCGCGATCGATTTCGGCCTCATCGTCGACGGCGCCGTCATCATCGTGGAGAACTGTCTGCGGCGCTTCGGCGAGCGGCAGCGCGAGCTCGGGCGGTTGCTCGCGCGCGAAGAACGTTTCGAAGTCGCGGCCGCCGCCAGCGGCGAGGTCATCCGGCCGAGCCTCGTCGGCCTGCTGATCATCGCCGCTGTCTATCTACCCATATTCGCGCTGGGCGGCGTCGAGGGAAAGACCTTCCACCCGATGGCCATCACCGTGGTCATGGCGCTCACCGCGGCCATGGCGTTGTCGCTGACCTTCGTGCCGGCGGCGGTGGCGCAGTTCGTCACCGGGAGGATCGACGAGAACGAAACCCGGCTCATGCGGGCGGCCCACCGGGGTTATCGTCCGCTGCTGGTCCGGGCGATGAAGCACCGGCGCCTGGTCGTGGGCGGTGCGGCCGGATTCGTCATCGCCTGTGGGCTGCTGGCGACCCGGCTCGGAACGGAATTCATTCCCGGCCTCGACGAGGGCGACATCGCGCTGCACGCGATGCGCATTCCGGGCACGAGCCTCACGCAGGCGGTGACGATGCAGGCGCAGCTCGAGCGCCGGCTGAAGCAATTCCCGGAGGTTCGCGAAGTCGTCTCGCGCATCGGCACGGCGGAGATCGCCACCGACCCCATGCCTCCGTCGGTGACGGATACGCTCGTTCTCGTGCATCCGCGCGAGCGCTGGCCCGACCCCGGCAAGCCGCGCGAAATGCTGATCGCGGAGATGGAGAAGGCCGTGAGCGCGATCCCGGGCAACAGCTACGAATTCACGCAGCCGGTCGAGATGCGCATGAACGAATTGATCGCGGGCGTACGCGCCGAGGTCGCCATCAAGATCCATGGCGATTCGCTCGACGAGCTCGCGCGCATCGCGGAGCGCGTCGAGGGCGTCGTGCGCGACGTCGAGGGTGCCGCGGACGTGAAGACCGAACAGGTCGCGGGCCTTCCCTCGCTCGTCATCAGCCCCGATCGCGCGGCGATCGCGCGCCACGGCCTCACCGTCGCGGACGTGCAGCAGACCGCCGCGATCGCATTCGGCGGCGCGCCCGCGGGCCGGATGTTCGAAGGCGACAAGCGCTTCGACATCGTCGTGCGCCTGCCCGAGGGGCGACGCACCGACGCCCGCGCGATCGCCGACCTGCCCGTGGCGTTGCCAGTGAAACTCGGCGCCGAGGAACACGGCACGGCCTTCGCGCCCAACTTCGTGCCGCTCGGCTCGCTCGCGAGCATCGAACTACTCACCGGGCCCAACCAGGTCAGCCGCGAGAACGGCAAGCGCCGCATCGTGGTCACGGCAAACGTGCGCGGCCGCGACCTCGGCTCGTTCGTCGGCGAAGTGCGCGAGCGCGTCGCCTCGCTCGAGCTGCCGCAGGGATACTGGATCGGTTACGGCGGCACGTTCGAGCAGCTCATCGCCGCGACGGAGCGCCTGAGCGTGGTGGTGCCCGTCGTACTGCTGATCATATTCGGCATGCTGTTCATGGCCTTTGGATCGGCCCGCGACGCGGCGATGGTTTTCTCGGGAGTGCCGCTCGCGCTGACCGGGGGCGTGCTCGCGCTGTGGGCGCGCGGCATTCCATTCTCGATCTCCGCGGGCGTGGGATTCATCGCGGTTTCCGGCATCGCGGTGCTGAACGGCCTGGTGATGGTTTCGTTCATCCGCAAACTGCGCGCGGATGGCCTCGAGCTGGCGGAAGCCATCGTCGTCGGCGCAACGACGCGCCTGCGGCCGATCCTCATGACGGCGCTGGTCGCGAGTCTCGGCTTCGTGCCCATGGCGCTCAACACCGGGACCGGCGCGGAGGTGCAGCGGCCGTTGGCAACGGTCGTGATCGGCGGAATCCTCTCCGCGACCGCCTTGAGCCTGGTCGTACTACCGGCCCTGTATCGGCTTGCGGCACGCGATGGCTTTCGTGTTACATAATTCATTCATCTATATAGGCAAGTCCATTTCGGAACGGTGAGACGCACATGCGCGAGCAATACATCGAATACCGCGACGGCGAAACGCTGCTCGAAGGCTTTCTCTGTTACGACGAATCGCAGCCCGGTCCGCGGCCGGCGGTGATGATCAGCCACACCTGGAGTGGCCGCGATGAGTTCGTCGAACGCAAGGCGCGCCGGCTCGCGTGGCAGGGTTACGCCTGTTTCGCGCTCGACAATTTCGGCAAGGGAAAACGCGGCACGACGCCCGAAGAATGTTCGGCATTGATGAATCCGTTCATGCAGGACCGCGCGAAGTTGCTGAAACGACTGCAGGCCGGCCTGGCGACGGTACAGGCGATGCCCATCGTCGACGCGCGCCGCATCGCGATCATGGGGTTCTGTTTCGGGGGACTGTGCGCGCTCGACCTCGCGCGCGGTGGCGCGGACATCCGCGGCGCGATCAGCTTTCACGGAATCCTGAAACCTTCGGGGCTCACGGAACCGAAAATCCGCGCCAGGATACTCATGCTGCACGGCTACGACGATCCGCTGGCGCCGCCGGAGGACGTCGCCGCCGTAGCCCGGGAATTCACCGCGACGGGAGCGGACTGGCAGCTGCATGCGTACGGCCAGACAGTGCACGCCTTCACGAACCCCTCGGCGCAGAACCGCGCGGGTGGGATGCAGTACGACGAGGCCGCCGACCGGCGCTCGTGGCATGCGCTCGAGCAGTTCCTGGGTGAAATCCTCAAATAATCGACCGCGCGCCGTGATAGCGTGGCGACCGGTTCCCCGGGAGCATATCGAATGAAAAAAATCTCGGTCCTCGTGCTCGTGGTCGTGGCGTTGTTGATGGCGGGAATCGCCGAGGCGGCGCCCAAGAAGAAACGCACCCGGAATGCGAACCGGATCGGCCCGTATGCGGGCGCGATGGTCGCGATGTCTAGCTACACGAGCGAACAGGAAATCAACGAACCGGCCATCATCAGCTTCTTCGCGCAGCAGAACATCCCGTTCACGAACACGGTCAAGTCGACCGACGACAGCGACCTCGGCTACGAGGCGCTGTTCGGTTACCGGTTCAATCGCTACATCGCGGCCGAGCTTGGGTTGCTGCAGGTCGGCGAAGTGGAAAACCGGCTGACGGGCGACTTCGGTCCTCCGGGTGCGACCGTGCCCGGATACGTTTCGCTCGATTACCAGTTCGGCGGACCCGTGCTCGCGGCCATGGGATTCCTGCCGCTGAACGACAGGTTCGAGCTCTTCGCGCGCGGTGGCATCCTGTTCGCGAGCTCCGACCGGGACGTGAAGGTGCACATCGGCGGCGAGAGTTCGAACCTCGGCGGCACCCGCGGCGATTCGACCGAATTCGTCTACGGCGGCGGGCTGCAATTCCACGTCAACGTCATGTTCACGGTCCGTGCCGAGTACATGTTCTTCCAGGATGTCGGCGATCCGAACACCACGGGGACCGAAAGTCTCAACACCCTGGGCCTGGGTCTGCTGGTTCGTTTCTAGCTCCCGCCCACAGGGGGTCATCCGACGCGCGAACGCGGCTTCCTGGCGCTGCGCGCTGGCGAAAACCGAGGCGATACTGAGGCCATGAAACAGCGAATCTTCCCCGCGCTTTTCGCCATCCCGTTCGCGCTCATGAGCGCCGATTGCAGTGGCGTCGATGCGCAAGCGCCGGTGAGGGTCGGCAATGCGTTCGTCGCGACGCCGGTGGCGCAATTCCGTGAGCCCTGGGCGATGACCTTCCTGCCGGACGGCAGGCTGCTGGTCACCGAGAAGAAAGGCGCGCTCAAGCTGGTCGACGTCGCGAGCGGCAGGGCCGGCGACATCGTCGGGATCCCCAGGATCGCGTACGGCGGCCAGGGCGGGTTCGGCGACGTGATCCTGCATCCGCGGTTCGCGGAGAACCAGACCGTTTACGTGAGTTATTCGGAGCCCGGGGAAGGCAGCACGAATGGCGCGGCCGTCGCCCGCGCGAAGCTGGTGCTCGAGGGTGACGGCGGCCGTCTCGATGGACTGACGGTGATCTGGCGCCAGGTGCCGAAGGTCTCGAGCCGTGGGCATTGGGGACATCGGCTGGCGTTCGGACCCGACGGCAAGTTGTGGATCACGTCCGGCGAGCGGCAGCAGTTCACGCCGGCGCAGGACATGAAGGGCAATCTCGGGAAGATCGTGCGCTTGAACGAGGACGGCTCCGTACCCGGCGACAATCCGTTCGTGTCGCAGGGCGGCGTGACCGCGCAGATCTGGTCGCTCGGACATCGCAATCCGCTCGGCATCGCGTTCGACGCGCAGGGCCGGCTGTACGTGCACGAGATGGGACCGCGCGGCGGCGACGAGCTCAACCTCATCGAGAAGGGAGCTAACTACGGATACCCGGTCGTCTCGAACGGCGATCACTACGACGGCCGCTCGATCCCCGATCACGACACGCGGCCGGAGTTCCGCGCACCGCTTGTCACGTGGACACCCGTGATCTCGCCCGCCGGGTTCATCATCTACTCGGGAAAGATGTTTCCGGACTGGACCGGCAATGGATTCATCGGCGGACTGTCATCGCAGTCGCTGGTGCGTGTGGAGTTCGGTCCCGACGGCCAGACCGCGCGCGAGGCGCAGCGCTTCGACATGGGCAAGCGCATCCGCGAAGTCGAGCAAGGCCCCGACGGCGCCCTCTGGCTGCTCGAGGACGAGCGCAACGGCTCCGGCGGCCGCCTCCTGAAACTGACGGCCCCAGGTGGGGATTAGGTGCCGGTGTAAAAAGTGGGGATTGTTCGAACTCGCGGCTACCGCGTGCCTCACGCAATCCCCACTTTTTACACCGGCACCTAATCCCCACTCCGTCTCGCGATTCGCTTGCGCGCGGCGGGGGTCGCCAGCTGGCGCAGTGCGTCCTTGCCGATCCAGCGCGGCGCGGGATCCTTCGAGGCGGCGAGTTTCTTCGCGAGCGCGACCGCGGCTTCGTTCAGCGCGACGCTGCGTTCGCCCACACCGCGCAACGCCCAGTTCACGCCCTTCTTGACGAAGTTGCGCTCGTCGGTCGCGGCCTTCTCGATCAGCGGCAGGCAGCGCGCGAGATCCTTTTCCGACACGTCCTTGTTCTTGAGCGCGACGCTCGCCAGCAGCGCGAACGACGCGCGCTTCACGTACTCCTCGCGGCTCGTGGCCCACTTGCGGATTTTCGCGAGCGCATGCGGCGTGCGCACCCACAGCGCGAAACACAGCGTGTCGCAGATCGCCCAGTTGTCGAAGTCGCGCGCCTGTTTGTCCATCTGCGCGGCGGTGACCTTCGCGGGATCGTCCACGTACGCGCACAACATGCGCGCCTCGTAGACGCCGGTTTTCCACAACTCGAGGGCGAGCGCATGGTCGGGCCCCAGCTCCTTGCCGAGTTTCTGGATGTCCGCCATGCGCACACCCAACGCGTTCTCGCTCGGAATCGCATAACGCGCATAACCGTCGAGGGTGGCTTTCGAGGAGCGCTTCTTCAGCCAGCCGAGCGCGTATCCGACGGTCTTGTTGGCCATGGTGGCGCGCCTCGTTCTCAGAGTGGCTTCGCGAAATACACGACACGCTCGGTCTCGCGGAATCCCAAAGCGCGGTGCGCGCGCTGGCTCGCTTCGTTCTCGAGCAGCGCATCGGACGCGAGCTCCTGGCAGCCGCGCGCCCGCGCCCAGTCGCCGATCGCTTCGAACAGCATGCGAGCGACGCCCTTGCGCCGCATCGACGGGATCACGTAGACGCCCTCGACGAAGCCGACCGGCGAGGACTCCGTGCCGTTCACGTAATCGTTGCGGATCGAACCTTCGATGAAGCCGACCGGCGTCCGCTTCTCGTCGTAGACCATGAGCTGCAGGAAACGCTCGGGCTGGGCCAGCGCGATGGCCATGTAGCCGCGGTGTTCCTCCGCCGTGGCGTCGTCCCACAGGGCCCTGCGCAGTTCGAGCCAACCGGGCTGAGCGAGCGACGCGCATCGTTCGATGGTGAATTTCAAGGACATGCGGTGAGCCTAGCAGGCAGCGCCGACCTGCATACAGTGGTCCGGCGGATCGGGCACTGGTTGGACGCGATACGGCGCGATGAAAACAATACCGCCATGCCCCTGCCCGCACACACCATCGACAAACTGTCCGACCGATCAGGTGCTTACGTCATCTGCGTGAAATGCCGCAAATGCCGCCACGAGCGCGAGATCCTGCCGAAGTCCCTGGCTAACATCCTCGGCTGGAACGCCACGCTCAAACAAGCCTGCACGCGCCTGCGATGCTCGAAATGCCAGGCCCGCAGCTTCGACGTCGGCATCGCGTTCGACCGCAAGCCTCGCGGATGGACCTCCAACCCCAGTTAGGGACAAATGGGGACATTCCTCGTTTCCTAGCAAACGGGGACAGACCTGATATCACCGACATCCATGCACGGCATGGACGGTGCACATGCGAATAGGGCTGAGCGTGCGCGGCGCATCCGGCGTTCGCGCAATGCACGGAGCCGGCAAGGAACACCTCAGACTGCGCCAGGCGCTTTCGATGACAGGCGGAGACAGATAACCCGCCCCCGCGGCCGGCGGGCCATCGCCTGGCTCCTTCAATAGCTGGGGCGCACCGCGGCAGCGAAACTCATCGCGTGGGCGACGGCCATTCCGTCAGCGCGGACGCGGTAATCGCCGGGACGCATCGAGCCCCACATCAAGGTCTGTCCCCGTTTGCTAGGAAACGAGGAATGTCCTCATTTCCGTCTTCACCGCCACCCTATCTACTGGCGGAGAATTCGAGCTTCGTGAAGACGGCGCGGGGTACGGAGGTGCAGTCGACCGAGCCGCGGGCGCCGTCGCGTTGCACGGGCTGCGCTTGAACCGCGCAGCCGCCGAGATCGATGGGCGGGACGATGCGCCCGTTCAGCACCAGATACGGCACGATGTGCGGCTCCTCGCCGGCTTCGGTCACGGGGACGCGCAGCAACAGGTATTGCGTATCGCCGGAGCCGAACTCGAGCAGCGCGGTGCGCACGCCGTTTTCGTACGAATAGAGTCCTGGCGCGATGGAATGTCGGCCCGCGACATCGAGCGGCAGCGTGTACTCACGCCCGGCGTACGTGAACCTCGCCGACCCGCTGCCGAACGTCGCCTCCTGGCGCCGCGCGCCCTCGCCCATGCGCGCGTTGCGCATGCGCCGCTGCGCGGGAACGGTGGCCGTCGTGGCGCCGCCAGGCAGCTTCGCGAGCGTGAGCACCGCGACCGGGGTTCCGGACGCGAATCCGATCTTCTGCAGGTAGATAGCCAGCCTCTGCCCGGCCGGATAGATGTCGAAGCCCAGCCCGCCCGGCAGTCCGGCCATGATCCAGTACTTCTTCCCGCCCTGCTCGAACTCGAGCTCGGGAAGCTCACCGCTGAAATACATCTCGACCTGGTCTGGCGGCAGGCCGCGGCTGCTCACCCATGAGCTGACGATGGGACGAAACCGTCCCGACAGCGGGCGCTTGCGGCCCGTGTACGTCGCGGTCGTGTGAAACCACTGCCCCGGCGCCGCGAGCTCCGCCTCGTCGTTCCGGGAGCGCGGGCTGCCGCCCATCACCTTTACGAGCGTGGACGGCACATAGGCCGACTCGTCGGTGTCGGCAGGCTGGGCCCATGCCGATCCCCCGCCGCTGAATCCGGCGCAGAAAACGACTGCCAATACGAGCCATTCGCGCATGCAGGCCGAACCTTAACGAATTCCGGCCGGTGCGCAGCGAGTCAGTTCACGTCCGTGAAAATGGCCTCGATTTCGGCGACATTGCCCGGCCGCACCACCCGGCCGCGCTCCGTGCCCCGATCCACGAGCACGAGCGTGGGCCACAGTTTCACGCCGAACTGGCGGCCCAGGCGCTTTCCCTTGCCGTCTTCGACCTTGATGTGCCGGACCGTGGGGTGGCGTTTCAAAGCGGCGGCGATGTCGGCCTGCGCGGCCTGGCAATAGCCGCACCAGCTGGCGCCGAACTCGATCACCGCGGGTTCGGCGAGTGCATTTATCTCTTCGAGCGAGGGTTCAGCATCCATGCCGGAAGCTTAACCCGGCCCGCCGGGCCCGGCACGGTGGCCGTACGGGTCGCGTAGGAATAGTCCGATCTAACAACACCCGGGTGGTCAAAAAATGACCAACTTAAGAACTTCCCGGATTCAACGCGTGTAGTTTTGTGTTGAAGTGCCCGCAACTGGTTAGGCGGCGGCCTCATGCGGACTAACAACATCGTCCTGATCCACGGCCTCTGGATGACGCCGTCGAGCTTCGAAGGCTGGACGGATCATTTCCTCGAGCGCGGCTTCAACGTGTATGCCCCGGCCTGGCCCGGCATGGATCGCGACATCCGCGCATTGCGCCGCGACCCGCATTCGTTCGCGCGCAGCGGCATCAGGCCCCGCATCGACATCCAGAAGATAGTCGATCTGTACGAACGACTGGTCCTGGAGCTCGATTCGCCGCCCATCATCGTCGGACATTGCCTCGGAGGACTCGTCGCGCAGGCGCTGGTCGGCCGCGGCCTCGGGTCGTGCGGCATCGCGCTCGCGCCCGTACCGCCGAAAGGCGTCTGGCGCATGCCCTGGGCGACATTGCGCGTCGTGGCGCCGCGATTGCTCGCCAGGAATGGCACCGGCATCGCGCTCACGCCCCGCCAGTTCCACTACGCTTTCATGAACGCCTCGCGCCGCGAGGAATCCGACTGCGCATATCACCGATATGCGGTACCCGCGGACACTCGAGTGCTGCTGCAGGCCGGATTCGCCAACTTCGATCCCTATGCGCAGACGGTCGACGTGCGGCGGCACAAGCGCCCGCCGCTGCTGCTGGTCGCGGGCGAGCGCGACCGCTTCGTGACGCCGTCGGTCGTGCGGGCCAACCACCGCCTGTACCGCAAGTCCTCGGCGATCACCGAATACCGCGAATTCGCGGGCCGAACCCATTTCCTCATCGGCCAGGACGGCTGGCGGGAAATCGCCGACCATGCGCTCGAATGGGCGCGCGGCCAGCAGCTGCTGCACGAGCGCGAGCGCCGCCGCATCGCGCGCGAACTGCAGGCGCGACGCGTCGCCTGAACACTCCGCCGGTCAACCCGGCGATTTCTCACCCGGCACCAGCTCCCGCCGCGATCGACAGGCCGATGATGTCGACCAGCACGTGCGCGACGATCAGCGGCCAGAGCTGCCGCGTGCGCACGTAGGTGTAGCCGTACAGCAGCCCCATCGGCACGATCGTGATGATGCCGATCGGTCCCTGGTACAGGTGATACAACATGCGCACCACGGTGCTCACGTTGATCGCGATCCATTCGCCGCGCCGTTCCTTCAGCACGGTGATGATGTACCCCGCGACGAACACCTCTTCGAAGATGCCGTTCACCGTGGACGTCAGGAACACGAGCTGCATGCTCAGGCCGCGCGCAGCGGTGGGATACTGCTCGACCGCGAGCGCGTGATCGATCGGCAATACGACCTGCGCCAGCGCCTGCGCGCCGATCGTCACGACGTAGGTCACGACGAGCAGCCCCAGCCCCCACACCGTGCCGCGCCCGGTGATGCGCAGCCCCAGTTTCTCCAGCGTCCAGCCGCGGATGCGCAGGAACCAGACCAGGAACGCGGTCTGCACGATTTCGAATATCAGGATCGACAGCAGCGCTTCATCGTTGAACGCGACCGCGGATTCGGCGCCCGCGCCGAGGATCGCGACGATCGACGAGAAGATGGGCATGCCGAATGCCCAGACGAGGACGATGAGGAACTCCACGCCGGGCGGCAGCCGGCGGATGCGCTCGTGCAGGGGATTCATCCTGCGCGAACCAGCGCGGCGAGGGTATCGGCGGCCGACGCAAGGAGTCGCGCACCCGAGTCGTGGCCGGTCGGGTTTCGTTCCTGCAGCGGTAGTAGTTTGTCCACGTATTCACCCACGAGGTCGGGACGCTGGCGCACGCGGCCTTCGAGCGCGTTGACGAGCAGCATGCGCGGACGCAACAGCCCGGCGCCGTGCTCGCAGACCCGGAAAAGGTGATCGAACATCGCGCGCTCCGGATGCAGGAACGTTTCGCCGACGTCCTGCCGAACGGCGAGCCAGCCCGCGAGCGCCTGTTCGAGCGCAACCAGGTAGCCGGACAAACGGCCGCTGTCGGGCGCGGCGAGCGCGGGATCGGCGTCCTTGCGCTGGATCGCGAGCAGCATGGACACCCGCATCATCAATGTCTCGAGCAGCGCGACCACCCCTTGCGCGACGTTGCCGGGATCGATGTTCTGCCGGATCGATATCGCGGGCAACCCGGTTTCCCGCGACTGCTCGAGCGACAGGCACGCGCGCCACGGAGCCTGCATCGCCTCGATGTGCGTGAAGACGACGAGCTGCGGCGGCGCCGGATCGGACGGCAGCGAGTCCCGTGTCCAGGGCTGCGGCGAGAGCACGAATCCGCCCTGCCTCATCCACGGCAGCACGAACGTGGACTTCGCCCGCGTGCACAGGTAGATCTCCTCGGCGAGGAACATCGGCAGCGCACGCGCGAACCGGCCGAGATCGCGCGCCGAATCCGGCGGCCCTTCGGCGCTCGCGCAAACGATCTGGATGAGCGGCGCGGATTCCGACTTGCGAGGCAACACCGCCTCGAACCCCAATGTTCCGCTCGCCCATACGGGTTGCTCGAGCCGCAGCACGATCACGTCGCCCGGCGCCGCGATCGCTCCGCAGCGCTTGCGCGCGTCGTCCAGCTTCCGATGCCAGGCGAGCAATTCGTCGCGCCATTCCGGCCGCCGCTCGGCTTCCAGACGCTCGATCAGCTGCCGTGCCTCCGCCAGACGCCCGAGCTCGAGGTGGGCGCGCAGCAGGTGGCTGCCGACGACGAGCCCATGGGCGGCGTGATTGAAATGCGGTACGACCAGGCGCAAGAGCAGCTCGTGTCGATCGCGATCCGCGAGATCCAGCGACATCCGCGCCAACAGGTCCGTGGGCGGCGGCGCCACGCGTCCGAGCGCCTCCTCGTACAGTCGTGCCGCTTCGTCGTGGTCGCCGCGCGCGAGCGCCGCGCGCGCGAGCGCGAGGTGCGCGCGCCAGCTCCCGGGCAACATCGCGGCGCGCGCGTGAATGGCCAGCAGCGCCACCTGGCCGCCGCTGGCGCCGGCCCGCGATGCCACCCATTCGAGCGCGGCTTCATCGTTCGGATCGAGCGCGAGCGCGCGCCAGATGAGTTCGTCCGCGCGGTCTTCGTCGCCGAGCTCCGCGAGCGCGCGGGCGAGGCTCGCCAGTAGATAGGGATCCTCGCCGTGCCGCGCGATCGCGCGTTCGAGGACGACGCGCGCTCCGGCGAAATCCCTCAGTTCAAGGAGGACCGCTCCGAGCAGCAGCGCGCCCCGGCGCGGTTGCGGGTCCGTACCGGCGAGGTGCCGCGCGTACTCCAGCACGTCGAGCGCAAAATCGTCGCGGAGTGCATCGCGGATGAGGCCGTGGAGCGTGTCCGGGTCATCTCGGTGCGCCGCAAGACTGGGAAGCAGCACATCCCGACGCCAGGCTTCACGGCCCACCTCGATCGTGCGGCCGTGCTGGTCGTAGACCCTGATCGGCCGGTCGGTGGCCTGGGACACGAAACCATCGACCATGGGTGGCGCGGGCAACTCCGTGATCGGCGGGAGCGCACCCGCCCGCGCGGACAGCGTCGGTCCGCCGACCGGTGAGCGGCCCAGGATACGGTCGATGATGGACATGGACCGCGGAGCTTACACCGGCGGCCTGGTGGCGGAATTCCATGGTCATCGTGACAGGTAGGCAGCGAATGCCGCGTCCCGGGTGCACTGGTATTCGCGGGTCACTTTCCAGACCTCGCAACGCTCGCCGGATTTGACGCTGCAGTTGCGCAGGTTCCCGGGGATGCGTGCGGCGTGTTCGTAGCCCCATGACGAACAGCGGTTTTCCGCGATCTGGCCCGCGTGCTCGTCGTCCAGCCCCGGGTCCGTGTCCTTGGCGTACTCGTAGGAGATCCGGACGATGCCGAGATCCCGGTCGCTGCCGGAAGCATTCAGGAAGTCGGTGCTCGTGGCGCAACCGGCCGCGGCCAGAAGGGGAATCAGAATCGCGAGTCGTCGGATCGTGTTCATGGGCGCATCCTGCTGCTGTGAATGCAGGATGCGCGCGGAGCACTTAACTCATGCTGAACCCGAAATGAATGCCAACTGAACGGGAACCCGGACGCGGTCAGTGACGCAGCGTGGAGACGCGATTCGCGATGGCTTCCTGGTCGCGGAACGACAGCGTCGCGAACTCGTCGGCGAACTTCTGCTGCTCGAGACTGATCTGGCGGGCGTTGAGCATCGCGTCGACGCGCCACCGACCGTCGCGGCGCGTGAGCACGAACAATTGCATCGAATCGCGGCTGGAGGATGCGTTGGTCTGACCCTGCAACGTCGTCGTGGCCCATGCGTGCATGACGGCGAGCGCCGGCCCGAGCAAGCGCACGAAGTGCACGCCGCCTTCGAGCCGCGTGCCCTTGAGAACCGTGTCGAACAACTGCCGGTGGAACTCGACGATCTGCTCGCGTCCCTTGAGGTGCGTGCCTTCGAACGCGATGAAGTCCGCGTCCTCGGCGAACGCGCTCGCGAAGCCGCGCGCGTCGCCGGTGTTCCAGGCTTCGATCATCAGCATCGGGATGTCCTTGATCGTGGTTTCGTCGTAATCCTGTGACTTCATGGATGGCGCCCTCCTTGCGTGGCTTCTTCATGTGAGGGCGGCGTTTCGCGCGGAGTTCCGCGGCACCCGGAAGCGCGGTGCATTCGGTCAGCCGCGTGCGTCTCCCGCTGACTTCGCCACGACCCTCTTGCACGCAACATCCGCGCACGCGAACCACCGGGAGCGCACATGACCTGCATCCGCAAAGTGATCCACATCGATGCGTCGCCGGCGCTGGTCTGGGACGCGCTGCGCGACGTCGGCGCGTTGCACAAACGCCTCGTGCCCGGGTTCGTGAAGGACACGCACATGGAGGGCAACACGCGCGTCGTCACGTTCGGCAACGGCATGGTTGCGCGCGAGGAGATCGTAGGGATCGACGACGAGACGCGGCGCGTTGCGTGGGCCATCGTCGGAGGGCAGTTCCGCCACTACAACGGCGCGGCCCGCGTGACGGATGACGAAGACGGCGGCTCGTGGTTCGTGTGGACCGCGGACCTGCTACCGGATGAACTCGCCGAACAGGTCGAGTCCATGATGGCCGCGGGGATCCTCGTCATCAAGAAGACCCTGGACGGCGCCGCGACGAACTGACCGGGTGGGGATAGTGGTGCCGGTGTAAAAAGTGGGGGATTGGCGGACCAACCGCTCGACTAACCCATCGATTGGGCGAGCTTCAACTTCGCGAGCAACTCGGTTTCCTTCTCGAAACTCAAGCCCGCGCGCAATTTCTGATTCTCCGCCGGGCGGGACGCCTGCCAGGCAAGGGTCTCGCGGATGGTGGTCTCGAGCGGACGCCACTTCAGCCCGCTCGCTTGCGCGCGCGAACAGCTCACCGTGAGGATGCCCGCGTCCTCTCCCGTGGCCGGCGTCCAGATGGGCATGAAATTGCCTTCCGCCTTCTCGCCGATGATCGCGTGTTCGGTCAGGAATACGGGGCTGGCCCAGACGAGCTTCGTGTCCGCGCCGGTGACCTTCTTGCTGGTGTCGAGTAGCTCGCCCATCGTGATGGCCGGTTTGCAGAGATTGAACGCACCGACGATCTTCTTCTCGACGCAGTCGCGGATGAATTCGGCCAGGTCGCGCACGTCGATGTACTGGAACGGATCGGCCGGCGAGCCCGGCGCGAGCATTTCACCGCCCTTCGACACCCGCCACGGCCAGTAGGTGAAACGGTCCGTGACGTCGCCCGGCCCCGCGATGTAGGTGGGCCGGATGATCGTCGCATTCCTGCCGTAGATCTCCTCGACCACCTTTTCGGCCAGCACCTTGAGACCGCCGTAGGTTTCGCCGGTCACGGTGTCGGTGGTTGGGTCCTTCAACTGCGCGAGTGGATAGTCCTCGGCGATGCCGGGTTTCTTGAAGTCGGCATAGACCGCGACGCTCGAGATGAAGATGTACTGTCCGACGTGGCCCTTGAGCAGCTCCGCCGTCGCGCGGACCTGCCTCGGCGTGTAACCGGAGTTGTCGATGACGACGTCCCAGTCGCGGCCCTCGAGCGACTCGAGGTCGCCATCGCGGTCGCCGATCAGCTGCTCGATCCCGGCCCTGGTTCCCGGATCGCGCTTGCCGCGATTGAACAGCGTGATCGTGTGTTTGTTGGCGGAAAGCGCGTCCACGAAGTGCGGACCGATGAAGCCGGTACCACCGAGGATCAGCACCTTTTTCGTTTTCGCCTTCGCAAAGGCAGGCGTGATCAACGCGGCCAGGCTCGTGGCGCCGGCCAGTTTCAATGCGTCGCGTCGGTTCATGAGGGTTCCCGCGGGCTTGCCGAGATGGCGCAGTGTCGCGCTTCGGCACGTTCCAGGCGAGACAATTCGTCCGCGTTCAAGCGTCGGCTGGGCGCATCGGGCTTCCCGTTGCGTTCACGGCAGCGAGAACACCACGTACCCACCCTTGCCCAGATCCGTCGATCCGAAGCCGCTTTCGCGGGTGTTCAATCCCGAAGTGAGCGGCGTCGTCGCATTCACGACGATGTAACTCCTGCCCCGAACCTGGTACAGCGCCGGCAAACCTTCCGTCGACATCGGCAGCTTGTGCGACCAGAGCACCTCGCCGTTATCCGCGTCGAACGCGTAGAACGTGCCGTCGCGCGCGGTCGAGAACACGATGCCGGTGGACGTGACGATCATCCCCTGGCGCTGAGAGCCGCGCGGCACGCCGGTGTCCTTGCCGCCCTGCTTCGCCACCTCGGGATCCTGCCCAAGCGGTTTGCGCCACTTGATCACGCCCTTGTTGAGGTCGTACGCCATGATCTGCGACCACGGCGGCGCCAGTAGATGGGGATGCCCGAGGCCGTAGTCGGTGAAATAACGCTTCTCGGGCGCGGCAACGCCATCCGGGTAGTTTTCCAGCGCCGGCGTGGCCGGGGCGCCGGCCGGCGCGGGCGGACGCGTGATGCCTCCCTTCGCAACAACCGGGCCCGCCGGTAGTTTGTCCGGCACCGGGATGTCGCCGGGGCGTTGCATCCGCACGCCACCTCCGAGGAAAGCCAGGATGTCGCCTATCTGCTCATCGGTGACGTGCGGCAGAGGCGGCATGCGGCCATTGCCGTACGTGACGATGCGCGCGAACTGCGTGCCGCTGAACTGGCCACCGATGGACAGCAGGGACGGTCCCGCCGGCGTGCCGGCGCGGTCCGCGCCGTGGCACATCGCGCAGGCCTCCTCGTAGGCATGTTTGCCGCGCTCGACCCTGGCCGGATCGGGCGGGCCAAACCTCATGCCGGGGTTGCCAGGCGTGATCTCCTTCAGCTTGTAGAAGGACGGAAAGTCCTGGTTCAGCAGATAGATGATGCCGGCCCGCGGGTTCGCGGCGGTATTGCCCCAGTTGGTGCCACCCACCGCGCCCGGAATGACCGCGCTTTCCTCGGTCGACGGCGGATTGAACAGCCCGGTGCGCGCGTTGCCTATGCGCTCGCGCCAGTCGGCGCGCTCGGCGTCGCTGATGAGGTAAGGCGTCAGATCGTCCGCCCTGACGACCTGCCGCGCGCTCGGCGGCAGCGTCGAGAACGGCTGCGTCGGCCAGGCCTTCTCGCCCGGCATGTCGCTGGGCGGCACGGGACGCTCCTCGATCGGCCACACCGGCTCGCCGGTCACGCGGTCGAACACGAACACGAAACCCTGCTTGGTCGCCTGCGCGACGGCGTCGATCGTCTTGCCGTCCTTGCGCACGGTGATGAGCTGCGGCGCGGCGGTGGGATCGTAGTCCCACAAGTCGTGGTGCACGAACTGGAAATGCCACAGTCGCTCGCCGGTACGCGCGTTCAACGCGACGATGCAGTCGCTGAACAGGTTCGCGCCATGACGATCGGCGCCGTAGTAGTCGTAGGTCGGAGAAGAGACGGGTAGATAGACGATGCCGCGTTTCTCGTCGAGCGTCATCTCGCCCCAGACGTTCGCGCCGCCGGCGTACTTGTACGCATCCTTGGGCCAGGTGTCGTATCCGAACTCGCCGGGCCGCGGGATCGTGCGGAAGGTCCACGCGAGCTTGCCGGTCACGACGTCGTAGGCGCGCACGTGCCCCGGCGCGGAGAAATAGCCTTCACCCGGCGAGCTGCCGAGGATGATGAGGTTCTCGAAGATGCGCCCGGGCGTGGCCGAGGCCGCGCGGCGCACTATCGCGGGATCGCGATCGAGTCCGACGCGGAAATCCACCGCGCCGTTCGTGCCGAACGTGGTGATCGACTTGCCCGTGCGCGCGTCGATCGCCTGCAGCAGGTCGTCCACGATGAACAGCAGTCTCCGATCCTTGCCGTCCTTGCTGCGCCAGTAGTTGATGCCGCGGTTGGTGATGCCGCGCAGGTTCGCGTGGATCCACAGCTCCTTGCGGGTCTCGACGTCGATCGCGACGAGCGAGCTGTCCTTCGCGAGCAGGTACATGACACCGTCGACGATCAGCGGGCTGAACTGGTAGGTGCGCTGATCGCCCGTCGGATAGATCCAGTCGATGCTGAGCTTCGCGACGTTCTTCTTCGTGATGTCGCGTACCTTCACGTACTTCGACTGGTCGGGCGAACCGCCGTAGTCGGGCCAATCCGCCGCGCCGGCATTCGCGCCGGCGAGCGTAGCCAGCAAGGCCAGCCCCAGCGAGCAGACCTGGAATCGTCTGTGAATCGGTGTCATCGGGAATATTGTCAGTTGGCTTTCGGAGGCGGACCCGCTGCGAAGGCCGGCGGGGAAGTGTTGCTGACGTCGGGCGTCGGCGATGCGATGCCGCCCTTCGGAATCTCGATGCCCGCGGCCCACGCGATGCCGTTCAGCAGGAACTTGCGATAGTTGTCCTGCGCGAGGTTGTCGCGGAAATCCAGGCCACCGAACACGAACCCGCGACCCCCGTCGTCGCGCTGGAAAGCCCACGCGGCCACCTGCGGGCCCATCTTGAACCTGTCTTCCTTCGGCGTGCCGAGGATCAGCTCGGTGCGCCGCTTGTCGTTCGGCGGCAGGAAGTAGCGCGAGAACACTTCGTCGCGGTAGTTCCACGGCTGCACTCCGCGCAGGATCGGGTGTTTCCGGTCGAGCAGCGTCATCGACCACTGGTCGACGGGATTCTTCGAGGCGCCCTGCACCCACAGACCGCCGGTCCATTGCAGGTAGTAAGCCCGCGCCGCCCAGTTCTCGGCCCAGCTCGCGTAGTGCAGCAGCACGACGCCGATCCGGTTCTGCTTGATCAATTCGTCCAGGGCCTTGAGATACGCGGTGGTCTCTTCATCGTAGCCGCGGCCGTTGGTGGTCGGGTCCGGCGGGAACAGAGGATGAGTTTCCTTTTCGTGCCGGTCCGAGCTCGAATCGATGACGATGACGGACGCGGTGCGCACCGCCGTGAGGTCGCGCGGCAATCTGCCGACCAGCACCTCGGTGTGCACGCCCGGAAGATTCGTCGCGTTGTCGAACGACTCCGCGAGCGTGCGCAGGTCGAGCTCGTATTCGTGACGCCCGCTTCCGCCGTGATCGCGCGGACCTGCCACGAACAGGATCTTCTTGTCGGCCGCGAACGCGGGCTGCGGCATCGCGCCCGATATCGCACAAAGCAGGGCGCACATCACGGCGCATGCGGCGAATCCGCGAGTAATTCGATTCAAGCAACCCCCTGGAGATCGTGCGGCGGATCTTGCGGCAGCGCGTACCGCCATGGCGTCGTAGTTCACCGCACACGCGCGTCCGGGGCAAGCCGATGCGTCAATAGTTGATTGCTCGAAGATGCAGTCGATATCAGGGTTGCCCCGACGTTCGCGACTGCCTTGCATGTTTGGGCGAGCCACGGAAGACGACGCCTCATGCGTCTGGAGCGCCCGCGCCGGGTGTGCTCACGAGAAATACGCGATCGAGCGTCGCCACAATTGTTCATCACTTCCGGACGGGCCGGCCGGTAGCGTACGGCCATGCCATTCACGGTGTCACACGCGGCCGCCGTGCTGCCGCTGCGTCGATTCAGGAGCCTGCCGCTGGCCGCGCTCGTGATCGGCAGCATGTCGCCGGATTTCTCGTACTTCACGCCGTGGACGCTGTATCTCTACACGCACAGCATTCCGGCGCTGTTCTGGTTCTGCTGGCCCCTCGGCCTCGCGCTCTGGATCCTGTTCGTGCGCGTGGTCGAGACGCCCACGCTCGCCTTGCTGCCCGATTCCTGGAAGGCCCGCTTCACGCCCTCCGAAAGACCGTTCACGGCCGGGCTGATCGCGCGTGCATCGATCGCCGTCGTCATCGGCGCGGCAACGCACATTACATGGGATGCGTTTACGCATGGAAACACGCCGGTCGTGCGCGCGATGCCGTCCCTGCACGTCACGGTATTCGAGATAGGGGACTACGCAGTTCCGCTGTACAAACTACTGCAGCACCTGAGTACCTTGTTCGGACTCGCGGCACTCGCCACCTGGGCGTGGCGTCTCGAACCGCGCGAGATCGTGACCAGCGGCGAGGTCTCACGGCGTTCGCGCCTCGGCGCGTCGCTGTTCCTGATCACGACGTCACTGGTGTGGGCCTTCTCGAACTCCGCCCTGCACTCGACAAACCACCTCGAAGCCGACCTCTTTCACCTGGCGGTCGGCGGAATGACAGGCTGGGCGATGGCGTGGATCGTGGTCGCGCTGGTGTTGAACCGAAGACCGCGGTGACTGATCAGGCGTATTTCACGCCGCACCCACCCAACCCACAGTACCCATTCGGATTCTTCGCCAGGTACTGCTGGTGATATTCCTCGGCATAGTAGAACTCCGGCGCCTCGCGGACCTCGGTCGTGATCGCCGCGCGATGCGCCTTCGACAGCGCCTCCTGGTACCGACGCATGCCCTCCTCGGCAGCCTTCTTCTGTTCGTCCGTGGTCCAGTAGATAGCCGAGCGGTACTGCGTGCCGACGTCGTTGCCCTGGCGCATGCCCTGGGTCGGATCGTGCGATTCCCAGAACGCCTTGAGCAGCGTCTCGTAGCTCACCTTCGCGGGGTCGTAGATCACGCGCACGATCTCGGCGTGCCCCGTGCGGCCCGAGCACACCTCTTCATAGGTCGCGTTCGGCGTATAGCCGCCCGCGTAACCGACCGCGGTCGTGACGACGCCGGGGATCTGCCAGAACTTGCGTTCGGCGCCCCAGAAACAGCCGAGTCCGAAAAAGGCTTCCTCGAGACTCCCGGTCGCCGGCTGCTTGATGTTGCTGCCGTTGACGAAGTGTTTGCCCGAGAGGGGCAGCGGCGTGTTGCGGCCGGGCAGCGCCTGGTCCTGCGCGGGAATGACGGTCTTCTTGCTGAGGAGGGCCATTTGGACTCCTGGTCGGTGGATCGCGGGGGGCCGACCCAGTGTGGGGTGGCACCCGGCATTCCTCAAGTATGGTCCGGTGGTGGGGTTCGTTAGACTCGCGCGCGATGACCGAATCCGTCAGCACCCCGCGCCTGCGCGCCACGTTCGCGATCTATCTCGCGCTGATCGCCGCCGCGGCCTTCATCGGACCGCGCAATGTGCAGTCCTGGGCCTATTACGTCTCCGGCTCCGTCGGTTTCCTCTGCGTCGCGCTCGCCTGTCTGGGCCGCATCTGGTGCTCGGTATTCATTGCCGGGCGCAAGGACGCGATGCTGGTCACCACCGGTCCCTATGCGACCTGCCGACATCCGCTCTATTCGTTGTCCGTGCTCGGCGCCCTGGGGCTGGGGCTGACGACCCGTTCGCCGCTCCTGTGCGCCGTGACCGTCCTCGCGATCCTGGCGCTGGTACTCGTCGCGGCCGCGAGGGAGGAAAAGGCCCTCGCGAGCGCCTTTCCGGAGGCGTTCGCGGCCTACGTCGCCGCCACCCCAAACAAGTGGTGGCCCGCCTCCTCGAGGTTGCTGCCGGATCGCATCGAGGTGCACCCCGCGGTCCACTGGAAGGCATTCCTGGACGCCGGCTCGTTCTTCCTGCTCTGGCTGATGTTGGCTGCTTCGACGGAATATCGCCTGTCCATGTAGGACTGCCGTCTGATACGCAACGGCCCGGGACCGACCTAGTCTCGGCGCATGAACACCCGAAACCTCTATGCCTGCGCACTCGCCCTCGCCCTAACTAACCTGCCCGGCTGCGCCTCGAAATCGACGCCGGATGAACCCACGCAATCCACCGCCACGCTCGTGAACACGTACTGGCGTCTCGGCAAGGTCGGGGAGCGGGTGGTGACGACGCCGCAGGGCGCGCAGGACATCTACTTCGTGATGCAGTCGGACAACCAGCGCGTGACCGGATTCTCCGGCTGCAATCGCATGATGGGCTCGTACGCGCTCAACGGCAGCGAGATCAAGTTCGACCAGATGGCGGGCACGCGCATGGCCTGCCTCGGCGACAGCATGAAGATCGAGGACGAGTTCCTCGCGATCTTTCCGCGCGTGGCGCGCTGGGAAATCAGCGGACAGACGTTGCAGTTGCTCGATGCGGACGGCAACCCGCTCGCGACGTTCCAGGCCCGCTCGCCGGACCCTACGAGCGCGCGGCTCGACTGACGCATCCGACTAACGCGCCGCTTCCCGTACGCAGCGGTATTCGCGCGTCACGCGCCAGCGATTGCAGCGCTCATTCGTGCCGTCGATACATGCACGGGCTTCGCCTTCGCGCGTGGCGCCCTGGCGAAAGCCCCAATCGGCGCAACGTTCGCGCACCAGCGTCGTTGCGGCGCGATCGTCCACCTGCGGATTCTCGAAGCGGCGGAACTCATAAGAGATGCTGATGGTGCCCGCCTGCGGGTCCGAATCGGATTCCGACCAGAACTTGTAGGTGGTGCAGCCGGCCATTACGGCCAGCACGGCAACGATGGGCAGCGCGCGTGTCATAAGGCGAACTGTAGCCGGTTTTGAGTCACGGAACGCGGGGGTCCGTTCTGGCGCATTGTCCCGCGCCGCGATATATAGGGCGCCATGCATCGCCGTGCCGCTCCCCTGGCTGCGCTGTTGATCGCCCCGGCCGTCATCTATTCGTCGGCCGCGGCGCAATCCAACACCGTCATCGGCGCCCCCAACCCGCTCATCAGCGATGGCGCACGCGCCATGGAAGCCGGCCGGTTCGAGGAAGGCATGCGACTCACGCTCGCGGGACTCGAACTGCCGGCGCCGCCCGCGGACGCCGCCGCGGCGCATTCGAACCTGTGCGCCGCATACGTCTATTTCAAGCGTTACGACGAGGCGCTGTCTCACTGCAATGACGCGCTCGAACTCGACACGACGAACTGGCGCACGTACAACAATCGCGCCGCCGTGTTCGTCGGCATGAAGAAGTTCGACCTCGCCATGACGGACGTGAACACCGGGCTCACGATCGCGCCGAATTCTGCGACACTGCTCAAGAGCCGCGAGGTGGTCTCCGAACACCAGGCGGCGTACGGGCACGACCGCAGGCGCAAACCGAAAAAAACCTGATGCAACTACCCGAACAGGTGCCCGGCGCGGAAGCGTCGCAATTCGCGCTGCTCAAGACCCGCCGATTCCTGCCCTTCTTCCTCACGCAGTTCTTCGGCGCCTTTAACGACAACCTGTTCCGCAATGCGTTGATCGTGTCCGTCACGTTCGGCGCGACGGTCGCCGCGGAGAAGGCCAAGATCCTCGCGAACGTCGCTCCGGGCCTGTTCATCCTGCCGTTCTTCCTGTTTTCCGCGATCGCGGGACAGCTCGCGGACAAGTACGAGAAGAGCCGGCTGATCCGCCAGACGCGCGCCGCCGAGGTGGTGGTGATGCTGGCCGCCGCGGTCGCGCTGTATTACTCGCACATACCGTCGCTGCTCGCGCTGCTGTTCCTGCTGGGCGTGCTCGCGACGATCTTCGGGCCGCTCAAGTATTCGCTGATGCCGCAGCATCTGCGCCAGAGCGAGCTGGTCGGCGGCAACGCGCTCGTGGACTCGGGCACGTTCCTCGCGATCCTGATCGGCACGATCATGGGTGGTTTGCTCGTGCCGACACCGGAATCGACGGTGACGGAGAGCGGCGCGAGCCATGCGGGCATCGCGGCGTCGGTCGCGATGGTCGTCGTGGCCATCGTGACGTACTTCTTCTCGCGCTTCATTCCCCGCGGCGAGGCGACGGATCCCGCGTTGCGCGTGAATTTCAATCCGCTCACGGCGACCTGGCAGGTGGTCAGGTTCGCGGCGCAGACACGCGCCATCTTCCTCTCGCTGCTCGGTATTTCGTGGTTCTGGCTGGTCGGCGCGCTGATCCTCGCGCAGCTCCCGGCCTACACGCACGACGTACTGCGCGGCGACAAGTCGGTCTACACGCTGCTGCTCGCGGCGTTTTCGATCGGCACGGCGCTCGGTTCATTGGCGTGCGAAAAACTGTCGGGGCACAAGGTGGAGATCGGCCTGGTGCCGCTCGGCTCGATCGGGATGACCGTTTGCCTCATCGACCTGTACTTCGAGCGCACGGGCCTGCCCGCGGGCGGCGCGCCGGTCGTCGCTTGGACGCAGTTCGTCTCCGAGGGCGGCTGGGACATCGTGCTCGACTGCGCGCTGATCGGTGCATTCGGTGGTTTGTTCATCGTGCCGCTGTACGCACTCGTCCTGCAGCGCAGCGCCGAAAGTCACCGCGCTCGCATCATCGCGTGCAACAACATCCTCAACGCGCTGTTCATGGTGCTCGCGTCGGCGCTCGCGATCGGCTGGTTGTCCGCGGGCATGACGATCCCGCAACTGTTCATCCTCGCGGCCGTGCTGAACGCGATCGTCGCGACGTACATCTACACACTGGTGCCCGAGTTCCTGATGCGCTTCCTCACGTGGGTGCTCATCAACACGATGTACCGCATCAAGGTGCAGGGCCTCGAGAACATCCCCGAGCGCGGACCCGCGCTGCTGGTGTGCAATCACGTGAGCTTCATGGACGCGCTCGTGATCGGCGGCAGCGTGCGGCGGCCGGTGCGTTTCGTGATGGACCACAACATCTTCAAGGTCCCGGTGCTGGGTTTCATCTTCCGCACCGCGCGCGCGATCCCGATCGCGCCGGCGCGTGAGGACGCCGAGACCTTGCGCAGCGCCTACGATCGCATCGACGAGGAGCTCGCGGACGGACAACTCGTGTGCATCTTTCCGGAAGGCAAACTCACGCGCGACGGCGAGATGAGCGAGTTCAAGAAAGGCGTGGAGAAGATCCTCGAGCGGCGCGCGGTGCCCGTCGTGCCGATGGCGCTGCGCGGACTGTGGGGCAGCTTCTTCAGCCGCCGCGACGGCAAGGCCGCGATGTCCCGCCTGCCCCGCCGCTTCTGGTCGCGCATCGAACTGGTCGCGACCGCCCCCGTGCCCGGCACCGATACCACCGCCACCGGCCTCCATCGCATCGTCTCCGGCCTCCGCGCGGACTGGCAGTAATGGGGACATTCCTCGATTCCTAGCAAATGGGGACAGACCTCCAGTCCGGCGGACAAGTACTCAAGAAGGACGCGTTCGGCAGCATCACGCGCGTGGGGAACACGGTCGTGCGGGATGCCCGGCACGCGCGCCCCTGGGCGAGAATGCTCGCTCGTCACCTCATGCGGCGCGAGCACCGTGCGCTCACGCGGCTGGCGCTCGGCAATGGGATCGAAGGAGCTCCGCGCGTGCTCGAGTGCCAGGCGAACCTGCTCACGCGGAGTTGGGTCGAGGGCTCGCCCATGCACATCGCGAAGCCGCGCGATCCGGCATATTTTCGCGCGGCGTTCAACCTCCTGCGCCGCGTGCACGCCGCCCGAGTGATCCACAACGATCTCGCCAAGGAAACCAACTGGCTCGTGACGCCGGACGGCCGCCCCGCCCTCGTCGACTTCCAGCTCGCGATGACCCTCACGCGTCGCGGCCGACTAGCGCGCTCCCTGGGCCACGACGACATCCGTCACCTGCTCAAGCACAAGCGCACCTATCTTCCGGAGCGGCTGACCGCGCGCGAAATACGCATTCTCGCGACACCGTCGCTGCTGTCGCGTGCCTGGATGGCGAGCGGCAAGAAGGTCTACCTAGTCGTGACGCGCAGGATCTTCAACTGGCGCGACCGGGAAGGCGCGGGCGATCGGCAGGACTAGCCCGGGTATCGCCGGCGCAATTCGGCGAGCGAATTCTTCGCGACCTGCCTGAGCACCGACCGGTCCAGGTCATCGAGCTTCTTCACGTACACGCAACCGGCACCCGCCTTGTGTTTGCCGAGCTTCGCCATGAGCTTCGCATCCTTCGGGCCGCAGACCATGTACAACACCAGTGCGCCCTTGCGCGGCGAGAACGCCAGCAGAGGCGCATCGCCCTCATGGCCGCTCTCGTACACGTAGTGATACGACCCGAAGCCCACGATGCTGGGACCCCACATCTTCGGCCCTTTCCCCGTGAGTTCGCGGAATAGTTCGATGAGCTCCTTGCTGTCCGCGAGTTGCCGCTCGCTCGCGACCTTTTTCAGGAACGCCGCCGGACTCACTTTCGTCGGCTTGGTTTTCTGCTCGTTCTTGCCCATGTCAAACCCTGTTCCTCGAGCGACTGGCGCAATTTGACCATTGCGTTTGGCCCCATGCCGTGCAGTTCGAGCACCTCGGTTTCGGTCTTGCGCGCGAGCTTCGCGAGCGTCGTGAGTTGCGCGCCCTCGAGCGCACGCCGCGCGGGAGCGGCGAGCCGGGCGAGAAACCCATCCGCGGGCGCGCGCGCCTCCTCGCACTTCAGGCACGTCGGGCAGTCGGAGCTCTTGAAGTACACATGGCCCCGCGGGCACACCCGGCGGGATTTCATCAGAGATCCTGCACGTACTGGATGAACCCGAGATTCTTCGCGACCTTGTCGTAGAGCGTGCGGCCCGGCGTATTGGTCGTGTGGGTGAGCCAGTAAACACGTTTGCAGCCCGCTTCCTTCGCGACGTCATGAACCCGCTGGATCAACGCCCGTCCGATGCCGTGCCCGCGATAGTCCGCCGCGGTGAACAGGTCCTGCAGGTAGCACACGGGCTCGATACGCGCCGTATTGCGGTGATAGATGTAGTGGCACGTGCCCACGACCTTCCCCTCGCGCTCGGCCACGATGCAGTACACCGGCTCGTGCGCGTCGAAGAACCGGCGCCAGGTAGTTTGGGTCACCTCTTCCGGCAGCGTGCGCTCGTAGAACGCGTTGTATTCGTCCCAGAGCGGGCGCCAGGGATCGTAGTCGTCGGGTTTCACCGGCCGGACGGTCACCGGCACGCTTGATTTCGTCATTTCTTCTCTTCGGCTGGATTCGATGCGGTCGCGGGAACGAGCTCGCCCACGCATTCTGGCAGTTCCCGGAGGAGTTCGGCTTCCGATGCTTCATAAGCCCGCCAATCCATCTCCGCGCGGCGCGCCCGTAATGCATCGTATCTGATCCACCATCGCTGCATGACACCCACCTGCCACAGGTTCTTCACGCGCGAAAGCTGCAAGCCCACGGAATCGATGGGATTGCTCGCCACGATATACACCTGGTCGGTGCACTGCGGCCCTTCCTCGCACGGACATCCCGTGACCACCGGCGAAATGTTCACGATCGCCTTCGGCACGACTTTCGCGGCGACGGTCTGGATCTCGAGCACTTCGATATCGGTGATGTTCTCGTAACGCAGCGGCTCGTCACGCCGCCGCGGCCGCAACTCGTGCGCCCGCTGGATCAGCGAGTACTTCCGCAGCATGCGGACCGTCGCTTCATCGAGTTGCCGGGCAGGCTGCCGGGCGTTTTCCTGCCGGGCACTTTCCTGTTGGGCCATGGCCACCGGGCCCGCGATCGCAAGGGCAATCGGCCACCATGACGCGGTGCGCATTTCCCGTCTCCAGGCAACGAAGGACGTGTCCTGGATGGTATTGGCCATCCTCGGTTTGAATCAAATCAGGTAACCTTGCGCGCCATGGCAATCGTTCATTCTCACAACCTTCGCAAGCCCGACGCGGGCATTCAGCGCCCCTTCGGCATCCGCATCACGCTCAAGCGTGGGGACCCCTTCCAGAAGCTGCTCGGCGCGGACTGGAACAAGACGCACTGGTACGGCACGGCCGCGGAACGCGACGCCGCGCTCATCGAGATGTCGCGCAAGCACGAATATTCACGTCCCGGCGACAAGCCGGCGTTGAGGTTCGAGAAGGTCGAGAAGCTCCACGAGAGCCGCGGGCTGTAACGCCCCGCGCGGCTAGATGCGCGCGAACGCGGGCAGCCGCTCCCTCACCCACGGCCACACCGCGATGCGGGCCTCGCCCGCATTGCGGACGATGTCGAACGCGTAGACCGCGATCGCGCTCATCACGAGCATCTCGCCGCCGTCTTCGATCATCGCGAACAGCGGCGCGATCGCCGGCGCGTGGAAATACGTGATGGTGTGCAACGCATCGAACGCCACCGCGAAAACCGCCAGCAGCCCCAGCAGGCACAGGATGTCCTGGGAGACGCGCCGCGCGGCGGCGCCCCCACGCCGGATCGTCAGCCACACCATGAAGACCGCGCAGAGTCCCAGCAACGAGGCGATCGTGATTTCGCCGAAATCGGCCGTGCGCAGGCCGAACGCTTCCGGGAACCCCAGGCTCACGGCGACATGCGCGCCGGCACGCTCGTGGATGAAGAACATGTCGTCGAGCAGCAGGAATGCGAAGAAGGCCGCCCAGCCCGCGAACGTCCAGCCGCGCGATAGATAGAACTGGTAAACGAGGCAGGCGACGAGTCCCGCCATCTTCGCGTACTGGAACATCTCCGCGAATCCACCATCGACTTCGATGGACAGCGAATACGCCGGAAACCACGGCGTCCACACGTGCAGCGCGTGGATCAAGATGAACATCAGGTCGGCGAGCAACAGCAGCCCCAGCAGGATGGTCGACTTGTCGAAGGTCCGTTTCGATGTGGTTTGGGACATGCGCGATGAATTGAGCCCGAGAGGCAGGGAGTGCGCTGTGCGCCCGATCTCAGAACGTGCGGCCGAGGAACAGGTAATACGCCGAGCCGCCCTTGTCGTCGAAGCCGGTGGCCAGATACACCGGTCCTAACAAGGTATCGAGCCCCAGGAACAGACTGCCGTTGGTGCGCGCGGTGCCGAATGACATGTCGCGGCGGTTGTTCCAGACGTTGCCGAATTCGAGCGACGTTCCGACGTACACGGGAACGTTCAGGATCCCCGGTCCGCCGCTGCCGATCTGCTGGTAGTAGATGGCGCGCATGATCGCGAAGTTGGGCCCGACCAGCGATTCCGGCGCTAGGCCCGACATGTTGAGAAACCCTCCGAGCGAAAAATACGAACGGACGATGTCGATGTCGTCGTCGAGACGCAGCCCGGACGACGCCCACAGGATGCCGGTGCCGCGCCCCCAGGAACGAGCCAGGAGCTGGTCGTACACGAGCAGGTCGGCATTCCCGTCGGCGGCGAAACCCTTGCCCTCGCGCTCGGCCTGCCAGCCCAGCGAGAACGTGCCGCCGCGTCGCGGAAAATTCACGTCGTCCACCGAGTCGTAGCGGAACTGCGCGAAAAATTTGCGCGAATCGAAGTCGGAGGTCGGCAGGACAGGATCGCCGACGCGCACCCTCGCCTCGCCGAAACTGCGCCCCCATCCCACACGGATCTCGCCGTAATTGCCGAGCTCGCGGCCGAGGTCGATGCCGTAGTCGGTGGTGCGCACGCGGTACTCCGCGAGAATGCGGTCGTCCTCGTCGAGGATGGGCAGCGTGCGGATGAGGAACTCACCGTGCGGCGCGACGAACCAGCGCGAGCGGTAACCCACGGGCAGGTAGACCTCGGTCGCGACGCGCGGCGTCTCGCCCACCTGCAGGTCCCAGACCCATTCGCCGCCGTACCGCGTGATTTCCGCGAGCGTGCCGCGCAGCGCCGCGTTGAACGAGGAGTTGCCTTCGAAATCGTTCTGCAGCTGCAGGCCGAACCGCAGGTAGTTCGGACCCCAGGAATTGCGTCGCGTGGTGAGCGCGAGACCGAACTGGTCCTCCTCCGGTCCCGGAACCAGTCGATAGTCGAAGATCTCGAGATTGCCCTGCCCGTACAGCTCGCTCACGCGCTTCTGCAGCTTCACGCCGTCGACGGTCTTGCCGACCTGGTCGCCGAACAGCGCGTCGATCGCGCCGGCGTAACGTTCCGAGCCCGGTTCGACTCGCACGAAGTCCACGCGCGGCAGCGGCGAACGCACCTCGTGGCGGCGCGCGAGGAACGTGCCGAATTCCTGCTCCGGCACCGACAAGGCCTGCAATTGCGGCAGCGCCGCGTTCGCGGCCTGCGCGCCGAGCTCCATCGCCCTCGCATGCTCGCCGAAGGCCAGCGAGGAGAAATCGCCGAGCGCCGGGTCGATGACGATGTCGGCTTCGGTGAGAGTCTTGCGCTGCTCCTTCGTGTTGTTGCGGATCAGGATTGCGAGCATCTGGTTGGACACGGTGGCGACCGAATCCAGCTTCGTGCGATCGAGCAGCGGAAAACCCGTGTCGACGACGATGAGGACGTCGACCCCCATCTCGCGCGCCACGTCGATCGGCAGGTTCGAGGACAGCCCGCCGTCCACCAGCAGCCGCCCCTCGAAGTCGACCGGCGCGAACACGCCCGGCGCCGACAGGCTCGCGCGCATCGCGGTAGTCAGGTCGCCGTTGCCGATCACGACACGTTCGCCGGTGACGATGTCCGTGGCCACCGCGCGGAACGGGATCGCGAGTTCGTCGAAGTCCTGGATCTGCGCGACCGGCAACGTCAGGTTGCGCAGGATTTGCGTGAGTTTCTGTCCCTGGACCAGGCCGCGCGGCAGGCGGAACTTGCGTCCCTTGAGGCCGAGCGGAAACTTCACGAGGAAGTTCTGGTCTTCCAGCTTTCGGCGGAAGTTGAGATCGGTGCGCGGCGGACGATCGCGGAACGCGTCCTGCCAATCGACCGAATCCATCACCTTCGCGATTTCGTCCGCGGAAAGTCCCGAGGCATACAGGCCGCCGACGACGGCGCCCATGCTGGTGCCCGCGATGGCGTGCACCGGGATGCGGTTTTCCTCGAGCACCTTGAGCACGCCGATGTGCGCGGCGCCGCGCGCGCCGCCGCCGGAGAGCACGAGTCCGACGCGCGGCGACGTCTGGCCCGACGACTCCTGGCCCCACGCTGCACCAGCGAGTCCCGACAACAATGCGACGATGAGTGCGGTTTTGACCGATTTATGGTTCATCAGTGGCGACGGGATACTCCCCTGCGCCAGAGAATCCCTTAGCAAAGGATAGACGTTCACGGCGATAATCGGCCACCAAATCATGCGAATACTTTTTTCCCTCGCGGCGCTGCTTCCGCTCGCGACGTTCGGCGCCGACCAGGAATCGTCCGCACCGGCCACCGGGTCGCAGGAATCCAGCCCGACCGACATCGTCGTGACCGGCATGCGCGATGCGCGCTCCGGCGCGCGCACGCCCGCGAGCGTCGCACGCATCGGCGAGGAAACCATCTCGGCCATCTCGCCGAAGCACCAGGCCGAAGTGCTCAACACCAGCCCCGGCGTCTACGTCCAGCGCGGCAGCGGCGCGGAGAGCCTCGGCGCCATCCGTTCGCCCGTGCTGACCGGCGCGGGCGCCTGCGGCGCGTTCCTGATGGCCGAGGACAGCCTGCCGATCCGCCCCGTCGGCTTCTGCAACCTCAACGAGATGTTCGAGCTCAACTACGAGCAGGCCTCGGTGATCGAAGTGCTGCGCGGACCGGGCTCGGCGCTGTTCGGCGCGAGCGCGGTGCACGGCATCGTCAACGTGCTCACGCCGCGCACGCTCGATGTTCCGGGACTTTCCGTCGGCGCCGAGGTGGGTTCGGATTCGTTCCGCCGCGCCACGTTCGCCGCGTCGGGACACCGCGATTCGGGCCGCGGCCTCGCCGCGTACGGCACGTGGACGCGCGCGCCCGGCTGGCGCGAGGCATCCGGCGTCGACGAGGGCAAACTCAACCTGGCCGCCGACACGCCGCTCGGCGCCGGCGAGCTGCGACTGCGCGCTTCCGGCACGGTGCTCAACCAGGAAACCGCGGGATTCATCCAGGGCTACGAGAGTTATCGCGACGAGGACATCGCGAAATCGAATCCCAACCCCGAAGCCTTTCGCGACGCGTCGAGCGCGCGAGTGGCGCTGCACTGGGACGCGCAGGACGTTCTCGGACAGAACGGCGACGTCTCGCTCGCCGCGCTCTATCGCCGCTCGCGCATGGACTTCCTGCAGCATTTCCTGATCGGCAAGCCGCTCGAGCACAACGCGCAGACCAGCTACTTCCTGTCGGGCGCCGCGAGTTTCCCGTTCGAGCGGCTCACGGCGCGCATCGCGCTCGACGCGGAGAGCGCATCCTCGGAGCTGACCGAATTCCAGCCAGGACCTGCGACCGATGGAGCGCCGGCCGCGAACGCGATCCGGCCCGCCGGTCATCACTACGACTACACGGTCGATTCCTGGACGCTCGGCACGACCGCGTCGCTCGAGTTCAGGTTCACGGACCGGTTCACCGCCACGGCGGCGCTGCGCGCGGATCGGACTAACTACGACTACGACAACCGGATGATCGACGGGAACACCGCGGACAACGGCGTGCCTTGCCCCGGGGCGGGCTGTCTCTATTCGCGTCCGGCGGACCGCAGCGACACGTTCGACAATCTAGCCCCGCGCATCACCTTCGCCTGGCAGCCCGACGCGCGCAATCTCGTTTATCTCAACGGCTCGACCGGCTTTCGCCCGCCGGAGATGACGGAACTCTATCGCCTGCAGCGTCAGCAGACCGAAGCCGGCCTCGACAGCGAGGAACTCGAATCGGTCGAACTCGGCTGGAAGTTCCGCGACGCGCGGCTGGCGCTGGACCTCGCGCTGTTCGCGATGAACAAGGACAACGTCATCCTGCGCGAGACGAACGGTTTCTACGTCGGCAACGGCTCGACGCGCCATCGCGGCATCGAGTACCAGCTCGAACTCCGGCCGTGGCCCGCGGGCGTCAACCTGCGCGCGACGCTGGCCGGAACCGTCGCGAACCACGAGTACACGTTCTCGCGCGCGATCGAAGGCGGCGAAACGATCGTCGCGGGCAACGAAGTCGACACCGCGCCGCGCAACCTGCATTCGCTCGATCTCGAATTGCCGCTCGGCGCCGACGGAAACTGGACGCTCGGGACGACGACGTATTACGTCGGCTCCTATTACCTCGACGCGGCGAACACCGCGCGCTACTCCGGGCACGACGTGACCAACCTGCGCGTCGGCTGGAACGCGCCGGGCGATTTCCGGCTGGCGCTGCGCGTCGACAATGTTTTCGATCAAGCGTACGCGGACCGCGCCGATTTCGCATTCGGCAACTACCGCTACTTTCCGGCGCGCGGTCGGGCGGTGTTCTTCTCCGCCGAATTCGTGCATCACTGACGGAGCTTCCCAGGAATGGCATTCGCCCTTTACGTCATCTCCGGCCTGATCTCGCTCGGGCTCGTCGTCCACTGCATCAAGACCGGCCGGAACACCATCTGGGTGTACGTGCTCGTCATCCTGATGACGACGGTGCCGTTCGTCGGCGCGCTGCTCTACACGGGCGTGGAGATCCTGCCGGACCTGCTGCGTTCGCGGACCAGCCGGCGCGCCATGCGCGGCATCCGCACCACGCTCGATCCGGAAGGCGACCTGCGCCGGCTCGAGAACGAGATGAAGGTGTCCGGCACGGTGGGCGCGCGGCAGCGTTACGCCGAGGAACTGGTGCGGCTCGGCAGGGCGGCGGAAGCCCTGCCTATCTATCAGAATAGTCTTACAGGCGTTTTCGCCGACGATCCGAAGCTGCTGTTAGGTTACGCGCGCGCGCAGTTCGCCGCGGGCGATCCGGCCGGCGCACGCAAGACGCTCGACGAACTGATCCGGAAGAATCCGGACTTCAAGTCGCCCGACGGCCACCTTCTTTATGCGAGGTCGCTGGAAGGCGAAGGGGACTTGGACAAGGCGATTTCCGAGTACGAAACGCTGGCCGGCTATTACCCGGGCGCCGAGGCGGCGGTGCGCTACGCGAAGTCGCTCAAACGGGCCGGACGCGAGCCGCTCGCGCGCGAAGTGCTCGAAAGTCTCCTGGAACGTGCGAAATTCGCGCCCGCCCACTATCGCAAGGCGCAAAGGGAATGGCTGGACGAGGCTGAAAAGGAGCTGCGGGGCGGCTGATTCACCGCCCCGCGTGGATTCTTATTTTCTGCGGTTGATGGAACGGAAAGAGACTCCTTCCATCATGGCCTTGTAGCGAACCGCACCCGGCGAGCGACCCAGCTTCTGCGCGGCGACGCGCGCCGACACCCGCGCCTTGGCGAACTGGCGCAGCTTCTTCATGTCGCCCTCCGACCATTCGCGCATGTGACGAGCACCTTTTTTACTGGCTGCCATTCGGAGTCCTCTTGAAACGTGGGTGGGGAATTTGCGGGCCGTAGTCTAACAAACAAATCCCGGGTTATAGCCAAACGTCGCCGGATGCCGACAGGCACACGCGGCGCGCACCTATCAACGTCGCGACCTTAGGATCGAAGTTAGTAGCTCGACTCGCGCGGCGCGAATTCGTTCGGCGATTGCTCGACGCTTGCAGGAGAATATTTACAACGCGCACCGCCGACTTCGCCTGCCGCGTCGCGGCAGGGTAACCGGCTCAGCGAGGCACCTGCTGCGTGATGCAGTGGATGTTGCCGCCGCCTAACAGGATCTCGCGCGCGGGCACGCCGACGACCTTGCGGCCGGGAAACGCGCGCTTCAGCTGCGCGGCGGCGGCGCGATCGGTCTTCGCATCGAGCAACGGCATGACGATGCCCTTGTTTGCGATATAGAAGTTGACGTAGCTCGCGGCGAGCCGTTGTCCGGCGAGGCGCGCGTGCGTATGGTCGCGCAGCAGCACTCCGCCCGCTTCTTCCTTGCTGCGCTCGAGCGGTCCGGGCATCGGCAGCCTGATGACCTCGATCTCGCGCCGGCGCGCATCGCGCGTCGCTTCGAGCCGCTCCAGCGCGTCGGCCGACACCGCGTATTGCGGATCGCTCCTGTCGTTGGTCCAGGTGAGCGCGACGACGCCGGGTTTCACGAAGCAGGCCAGGTTGTCGATGTGACCGTCGGTTTCATCGTCGACGACGCCCGCGCCGAGCCAGATCACCGTTCGTACGCCGAGGTAATCCTTCAGGTATTGCTCGATCTCGGGCTGCGACAGGCCGGGATTGCGATTCCGGTTCAGCAGGCATTGTTCGGTCACCAGCGCGGTACCCGCGCCATCGACGTGGATCGCGCCGCCTTCGTTGACGATCGGCGCGCGGTAGCGGTCACAACCTTCGATCTCGAGCACCTTGCGCGCGACGAGATCGTCCTGGTCCCACGGGAAGTACAGGCCGCCGTCGAGACCGCCCCAGGCATTGAACCGCCAGTCGACGCCGCGCCGTACACCCTTGGCATTGGTCACGAACGTCGGGCCGACGTCGCGCATCCAGGCGTCGTCGTGCGAAATCTCGAGCACACGGATGTGCGGCGCGAGCTGCGTGCGCGCGAATTCGTAGTGATCCGCGGAAACACCGACCGTCACCGGTTCGAAACGCGCGATGGCCGCCGCGACTTCCGCGAATGCCACCTGCGCGGGCAATGCGCCCGCGCGCCAGTTGTCCTGGCGCTCCGGCCAGAGCATCCAGCAGCCGGCATGCGGCGCGTATTCGGCGGGCATCGAAAAGCCATCCGCCCCGGGAGTGGAATCGTGGGTTTGCGTCATTTGTGGTCGACATTGTAGCCAATGAATCAAGGGTTTCCGGCGCCTGTGTTAGCATCGCGACCCCCTCAGAACCCCTGGCAATCAAGAAACAACGATGGCAACTCCGACGAGTCCCAAAGTGTCCCCGCCGGCCGGCGGCGCGAAGATCTCCATCCAGAACGGCAAGCTCAATGTCCCCGACCAGCCGATCATTCCCTTCATCGAAGGCGACGGCACGGGCCCGGACATCTGGCGCGCCAGCGTGCGCGTCATGGACGCGGCCGTGCAGAAGGCCTATGGCGGCAAACGCAAGATCCACTGGCTCGAGATCTACGCGGGCGAGAAGTCGTTCAATCTCTTCAAGAGCTGGCTGCCGGACGAGACCGTCGAGGCCTGCCGCGAGTACCTGGTGTCCATCAAGGGCCCGCTGACCACCCCGGTGGGCGGCGGCATCCGCTCGCTGAACGTCGCGCTGCGCCAGTTGTTAGACCTGTACGTCTGCCTGCGCCCCGTGCGCTGGTTCAAGGGCGTGCCCTCGCCCGTCAAGGCGCCCGAGAAGGTGGACATGGTCATCTTCCGCGAGAACACCGAGGACATCTACGCCGGCATCGAATTCGAACACGGCACCGAGGACGCGAAGAAGTTCAAGGAGCTGTTCAAGCAGGCGTTCCCGAAGGCCTACGCGAAGATCCGCTTCCCCGAGACTTCCGGCATCGGCTTCAAGCCCGTGTCGCAGGAAGGCACGGAGCGCCTGTTCAAGGCGGCGCTCGAGTACGCGATCGCCAACAAGCGCCGCAACGTGACGATCGTCCACAAGGGCAACATCCAGAAGTTCACCGAGGGCGCGTTCCGCAACTGGGCCTACGCGCTCGCGGAAAGCCCGGCGTTCGCCGACAAGTTCTACACCTGGGAACAGTGGGGCCGCACCAAGGCCGCATCCGGCGAGAAGGCCGCGAACGACGAACAGGCCGCCGCGCTCAAGAGCGGCAAGATCCTGGTGAAGGACGCGATCGCCGACATCGCCCTGCAGCAGGTGCTCACGCGCCCGGACGAATTCGACGTCATCGCGACGACGAACCTCAACGGCGACTATCTATCCGACGCGCTCGCCGCGCAGGTCGGCGGCATCGGCATCGCGCCGGGCGCCAACATCAACTACGTGACCGGTCACGCGGTGTTCGAAGCCACGCACGGCACGGCGCCCAAGTACGCGAATCTCGACCAGGTGAACCCGGGCTCCGTGATCCTCTCGGGCGAGATGATGCTGCGTTACATGGGATGGACCGAGGCCGCCGACGCGATCATCTCGGCGATGGACAAGACCATCGGCCAGAAGACCGTCACCTACGATTTCGCCCGACTGATGGAAGGCGCGACGAAGGTGAAGTGCTCGGAGTTCGGAGACGCGCTCATCAAGAATATGTGATCGCCTAATCGTAGCCACTCTTAGCTACATGAACGCCGCCCCTTCAGGGCGGCGTTTTCTTTTGTGGCGCTTGCGCCTGGAAATCCTGCGCCTCGAAATCTTGCGCCTGATAATTTTTGCTCAGACCGGCGGCCAGGAAGGCCTCCAGCTCGCGCAACAACCTCTCCCGCCACTCGTACCGCGACAACGAGTGATTTCCGCCCTTGATGATCACGAGCTCGTGAACCTTGTCGTTCACCTTGAGCATGCGCGCCATGCGCCGGCTGTGATCCACGAGTACCTGGATGTCGGCGTCGCCGTGCACGAGCAGCACGGGCGCCTTGATCTCCCGCGCGGCGCGCAGGGGCGAACCGGCCTTGAGCTCGTCGCTGTCCGAGCCGATGGAATGATCCGCGCGATAGCTCCCGCCGTGAAAACGCCGCGTTTCGGCCGCCAGCGCGCGCAGGTCCGAAACGCCCGCGATACTCGCGACACAACGGTAGAGATCGGGCTCGCGCACGGCGCTCATGAGCGCGGCGTATCCGCCGTAGCTCCAGCCGGCGATGCAGACCCGGGCGGGATCCGCGATGCCTTCTTCGATGGCCCACTTCGTCGCGGCCGTGATGTCGTCCACCATCACGGTGCCCCAGTTGCGCAGTCCCGCGTCGTACCACTCGCGTCCATAACCGGTCGAGCCGCGGAAGTTCACCTGCAACACCGCGTAGCCGCGGCTCGCCATGAACTGCACCATCGAGTCGAAGCCCCAGCTGTCGCGGTAGTAAGGGCCGCCATGTGGATAAACGACCATCGGCAGGCTCCGGCCGCTGGAGCCGAGCGGCACCGTGAGATATCCCGGCAGGATCAGGCCCTCCGGGCCCCTGATCTTCACCGGGATCATCGGCGCGAACGGCTGCCCGGCGAGCGCGGGACTCGCGCTGCCCACGGCCCACATCTTGTTGGCGCGCAGGTCGACCAGGTGGTACTCGGTCGGCCGCACGTCGGAATACGACTCGACCAGCAGCCGCTTGCCGTCGGTCGACGCGTCGATCACGTAGTTCTCGCAGCCCGGCAGGAGAGCGTCGATGCCGCCGTAGATGCGCTCGGCCTCGTCGTCGAACAACATGCGGTGCACGCGGTCGGTCTCGTACAGGAAGCCGATGATGCGTCCGTCGGCGGGCCAGTAGATAGGTCCGCCGACGTCCACCTCGCCGTGCGCGAACAGCAGCTGGCGGTCCGATTTCTCGTTCAGGTCCATCTCGAAGATGGCCGCGCGGCCGTTGTGGTCGGCTTCCACGAGCAGCGTGCCGGGCGCCGGCCCGAAGCCGATCACGTCGAAATCGTCCCTGCCCAGCTCCCACTTCGCGAGCGTGCGCCACGGCGCATCCGCCGAATCGCGCGTGACGAACTGCGAACGGCGCTCGTCGTAACCCGAGCCGAAACGCACGACGCCCGCGCGGTCGGTGCTCCAGAACATGATCGGATACCGCTTGCGCTGGACGATGCTCATGCGGCCCGTGTAGACGTCCAGCGCCCACACGTCCGGGTAAGGGCCGCCATCGCCGCCGAGCTGTACCAGCACGCGCTTCGGATCGCCGGGCTGCCAGTCGAAGACGCGGTCCTGGAACTGCGAACCGCCCTGCGGTCCGTTCTGGACCAGCACCTTCGGAACATCGGCGCCGCTGACGCCGATCGAGACCAGTCGCGAGACGGCATACGGTGCGCCCCGCTCGAATTTCGTTCCGGTGAATCCGCACAGCAGGCGGTCGTTCGCCTTGAAGCGGCACCAGGTCACCTGGAACGAATCGGCGGTGGCCTTCATGAGCTGGCGCACTTCCCGCTTTTCCAGGTCCTGCACGACGACGACGGACTCGTCGTTCACGCGTGTGACGAAGGCGAGCTTCAGGCCGTCCGGAGAGAGGGACGGAGTGCTGAAATCGGTTTCCGCCGCGAATTGGGCGATGGAGGGCGCGGCGCCCGCGGAGCGAGCGAGGCCGGAGTCCGCGAAGGCGGCGGAACAGAAAGCGAGGGCCCAGGCCGCGGTCGTCAACGCGGCGCGACGACTGACTGGCCCCATCGAATCCTCCGCGGGGACTGCCAAACTACTGAAGGTCCGTTGCGAGCTTCCGTATCGTGGCATCGGCGCGTATGGCCGACAAGACGTCCTTTGGGACCCCCGCCTCTTCCGCGGCGTGATCCAGCAGGCCGGGAGCGCAGAATTGCGGGGTCAGCAGTTCGATCGCGAGCAAACGGGCCACGTAGACGGCCGCGGCGTCGGCGGCCGCCGATGGAAATTCGCGCAACCGCTGCCACTCGCCGGCCGTCGCGGCGGCGCGGGCCGGCACGTCCCAGGCGCGCAGGGCGCGCTCGAGTTGCTGGCCGCCGAGTTCCGCGCACAATTCGGCCTTGCCGGTCGCGTCGAGCCGCTTGCCCGACGCATGTTCGGCCTCGGCGATGGCGCGCAGCGTGAGGATGTCGCCCAGCCGGTGGAGCAGTCCGGCGATGGCGCTGTTCAGGGCATCGGCGCCGACGGCGTCCGCGAGCCGCCAGGCGCAGGCGGCCGTGATCACGCACTCGTTCCACATCGAGCGCAGCTCCTGGGAGCGCGCGGGCGCGGTGCAAAGCAGGCGGGTCATCGCCTGCAATCGCAGGTCGACCGGGGCGCCATCCGCGCCCAGCAAGGCCGTGATGTCGAGCGACGCCCAGTCGACCGGCGACGCGGGTAACTCGCGCAGTCGCTCCCGCAACTCGCTCGTGATCGTGCGGCGGACTTCGAGAGACAGGCTGGGCTGGCGATTCGGGCGATGCAACATAAGCTCGCGCTCTTGTTCTGGTTTACCGAGAGTTGAATTCTCGCGGCTTGCCGCAGTGCGTCCAGCACAATGCATCGAAAATGAGAACGGAGTTTTACCGGGCAACGGTGCCAGGCACCGACATCCGGTAAAATCTAGGGGTTTCGGAAGTTTTGCCGGGGTGCGGTGCCTGGCACCGTCACCCGGCAAAAGCCTGGTCGATGTCGGCGATGAGGTCGTCGATGTCTTCGAGGCCGATGGAGAGGCGCACGGTGCCGAGGCCGATGCCGGACTTGCGGGCCTGGTCGGGCGTGAAGTCGCGAGTACCGATGAGCTGCGGCGCCATGACCAGCGACTCGGTCGAGCCCAGGCTCGCGGTCAGCGCGAACAATTGCAGCTTTTCGCTGAAACGGCGCGCCGCCTCCGCGCCCGCCGCGATGTCGAAGGTCACGACGGTCCCGGGTTCGCGCATCTGCTTCTTCGCGAGCTCCGCCTGCGGATGCGTCGAGAGCCCGGGGTAGAACACGCGCGCAACCGCCGGGTGCGCGGCGAGGTGCTCCGCGATGCGCTGCGCGCGCTGCGTCTGAGCCGTGTATCGCACGAAGTACGTCTTGAGCCCACGCTGGATGAGGAACGCCGCGTGCGGATCCAGCAGCGCCCCGAGCACGGAGAAATCCGGCCGCATGCCTTCGATCAGCTCCGCGCGCGCGATGACCGCCCCGCCCATCACATCGCCCGTGCCCGAGGCGTATTTCGTCAGGCTGTGCACGAACACGTCGATGTCGTATTCGCCGTGCTGGTGAAAGCCCGCGAACGTGTTGTCGATGACCGCGAGCGCGCCGTGCCGGTGAGACAGCTCGACGATCCTCTCGATGTCGGCGACTTTCGTCATCGGGTTGGTCGGACTCTCGAAGAGCACGAGACGCGTCGGCCGCGAGGCGAGCACGTTCTCGATGCCGGGCAGATCCTCGATCGACAACATCGTGTGCTCGACGCCGAACCGGCCGAGCAGCCGCCGGATGATGTTGCGCGTGGGGCCGTAGGTCTCGATGAAGAACAGCACGTGATCGCCGGCCTTCGTGAGCGAGATCAGCGTCTGGGCGATCGCGTTGACGCCCGAGGCGGTGGCGAGACAGTCGTCCCTGCCCTGCAGCCGCGCGAGCGTGAGCTCGAGCTGGCGCGTGGTCGGGTTGCTCGCGCGCATGTAGAAGTAGCCCGGCGCGGCGCCGCGCAACATGCGCAGCGTGTCGTCCACCGTCTCGAATTCGTACTTGACGCTCTGGTAGATAGGCGCGATGACCGGCTCGTTGCCGGGCGGCGGCGCGACGTCGGGCGGATGGTTGACGATTGTCGGTGGTTTCATGAACGTCATTCCAGGGAAAAGGGATCCGCGTCGAGCTGCGCGGGGAATTTGTCTCGCCAGTCGCGCAATGCGTCGACGTCGAGCGGCACGGTGATGACGCGCGGTCCGTCCATGAGCTCGACCAGTGGTTGGCCCATGAAATCGAGCGCGACGCTGTCGCCGACGTAGGCATTACCCGCCCCGTCCGTGCCGACGCGATTCACGCCGACGCAGAAGGCCTGGTTTTCGATGGCGCGCGCGCGCAGCAGCGCCGACCACGCGCCGCGGCGCGGGGCCGGCCAGTTGGCCGTGTAGATCACGAGGTCGTATTCGAGCTCCGGCCGGCGCCGGCTCCACACCGGAAAGCGCAGGTCGTAACACACCAGCGGACACAGGCGCAGGCCACGCCAGTCGATGATGAGCGCGTGCGTTCCGGCGCTGTAGTGCCGGTGCTCGCCCCCCATGCGGAACAGGTGCCGCTTGTCGTACCAGTAGGTAGGCCCGCCCGGCAGCGCCAGCATGAAACGATTGAAATGGCGGCCGTTGTCGTTCACCGCGACGCTGCCCCCGACGGCGGCGTCGAGGGCGCCCGCCTGCGCGAGCAGCCATTCGCGCGTGGGACCGTCCGCGGGTTCCGCGAACTCCTTCGGCTTCATCGTGAAGCCGGTGGTGAACATCTCGGGCAGCACGACGAGATCCGTCGTGCCCGCGAGCGGAGCGAGCTCCTGCGCGAAAAACGCGCGGTTCGCCTCCGGGTCGTGCCAGGCGAGCGGCTGCTGCACGAGAGTGACGCGAAAGCTCATGCGCGCGCCCAGGTCGTGATGCGTTCGGCCGCCTCGATGAGCGTCGCGTCGCGCTTGGCGACGCACAACCGCACGATGCTCATGTCGGCGGGCGGCTCGCGGTAGAAAGGCGACAGCGGGATGACGGCGACACCCGCCTCGTTGATGAGCCGCTCGGTGAATTCGACGTCACTGCCGGCGTACTTTCCTCGGGGCAGCCGGCCGTAGTCCGCGAGCTGGAAATAGCTGCCCTCGGCGGGCGGCAACTCGAGTCCGCTGTCCGCGAGCCGCGCGCGCAGCAGATCGCGTTTCGCACCGAAGAATCCCGCGATCTCGCGCCAGGCATCGGGGTGGCGTTCGAGGTACAGGCGGATCGCCGCCTGCAGCGGCGCCGCGATGCTGAAAGCGTTGAACTGGTGGACCTTGCGCAATTCGGTGGTTAGAGCCGGCGGCGCCACGCAGTACCCGACGCGCCACCCCGTGATGTGCAGCGTCTTGCCGAAGGAATACACGGCGAAACTGCGCTGCCGCAATTCCGGGTGGTTGATGACGGATTGGTGGGTTCGCCCGTCGTACTGCACGTGCTCGTAGACCTCATCGGCGAGTACGAGGATGGGCCGGTCCCGCACCAGGGCCGCGAGCGCGTCGAGATCGTCGGCGCTGGCCACCGTGCAGGCCGGATTGTGCGGATTGTTGATGATGATGAGACGCGTGCGGTCGCTCAGGGCGCCGCGCACGCGGTCCCAGTCGTAGCGGAAGCGGGGCGGCTCGAGCGGAATGTGGATGCAGCGGGCGCCCGCGAGACGGATGGCGGGGTCGTAGGCGTCGTAGGCCGGGTCGAAGACGATGGCCTCGTCACCGGCCCCCACGGCCGCCTGGATCGCGGAATAGATAGACTCGGTCCCGCCGCAGCTCACGGTGAGCTCGGTTTCGGGATCCACGGGGCGGCCGCCCGCGGCCGCGATCTTCGCGGCGATGCGCGCGCGCAACGCGACGTCGCCCGCCATGGGCGCGTACTGGTTGAAGCCCGCCTGGACCGCCTCGGTCACGCACTCGGCCAGCCTGGGATCTATCGGGTAGTCAGGAAAGCCCTGACCCACGTTGACCGCGCCCTGCTCGGCGGCGCGGCGCGACATCACGGTGAAGATCGTGGTGCCGACGTCGGGCAGTTTGCTCGCAAACTGGTCCGGAAAACTCATCGCTGAAGCAAAGCCGCCGCGCACCCCCGTACGCGGCGCCTTCGACGGACGCCTACTTCTTCTTGGCGCGCTTCGCCTTGCGGGCGAGCTTCTTCTGCACTCCAGCCGGCTGGTCGATGAAGCGGAAACGGATCCCCTCCACCATTGCCTTGTACTTGACCGCACCGGTGGAGCGGCCCAGTTCCTTGGCGGCGAGACGCGCGGACATGCGCTGTTTCGCCAGGGCGCGCATCTTCTTGAGATCCGCGGGCGTCCATGGGGCGTTGTGCTTACGGGCTGATTTGGCCATTGATCGAATCCTCGTCAAAGTCGATAGGTGGTAGTTTAGCAGTAGTTAGCCAGTCACGGCCATCTGTTCCTCGCGTTTGCGGCGTTGCTCCTGGCGGCGCATCAGATAGGCCGACAGGATCACCCCCAGAGCTACTACCAGAACCATTATGGTTGCTAGAGCATTCACGACCGGGCTTACACCTAGTCGAACGCGAGAAAATATGACCATGGGCAACGTGTTGGACCCGGGTCCGGAGACGAACTGGGTCACCACCAGGTCGTCCCATGAAAGCGTGAAGGCCAGCAGCCAGCCGGACAGGATGGCCGGCAGGATCAGCGGCACGGTTATCCGGAAGAAGACCTTGGCGGGACGGGCCCCCAGGTCGAGCGCGGCCTCCTCCAGCGAGTCGTCGAAACCGGCGAGGCGCGACTGCACGATGACCGTCACGTAGGCCATCGTGAAGGTGACGTGGGCGATGGTGATCGTCGCCATGCCGCGGTCGAACTGCCAGCCGAACATCTTCTGGAACAGCTGCTCGAGCGACACGAACAGCAGCAGCATGGACAGGCCGGTGATCACCTCGGGCATGACCAGCGGCGCGGTAGTGAGACCCTGCAGGAACGCCCGACCCTTGAACGGCCCGAACCGCGACAGCACCAGGCCGGCGATCGTGCCGAGGATCACCGCCCCGGAGGCGGACATCGCCGCGACCTTGATCGACAGCCAGGCCGCCGACAGGACCTGGTTGTCGGAGAACAGCCGCGCGTACCACTTGAGCGTGGGCGAGTTGGCCGAATCCCACACCGTGACCAGGCGCGAGTTGTTGAACGAGAAGACGATCATCAGGAGGATCGGCACGTACAGGAAGAAGAAGCCGAAACCCAACATCGTCTTGCTGAACAGGCCGCGCGTGTTCATTTCTTCGCGGCCTGCAGTTCTTTGTTCTGGAAGTACTGGAAAATCATGATCGGCACGACCAGGAGCAGCAGCATCGCGATGGCCACCGCGCTCGCCTTCGGCCAGTCGCGGTTCAGGAAGAACTCGTCCGAGAGCAGCTTGGCGATCATCAGCTGATCCGTCCTTCCTAACAATGAGGGAATCACGTATTCGCCCACGGCCGGGATGAAGACGAGTAGCGAGCCCGCGACGATTCCCGGGAACGACAGCGGCAGCGTGATGCGCATGAACGACTTGATCGGCCCGGCGCCGAGGTCCTGCGCGGCCTCCAGCAGCGTGTTGTCGTGTTTCTCGAGGTTGGAATACAGCGGCAGGATCATGAACGGCAGATAGGAGTACACGATGCCGATGTACACCGCGAAGCTGGTGTTCATCATCGCCAGTGGTTCGTCGATGATCCCGATTCCGCGCAGCACCTGGTTGATCACCCCGTCGGTCTTGAGGAGCCCTATCCACGCATAGACGCGCAGCAGGAAGGACGTCCAGAACGGCAGGATGATGAGCATCAGGAATACGTTGCGGTAGGTAGGCGTCGAGCGCGAGATGGCGTAGGCCATCGGGTAGCCGAGGCACAGGCACAGCAACGTCGAGATGGCCGCCACCTTGACCGAGTAGATCCAGGAGCTCACGTACAGCGGCTCGGTGAACAGGTACTGGTAGCTGCCGATCAGCAGTTTGACCTGCAGGGCGCCTTCCTCCAGCCACCGGAACACCGGCTCGTATGGCGGCCGCCCGAGCGGCGAGAACTCGGCGAAAGAGATCTTGAGGACGATCAGGAACGGGACGAGGAAGAAGACCAGCAGCCACAGGTAGGGAATCGCGATGACGAGCCGCTGACCCGACCAGTTCCTGAGCACGTACTCGGTCCAGCGCGGCGGGCCGTACTTGAACAGGAACGTCCACAGGGGCCCGATGCGACCCGGCGCTTCACGTGAGATTCGGGCGGCGGCCAATGCCACTTTCCAGGACTCCTGTGACCGGTATTACTGCGTGACCACGACGGGGCTGGACGGATGCCAGGTCAGCCACACCGTCTCGTCCCACAGTATTCGTTCGTCGTCCGAAAGCCGCTCCACGTTCGGCAGCGTCACCCTGACCGTCTTGCCGCTCTCGATCCTGACGAGGTAGATAGATACGTCGCCCATGTAGGCGATTTCCTTCACGACGCCCTTGACGCAGTTCTCGCCGGTTTCGGCGGGCTGCGCGCGCAGGATGTTGATCTTCTCGGGCCTGATCGCCGCCCACACGGTGGCGCCGGGCGCCGAGCTGATACCGTGATCGACGTAGACGATGCCGCCGAGTTCATCGGACTGGATGCGCACGCGATCGGGCAGATCTTCGACCAGGCGGCCCTGGAACATGTTCACCGAGCCGATGAAATCCGCAACGAACTTGGTCTGCGGGAATTCATAGATTTCCGTGGGCGTGCCTATCTGCACGATCTCGCCGCGGTTCATGACGCCGATGCGCGAGGCCAGCGTCATCGCCTCTTCCTGGTCGTGCGTGACCACGATGAAGGTGACGCCGAGCTGCTCCTGGATGTTGATGAGCTCGAACTGGGTCGCCTCGCGCAGCTTCTTGTCGAGCGCGCCGAGCGGTTCGTCGAGCAGCAGCAGCTTCGGCCTCTTCACGAGCGCGCGCGCGAGCGCGACGCGCTGGCGCTGGCCGCCCGAGAGCTGGTGCGGACGACGCGCCGCGAACTGCCCCAGCTTCACGATCTCGAGGATGTCCGTCACGCGCCTGGCGATCTCGGACTTCGACAGGCCCTTCTCCTGCTCGAGTCCGAACGCGATGTTCTTCTCCACGGTCATGTGGGGGAACAGCGCGTACGACTGGAACATCATGTTGATGGGCCGCTCGTAGGGCGGCACGCCGGCCAGGTTCTGTCCTTCGAGCAGGATGGACCCGCCCGAGGTCTGCTCGAACCCGGCGAGCATGCGCAGCAGCGTGGACTTGCCGCTGCCCGAGCCGCCGAGCAGGCAGAAGATCTCGCCCTTGTAGATCTTCAGCGAGACATTGTTGACCGCGACGAAATCACCGAATCGCTTGGTGACGTTTTCGATGCGCAGGTAACACTCGGCGTCCGGATCGCGCCAAGGCTCGTGTTTTTGTTTGTCTGAACGTCGTTCCGCCGCTGGCATGGCAGGCCCCCGTGGCAACCAGGAGAAGTCGGCCGCCGCTCCCTAAGCGG
>JAFAGC010000109.1 GCA_023423065.1 Pseudomonadota bacterium
GCCCGGAGTTGCCTCCGGGCGCCTTCTCGCGATCGGGTTGCATCAGCCCGGGCGTCAGCTCAGTCGAATGGGCACGAATACCTGGTTGCCATCGCGCTCGAGCAGGATCGCGACGGTCTTCGAACCGTTCGCCGTCTCCTTCTTGAGCTCGTCCAGCGACTTCACCGTCTTGCCGTTGACGCCGAGGATGACGTCGCCGGGACGCACGCCGGCCTGCGCCGCCGGCCCCGTCACGTCCTCGACCAGTAGATAGCCCTGCGTGTCGGCGCTCTTGCGCTCCTCGGCGCGGAGCGGCCGGACGGACAGGCCGAGCTTGTCGGCCTTGGCCGGTTCCTCGACGTCGCGATTCGCGACGCGCACGGGCTCTTCCTGGAACTCCTCGACCTTCACCTTGACGTTCTTGCTCTGCTTGTCGCGCCACACTTCGATGTTGGCGGTCTCACCGGGCTTGATGGCCGAGATGACGCCGGGCAGTTGAGCGGAACGCTCCACGGACTTGCCGTCGACGGACAGGATCACGTCGCCGGTCTTGATGCCGGCCTTCGCGGCGGGACCGTCGGAGATGACCTGCGTGACGAGCGCGCCGCGCGGACGATCGAGCGTGAACGCATCGGCGAACTGCGCGTTCACTTCCTGGATCTGTACGCCGATGCGGCCGCGGGTCACCTTGCCGGTCGACACAAGCTGCTCGCGCACGTTGTTGGCGACGTCGATCGGGATCGCGAACGACAGGCCCATGTAGCCGCCGCTGCGGCTGTAGATCTGCGAGTTGATGCCGACCACCTCGCCGCTGAGGTTGAACAGCGGTCCGCCCGAGTTGCCGGGATTCACGGCGACGTCGGTCTGGATGAACGGCACGAGACCGTCCTCGCCCGGCATCGCACGACCCGTCGCGCTGACGATGCCCGCGGTCACGCTGTTCTCGAACGAGAACGGCGAGCCGATCGCGAGCACCCACTCGCCCGGACGCAGCTTGCCCGGATCGCCGAGCTTCACGACCGGCAGATCCTTGGCTTCGATCTTGATGACGGCGACGTCGGTGCGACGGTCGACGCCAATTAGCTTCGCCGGGTATTCGCGTCGGTCCGTCATGCGCACGGTGATTTCGTCGGCGTCAGCCACGACGTGCGCGTTGGTGAGGATGTAGCCGTCCGCGCTCACGACGAAACCGGAGCCTTCGCCCTGGCGCTGCGGAATCTGGCCTCCATCGCGCTGATCGGGAGCCGGAATGCCGAAGCGGCGGAAGAATTCCTGCATCGGATCGTCTTCGTCCATCCCGCGATTGCGAGTGCGGGTCTGTGCCTTCTCGACCACGGACACGTTCACGACGGCGGGACCGACGCGTTCGACGAGCGTCGAGAAGTCGGGAAGAGCGCGGCCGTTCAGCGTGCCGACCGGCTGCGGCGGTGCAGCGGTCTCGGCGGCGGGCGCGGGCGCCGTCGCGTCGTTCTTGGAGGCGGCGACGGACGACTGAGGCGAACAGGCGCCAACCGCGAAAGCCACGATCACGACGCCGGCGAGACGTCTCGCAATGGATAGCGACATATCGGCAAGTCCTCGAATATCAGGGTACGGGAGTGCGGGTGTAGACCCGGCCGATTTATTGAAGTTCAGAAGTCGGAGTTTCAAGCGCGATTTCATGAAGCCTCCTTAATCTGTTACCCGGACGCCCGATCCGGCACCGTTCCGATGCGCCCCGAAATACGGGCGTATCCCGCGGCGGCAAGCCCGAGGATGAGTGACAAAACCACCACCGGCCAGTTTCCCACACGGGCATACGGCGTGAGTCCCGTCCGCGGCTGCAGCTCGGCGCGTAATACCGTCGGCTCGTACTCCGGAGCCCGGGCGATGACCCTGCCGTGATGATCGATCACGGCGGACACGCCGTCGTTTGCCGCACGCACCATAGGGCGCCCGGCTTCCTGCGTCCGCATGCGGCTGATCTGCAGGTGCTGATAACGCGCACTGGACCGTCCGAACCACGCGTCGTTGGTCACGTTCACGAGCAGCGTCGCCTCGCGCAGCGCCGGCAGCTGCGTCGAACCGTAGGCATCCTCGTAACACACCGTTGCGGCGATGCGATGTCCCGCGGCGCGCAGCGGCTGCTGTCGCGTCGCGCCGCGCGTGAAGTCCGCGTTCGGCAGGTTCATGAGACGCAGCCAGTCGCGCACGGCTTGCGGCACGGGCACGAATTCGGTGAACGGCACGAGGTGATGTTTGTCGTGCCAGCCGATGCCCTCGGTGCCCGGGTCCATCGCCAGCACGGAGTTGAAGTAGTCGATCTCGCCGGTCTGCTCGTTCGCCGCGCCACGCAACGTGCCCATGACGAGCGCCGCGCCGTGCTCGGCGGCCGATAGATAGACGTCGCGGTAGAAAGGCACGACGTCGTTGGCGTAGGCCGGCACGGCCGACTCGGGCCACACGATGAGCCGCGCGCCGCGTGCTTCTTCCGTGAGCCTGCGGTACAGCTCCTGCGTCGCCTCCACGTCGGTGGTCCACTTCTGGTCCTGCGGCACCGCGCCCTGCGCCACGGCCACCTCGAGCGGCCGCGGCGTCGGCTGAGTCCACTCGATGCCGCGCAGCGCGAACGCCGCGATCCAGACCAGCGCGAACACCGCCCCCGCGGCAATGCGCTCGCGCGAGTTGCCGAGCACCGCGGTCGCGATCGCGCCGCCCAGCACCAGCACGGCGAGTCCGATGCCGTATTGGCCCACGACGGGCGCGAGGCTCGCGAGCCAGGTATCCGTCTGCGAGTAACCCAAGGCGAGCCAGCCGAAGCCGGTCAGGAACCAGCTGCGGAACCACTCGATGAGCAGCCAGGCCGCCGGAATGCCGGCGAGCCAGCGCCACGCGCCGCGCGCCGGCAGGAACCGCGCCACCGACCATCCTAACAAGGCGTGATAGGCGCCCATGATCGCGACGAGCCCGATCATGAGGAACGCCGTCAGATAGAGCGGCGCGCCGCCGATCTGCGCGATCGCGATGTACAACCAGTAGGTGCCGGCCGCGAACGTGCCGGCGTTGAACCAGAACCCGAGCACGGCCGCACGGCGCGGCGTTGCGTCGTCCCAGAGCAGGACGAGCGCCGCCGGCATGAGGATCGCGAGAGGCCAGAGCCCCGCGGGCGCGAACGCGAGGGACAACAGCGAACCGGCAGCGAACGCGACGGTACTGCCGACGTAACGCTGCGCGAGTAGATTGCGCAGGTTCACTCTTCCTGGAGAGGCCGGTCTTCGGGCGCCACGATTTCGCGCGGCGTGGTGAGCCGCATCGTGTCGATGCGGCGACGGTCGAAACGCAACACCTTGAGCTCGCAGTCGGCGAGCTGCAGCGTCTCGCCGCGGCGCGGCAGGCGCCCGAGCTGGTTCATGACGAGCCCGGCGACCGTGTCGAACTCGTCGTCGGACAGATCCGTCTGGAAGTATTCGTTGAACTCCTCGATCGGCGTCTGACCGCGCACGATGTACTGGTGGTCGCCTTCCTTGCGGATGTTCTGTTCCTCGTCGATGTCGTGTTCGTCGTCGATGTCGCCGACGATCTGCTCGATGACATCCTCGATGGTGACGAGGCCCCCGATGCCGCCGTATTCGTCGGCGACGATCGCCATGTGCACGCGCGAACGGCGCATTTCGCGCAGCAGCACGTTGAGGCGCTTGGACTCAGGTACGAACACCGGCGGCCGCATGAATTCCTTGATGTCGAACTCGGCGCTGCCGTCGCCCTTTTCGACGGCGATGCGCAGCAGATCCTTCGCCAGCAGGATCCCGACCACCTTCTCGCGATCCTCGTCCATGACGGGGAAGCGCGAGTGTCCGCTTTCGATCACGGTCCTGAGCAGCTCGCCGGGTTCGTCGTCGCGATTGATGACGGTCATCTGCGAGCGCGGCACCATGATGTCGCGCACCTGGATGTCGGCGACGCCGAGGACGCCCTCGAGCATCGCGAGCGCATCGCCTTCGATGACGCCCTGCAACGCGGCTTCGCGCAGGTATTCGACGACCTCGCCGCGATCCTGTGCTTCGCCCGCCATCTTGCGCGACAACTTGCGCAGCCATCGGCCGCTCGCGCCCGAATCCCGTTCCCGTTCTTTTTCCTTCGCGCTCATGTGTACGGATTCCCGAAACCAAAACCTCTGAGGACGGCGATCTCGCGCCGTTCCATTTTCATGCGGTCGCGCTCGCCCCTTTCGTGGTCGTAGCCGACCAGATGCAGGGCGCCGTGCACGACCATGTGCGCCCAGTGCGCCTCCAGCTTCTTGCCGTCGCGTTCGGCCTCGCGCCGCACGACTTCGGCGCAGATCACGAGGTCACCGAGCGGCAGGCGAAAATCATGCGGCTTGCCGCGCCTGTCCTGATCGGGCGCCGGGAACGACAGCACGTTCGTGGGTTTGTCCTTGTCGCGCCACAGGCGATTGAGCTCGCGGCTCTCCGCGGCTTTCACGACACGCACCGCGATTTCGCGGCCCTCGCCGCGCCGCCCGAGAGCGGCCGCGGCCCAGCGTTCCATGCGCGCGGACGAGGGCGTCCAGGCCCGCGTGCCGCAAGCGAGTTCGAGCTTGAGGCCGCGCGGTCCATTCATGTCCGTTCGTCGGGCGAATGCGCTTCGTACGCCTGCACGATGCGTTGGACCAGCGGATGCCGCACGACGTCGGCGGCGGCGAAATGCGTGAAGGCGACGCCATCGGTCTGGCGCAGGATGCTGATCACGTGTTTGAGCCCGGACATCTTGCCGGCGGGCAGATCCGTCTGCGTCACGTCGCCCGTGACCACCGCGCGCGAACCGAAGCCGATGCGCGTGAGGAACATCTTCATCTGTTCGGGCGTCGTGTTCTGCGCCTCGTCGAGGATGATGAACGAATCGTTGAGCGAGCGGCCGCGCATGAACGCGAGCGGCGCGACTTCGATGACGTTGCGCTCGATGTAGCGCACCACGCGATCGAAGCCCAGCATTTCATAGAGCGCGTCGTAGATAGGCCGCAGGTACGGGTCGACCTTCTGCGTGAGATCGCCCGGCAGGAAGCCGAGCCGCTCGCCGGCTTCGACCGCGGGCCGCGTGAGCACGATGCGGCGGATCTTGTCGGCCTGCAGCGCCTCGACGGCGCACGCGACGGCGAGGAAAGTCTTGCCCGTGCCGGCCGGCCCGATGCCGAAGGTCAGGTCCTTCGAGCGGATGTTCGCGAGGTATTCGCGCTGGTTGCGGCCGCGCGCGCGGATCGTGCCGCGCATCACGCGCACGGTGCTTTCGTCGCGCGGCTCGTCGGCGCCGATCGCGCCCGGCAGGTCGCGCGAATCGCGCAGCGCCAGGTGCACGCGGTCGAGCGAGACGTCTTCCTTCGCGGTGGCCGCGAACAGGTCGCGCACGACGTCTTCGGCGGCGTGCGCGCGCGTCCCGACGATGCGGAAATGGGCGCCGCGCCGCTTCACGGCGACGCCCATGCGGTCCTCGATGAGGCGCAGGTTCTCGTCGAGCGGGCCGCAGAGATTGGCCAGCCGCGTGTTGTCGGGCGGCGCGAGCTCGAATTCGCGGTCGGCGTCGATGGGTTCGGGCGTGGACATCAGGAATTCGCCGCGAGTCGCGGCTGCGCGCCGTCGGATGCGTCGCATGCGGCCAGGCGTCCGCGCAGCGATTGCGGCAGCGCCTTGACGATGTCGACGTCGACGAAGCGGCCGATCAGCGAGGCGGGTCCCGCGAAGTTCACCCAGCGACCGTTTTCCGTGCGGCCCGCGAGCTCGTTCGTGTCTTTCTTCGAGGGACGTGCGACGAGCACGCGTTGCATCGTGCCCACCATCGTTTCGCTGATGGCGCGCGCCTGCTCGTTCAACTGCGCCTGCAGGCGCGCGAGCCGTTGCTGTTTCACTTCGTGGGGCACGTCGTCGGCGAGCGCCGCCGCCGGGGTGCCCGGACGCTGGCTGTAGATGAACGAGAACGACTGGTCGAAGTTCGCATCCCGCACGAGTTTCAGTGTGGCCTCGAAATCGCGCTCTGTCTCCCCGGGGAAACCGACAATGATGTCGGTGGAAACCGATATCGTCGGGCGCACCGCGCGCAGCCTGCGCAATTTCTCCTTGAACTCGAGCGCCGTGTAGCCGCGCTTCATGGCGGACAGGATCCGGTCGGAGCCCGACTGCACCGCGAGGTGCAACTGGTTCGCGAGTTTGGGTACGTTGGCGTAGGCCTCGATCAGCGAGTCGCCGAACTCCACCGGGTGCGACGTCGTGAAGCGGATGCGTTCGATGCCGTCCACCGCCGCGACGTAGTGAATCAGCGTCGCGAGGTCGACGACGGTGCCGTCGGCCATCTCGCCCGCGTAGGCGTTGACGTTCTGGCCTAACAAGGTGATCTCGCCCACGCCCTGCGCCGCGAGCGAACGCACTTCGTCCATCACGGACTCGAAGCCGCGGCTCACTTCGTCGCCGCGCGTGTAGGGCACGACGCAGAACGTGCAGTACTTGCTGCAGCCTTCCATCACCGACACGAACGCGCTCGCGCCTTCGGCGCGCGGTTCGGGGAGGTTGTCGAACTTTTCGATCTCGGGGAACGAGACGTCGATGACCGAGCGGCCGGTCTTCTTGAGCTCGCCGATCATGTCGGGGAGCCGATGCAGGGTCTGCGGTCCGAATACCAGGTCGACGAACGGCGCGCGACGCGTGATGCCCTCGCCTTCCTGGCTCGCGACGCAGCCGCCCACGCCGATCAGCACGTGCGGCTTGAGTTTCTTGAGCGCGCGCCATTCGCCCAGCAACGAATACACCTTGTCCTCGGCCTTCTCGCGCACCGAGCAGGTGTTCATGATGAGGACGTCGGCCTGGGACGGGTCGTCGGTGGGCTCGAGGCCGGAGCCAGCGCCGAGCACGTCGCCCATACGGGCCGAGTCGTACTCATTCATCTGGCAGCCGAAAGTCTTGATGTAGTAGCGGCCGGGCATTGCAGGGCGAGGGGAATAGCGGGCGATAGGGTATCGCACTTCCCCAGCCCGCAATATTTACCTGTTGAAACAATAGCTTATAAATGAAAAGGCCCCGCGCCGCGGGGCCCTTCCGGAATCGACCCGTGGTTCAGAACGGGATGTCGTCGTCGAAGTCGCCGCCGCCCTTGTCGCCGCCGGCGGGCGCGCCCTGGTCGAAGTCGTCCGGCGGCGGGCTGCTCTGCTGGCGTCCGCGGCCACCGCCGCCTCCGCCGCCACCGCCGTAGTCACCGCCACCCATGCCGCCGCCGCCGCGCGAGTCGAGCATCTGCATCTCGTTCGCGATGATCTCGGTGGTGTAGCGGTCGTTGCCCTGCTTGTCCTGCCACTTGCGCGTGCGCAGGCTGCCTTCGATGTAGACCTTGCTGCCCTTCTTCAGGTACTCGCCGGCGATCTCACCGAGCCGGCCGAACAACGCGACGTTGTGCCACTCGGTGCGCTCCTTCTGCTCGCCGGATTGCTTGTCCTTCCAGTTCTCGCTGGTCGCGACACGGATGTTCGCGACCGTCATGCCGGAGGGCATGGCGCGGGTTTCCGGGTCTGCGCCCAGATTGCCGATCAGGATGACTTTGTTGATTCCCCGCGCCATGTCGTGCCCTTCATCGAAAGAAATTCTGGGGCGGGATTGTACGGGCTGCGGCCGCGAAATGTAGCCACGTATCTGCACGTTCGCGCCGCGTATTCGCTGTACGAATCTTCGCCAATTCGATCGGCCGCGCGAAGCCGTGGCGGAGATTCCGCGCGTAACCTCTGGAATACTCTCCGGCACGTATGCACCGGATTCTGGTCCTGGGCGGATATGGATTCTTCGGCGGCAGGATCTGCGCGTCCCTGGCGCGCAGTCCGCGCATCCATTTGTTGATCGCCGGGCGTAACGCCGACAAGGCCGCCGCTCTCGCCTACCAGGTGGGACTGCGTTCCGAGAATGCGAAGGCGCTGGACGCGTCGGATCCACAGCTCGCCGAGAAGCTGCGCAAGCTCGAGGTCGCGACGCTGATCCACACGGCGGGACCGTTCCAGAAACAGGACTACTCGGTGGCCCAGGCCGCGATCCGCGCGGGCTGCAACTACCTCGATCTGGCTGATGGACGGGCATTCGTCACCGGCATAGGCGCGCTCGACGCTGCCGCGCGCGCCGCGGGCGTCAGCGTCGTGAGCGGCGTGAGCTCGCTGCCGGCGCTGTCCTCCGCGGTCGTCGATCGATATCGCGAGCATTTCTCGCGGCTCGATGCGATCCGTTTCGGCATCAGTTCGGGCGCGGTCGTGCCGGGCATCGCGACGCTGCTCGCCGTGCTCGGCTACTGCGGCCAGTCGTTCAGCGCGCTCGAGAACGGTGCCTGGACCCCGGTGCGCGGCTGGCTCGATACGCAACTGCACGAGTTTCCAGGACCCGTGGGCCCGCGGCCGCTCGGGCGTTGTGACGTGCCGGATCTCGACCTGCTGCCCGCGCGTTTCGCCGGCATCAAAACGGTCGCCTTCCACGCGGGCTTCGCGAGCGAGGCCGGGCACCGCTTCGTCGAACTACTCGCGCGGTGGGTGCGCGACGGGAAACTGAAGAGCGCGCTGCCCTTCGCGCGCCCGCTCGCGACGATCGCGAAATGGACGGAGTCGTTCTTCAGCGACCGCGGCGCGATGTTCGTGACGATGCAGGGCGTCGATACGGATGGCGCGCCGCTGGAGCTCACCTGGAATCTCGTCGCGCGCGAAAATCACGGACCCAACATCCCGTGTGGCCCCGCGATCGCGCTGGCGAACAAGATCGCGGCGGGCTTCGTGCCGCCACGGGGTGCGATGCCCTGCATGGGATTACTCCGCGTGGAAGAGATACTGGAGCCGCTGAAGGGGCTCAGCATCCGCGAGATGCCGCCGGTGGAGTATCAGAACTCCCATTGAAATCCCAGCGAGGGCAATCGCGGCAGCCAGTAGCCGGATTCGACGTCGAGTGTCGGGGGGCCGATCGACTTCGGTTGCAATCGAAACTCGTCGACGCAGCACTCGTTCTTGCGATCGAGCAGATTGGTGATTTCGAGATACAGCGATAGTTTGCTGTTCGCGAGGCGCACTTCCCGGTTCACGCGCAGATCGATGCGCGCATAGGAATTCAGCCGGTCTCCGTTGCGCGGCCCGGCTTCACCCACGACGAAATACTCACCGTCGGGCTGCTGCGTGACGTCGATGCCGAGTGCCGTGATCGGAGTACCACTGTGCATCAATCCCGCGAGACTCACGTTCCAGGACGCGCCCGTCCAACTACCGCCGAATGACAGGGTTTCTCGTTGCTCCCACAGGCGCGGCACCCACTGGCCGTCCTCCAGGTCCTCGGCGCGCGCCAGCGCGAGGCTGATCCAGCCGCCGACGCCGCGCTCCGCGTCGCGCCGCAACGTGAGCTCGACGCCACGCGCCCGCGCCTCGGGCGCATCGATGCGGATGCGATCGATGGCGCCCTCCGGAATGAGTTGCGTGTTGTCGAGCGCGTTCTCGAAGCGCGGTCGCAGGTCCTCGTAGGCCTTTTCGTAGACGTCGAGGCGCGCGCTCAGACCGTGGGCGAAGCGGTGCGTGTACCCCAGCACGATGTGCCGCGCGCGTTCGGGCTCGAAGATCCGCGTGACATCGTCCTCGACCTGCAGTTCGTTCACGCGCTGCGGTTGATAGATGACGCCCCAGGCGGCACGCACCTCGCCGGCATCGCCCACCGCATATACCGCGTTCACTCGCGGACTGACCGTGCCGAAGTCCTGGCCGGTGTCGTATCGATACGCGTCGATGCGGCCGCCCACCTCCGTCGTGAAGCGCGATCCGATGCGCTGACGCCAGGCAGCGTAGGCGCCGTACTTGCGCAGCTGCACCGACATCCGCGTGCCGTACTGCGTGTCGATCGGCACCGGGGTCACGAGCGGGTCCATGATCCGCGAAAACAGAGAGTAGTCGTAGTCGCCGTCCTGCTGCCCGACGTTGAAGCCGAAGCGCGCGAGCCGTGTTTCGCCGAAGGCCCAGCCCCAGTCCTGCCGCAGATCGAGGAAGCGGAATTCGTTGTCGCCGTGGACGGTTCCCTGGCGCTCGTCCTCTTCCTCACCGCTGGCGTCGCGCGTCTGCCGCACGGTCGCGGCCGACAGCACGGTGCGGCTGCTCACGGAGTCGGTGAACGCGTGATCGAGCGTGAACCAGAGATGTTTGGAATGACCTTTGCCGGCCGAGTTGATGTCGTCCGTGTCGTCCTCGGAGAGGAATCTGAGATCGTCGTCGCTCAGCAGGAAACGCGCATTGAGTTTCGTGTTCTCGCCCAGGTCGAATCCGGTCGCGGCGAACACGTCCGTGTAACGCGGCGTCAATTGCTCGTCGTCGGGGACGACCCGTTTCGTGAGGACGTCGAGAAAGCCGCGGCGCACGGACAGCAGCCAGGATCCCCGGTCGTCGGCGAAGTTGCCCGAGGTGCGGCCGTAAGCACTGACGAAGCTGATGCCGGCGCCGTGGCGATATTCATCCGCCGGCGATGGCCTGCTCGTCTCGAGGGCCACCGCGCCGCTCATGTAGTCGCCGACGTCGGCGGTCATGCCGCCCGTGACGAAATCGATGCCTTGCACCAGGTTCGTGTCGAGCACGCTGAGCGCGCCGTTGATGTCGCGGAAGTGGAAGGCGTTGTGGATCTCGGCGCCGTCGATCGTGAGCAAGGCCTCGTCGAGGCGGCCGCCGCGGATGTTGAGCGCGGCGCTGATGTCGCCGCCGGATACGCCGGGCAGCACCTTGAGCATGCGCATCGCGTCGTCGGCCAGGTGCGGCAGGCGTTCGACGTCCTTGCGGTCGAGGAACGTTTCACTCGCGCCCGCGACGGCGAGGCGCATGCGCGTGGCGGTGACGTCGACGACGGCGAGATCTTCCAGCTTCTCCTCGGGTGCGGTTTGAGTCATCGGCGCGGCGGGCTTCGTGTCCTTCGCGATGAGCCAGTCGCCATTCGGTGCGCGCACCGCGCGCAACTTCCACGGGGCGAGGATTTCGCGCAGCAGTTCTTCGATGTTGGTCGCCGCCGGCGCCGTGAGCAGTTTCATGTCGGGACGCACGAGCGCGCTGCTGTACACGATCGTGTAACCCCGCGCATTGAGCCGGGACAACACGGATTGCAGCGAATCGTCGGCGCGCATCACGATGCTCGCGATCATCGGGCTGTCGGCTTCGGCGGGCGCGGCGGGTGCGGCGACACACAGCGCAACCAGCCACAGGGTGAGGCGGGCGCGAGCCATGAAGTCGATCGGCCTCATCTCATCGGGCCGCGATGTTCACCGACGAACAACACACCGTCGCGCGCCTCGAAAACGAGGCCGGTCACCAGGGACATCCGCTCCAGCATCGCCGGCGTGTCCAGGCCGTCGACCGAGCCGTGCAGGCGGATCTCGTGTGTCTGCTGCTCGAGCGCATCACTCGAGTAACGCAGTCGCCAGCCGTGCTCGCGCGCGAGCCACGCGAGGAATTCCGACAGCGGACGTCCTTCGATGTCGAGCGTCGGCGCGACGCTCGCGAACTCTTCCCAGGGCGCGCCGAAAGATGGCAGCCCGCGCCGCCAGGTCTGCTTGCCATCGCGCACTTCGAGCTCCTCGCCCGCGGCGATGCCCGAGTTCGCGAGCAGCACGCGGCCTTCCCGCACGCGCACGCGCGTGGCGTCGCCGGTGACCGAGACCAGGAACTGCGTGCCGACGTGCGCCACGTCGCCGACTGGCGTTTCGATGATGAGCGCCGAGCCGGTGTTGATGCCGCCCGAGTCGACATACACCGCGCCCGCGACCAGCGTCACGCGATCGGTAGCGTCGAAGCGTACGCGGGTCTCGCGGTCGACGCGCAGCGAAACGCCGTCGATCAGCGCGGTCGCGATGCGACCGCTGGCCGTCGTCAGCGTGGCGCCTGAGAGCACGATGGCTCCTTCTCTCGCCGCGGCAGCGTATCCGTCGTACTCGATGGATGCCGTGCCCTGCAACGTCGCGATGTGCGCGACCGTCGCGGGCGGCGTCGACTCGCGCGGGACGTTCAGCCACAACGCCAACGCCGCGACTCCGGCGGCGGCCGCCAGCGAGAATGGAATACGCCAGCGGAAGCCGCGCGACTTCGACGCCCTCTCGCGACCGCACCGCCAGGATTCTTCGGCTGCCGCGCGTGCGCGCTCCATGCTCGCGGCGGACGGCATTTCCCGCTTGCCGCCGAGACGGATCAGGTTCTCGATCGAACGGTCATCGTCGCGGTAGCTCATGGTCAGAGCACCTTGCCGGCCGCGCCGCCGGACAACATCGTGAAGGTCTCGCGGAATGCGTCGCGGGCGCGCGTGAGCAGGGATTCAACGGCTTTCGGCGAACGGCCGAGCCGGAGCGCGATCTCCTCCATGCTGAGGTCGCGCAGATACTTCCACTCGAGGATATCGCCGTATGGAGCGGGTAGATAGTCGAGCGCCGTCCGGATCGACTCGCGCACCTGTTCGCGGTCGGCCGCGCCCGCCGGATCCGCCTGCTCGCCGAGCAGCGATTCGAGTGCCGCGCGCACGGCCGGATCATCCTCCGCCAGTGGCGGCGCGGCGCTCCATTGGCGCGCCTCCTGCCAGCGCGTGCTAATCTCGCGCCGGCAAAGCGTGCAGAGCCAGGTGAACAACGCCGCTTCGCCGCGATAGCCGTGCAGGCTCTCGAGCGCGCGGCACAACGTGGCCTGCGCCACGTCTTCCGCGGTCGCCGCGTCATTCGGCATGCGGCGTTTCACGAAGCGGAAGAGCTTCGGATAGTACTCGTTGAAGAACGAGTCGAAAGCCGCGCGGTCGCCCTGCAGCAGTCTATCGACGAGTTGGCGGTCCGCGACGTTCATCGGGGCGGTTAGTGTGCAGCGCGGGCCGGAATCCTTCGCGGGAACCCTCGCAGCGAGGGATTTTGTCACCGAATGCCCACCCACACTCGTCCATCTACAGGAATCGTGGAGTCGCGATGCGTCATAAGGTCTTCGCTCTGTTCCTGCTGCTCACCGCCTGCCGCTTCGGAGACGACAGCAGCGAGCCGCCGCGCGATGTGAATCCCGGCCTGCCACCCCTGGTTTCGACCACGCCCGAGTACACCGGCGATGGCTGGGTGGTCTCCGCCGCGGCCGCCGAAGGCATCGATGCGACCGCCCTGATCTCCGCCTTCGACCGCATCCGCGAGGGCGAGTATCCGCGCGTGGATTCCATGGTCATCGCGCGCCGCGGGCGCCTGGTCGCGGAGGGTTACTTCAACGGCTTCGGCCGCGATTCGTTGCACGACCTGCGGTCGACGGGCAAGAGCTTCACCTCGGCGTTGGTCGGGATCGCCATCGGGCAGGGCCTGCTGGGCGCGGACGACCTCGTGTCCCAGCACATTCCGAACTTCGACGGCCACGCGAACATGAGCGACCGCAAACGCGCGATCACGATCCGTCACCTGCTCGACATGAGCTCGGGTCTCGCGTGCGACGACTGGATTCCGAATTCGCCCGGCCAGGAAGAGCGAATGTACGACTCGAGCGACTGGATCCGGTTCGTGCTCGACCTTCCGGCGCCTTTCCTTCCCGGCTCCGTGCCGCAGTACTGCACCGGCGGGGTCGTCCTGCTCGGTCACATCGTGTCGCTGCGCTCCGGAATGGAGCTCGATGCGTATGCCCAGGCCTATCTATTCGATCCGCTCGGCATCCGCGAATCGACCTGGCGCCGGTCGCCGGACGGGCGCGCCACCGGCGGCGGCGGCCTGCGGCTCAAGCCCCGCGACGCCGCGAAGCTAGGGCAGCTCTATCTCGCGGGTGGCGTGTGGAACGGAACGCAGGTGGTGCCGGCCGCGTGGGCGACCGAATCGGCATTACGCGTGAACATGCTTGGGTCCGACGGTTATGGATTCCTGTGGTGGAAGCGTTCGTTCCCGCATCACGGCGCGATCACGGTCGAGAGCTTCTTCACGTCGGGGAATGGCGGGAACTACATCTTCGTGATCCCCGCGCTGGATCTCGTCGTGACGTTCACCGCGTCGAACTACAACTCGCGGAAATCGGACCTGCCGTTCGATATCCTGACGCGCCACGTATTGCCGGCGATCAGGTAGCCAGTTGCCTCAGATCTCCGACCACATCCGCAGCAGGTTGTGATAGTGCCCGGCGAGCGCGACGGTTTCATCGGTCTCGCCGATCCTGCCGCGCAGCTTCTGGATGGTCTGGTCGAGCCGGAACAGGTGCTCGCGGTGACGATCGTCCGGAATCATGCTCTGCGTCCAGAAGAACGAGCAGATGCGCGCGCCGCGCGTCACGGGATTCACGCGATGCAGGCTGCCGGAGTTGTACAGGATCAGGTCGCCGGCGGGTAGTTTGACCGAGTGCTCGCCGTAGGTGTCCTGGACGATGAGCTCGCCGCCGTCGTAGTCGGCGGGATCCGTCAGGAACAGCGTCGAGGACAGGTCCGTGCGGATGAAGTGCGTGCTGCCCGGCACCGCGCGCACGGCGCCGTCGATGTGCATGCCGTAATGCTCGCCGCCCTCGTAGCGGTTGAACAGCGGCGGAACGGTCTTGAGCGGCAGCGCGGCGGAAAAGAACAACGGATTGCGCGCGAGCGCGGTGAGGATGAGCTCGCCGATCTGCCGGGCGACCGGAGACAGTTCGGGAAGTTGCCGATTGCGCTTCACCAGCGCGCCCTGCTCGCCGACGGTCGACTTGCCGTCGGTCCATTCGGCCGCGTCGAGCAGGCGGCGGCACTCCGCCACCTGCTCGGCGCTCAACAGGTCTGGCACGCGAATCAGCATGCGCCGGATGCTCGCACACTCGGGCTCAGAAGCTGAAATTCACCGTGAGCAGCGCCGACCGCGGCGCGCCGGGCGAGTAGCGGGCGCCGCTGTTGTTGAGCGTGGCCACGTACAACTCGTCCGTGAGGTTGTAACCGTTCAACTGCAGCGTCACGTTGTCGTTGATGGCATAGGAAGCCATCATGTCCACCACCCAGTAGTCGGGCGCGGTGCGCATGTTGGTCTGGTTGGGCGGCGGCGGCACGTTGTTCGAGCTCACCGGGCGGATCACGCTGTCGACGTAGCGGACTCCGCCGCCGATCGAAAGCCCGAACGGCAGGTGGTAGGTAGTCCAGCTCGTGAACGTGAACTCGGGCGACCAGGTGATCGGCAGGCCGGCCTGGTTGGCGAGCCCGCGCTCGACCTCGGTGTCCATCTTCGAGACGCCGGCGCTGAGCTCCCAGTCATCGGTGAGTTTGCCGACGATGCCGAGTTCGACACCCTTCACGTTGCGCTCGCCGATCTGCACGAACTGCGTCGGATCCACCGGATCCTGCGCGATTTCGTCCTTGTTCGTGCTGTCGTAGACGGCGCCGGTCAACGCCAGCGCGCCGTCGCGGAATTCCCACTTGGCGCCGAGCTCGAGGTTCGTGCCCTCGGTGGGATCCAGCGCGGGGTTGTTCTGGTTGTTCGCGTTCGTCGAGAACGTGAAGTTGGCGCCGCCCGGCGGCTGCTGCGACGTCGCATGCGAAAGATAGATGCTGCCGTTCGGCACGGGCTTGTACAGCAGGCCCACCTTGTACGAGAACAACGTGTCGTCTATCCGGATGTTCTGCGGCACGAGCGTATTCACGGGCAGCGCCGGGTGCGAGGCCGCCGTCGAGAACACCACGCTGTCCACGTGGGTCTCGAAGTCATCCACGCGGAAGCCGGCCGTGAACTGCCATTTCTCGCCGAAGCTCAGCGTGTCGAACAGATAGGCGCCGATGGTCTGCGTCTCACCCCGCGTGTAGCGGCCGTCGCGCGTCGGCGCGTAGCCCGGCAGTACGTCGTTTCGGTTGGGGTTGTACAGGTTCGCGGGCGGAATGGGGCTGCCCAGGCTCGCGGCAAGGTACAGGGGCGTGTACTGCTCCTCGTCGATGAACTCGATACCGCCCGTGATGGCGTGGCCCACGTTGCCGGTTTGCAGGTTGGCGGTCACGTTCGTCTGGTTGGTGAGCAGCGTGTTGTCCTGGAACTTCGACTGCCGCGTGCGCGCCACGGTCCAGTCGTCCGGATCGGCGGCCGTCACGTTGAGCGCGTTGATGCCGGTGAGCACGTAGAACTGGTTCAGCTTTCCGTAGCGCGAGGTATTGCGCAGCGTGACGTTCTCGCTGAAATCGTGCTCGAAGCGAGCCGTGAACATCGTCGCTTCGATGTCCTCGAAGTCGCTCGCGAAACCGTAATAGTTGTTCCGGTCCACGCGATCGGGGACCAGGCCCGCGTGCGCGCCACCGGTATCGAATGCCGCGTTGTAGAAGCCCTCGAGGCCGATCGTGGGCACGCCGCCGTCGGGGATGTTGTCCTGCTGCGTGTGCAGTAGATAGAAGTACGCGCGCGTGTCGCCTTCCAGGCCGAACGCGAGCGACGGCGCCACTGCCCAGCCCTTGCGCTCGACGAAGTCCCGGCCGTCGACTTCGCCGTCCTGGGCCATCACGTTGAGGCGGAATGCGGTGCCCGTGCCTTCGAAGCGATGGTTCACGTCGCCGGTGATGCGCGCGTTCTCGGCGGTGCCGTAGCTGACGGCGCCCGAGTTGAAGCTGTCCGCGGTCGGAACCTTGCTGGCCAGGTTGATGTAGCCGGACGCCGCGCTGCGCCCGTAGTCCGGACCCGCCGGACCCTTCGCAATCTCCACCTGCTCCGTGTTGAAGACGTCGCGCGACACCGCGCCCAGGTCGCGGATGCCGTCGATGAAAATGGAACCTTGCGTATCGAAGCCGCGCATGAAGACGGAATCGCCGGTCGCGGTGTTGCCGTTCTCGCCCAACAGGAACGTCACGCCGGGCGTGTTGCGCAGCGCCTGCGAGAGCGTGGTCGCGCCCTGCTGCGTCAGGACTTCCTTGCTGACGACCGTGATCGTCTGCGGGATGTCGATGAGATCCTGCGTGAACTTGGGCGACGACACGCGATCGACCTTCGGCGTTTCCTCCGCCTCGGTGGCCTCGACGGAAATCTTCGATAGGGTCTTGGCCTCACCGGTGGTCGAAGTTTCGGTGGCGGTCTGCGCGTGCGCGGCGCCCGCGGCGAGCGCGAGGCTGATGGCTACGGCAATACGGCGGCGGGCGAACGGCAAGTCCAGGTCGGAATCGGAAATCGGCACGTTAAGGCTCCCTGAGTCTCGTGAGACCCCGACAGCCCTGGCAATCCGGATGGAATTGCTGGATATCGGGGTGATGCGGCTCAAAGCCTATTGCGAATCATTCGCGTTTGCAACTGAGAATGGTTGTCAATTGGACAGCTTTGGAGGTCGCCCCCTAGCTGCCCTGTTTGTTCGGGTCTCGCCAGGCGCGCTCGAACGGCAGCCGCCAGGCATGCGGCGCGACGAGCTGGTGGATCGCGTTGGGCCCCCATGAGCCCGGGGCGTAACCCTTCACGGGCGGCGGCGACTCCAGCAACGGGACTGAAATCTCCCACAAACGCTCGATACCTTCGGCCGTGGTGAACAGCGTGTGATCGCCGCGCATCGCATCGAGGATGAGCCGCTCGTAAGCTTCGAGCACCTCGCCGACCTGGCCCGTGTCGTTCATCGCGAACTGCAGGCTGTGCTTGTCGAGTTTCATGCCGGGGCCCGGGCGCTTTCCGTAGAAGGACAACGAGGTGCGCGCCGCATCGGCAAGATCGAAGGTCAGGTGGTCGGGCCCATGTGCGCCGATGCCCGAATCCGCGGGGAACATGGTCCTGGGCGGTTCGCGGAATGCAATCGAGATGATCCGCTGACCCTCGGCCAGACGCTTGCCCGTGCGTAGATAGAACGGCACGCCGGCCCAGCGCCAGTTGTCGATCGAGCACTTGAGCGCGATGAACGTCTCGGTGTCCGACTCGGGCGAGACGCCCTCCTCGCTGCGATACCCGGTGTACTGGCCGCGCACGACGTCCGTCGGCTGGATCGGCAGCATGCTGCGGAACACCTTGTTCTTTTCCTCGCTGATGGGCTTGGGCGCCAGATGAGTCGGCGGTTCCATCGCCATGAAACCGAGGATCTGGAACAGGTGCGTGACCACCATGTCGCGGTAGGCGCCGGTGGATTCGTAGAACGCGGAGCGCTTGCCGAGGCCGAGCGTCTCCGGCACGTCGATCTGCACGTGGTCGATGAAGTTGCGGTTCCAGATCGGCTCGAACAGGCCGTTCGCGAATCGGAACGCGAGGATGTTCTGCGCTGGCTCCTTGCCGAGGTAGTGATCGATGCGAAAGATCTGCTCCTCCGCGAATACTTCGTGCAGCTTCGCGTTGAGCTCGACGGCGCTCGCGAGATCGGCGCCGAACGGCTTCTCCATGATGATGCGCGAATGGGCGACCAGGCCCGCCTCGCCGAGCGTGCGCACCGCGGCGAGCGCCGCGCCCGGCGGAACCGATAGATAGTGCAGGCGCCGGCTCTCGGCGCCGAAGGATTTCTCCGCGGCGGCCACCGCGGCCGCGAGCGCGGCGGGACCTGCCTTCAGCGGTACGTAGTCGAGCGACCCCGCGAACGCATTCCAGTCGTCGTTGGAGATGTTGCGCGCGGCGAATTCGTCGATCGCGGCGCGCGCGAATGCGCGAAATGCGGAGGCGTCTAAATCATCGAGCGAGACGCCGATGATGCGGCAGGCGGGTATGAAACCCGCGGTCGCCAGGTGCAGCAGCCCCGGAATCAACTTGCGGCGCGCGAGATCACCCGTCGCGCCGACCAGGATGACGACCTGGGGAAACCGAGGGCCGACGCCGGCCGGAATCTTTGCCACGGTGCACTCCCTTGTTAGTAGAGAACACCCCCTCGCCGGCACAGTGTAAGGGGGCGGCCCCCCTTTTCCCAATTGAAGTCCAACAACCCGCGGGTGTGGTGGGTGGTGCCTGACCCCGTTTGCTAGGAAACGGGGGCTGCCCCCACCGGCACCGCGATTTCGGCGCCGTTGTACTCCACGGTGGCATCCGCGGCCGCGTCCAGATCGGCCGGAGCCTTCGCGCCGGGACGGATCCAGCGCACGCGGAAGGTGCGCTCCGCGGGCATGCCCTTGTAGCTGCCGGAGCGCGCGCCGATGACGAGCGAATTCCGCCCGGCGTCGTAACGCAACGGAATCCGCACGAACTCACCGCGCTCGTAGCCGTACGTGAGGCCGTCGTCCTCGTAGTAGTCGAAGGACCCGTCCGCGCCCGTGAACACGAGCAGCGTGATGGGGGCGTCCGGCTTCTCCGCCGTGTGCTGTATTTCGGGACCCACGGGCACGATCGAACCGGCGCGCACGTACAGCGGCATGCGCGCGAGCGGCGCCGCCGCCTCGATGCTCCGGCCACCCGACTGGAACGCGCCGGTATGGAAGTCGTACCAGTCGGCGCCGGCGGGTAGATAGACCTGGCGCGAACGCGCCCGGTGCTCGTACACCGGCGCCACCAGGAACGCCTTGCCGAACAGGTACTCGTCACGCACGTTGCGCGCGGCGACGTCGTCCGCGAAGTCCATCGCGAGGCCGCGCATGATCGTGCCGTCGCGATGGTGCGTGTCCGCGGCCAGCGTATAGATGTACGGCATCAGGCGATAACGCAGCTTGTCGTGCCACACCAGGCTTTCGTACACCTCGGATCCTTGCGGCGCGAGGTTGTAGATCTCCCGGAACGGGAACTCGCCGTGCGAGCGGAAGATGGGTGCGAATGCGCCGAGCTGGAACCAGCGCAGGTTGAGCTCGCGCCACTCGGCCAGATCCTCCGGCTTCGGCTTCTGCGTGCTGAATCGCTGCTCGAGCGCGAACCCGCCGATGTCGAACGTCCAGTTCGGCAGGCCCGAGTAACCGATGCTCACGCCCGCCGAGATCTGGTTGTAGAGATCGTCCCAGCGCGACACGATGTCGCCGCTCCACAGCGCCGACGCGTTGCGCTGCATGCCCGCGGTGCCCGAACGCGTGAGGATGAACACCCGCGTGTCCGGCCGCGCCGCGCGCGCGCCTTCGTAGACGCCGCCCGAGTGCACCAGCGCGTAGGTGTTGAAGAACTGCTCCGCCGGGCCGAGCGCCGTGGGACCGTTGCGCGCGATCAGGGAATCTATGTCGAGGTTCGAGTGCGGATCCGGCTCGGTCGCGTCCATCCACCACGCGTCGATGCCCAGCACGCCCAGCTTCTCGTTGACCTGGCGCCAGTACATCTCGCGCGCGGCCTTCGAATACGGATCGTAGAACGCGTTCTTGTAGCCCGGGCCCACCCAGTCGAGGTAGCCGTCCTCGACGTTCTTGCGGTAGATGAAACCGGCCGCGTCGAGCTCCTTGTAGTTAGCCGTCGTTGGATAGAACTTCGGCCACACGGAGATCATGAGCCGCGCATTCTGCGCGTGCACGGCATCGACCATGCCCTTCGGATCCGGGAATCGGGCCTCGTCGAACTCGTGCGATCCCCATGAATCCTCTTTCCAGTAAAACCAGTCGAGCACGATGTTGTCGAGCGGGATCCTGCGCTTGCGGTACTCGGCGACCACGTCGACCAGTTCCTTCTGGTTCGTGTAGCGCTGGCGGCTCTGCCAGAAGCCGTAGGCCCACTTCGGCAGCATCACGGACTTGCCCGTGAGCGTGCGATAACCCGCGATCACCTCGTCCTGGTCCGAGCCTTGCACGAAGTAATAGTCGACCGCGCGGCCGACGTCGGACGTGAACGCGAGCGAGTGGCGCTCGGCGTCGGGCAGCGGATCGTTGTGCAACAGCGCGATGTAACCGCCGTCCGGAATCCACTCGATGCGGATCCGGGTCGGCTTCTTCGGGTCCATCGTCACGTCGAACGGGTGGTACAGCGGGTTCCAGTTCTGACGCCAGCGATCGAGCACCAGCGCGTCGTTCACGTAGACCTTGAAGTAGCTGCTGCCGTACAACTGGAACTTGTGCACGCCCGGCTTCAGCGTCTCGAGCGTGCCCTCCCACACCACCGACTGGTCAGGCAGGATGTTGGGCGGCGCGCCGGGCACCGGCGCCTTCGGTTCGAGCAGTTCGTTGGGCCAGTCGAAGCGGTCGCGGATGTACTGGTAGTTGATGTCCTTCTCGACGCGCTCGAGTTTGTGCACGCCCCCGAGCGAATACCGCGCCGTGAAACCGCCCGGCTTGCCGTTGGCATCGCGGATGACGAGGTCGCGCGACGCGAGGCCGTAGGGCTTCGGATCGCCGATACGGGAAATCCCGTTGTTGTCCCAGAGCACGCCGTAGTTGCGGGTCGAGACCACGAACGGCACGGCGATGTCCGAGTTGTGCTGCGACAGCTCCACGTCTTCGCCGTTGAGATTCACCATGCCGTACTGGTGCTGGCCGCCGCCGAAGAAACCCTCGTCGGTGCCGGAATTGAAGCGTTGCGATACACCCTTCGAAGGCGCACGGGTCGCGTCCTCGGCGAGCAGCGGGTTGCCGGCCGCGTCCGCGAACTTCACCCTGCCGTCCGCCAGCGACACCGTCGCGACGACCTGGGATGTAGTCAGGACGACTTCGCCCTCGCGCCGCTCGACCGCGAATTTCGGCGCGGGCGCGGTCGACTCGACCACCATGAGACTCTTCGGCAGATCGAGATTGCCGTCCGCGGCGGAGGTGACGCGCACGATGCGGTCGCCGATGACTTCGAGGCGCACGCGCCGCGACTCGTCGCCGGCCGGCGTGACGACGACGCCGCGGTCGCCTTGAACGAACGAACCGTCCGACTTGTTAGCCCCGCAGGCCGCGAGCAATGCGACGCAGACGAGTCCCGCAACTGATCTCATTCATCCCCCGAAAATGGAAAGCGCCGGAAGACGGGACCCGACGTCGTGAAACGGCGAGGCTCGCCTTCCGGCGATTGGGCGGGGGAAATTGAAGTGCTGCAACACTCGAGTCCCCCCCATCAACCCGATCTAATTTTTATAATGAAAGTACAATGCTCTAATGAAAAACCAAGATCAAGTGGTTTTGCCCGCGTCGGCGGCGATGCAGATTGACACGGCGGTCAACGAGACAAGAACGGGTCACATGGCGACGAAAACCAGTCCGCGCTCCACTTCATCCAGCGACACCGATTCGAAGACCGCGCGTTATCGGGCGCCGGCTCTCGAGAAAGGTCTCGACGTCATCGAGTTGCTCGCCGCGGAGAAGTCGCCGCTGAATCTCTCGGCGATCTCGCAGCGCCTCGGCAGGTCGGCCGGCGAGTTGTTCCGCATGCTGCAGGTACTCGAATTCAAGGGATTCATCACGCTCGCCGACGACGGCAAGGGCTACGTGCTCACGAACAAACTGTTCGCGCTCGCGATGACGCAGGCCCCGGTGCGCACGCTGGTCGAAACCGCGTTGCCGATCATGCGCCAGCTCGCGCAGGACGTCGGGCAGTCGTGCCACCTGACGGTTGCGTCCGAGGACCAGATCGTGGTCATCGCGCGCATCGAGAGGCCGGGCGACCTGGGATTTTCGGTCCGCGTCGGCTACCGGCGTGAAATCTCACGGGCCACGTCGGGCCTCGTGCTGTTCGCATACCAGGACGACGAAGTGCGCAAGCAATGGCTCAAGCGCTGCCGGATCAAGGGTGAAGCCGCGGAATCCTTCGTCGAGCGGGCCAACGTCCTGCGCGCGCGTGGTTACCACGAAGCCCCCTCCGATTTCGTGCGTGGCATCACCGATCTGGCCGCGCCCATCCTGCGCGGCGAGACCGCGGTCGCCACGGTCGTGGTGCCGTTCGTGCACTCGAATCCATTGCTGATGGAGATGCCGGACGTGGTCGAACACGTGCGCGCCGCGGCCCGCAGGATTTCCAACGAGATCGTGAACGGAGAGTTGCCATGAGTACGCCTTCCCTCGACGCCACGGCAACCGGCCGCGCACTGATCACGCCCGGCTACCTGATCGCGACGATCCTGATCGTCGGGCTGTTCTTCATGTGGGGCGTCGCGAACAGCCTCAACGACGTTCTGATCCCGCAATTCCGCAAGGCCTTCCAGCTCGACGACTTCGCCTCGAGCCTGGTTCAGTCCGCGTTCTATTTCGGCTATTTCTGTTTCGCGATTCCCGCGTCGTTGTTCATGCGGCGCTTCGGTTATCGCGCCGCCGTATTGCTGGGGCTGGGACTCTACGGAGCCGGCGCGTTGATGTTCCTGCCGGCCGCCAACGCCAATCACTACTACGCGTTCCTCGGCGCGCTGTACGTCATCGCGAGCGGACTCGCGTTCCTCGAGACCTCGGCGAATCCGCTGATCGCCGTGATGGGCCCGTCGAACAGCGCCGACCAGCGCCTGAATTTCGCGCAGACCTTCAACCCGGTCGGCACGATGATGGGCTCGTCCATCGGCGGCATGCTGATCTTCTCCGACGTGCACCACACGCCCGCCGAAATCGCCGCGATGACGCCGGCCGCGCTCGACGCGTTCCGCGCCGCGGAGCTCGCCGCGGTCAAACTACCCTACATGCTGATCGCCGCGCTGGTCATCGGCTGGGCGGTGCTCGTGGCCTGCGTGAAGTTTCCGCCGGTCGACGAGCCGCGCGACGGCGGTGCGCAGGCCGGCGGCTTCCGCGGCCTGCTCGCCTTCCCTCACTACTGGTTCGGCGTCCTGGCGCAATTCGCGTACGTCGGCGCGCAGGTCGGCGTGTGGAGTTTCCTGATCCGTTACACGCAGGTGAACTTCCCGGGAACGCTCGAGAAGGAGGCCCTGCACTGGCTGCCGATCTCGTTCGGCATCTTCTTCGCGGGCCGGATCATGGGCACCTTGCTGATGTCGCGCGTGAACGCCGAAAAGCTGCTGGCCGCCTTCGCGGCCATCAACGTCGTGTTGTGCCTCGTGGCCGTCACGGCCGGCGGCACGACCGGCCTCTACGCGCTGGTCGCGGCCAGCTTCTTCATGTCCATCATGTTCCCCACGATCTTCACGGTCAGCCTGCGCGGCCTCGGGCCGTACACGAAGTCAGGGTCGTCGTTCCTGGTCATGGCGATCATCGGCGGCGCGGTATTCACCGCGATCATGGGCTGGGTGTCGAGCAAGTCGTCGATCAACCTGGCGTACGTCGTGCCGGCCGTCTGCTTCGCGGTCGTGTTCGCGTTCGCCCGGGCGTCGCGCCGTCCGGCGGCCTCGGCATGACTTCCCTGGCGCGCCGCGCGATCGGCCGCACGGACCTTGAGGTCAGCGCGCTCGGATTCGGCAGCGCTCCGCTCGGCAACCTGTACCGCGAGCTCGACGACGACCAGGCCCGCGAAGCGGTGCAGGAATCCCTCGCCGCCGGCGTGCGGTACTTCGATACCGCGCCGTTCTACGGCTTCGGCCTGAGCGAGCTGCGCCTCGGCGCGGCATTGCGTGGCGAGCAGCCGCCGCCCGTGATCTCCACCAAGGTGGGAAGAAAACTCGTGCCCACCGGCCCGCAAGACGCGAGCGTGGGGCGCGAAGGATATTTCTCCACGCGCCCGTTCGCGCCGGTGTTCGACTACGGTTACGAATCGGTGATGCGCTCGCACGCCGAAAGCCTCGAACGGCTCGGCGCGAGCCGCGTGGACATCCTGCTGTGCCACGACATAGGCCGGCTCACGCACGGAGAGCAGCACGCGGCCCGCATGCGCGAATTCCTCGACGGCGGCTACCGCGCGATGCGCGAGCTGCGGGATTCCGGCCGGGTGCGCGCCGTCGGCATCGGCGTCAACGAGTGCGAGGTGTGCGTGGAGCTGCTTCGATCCTGCGAGTTCGACTGCATCCTGCTCGCGGGACGCTACACGCTGCTCGAGCAGCCGGCGCTCGCGGAACTGCTGCCGCTTTGTGCCGACCGCGGCGTGTCGATCGTCTGCGGCGGTCCGTTCAACTCGGGGATCCTCGCGGCGGGATCGCGCGCGGTCGCGCAGTCGCACTACAACTACTCCGCCGTGCCCCCAGCGGTGCTCGAACGCGTGCGCCTGCTCGAAGAGGCGTGCGCGGAATTCGCCGTGCCGCTCGCCGCGGCGGCCCTGCAGTTCCCGCTCGGACACCCGTCGGTCGCGAGCGTGGTCGCCGGCTGCGCGAGCGGCGCGGAGTCGCGCAATTGCGCGGCGATGTTCGCGCACCCGATCCCGCCGGAATTCTGGCGCAGCGTGCGCGAGCGTGGCCTCGTGGACACGCGCGCTCCACTGCCGGCATGACCCGCGTGGACAGTCACCAGCACTTCTGGCGCCTCGATCGCGGCGACTACGGCTGGCTGTCGCCCGCGCTCGAGCCTATCTACCGGGACTTCCTGCCCGAACATCTCGCGCCGGCGATCGCACGCGCCGGGATCGGGCAGACGGTGCTCGTGCAGGCGGCGCCGACGGTGCCGGAGACGCACTACCTGCTGTCCCTCGCGCGCGACAACCCGTTCATCGCGGGCGTCGTCGGCTGGGTGAACTTCGAGGCCGCCAACGCGGCCGAGGTCATCGAGAATCTCGCGCTCGATGCGAAGCTTCTGGGCCTGCGCCCGATGATCCAGGACATCGCCGATACCGAGTGGATGCTGCGCGAGGATCTCGCGCCGGCGTTCGAAGCGATGATCGACCAGGGCCTCACGTTCGACGCGCTCGTGTTGCCGCGGCACCTGCCCGCGCTGCGCGAACTGATCGCGCGGTACCCCGACCTCGTGATGGTGCTCGATCACGGCGCCAAGCCGCCCATCGCGTTCGGCGACATCGCGGACTGGAAGAAGGAGATCTCGGCGCTGGCCCGCGAGACGCCGATCGTCTGCAAGCTGTCGGGCCTGGTCACCGAGGCACTCAGCGCGGATGCGGCCGTGTTGCGCGACAGCGTCGAACACCTGCTCGCGGAGTTCGGGCCGCGGCGCCTCATGTGGGGCAGCGACTGGCCCGTGTGCGAACTCGTCTGCTCGTACGATGACTGGCGAGGAACGACTGAAACGTTGCTCGCCGCGCTCACCGACGACGAGCGTGAATCCATCTACTCCGGCGTGGCACGATCGACCTATGGGATCTGAACGGCTGAAGGGCAAGACCGCGGTGGTCACCGCGGCGGGATCCGGCATCGGACGCGCGAGCGCCGAGGCCTTCGCGCACGCGGGCGCACGCGTGTTCGCGGTGGACATCGACGGCGATGCGCTGACGACGCTCGCGGGATGCGAAGGCCGCGCGCTCGACGTACGCGATCCGGCCGCCATCGCCTCGTTCGCGAAATCGGTGGGAAAGGTCGACGTGTTGTTCAACTGCGCGGGCATCGTGCCGAAGGGCACGGTGCTCACGGTCGATCCGGCGGACTGGAACGCGGCGTTCGAGCTCAACGTGACCGCGATGTTCCACATGATCCGCGCGTTGCTGCCGGCGATGGTCGCGGCGCGCGCCGGCTCGATCATCAACATGTCTTCGGTCGCGAGTTCGATCACGGGCGTGCCGGATCGCTGCGCGTACGGCGCGACCAAGGCCGCGGTCATTGGACTGACCAAGTCTGTCGCCGCGGATTTCGTCGAACAGGGCATCCGCTGCAACGCGATCTGCCCCGGTACGGTCGACACGCCTTCGCTGCAGGCGCGGCTGCATTCGTACGGCGACTACGCGAAGACCCGAGCGGAGTTCGAGGCGCGCCAGCCGATGGGGCGGTTCGGCAAGCCCGCGGAAATCGCTGCGCTCGCGCTGTATCTCGCGAGCGACG
>JAFAGC010000114.1 GCA_023423065.1 Pseudomonadota bacterium
AAATCTTCCGCGGGGGGGGGGCGGCCGCGCCCCCCCACTTCGTTTCGAAGTTCGGACGAGCGCCCGGCCTCGCGGTCGTGAAGGTCGGCGAAGACCCGGCCTCCGCGGTCTACGTGCGCAACAAGCGCAGGGCCTGCGAGGAGTGCGGCATCGCCTCGTTCGCGTACGACCTGCCCGCGACCACGTCGCGCGAGGAATTGCTCGCCCTGATCCAGCAGTTGAACCGCGACGAAGCCGTCGACGGCATCCTGCTGCAGCTGCCACTGCCGAAGGGTCTCGACAGCACCGAGATCATGGACACGATCGACCCGGCGAAGGACGTCGACGGGTTCCACCCGACGAACACCGGGTTGTTAGCCCAGAAGCGCCCGGGCCTGCGGCCGTGCACGCCGTGGGGCGTGATCCGGCTCGTGAAGGAATACGACATCGATCTCGTCGGCCTGCGCGCCGTCGTGGTCGGCGCCTCGAACATCGTCGGGCGGCCGATGGCGCTCGAGCTGCTGCTCGCGCGCTCGACGGTCACGGTCTGTCACACCGGCACGCGCGATCTGAAGGCCGAAGTGGAGCGCGCCGACCTGGTCGTCGCGGCGGTCGGAAAACCGGCCTACATCCCAGGTATATGGATTCGTGATGGCGCGATCGTGATCGACGTCGGAATCAACCGCCTGCCGGACGGAAAGCTCGCCGGCGACGTGGAATTCGCGGCGGCGGCCCAGCGCGCGTCGTGGATCACGCCCGTCCCGGGCGGCGTGGGGCCGATGACGATCGCGATGCTGCTGTCGAATACGGTGGACGCCGCGGTCGCGCGAGAGTCCGTCAAGGTCAGATAGCGCCCGCCGTCGAGTGCCTTACGGGCGCGGGTGTAAACTCGGGCCCATGAAGAGCCAGGCTCATCGCACCGTCGAGATCGACGCCCTGCGCGATGCGGGCGACGTGCGGCGCGACGATGCCATCGCCGTCGAAGAGCCCCTTGAAATCCGCCTCATGCGCGACGGACTGCCCGAGGCCGACGAGAACGGCGGCACGGGCCGCTCCATCGTCGTCACCATGCGCACGCCGGGCCACGACGCGGAGCTCGCGGTCGGATTCCTGTACGGCGAAGGGCTGCTGCGCGAGCCGCGCGACGTCGTCTCCACCGGGCACTGCGGACCGACCGGCAACATCCTGCGCGTCACGGTGCGCGGCGACCTGCCGCTCGACCTCGCGCGCCTGCGGCGCAATTTCCATGCGACTTCGAGCTGCGGCGTCTGCGGCAAGGCGTCCATCGAGGCCGTCGCCGTCAGCGCCGGCGACCGGCGCGTCTCTCCGGGCCCGGTAGTTAGCGAGGCGGTGCTGCGCGCGCTGCCCGACCGGCTGCGCGCCTCGCAGCGCGAGTTCGCCGAGACCGGCGGCATGCACGCGGTGGGCCTGTTCACGGCGGCGGGCGAGCTGATCGCGAGCCGCGAGGACGTCGGTCGCCACAACGCGATGGACAAGCTCGTCGGCATGTCCTTCATGGAGGGCAACCTCCCGTGGAACGACCGCATCGTGCTGCTGTCGGGCCGCGCGAGTTTCGAGCTCGTGCAGAAGGCCATGATGGCCGGGGCGCCGCTGGTTGCCGCGATAGGCGCGCCTTCGACACTCGCAGTCGAGTTGGCCGAGTCGGCGGGCATCACACTGGCCGCTTTCCTGCGCCCCGGGGGATGCAACGTCTATTGTCATCCGCAACGCGTGCGCTCGATGCGGAGCAAGTCATGACGATCGACAACGAGCAGCCGAGTCAGGACCGCGCCAGCGACGCGGTGAAAGGCAGCGTCGCGAACGCGCTCAGGCGCTTCGCGGCGGAGCCGGGTCCGCTGCTCGAGATATTGCACGCCGTGCAGGACGACCTCGGCTGCGTGCCGGCCGAGGCCGTGCCGCTCATCGCCGACGCGCTGAATCTCTCGCGCGCCGAAGTGCACGGCGTAGTCAGTTTCTATCACCACTTCCGCGAGCGCGCGCCGGGACGCTTCGTCGTGCAGGTGTGTCGCGCCGAGGCCTGCCAGTCGATGAATGCGGAGGCCGTCGAACGTCGCGCGCGCGAGTTGCTCGGGCTCGACTTCGGTCAAACCACCGCGGATGGCCGCGTCACGCTCGAGGCCGTGTACTGCCTCGGCAACTGCGCCTGCGCGCCTTCGTTGATGGTGAATGGAGAGCTGCACGGGCGCGTGACACCCGAGCGAGTGGGCGAACTCGCCCGCGAATGGGGAGTGTCGCCGTGAGCGCGCCGGTCACGATCTACGTTCCCGCGGATGCGAGCGCGTCGTCGCTCGGCGCGGATGCGGTGGCGCGCGCGATCGAGGCCGAAGCGCGCCGGCGCGACGTCGCCGTGCGGCTGGTGCGCAACGGATCGCGCGGATTGTTCTGGCTGGAGCCGCTCGTCGAGGTCGTCACGCCGACGGGCCGTGTGGCTTATGGGCCGGTACGAGTGGGTGACGTCGCCGGGCTCATCGGCGCCGGGATGTTCGAGGGCGGGGCGCATCCGCTGCGCCACGGGGACATCTCTGCGCATCCGTGGCTCACGACACAGCAGCGCCTGACTTCGGCGCGGGTGGGTGTCGTCGATCCTTCGGACCTCGACGACTACATCGCGCACGGCGGTTATGCCGGCCTCGCGGCCGCGCTCGCGATGCCGGCGCACGAGATCGTTCGCATCGTGACGGAATCCGGTCTGCGTGGCCGCGGCGGCGCGGCGTTTCCGACCGGCATCAAGTGGAAGACCGCCCTCGATCAGCCGGTCACGCCGAAATACATCGCCTGCAATGCGGACGAGGGCGACTCGGGCACGTTTTCCGACCGCATGCTCATGGAAGGCGATCCGTTCTCGCTCATCGAGGGCATGACCATCGCCGGACTCGCGGTGGGCGCCACGCGCGGCTACATCTATCTGCGCGTGGAATACCCGCACGCGGCGCGTGCGCTGGCGAAGGCGCTCGCGGTGGCGCGCGCCCGCGGTTACCTGGGCGAGAACGTGCGCGACAGCGGCAAGGCGTTCGACATCTCGGTGCGGCTCGGCGCCGGCGCGTACATCTGCGGCGAAGAGACGTCGATGCTCGAAAGCCTGGAGGGACGCCGCGGCGAAGTGCGCGTGCGTCCGCCATTGCCCGCGATCAAGGGCCTGTTCGGGCAGCCGACCGTGGTGAACAACGTCGTGACGCTCTCGACCGTCCCGGTGGTGCTCGCGCGTGGCGCGCAGTTCTACCGCGATTTCGGCATGGGCAAGTCGCGCGGCACGATTCCGCTGCAGCTCGCGGGCAACGTGAAGCGCGGTGGATTGATCGAGCGCGCGTTCGGGCTCACGGTGCGGGAGCTGGTTCACGACTACGGCGGCGGCTCGGCCACGGGACGCCCGGTGCGCGCCGTGCAGATCGGCGGGCCGCTCGGCGCCTATCTACCGGAGTCGGCGTTCGATACGCCGCTCGACTACGAAACGCTCGCCGCGCGGGACGCGCTGCTCGGCCACGGCGGCGTCGTGGTGTTCGACGACGGCGTCGACATGGCGCGCATGGCGCGTTACGCACTCGAATTCTGCGCCGTCGAATCCTGCGGCAAGTGCACGCCGTGCCGGCTGGGCTCCACGCGCGGCGTCGAGCTCGTCGACCGCATCATCGCGCGGCGCGCGACACCGGCGGGCGCAAACGGCGCGCAAGGCGCCGACCTCGCGCTGCTCGATGAGCTGTGCGACACGATGTTCAACGGCTCGCTGTGCGGACTCGGCGGCATGACGCCATTCCCCGTGCGCAGCGCCCTGAAACATTTCCGGGAGGACTTTGTGACTGGGGACTGATTTATTTATCGACGATGTCTTTCATCGTCGATAAATAAATCTGTCCCCGATTTCGGAGACAACCATGCACGCGAAGGACTATCACGATCTCGGAACGCCGCCTGCGAATGGCGAGCCGGTCACGCTCGAAATCGACGGCGCAACGATCACGGTGCCGGCGGGCACGTCGGTCATGCGTGCGGCGGCGCTCGCCGACGCCGACATCCCGAAGCTGTGCGCCACGGACACGTTGAAACACTTCGGCTCCTGCCGCGTGTGCCTGGTCGAGATCGAAGGCCGCAAGGGTTTTCCCGCGTCCTGCACGACCGAGGTCGCGGCGGGCATGAAGGTGCGCACGCAGAGCGCGGCGCTGGCGAAGCTGCGTCGCGGCGTGCTCGAGCTGTACGTCTCCGAACACCCGGTGGGCAGTTGCCCCGACTCGAGCCGCTGCGAGCTCGAACATCTCGCGCATGAACACGGCATCGGACCATCGCGTTTCGCCGCAGATGCGACCGCGCGCCACGTGCATACGCCGAAGCCGGTCGATGCGAGCAATCCGTACTTCCGCTTCGACAACGATCTGTGCATCGTCTGTTCGCGCTGCGTGCGCGCCTGCGAGGAGCAGCAGGGCACCTTCGCGCTGACCCTCGAAGGGCGCGGCATCGAATCGCGCGTCGCGGCCTCGCAGCAGCAGCCCTTCCTCGAATCCGAATGCGTGTCGTGCGGCGCCTGCGTCGAGGCGTGCCCGACCGGCGCGCTCATGGAGAAGTCCGTGCTCACCGCGGGCCTTCCGGAGAAGGCGATCACGACCACCTGTGCCTACTGCGGCGTCGGCTGCTCGCTGGTCGCCGAGGTCAAGGACGGCGCGGTGGCCCGCATGGTCCCGAGCCGCGAAGGCCGCGCCAACCAGGGTCACGCCTGCGTGAAGGGCCGCTTCGCCTACGGTTACGCGACGCACCCGGACCGGGTCTCGAAGCCGCTCATCCGCAAGAGCATCGACGATGAATGGACCGAGGTGAGCTGGGACGAGGCGATCGACTACGCGGCCGGCGAGTTCAAGCGCATCCAGGCGAAATACGGCCGCGACTCGATCGGCGGCATCACGTCCTCGCGCTGCACGAACGAGGAAACCTTCCTCGTGCAGAAACTCGTGCGCGCGGCATTCGGCACCAACAACGTCGACACCTGCGCGCGCGTCTGCCATTCGCCCACAGGTTACGGACTCAAACACACGCTCGGAGAATCGGCGGGCACACAGGAGTTCGTGTCGGTGCAACACGCCGACGTCATCATGGTCATCGGCGCGAGTCCGACGGAAGCTCACCCGGTGTTCGCGTCGCAGATGAAGCGACGGCTGCGCGCCGGCGCCAGGCTCATCGTCGTCGATCCCCGCGAGATACCGCTGGTGCGCTCGGCGCACATCCAGGCGGACTATCACCTGCGCCTGCTGCCCGGCACCAACGTCGCGATCATCAACGCGCTCGCGCACGTGATCGTGGCCGAGGGCCTGACGAAGGAGGACTACGTCGCCGACCGCTGCGAGCGCGACTCGTACGAGAAGTGGAAGAAGTTCGTCGCCGATCCGGCGAACTCGCCCGAGGCGATGGAAAAAGTCACCGGCGTGCCCGCCGCGCTGGTGCGCGGTGCCGCGCGGCTCTACGGTCGCGGACCGAACAGCGCCATCTACTACGGCCTCGGCGTCACCGAGCACAGCCAGGGCAGCACCATGGTCATGGGCATCGCGAACCTCGCGATGGCCACCGGCAACCTGGGCCGCGAAGGCGTGGGCGTGTCGCCGCTGCGTGGACAGAACAACGTGCAGGGCTCGTGCGACATGGGTTCGTTCCCGCACGAGTTCTCCGGCTATCGCCACGTGTCCGATGACGCGACGCGCGCGCTGTTCGAGTCGATGTGGAACGTGCGGCTCACGCCCGAGCAGGGCCTGCGTATTCCGAACATGTTCGAGGCGGCGCTCGACGGCAGCTTCAAGGGCATGTACATACAGGGCGAGGACCTCGCGCAGTCCGACCCGAACACTTCGCACGTGACCGCCGCGTTGTCATCGCTCGAGTGCCTGGTGATCCAGGACATCTTCCACAACGAGACGGCGCGGTTCGCGCACGTGTTCCTGCCGGGATCGTCGTTCCTCGAGAAGGACGGTACGTTCACGAACGCGGAACGGCGCATCTCGCGAGTACGCAAGGTCATGGAACCGCTGGCGGGCCTCGCCGACTGGGAAGTGACCATGAAACTTTCGAACGCGCTCGGCTACCCGATGAACTACACGCATCCGTCGCAGATCATGGACGAGATCGCGGCGCTCACGCCCACGTTCGCGGGCGTGAGTTACCCGAAGCTCGACGAGCTGGGATCCATCCAGTGGCCCTGCAACGAGAAGGCGCCCGTCGGTACACCGACGATGCACGTCGGCGAGTTCGTGCGCGGCAAGGGCAAGTTCTACGTCACCGCTTACGTACCCACCAACGAACGCACTTCCTCGAGATTTCCGCTGCTGCTCACGACCGGCCGCGTGCTCACGCAATACAACGTCGGCGCGCAGACCCGCCGCACTCACAATCTCGCCTGGCACAGCGAGGATCGCCTCGAGATGCATCCGCACGACGCGGAGGCGCGCGGCATCGAGAACGGCGACTGGGTGGGCGTGACGAGCCGCGCCGGAGACACGGTGCTGCGCGTCGAGATCACGGACCGCGTGGCGCCGGGGGTGGTCTACACGACGTTCCACTTCCCCGAGTCGGGCGCGAATCTCATCACCACGGAGAATTCCGACTGGGCGACGAATTGTCCGGAATACAAGGTGACCGCCGTGCAGGTGGTGAGGGTCGCGCAGCCCGCGGCCTGGCAGCTGCGGCGCAAGTCGGAGATTTCGCAGACGAAGCGCCGCAAACAATCCGCGGAGGCGCCGGTCGGCGGCTGAGACGCTTGGACATCCAACGCCTCGTTTCAATGGCGAACGACATTGCCGCCTTCTTCGACGCCGAGCCCGACAAGGCCGCGGCGGCGGAAGGCGTGCGATTTCACATGGCGCGGTTCTGGGAGCAACGCATGCGCCGCGCGATCATCGCGCACGTGGCCGACGGCGGCGCGGGCCTGTCGCCCACCGCGCGCAATGCGGTCGAAATGCTCGCCAATAGCGCGAATCAATCGAAGTGAGCACTGGCGCTCTCGAAAGCGTGGGCGCGGCCGTGCCAGTATTGCGTCCATGAGTTCGAATCTCGCGGCCAAGATCGCCGCCAAGCAGTTCGTCGTCACGGGCGAACTGACCCCACCGAAGGGCACGGATCTCACGAAGTTGTTCGAAACCGCCGAGCTGCTGCGCGGCTCGGTCGACGCCATCAACATCACCGAATCGCCGCGCGCGCGCATGGCGATGGATCCGCGCGCGGTGGCCAGGCTGCTGCTGGATCGCGGCATCGAGGCGATCGTCCAGGTGACGAGCCGCGACCGCAACCGCATCGCGGTGCAATCGGACCTGCTCGGCGCCGCGGCGCTCGGACTCAGGAATTTCGTGTTCATGGGCGGCGATTCGCCCGCGGGCGGGGATCACCCGGACGCCAAGCCGGTGTTCGACCTCACGGCTTCAGGACTGCTGGCGGCCGCGGAAGCGCTGCGCAACGGCAGGGATGCCGCGGGAAATCCACTGACCGGCACGCCGGACCTGTTCCTCGGGGCGACCGCGAATCCAGGCGCGAAGAACTTCGAAGCGGAGGTCGAGAACACCCGCCGCAAGATCGATGCCGGCGCGAAGATGCTGCAGACGCAGGCTATCTACCACGTTGACCAGCTCCAGCGCTTCATCGACGCCGTGAAGCCCGATGGGGTCGCGGTGCTCGCCGGCATCATTCCCTTGAAGTCGGAAAAGAGCGGGCCGTGGCTCAACGCGAACCTGCCGGGCGTCGTCGTTCCGCCCGACATGCTCGCGGCGATGGACGAAGCCGCGCGCGAGGGCAAGACCCGGGAGCGAGGCGTCGAACTCGCCGCGGGGGTGGTGCGCGACATGAAAACGCTCTGCGCGGGCGTGCACATCATGGCCATCGGCTGGGAAGCCGAAGTACCCGCGATCCTCGCCAGGGCCGGCGTGCGCTGAAGCGGCGGAGACTTTTCGCGCGCGACCGCCGCCAACCAGGCGGGCGGCCGTTCGGAAGTTAGAGGATGTCGTCCTCGCCGGCGACGCCGCCTTCGTCCTCCCAGCGGTTCACTTCCCAGACTTCCTCGCGGCTGAATTTCAGCCGCACGCCGGCGCCGCCGCCGTTCTCGGCGATGAACACCACGCCCGCCGCCTCGAGAGCCGCGCGCAGCCTGCGCCGCGTGGTTTCGTCGGGCGAGCGGAATCGTTTTTCGAAGTCCGCGATCGTCTGCGCATCGATCGAGGCGGCCTGGGAAAGCTGCGCCTGCGACCATTCGATGAGTGCGCGCGCGGCGCGACATTGTGCGGCAGTCAGCGCGGTGGGCGTTGGAACGGCGGTGTTCATGGCCGCGAGCGTACTACGCGCGCACCTTGCGTCAATGGACCTGCCGGCACCGATCGCGATTGCGGATAGTGACCGCGCGGCGATTGCGTTATAACCGGCCGAGACTCGTCTGCCAGGAGAAGTTCATGCCGGTTCCATGGATTGCCGTCGGCGGTCTCGTGCTCAGCAATCTCGACAAGATCATGGCCGTCGTGAAGCCCGCGTTCACGCGCAAGCCGATCGAGGTGCCGCCGAACCAGCCCGATCTCGCGCGCCAGTCCGAACTGCTGAACCGGCAGATCGCCGAGCTGCAGGCGGCGGCGTCGGCGCAGGCGGAGCAGATCCGCAACCTCGCGGCCCAGGTGAAGGAAGTCGTGGCGGCGCTGGAGCAGTATTCGGCCGCGGCGGCGGCGCATCGCACGTTGACCCGCCGTCTTTCCTACGCGGCGCTCGGCGTTTCGATTCTCGCGCTCGGGGGCGTGGTGGCAGGCGCGCTTTACTGACGCGGCAGGTTCGGGCGGGCGCTTCCGCACGGGTGGAAACCGATTTCTCCCACGGTTGAACCGCCTTGAAGGTCACCGCCAGAATCCATGGATGGATGCCCGCGCCCGGGGGGATGTGACGGCACCGGCGGCGTCGGACTTGAGAGGGAGATTCCGATGGCTGACGACGACAAGCCGAAGAGCGGATACACGCCGGTGGAGCCGCCGAAGCTCGAGTTCGCGATGACGATCGCGATCAACCTCGGCAAGGTGTACTGGGTGAAGCCCACGCAGTACGGCTCCGAGCGCGCCGCGGTCTATCTACTCGACGGGACGGTGCGCGGACCCGATATCAACGGCATCGTGATCCCGCAGAGCGGCGGCGACTTCCCGTGGCTGCGTCCCGACGGCGTCATCGATTTCGACGCGCGTTACATGCTGCAGACCGACGACGGCGCGAACATCTATTTCCAGAGCCGCGGCTACCGCTGGGGCACGCCGGAGGCCATGGCGAAGATGGCGCGCCACGAGCCGGTGGCGGACCACGAGTACTACATGCGCACGGTGCCGAAGTTCGAGGCGCCGGCCGGCAAGTACGACTGGCTCAACAGACATGTGTTCGTCGGACGGGCGGAGAAGACGCCCGATGGAAACCGGATTCACTACTTCAAGGTTCTTTGAGCAAGGCGCACTGAATGAACTCACCGGCTCCGTTCATCAGCGACGCCGCACGCGCGAAGGCCACGAGCTTCACGGCCAGGCCACGCGAACTGTTCATCGGCGGAAAGTGGCAGGCCGCGCAAACCGGCGAGACCTTCGAGGTCCGGGATCCCGCGAACGAGCAGGTGTTCGCACAGGCCGCGTCCGGTGGAGCCGCCGACATCGATGCCGCGGTGAAAGCCGCGCGTCGCGCGTTCGAGTCGCCGCCCTGGGCGACGATGGCGCCGGCGCAGCGCGCGCGGCTGCTGATCAAGCTCGCCGAGCTCATCGAGGCCAACGGCGACGAGATCGCGCTGCTCGAGACGCTGGACAACGGCATGCCGTTCCGGATGGCGAAGTTCGGTGGAGTCTTCGGCGCGGCCGAGAGCCTGCGCTACCACGCCGGCTGGGCGACGAAGATGCACGGCGCGACGATCAATCTCAGCATGCCGGGAGAATGGCACGCGTTCACGCTGCGCGAGCCGGTCGGCGTCGTCGGCCAGATCGTGCCGTGGAATTTCCCGTTCGTGATGGGGGTGGCGAAGATCGCGCCGGCGCTCGCGGTCGGCTGCACGGTGGTGCTCAAGCCCGCCGAGCAGACGCCTCTGACGACGATACGGCTGGGTGAGCTGATCGCGGAAGCCGGATTTCCGGAAGGCGTGGTCAACATCGTGACCGGCTTCGGCGAGACGGCCGGGCGCGCGCTGGTCGCGCATCCGGACGTCAACAAGATCGCATTCACGGGCTCGACCAGCGTCGGTCGCGAGATCCTCAAGGGTTGCGCCGGCAATCTCAAGCGCGTGACGCTCGAGCTCGGCGGCAAGTCGCCCGTCGTCATCTTTCCCGACGCGGCGCTCGAACCTGCGACCGAAGTCGCGGCGCGCGGCATCTTCATGAACACGGGGCAGGTGTGCGCCGCGGGCTCGCGGCTGTTCGTGCACGAGAAGGTGTTCGACCAGGTCGTCGAAGGTGTCGTCGCGCGCGCGAAGAAACTCGCGCTGGGCGCCGGAACCGAGCCCAGCACGGATCTCGGCCCCGTCGTATCCGAGGAGCAACGCAAGCGCGTGCTCGGATACATCGAGTCGGGCAGGAGCGAGGGCGCGAAGGTCGTGACGGGCGGGGGGGGGGGGGGGGGGCGCGGGGGCGCGGGGCC
>JAFAGC010000121.1 GCA_023423065.1 Pseudomonadota bacterium
CGCGCGGACTCGGGCGAGCGGCCCGCCCAGCCGCGCGCGAATCCGCCGTGCAGCACGAGGTGGCTGACGCGCTCCGGGTGACGCACGGAATACTCGACGGCGACGGCCGCGCCCTGCGAGATGCCTAACAAGGCGAATTTCTGCAGCCCCGCCGCGTCGACTATCTCTTCGAGGTCCGCAACCTGGCGCGCGAAGCCGAACTCCACCTGCGCGCGATCGGAAAGCCCGCTGCCACGCTGGTCGTACCGGTAAAGGGTGTGATGCCGTGAGATCGTCGTGAACCACTGGCGCCACAACGGACTTTCCCAGTCGAACTCGAGATGGTTGAGCCAGTTGGCCGTCTTGAGCAGCGGCGGACCCTCGCCGGACACCCCGTAGGCGAGCCTGACGCCATCGGCCGTGGTCACGAAGCGGATGGTTTGATCCATGTCGCGAACCCTGCTTTCGATCAGGACCGAAAGCAAGACCCTGCCGTATATTCGCCCCACCGCATGAAAACGGCATTCGTCCTGATCCTGGCCTTCACGGTCATCAACGTCCTGGCCACCCGGCGGGTCGTCCGTTCGAAGCTGTCGCACCACCGCAAAGTCCTGCTGACTACCGGCGTCTGGATCATTCCGTTCATCGGCGCGTGGACCGCGTACTCCGCGACGGCCGAACCCGCCGCGCCGCCACCACCGGCCCCGCTGCGCGATCGCGAGGAAGCGCCCGACGTCATCGAAATCGCCGGCAGCTCCTTCCCGGTCAACGAGCATCTGCTGAATGGCCAGGGCTTTCCGATCCTTGATTGGCCCGCGCTCGCGACATGGGCCGAAACGCTGCCCGAAGGACATCGCACGGCCGCGCTGGAAAGCGGCCGGCGTGCCTGGCTCCTGCACCTGCGCAACACGCTCGGCGAACACGCGCACCTGGTCGAAACGAAGACGGCATGGGTGCTGTCGTCGTACGAGCCGAAGGTGGCCGGGGCCGTGGCACGCTACGTCGAGACGACCCGGGCGCGCATCGCCGAACTGCTCGACGGGATCGCCGGTTTCCCGGATGGACACCGCAGCATCGTCGTGGTGCTCGATCACCAGGACGACTATTACCACTACATCACTAACTACTACCCGGACGAGGGAGAGTTCTCGTACTCGAGCGGCGTGTTCATCGATCCGGGGTGCCCGCATTTCGTCACCGTGATCGACGACCTGTCGGTCATCGAACCGGTGATCGCGCACGAGATGACGCACGCCGCGCTGGCGTACCTGCGGCTGCCCAAGTGGCTCGACGAAGGCATCGCGGTGAGCACCGAACACAGGATCTCGACCAGCCATCATTCCGCGCAGCATGCCGTCGAGCTCATCGGAAAACACCGCGCGTTCTGGAACGCCGAGACGATGCAGCAGTTCTGGTCGGGTTCGAGCTTCGATCGCGGCGACGATGGCAACGCGCTGTCGTACGACCTCGCGCGCCACATCGTCGGCCTCATCGGCCGGGAATGGTCCGCGTTCACGAAGTTCGTGCGCGGCGCGAAGCGCGAGGATTCGGGCGCGGCGTCGGCGAAGGCGCAACTGGACCTCGACCTGGGCCAGCTCGCCGCGGCGGCGGTCGGCCTGCAGCCGCGTTCCGATTGGAGTCCCGACCCCGCGCGCTGGGAACCGGCCACCGCGAGCGCCGCGCAAACCGACCCCAAATGAAAAGGGCCGGCATTGCTGCCGGCCCTTGGCTTCGTTCTAGCTACCGATCGTAACCGGTGACGCCAGTTCGCTCGTCGAGCTCACAGGCCAGTCATGACCTGGCCTGCAAGCTTGCTGGCTTACCGCTTCAACCTTCGGATGCGGCCGTCTCGCCCACGCTGCCGCCGTCATCGATGTCGGCGACGCCGCCGCCCACATCCATGAAGCTGCCGCGGTCGTTCGACTCGGCCTTGGCGCGGCGATGCTCATGGGCGGCAAAGCCGGTACCGGCCGGAATCAGGCGTCCGACGATCACGTTTTCCTTCAGGCCGCGCAGGTCGTCCTTGAGTCCGCGGACCGCGGCCTCGGTGAGGACGCGCGTGGTCTCCTGGAACGACGCCGCCGAGATGAACGACTCGGTGGCGAGCGACGCCTTGGTGATGCCGAGCAGCACGGGCTGCAGCTTGGCCGGAACCTTGTTGTCCGCCGCGACGCGATCGTTCAACGCCATCGCGCGCGCGCGATCGAGCTGTTCGCCCTTGAGCAGCGGGGTATCGCCGCTCTCGAGCACTTCGGTCTTGCGCAGCATCTGGCGAATGATCACCTCGATGTGCTTGTCGTTGATCTTCACGCCCTGCAGGCGGTACACGTCCTGGATCTCGCGAACCAGGTAGTTGGCCAGCGACTCGACGCCCTGCAGGCGCAGGATGTCGTGCGGGTTCAGTTCGCCATCCGCGATGACTTCGCCGCGCGTGACCGATTCACCTTCGAACACGTTGAGCTGGCGCCACTTCGGGATCAGCTCCTCGTACTTCTCCTCGTGCTCGGCGGTGATGACGAGGCGACGCTTGCCCTTGGTCTCCTTGCCGAAGCTCACGGTGCCGGACTTCTCGGCGAGGATCGCCGGGTCCTTCGGCTTGCGCGCTTCGAACAGGTCCGCGACACGCGGCAGACCGCCGGTGATGTCGCGGGTCTTCGAGGATTCCTGCGGGATGCGGGCGATGACGTCGCCGACCGAGACGCGCGCGCCGTCTTCCAGCGCGATCAACGCGCCCGGAGGCAGCGTGTACACGGCCGGGATTTCGGTGTTCGCGAAGGTCGCTTCCTTGCCCTTGTTGTTCAGCAGTTTGACGGTCGGACGCAGGTCCTTGCCGCCGCGCTGCTTGGAATCGAGCACCACGGTCGAGGAGAGGCCCGTCACTTCGTCCACCTGCGTCGTGACCGTGAGGCCGTCGACGAAGTCCTGGAACTTGATGTGACCGCCCACTTCCGTGATGACGGGGTGGGTATGCGGATCCCAGGTGGCCACGATCTGGCCGCCCGCGACCTTGTCGCCTTCCTTCGAGGTGATCTGCGCGCCGTACGGAATCTTGTAGCGCTCGCGCTCGCGGCCGAACTCGTCGACCACGCCGATCTCGCCCGAACGCGACACCGCGACCAGGTGACCCTTCTCGTGCTGCACGGTCTTCACGTTGTGGAAGCGCAGCGTGCCCTTGTTGCGCACTTCGAGGCTCGAAGCCGCGGCGGCTCGCGACGCGGCGCCACCGATGTGGAAGGTGCGCATCGTCAGCTGCGTGCCCGGCTCGCCGATCGACTGCGCGGCCATGACGCCGACCGCTTCGCCGATGTTGATCTGGCGGCCTCGCGCGAGGTCGCGTCCGTAGCACGTGGCGCAGACACCGTAGCGCGTCTTGCACGTGATGGGCGAACGAACCTGCACGACGTCCACGCCTTCCTGCTCGATCTGGCGCACCATCTTTTCGTCGATGAGCGTGCCCTTCGGCAGCAGCACTTCTTCGGTGCCCGGCTTGAGGATGTCTTCGACGACCGTGCGACCCAGCACGCGCTCGCCGAGGGCTTCGACCACGTCGCCGCCTTCGACCAGCGGCATCATGGTGAGACCGTCGGACGTACCGCAATCGACCTCGGTCACCACGAGGTCCTGCGCGACGTCGACGAGACGGCGAGTCAGGTAACCCGAGTTCGCGGTCTTCAACGCGGTGTCGGCCAGACCCTTGCGGGCGCCGTGCGTCGAGATGAAGTACTGCTGGGCGTTGAGGCCTTCGCGGAAATTCGCCGTGATCGGGGTCTCGATGATCGAGCCGTCGGGCTTGGCCATCAGGCCGCGCATGCCGGCGAGCTGGCGGATCTGGGCCGCGCTACCGCGCGCACCCGAGTCGGCCATCATGAAGATCGAGTTGAACGACTTCTGGCGCTGCTTCTGGCCCCTGGAGTCGACGGCCTCTTCCGTGCCGAGTTTCTCCATCATCGCCTTCGCGACTTGATCGTTCGCGCGCGACCAGATGTCGACGACCTTGTTGTAACGCTCGCCGTTCGTGACGAGACCCGAGGAGTACTGGTCCTGGATCTCCTTCACGTCCTTGTCGGCGGACGCGACGATCTTGGTCTTCTGTTCCGGGATCACGATGTCGTCGATGCCGAACGACACCGCCGAACGCGTGGCGTACTGGAAGCCCGTGTACATGAGCTGGTCGGCGAAGATCACCGTCTCCTTGAGACCGAGCGCGCGATAACACGCGTTGATGGTCGCGGAGATGATCTTCTTCGTCATGTCCTGGTTGACGAGATCGAAGGACAGGCCCTTCGGCAGGATCTCGGACAGCAGCGAGCGGCCGACGGTGGTGTTCACCACGCGCAGCTTCTCGACGTACTTGCCCTCGGCGTCCTTCACGTACTCGCGCACGCGGACCTTCACCTTCGCCTGCAGTTCGACCTGGCGGCCTTCATAGGCGCGGTGCACTTCCTGCGTGTCCGAGAACATCATGCCCTCGCCCTTCGCGCCCACCTTCTCGCGGGTCATGAAGTAGAGGCCGAGCACGACGTCCTGCGACGGGACGATGATCGGGTCGCCGTTCGCGGGCGACAGGATGTTGTTCGAGCTCATCATCAGCGCGCGCGCTTCGAGCTGCGCTTCGAGCGACAGCGGCACGTGCACGGCCATCTGGTCACCGTCGAAGTCGGCGTTGAACGCCGTGCAGACGAGCGGATGCAGCTGGATCGCCTTGCCTTCGATCAGCACCGGCTCGAAAGCCTGGATGCCGAGACGGTGCAGCGTCGGGGCGCGGTTCAGCAACACGGGATGCTCGCGGATGACTTCCTCGAGGATGTCCCACACTTCCGGACCTTCACGCTCGACCAGGCGCTTGGCGGCCTTGATGGTCGAAGCATCGCCACGGATCTGCAGCTTCTGGAAGATGAAGGGCTTGAACAGTTCGAGCGCCATCTTCTTCGGCAGGCCGCACTGGTGCAGGCGCAGCGTCGGGCCGACGACAATGACCGAACGGCCGGAGTAGTCGACGCGCTTGCCGAGCAGGTTCTGACGGAACCGGCCCTGCTTGCCCTTGATCATGTCGGCCAGCGACTTCAGCGGGCGCTTGTTGGTGCCCGTGATCGCGCGACCGCGGCGGCCGTTGTCGAGCAGTGCGTCGACGGCCTCCTGCAGCATGCGCTTCTCGTTGCGCACGATGATGTCCGGAGCGTTGAGCTCCAGCAGGCGGCGCAGACGGTTGTTGCGGTTGATGACGCGGCGATAGAGATCGTTCAGGTCGGAGGTCGCGAAGCGGCCGCCGTCGAGCGGCACGAGCGGACGCAGGTCCGGCGGCAGCACGGGCAGAACCGTCATGACCATCCACTCGGGCTTGTTGCCCGACTCGATGAAGCTCTCGACGAGCTTGAGGCGCTTGGACAGACGCTTGAGCTTCGTCTCGGAAGACGTGCCCGCCATCTCTTCGCGCACCTTGCCGAGCTCGGCCGCGAGGTCGATCGACTTCAGCAGCTCGTACACGGCCTCGGCGCCCATGCGCGCATCGAACTCGTCGCCATGCTCTTCGATGGCTTCGAGATACATTTCATCGGTCAGGAGCTGACCGCGCTGCAGCGGCGTCATGCCCGGATCGATGACCACGAAGGCCTCGAAGTAGAGCACGCGCTCGATCTCGCGCAGCGTCATGTCGAGCATGAGGCCGATGCGCGAGGGCAGCGACTTGAGGAACCAGATGTGCGCGGTCGGGCTCGCGAGCTCGATGTGGCCCATGCGCTCGCGGCGCACCTTGGCCTGCGTGACTTCGACGCCGCACTTCTCGCAGACGACGCCGCGGTGCTTCAGGCGCTTGTACTTGCCGCACAAGCACTCGTAGTCCTTCACGGGTCCGAAGATCTTCGCGCAGAACAGGCCGTCACGCTCGGGCTTGAACGTGCGGTAGTTGATGGTCTCCGGCTTCTTGACCTCGCCGTACGACCAGGCGCGGATCATGTCCGGCGAGGCCAGGCCGATCTTGATGCTGTCGAACTGTTCGACCGGAGCGTGCTGCTTGAATAGCTTGAGTAAGTCTTTCATGTAGTTAGCTCCTGATTAATCCTGCTCGAGTTCGACATTGATGCCGAGCGAGCGGATTTCTTTGACCAGCACGTTGAAGGATTCGGGCATGCCCGCGTCCATCTGGTGATTGCCGTCCACGATGTTCTTGTACATCTTGGTGCGGCCGTTCACGTCGTCCGACTTGACGGTCAGCATTTCCTGCAACGTGTACGAGGCGCCGTAGGCCTCGAGCGCCCAGACTTCCATCTCGCCGAAGCGCTGGCCGCCGAACTGCGCCTTGCCACCCAGCGGCTGCTGCGTGACGAGCGAGTACGGACCGGTCGAACGCGCGTGCATCTTGTCGTCGACCAGGTGGTTGAGCTTCAGCATGTACATGTAACCGACGGTGACCTGGCGCTCGAATTTCTCGCCGGTGCGTCCGTCGTAGAGATGCATCTGGCCCGACAGCGGCAGATCCGCGAGCGCGAGCAGACGCTTGATCTCCTCTTCCGAGGCGCCGTCGAACACGGGCGTCGCGATGGGCACGCCCTTCGACAGGTTCTTCGCGAGCGCGACCAGCTCCTGGTCATTGAGCGACGCGATCTCTTCCTTCTGGCCACCCGTGCTGTTGTAGATCTGGTCGACGAACGAACGCAGATCCGCGAGCGCGGCCTGCGACTCGAGCATGCGACCGATCTTGAGACCGAGCCCCTTCGCCGCCCAGCCGAGGTGCGTCTCGAGCACCTGGCCGACGTTCATGCGCGAGGGCACGCCCAGCGGATTCAGCACGATGTCGACCGGCGTACCGTCGGCGAGGTACGGCATGTCTTCGACCGGAACGATCGTTGAAATGACGCCCTTGTTTCCGTGGCGGCCGGCCATCTTGTCGCCCGGCTGCACGCGGCGCTTCACCGCGAGGTATACCTTCACCATCTTGAGCACGCCCGGGGCGAGATCGTCGCCGGCCGTGATCTTGGCTTTCTTCTCGTCGAGACGCTTCTCGAGCGCCTTGCGCTGCAGCTTCAGACGCTCCGAGGCCTGCTCGAGCTGGCTGTTCGCGTCTTCGTCTTCGAGACGGATCTCGAACCACGACTCACGCGCCACTTCATCCAGATAGGCCGACTCGATCTTGCCCTTCAGGCGGTTCGGGCCACCGGCCGCGACCTTGCCGACGAGCATGTCGCGCACGCGCTGGAACAAGTCGTCCTCGAGGATGCGCTGCTGGTCGCCCAGGTCCTTGCGGACGCGCTCGATTTCCGCCTTCTCGATCGAGAGGGCGCGCGAGTCCTTGTCGACGCCGTCGCGCGTGAACACGCGCACGTCGATCACCGTGCCGTCCATGCCCGGGGGCACGCGCAGCGAGGTGTCCTTAACGTCCGACGCCTTCTCACCGAAGATGGCGCGCAGCAGCTTCTCTTCCGGCGTGAGCTGGGTTTCGCCCTTCGGCGTGACCTTGCCCACCAGGATGTCGCCGGCGCGCACTTCGGCGCCGATGAACGCGATGCCGGCTTCGTCGAGCTTGGCGAGGGCCGCGTCACCCACGTTCGGGATGTCGGCGGTGATTTCCTCGGGGCCCAGCTTCGTGTCGCGGGCCACGCAGGTCAGCTCTTCGATGTGGATCGTCGTGAAACGATCTTCCTGCACCACGCGTTCGCTGATGAGGATCGAGTCTTCGAAGTTGTAGCCGTTCCACGGCATGAACGCGACCAGCAGGTTCTGGCCGAGCGCGAGCTCGCCGAGATCCGTGGACGGTCCGTCCGCGAGGACGTCGCCGCGCGCGATGTGATCACCGGCATGCACCAGCGGACGCTGGTTGATGCAGGTGTTCTGGTTCGAACGCGTGTACTTGGTGAGGCCGTAGATGTCGACGCCCGCTTCGTTCGCGTTCGTCTCGTCGTCGTTCACGCGGATCACGATGCGCGAGGCGTCGACCGAGTCGACGATGCCGCCGCGCGTCGCGACGACCGTGACGCCCGAGTCGATGGCGACCGGACGCTCCATGCCCGTGCCCACGAGCGGCGTATCGGCACGCAGGGTCGGCACTGCCTGGCGTTGCATGTTCGAGCCCATCAACGCGCGGTTCGCGTCGTCGTGCTCGAGGAAGGGGATCAGCGAGGCCGCGACCGAGACGATCTGCTTCGGCGACACGTCCATGAACGCGATGTTGGCGCGCGGCATGAGCGTGAATTCGTTGTCGTAGCGGCAGCTCACGAGCTCGTCGGTGAGGTTGCCCTGGGCATCCATCGCCGAGTTCGCCTGCGCGATCGCGTACTTGCCTTCTTCGATGGCCGAGAGGTATTCGATCTGGTCGGTCACGTGGCCGTTTTCCACGCGGCGATACGGCGTCTCGAGGAAGCCGTACTGGTTGGTGCGCGCGTAGACGGACAGCGAGTTGATCAGACCGATGTTCGGACCTTCAGGCGTCTCGATCGGGCACACGCGGCCGTAGTGCGTCGGGTGAACGTCGCGCACTTCGAATCCGGCGCGCTCGCGGGTCAGACCACCCGGGCCGAGGGCCGACACGCGACGCTTGTGCGTGACTTCCGACAGCGGGTTGTTCTGGTCCATGAACTGCGAGAGCTGCGAGCTGCCGAAGAACTCCTTCACCGCGGCCGCCACCGGCTTCGCGTTGATCATCTCCTGCGGCATGAGCGGCTCGCTCTCCGCGATCGTCAGGCGCTCCTTCACGGCGCGCTCGACGCGAACGAGGCCGACGCGGAACGCGTTCTCCGCCATCTCACCGACCGAACGCACGCGGCGATTGCCGAGGTGGTCGATGTCGTCCACGCCGCCGTCGCCGTTGCGGATGGCGATCAGCACCTTGAGGACGTCGATGATGTCTTCCTTCGAGAGCACGGACGAACCGGTGATCTCGCCGCGGCCGACGCGACGGTTGAACTTCATGCGGCCCACGGCCGACAGGTCGTAGCGTTCCGGGTTGAAGAACAGGTTGTTGAACAGGTTTTCCGCGGCGTCCTTGGTCGGCGGCTCGCCGGGACGCATCATGCGGTAGATCTCGACCAGCGCCTCGAGGCGGGTCTTGGCCGGATCGATGCGCAGCGTGTCGGAGATGTACGGACCGCGGTCGAGATCGTTCACGTACAACGTGTTGACCTCGCTGATGCCGGCTTCGATGAGCTTCTCGACCGACGCGGCCGTGAGCACTTCGTTCGCCTTCGCCAGCACTTCACCCGTGTCGGTGTTGACGACGTCGTGCGAGAGGATCTTGCCGTAGATGTATTCGCGCGGAACCGTGAGCTTCTTGACGCCGGCGTCTTCGAGCTGACGGACGTGGCGCGCGGTGATGCGGCGGCCTTCCTCGACGATGACCTGGTCACCGATGCGGATTTCGAACGTCGCCGTCTCGCCGCGCAGGCGCGCGGGCACGAGCTCGAGCGACACTTCGTCGCGGCCGATGTAGAACTTGTTCTTGTCGAAGAACGTGTCGAGGATCTCGCCCTCGTTCATGCCGAGCGCGCGCAGGATGATCGACACCGGGAGCTTGCGGCGGCGGTCGATGCGGGCGAACACGGCGTCCTTCGGATCGAACTCGAAATCGAGCCACGAGCCGCGATACGGGATGATGCGCGCGGAGAACAGCAGCTTGCCGGAGCTATGGCTCTTGCCGCGGTCGTGATCGAAGAACACGCCGGGCGAACGGTGCAGCTGCGAAACGATGACGCGTTCCGTGCCGTTGATGACGAAGGTACCGTTGTCGGTCATGAGCGGCAGCTCACCGAGGTACACCTCCTGCTCGCGAACGTCCTTGATGGGCTTCTTGGGACCCGACGCTTCCTTGTCGAGCACCACGAGACGAACCTTGACGCGCAGCGGCGCGGCATAGGTGAGGCCACGGAGCTGGCACTCTTTCACGTCGAAAACGGGATCACCGAGGCGATAGCTGACGTATTCAAGCGTCGCGTTCCCCGAATAGCTGGTGATCGGGAATACGGTCTTGAACGCCGCGTGCAGGCCGATGTCCTCGCGACGCTCCTCGGCCTTGTCGGCCTGGAGAAACGTCTTGTAGGAATCGAGCTGGATTGCGAGCAGGTACGGCGTTTCGAGAATGCTGCCCTGCTTGCCAAAATTCTTGCGGATGCGCTTCTTCTCGGTGAAGGAATAAGCCATCTGTCGTGCTCCTCGGCCACGTCTGCCGCGCGGCCTGATTAATCGCGTACTTACACACATCGACACGGGGGGCGCCCCACAATGGGGGCGCCACCCGCTATTTCATCAGCCCCTCTGAAAGAGAGGCCCGAACGAGACCAATTACTTGATCTCGACCTTCGCGCCGGCTTCCTCGAGCTTCTTCTTCATGCTCTCGGAGTCGGCCTTGTTGACGCCTTCCTTCAGCGTGCCCGGAACGGCCTCGACGAGGTCCTTCGCTTCCTTCAGGCCCAGGCCCGTGAGTTCGCGAACGACCTTGATGACGCCGACCTTCTTGTCGGCCGGGTATTCCTTGAGGATGACCGTGAACTCGGTCTTCTCTTCGGCCGGAGCAGCGGCAGCAGCGGCGCCGCCAGCAGCGGCAACCATCGCAACCGGAGCGGCGGCGGTGACGCCCCACTCTTTTTCCAGCGCGTTCTTCAGCTCGACAACTTCCATCACGCTCAGCTTGGACAGCTGGCTGACGATATCGGGAATTGAAACAGCCATTTGATTACTCCAAAAGTTTTTCAGCTAACTAGTAGTTACGACAAGTCAGGCTGGTGCGCCGGCTTCGCCCTTGCGCTTGTCCGCAAAGGCAGCGATGACGCGTGCCAGATCCGAAGCCGGTGCGGCGATGACCGCGGCCAGCTGCTGTGCGGGCGCGACGAGCAGACCGAGCAGTTGAGCCCGGGCCTGATCCTTCGTCGGCAACGTCGCAACCTTCTCGAGATCCTTGCCGGGGAGAACTTCTCCACCGAGGGACACGAGCGTCGCGACCAGCTTTTCGTTGTCCTTCGAGAAGGCCTTGACCACGCGCGCCGCGGCGCCCGGATCGTCCTTCGAGAAGGCCAGTACCAGCGGACCCTTGAGTTTCGGTCCCACCGGTTCGAAAGCCGTGCCGGCAAGCGCCTTGCGAGCCAGCGTGTTTTTCACGACACGCATGTACACGCCCTGGGCGCGCGCCTTGGAGCGAAGCTCGGTCATCTGCGCAACCGTGAGTCCACGGTATTCCGCAGCGACCACCGAGAGCGCGTCTTTCGCGACCTCGGCCACTTCGCCGACCAGCACTTTCTTGTCTTCGAGGTTGAGTGGCATATCCACGCCTCCTGGACAAAAGTCACTTTCACAATCCGGAACGCTTCCGCCGTTCGCACGGCATCCGCGCCCGGTACCAATCGACAGCGACCTTCATCCAGCGCAGCTGCGGTCTCGTGTCTTTCGTTCACGAGGCCGTCGAAACACTGTCCGAGCGGTACACCATCTGCGCAGGCCGTCCGATTAAGGAGCCCCTGGGTAGTTAGCCCTCGGCTCCGCCTGCGGTCTCGGATGGAACCCGTGGCGCCTTGCGGTGCCACGAGTCCGCATCAATCCTTTCTCGACCGCGCGCCCGCCTTCGCGGGCACGCTCATCCGCAAATCCTCAGAGGCTCAGAGAGCTCTGATCGACCACGACGCCCGGGCCCATCGTCGAAGACACGGTGATCTTCTTGAGGTACACGCCCTTGGACGTCGCCGGCTTCGCCTTGGTGAGATCCGCGAGCAGCGCGAGGAGGTTTTCCTTGAGCTGGTTGGTCTCGAACTTCGACTTGCCGATGATGCAGTGGATGATTCCGGCCTTGTCCACGCGGTAGGTGACCTGGCCGGCCTTGGCGTTCTTCACCGCCGTGGCGACGTCCGGGGTCACGGTGCCGACTTTCGGGTTCGGCATCAGTCCGCGCGGGCCGAGAATCTGGCCCAGCTGGCCCACGACGCGCATCGCGTCCGGGCTCGCGATCACGCGATCGAAATTGATGTTGCCGGCCTTCACCTGCGCGGCCAGATCGTCCATGCCGACGATGTCCGCGCCCGCGGCCTTCGCCAGCTCGGCGTTCTTGCCCGCGGTGAACACCGCGACGCGCAGCGTCTTGCCCGTGCCGTGCGGCATCACCGTCGAGCCGCGGACCTGCTGGTCCGACTTCGACGCGTCGATGCCGAGGTTCACCGAGCAATCCACCGTCTCGTTGAACTTCGCCGTGGCGAATTCCTTCACGAGCTTGAGCGCCTCGTCGATCGAATACTGCTTGCCGGGAGGAAGCTTGTTCTTCCAGGTCTTTTCACGCTTTGTAAGTGCCATGTGATTAACCCACCACGTCCACGCCCATCGAACGGGCCGAGCCCGCGATGGTGTTCACCGCCGCATCGAGATCCGCCGCCGTGAGATCCGGCTGCTTGAGCTTCGCGATCTCCTCGAGCTGCTTGCGCGTGATCTTGCCCACCTTGTTGGTGTTCGGCGTGCCGCTGCCCTTCTCGATGCCGATCGCCTTGCGGATCAGCACCGACGCCGGCGGCGTCTTCATGATGAAAGTGAAGCTGCGATCCGAGTACACGGTGATGATCACCGGGATCGGCAGGTTCTTCTCCACCTTCTGCGTGGCAGCGTTGAACTGCTTGCAGAACTCCATGATGTTCACGCCCTGCTGACCGAGGGCGGGTCCGATCGGGGGCGCCGGGTTGGCGGCTCCCGCCGGCACCTGGAGCTTTACGTAGCCCTGTACCTTCTTTGCCATGTCACTACTCTCCTGGGTGCATGCGTCGCGGTAGAGCTAACTACTCACGACTCCCCATGCGCGTCCCTGCCGTTGCATCCGGGCATCCTGCCCGGACTAGCCAGGGGCTTACGCCCCGAATTCAAAGAGCAAACGTCAAAGCCCGTTTGCTCGTCCGTAAACTTGTCTAAGCCTTTTCGACCTGCGAGAAGTCCAGCTCGACCGGGGTCGAGCGACCGAGAATCTGCACGGCCACCTGCAGCCGGCTCTTCTCGTAATTCACGTTCTCGACCACGCCGTTGAAATCGTTGAACGGCCCGTTGGTGACACGCACCACTTCGCCGGGCTCGAACAGCACCTTCGGACGCGGCTTGTCCACGCCCTCTTCGACGCGACGCAGGATCTGGTTCGCTTCCTTCTCCGTGATCGGCGCCGGCTTGTCCGGTGTGCCGCCGATGAAGCCGAGCACCTTGGGCACGTCGCGCACCAGGTGCCAGGTCTGCTCGTCCATGTCCATCTGCACGAGGACATAGCCCGGGTAGAACTTGCGTTCGCTCTTGCGGCGCTGGCCGTCACGCATCTCGACCACCTCTTCGGTGGGCACGAGGATCTCGCCGAACTTGTGTTCGAGACCGTCCCGCTTGATGCGCTCCTTGAGCGCTTCGGAGACGCGATGCTCGAAGTTCGAATAGGCGTGTACTACGTACCAGCGCAATGCCATCAGATACCCTCAGCTACCGGTGAAGAAACGCGTCACCATCGCCAAAAACAGATCGAGCAGCCAGAAAAAGGCGCTTGCGATCGCCACGAACACCAGCACGATCAACGTCGTCTTCATCGTCTCGTCCCGCGACGGCCAGAACACCTTGCGGAGCTCGACGCGCGCCTCGAGGACGAATTGCCAGAAATTCCTGCCGTACTGCGAGAACGCGAAGATCGCGACCGCGGCCACGAAGGCCCCGAACATCGCCACCCAGCTCGCCCAGACTTCCGGGCGCGGCTTCAGGACGTAAAACGCAACGATGCCGCCAAGCACGAGTGCTATGGCGGCGATCAATTTGGCGGTGTCGGCTCCCGCCGGCACTGCCGTTTGCTGTTTTGCTTCGTCGTTCATGTTCAACAGATGGCAGGCCAGGAGGGAATCGAACCCCCAACCTGCGGTTTTGGAGACCGCCGCTCTGCCAATTGAGCTACTGGCCTGTTCAGGGGCTTGCGCCCCATTCTTCAACGGGGTCCGCAAAGCCGGACCCCATCCATTAATTGACTACCTCAAGTAGTTAGTCAATCCGTTACTTCAGGATCTTCGCCACGACGCCGGCGCCGACGGTACGACCACCCTCGCGGATGGCGAAACGCAGGCCCTCTTCCATGGCGATGGGGCTGATCAGCTCCACCTTCATTTTGATGTTGTCGCCCGGCATCACCATCTCGGTGTTCTCCGGCAACTCGATCGTCCCGGTCACGTCCGTCGTGCGGAAGTAGAACTGCGGGCGGTAGCCCTTGAAGAACGGCGTGTGACGGCCGCCCTCTTCCTTCGTCAGCACGTACACCTCGCACTCGAACGCGGTGTGCGGGGTGATGGAGCCGGGCTTCGCCAGCACCTGGCCACGCTGCACTTCTTCGCGCTTCGTGCCGCGCAGCAGCACGCCCACGTTGTCGCCCGCCTCACCCGAGTCCAGCAGCTTGCGGAACATCTCCACACCCGTGCAGGTGGTCTTCTGCGTCGGGGCAAGGCCGATGATCTCGATTTCATCGTTCACTTTCACGACACCGCGCTCGATGCGGCCCGTGACCACGGTGCCGCGGCCCGAGATCGAGAACACGTCTTCCACCGGCATCAGGAACGGCTTTTCCACTTCGCGCTTCGGCACCGGGATGTAGGCGTCCATCTCCTCGACGAGCTTGATCACCGCCTTCACGCCGATGTCGCTCTGATCGCCTTCGAGCGCCTTGAGCGCCGAACCGATCACGATCGGGGTCTTGTCGCCGGGGAACTTGTACACCGACAGAAGTTCGCGAACTTCCATCTCGACGAGCTCCAGCAGCTCCTTGTCATCGACCATGTCCGCCTTGTTCATGAACACGACGATGTAGGGCACGCCGACCTGGCGGGCCAGAAGAATGTGCTCGCGCGTCTGCGGCATCGGGCCGTCCGCGGCCGACACGACCAGGATCGCTCCGTCCATCTGCGCGGCACCCGTGATCATGTTCTTCACGTAGTCGGCGTGCCCGGGGCAGTCGACGTGCGCGTAGTGGCGGTTCTTCGACTGGTACTCGACGTGCGCCGTCGAGATCGTGATGCCGCGCGCCTTCTCTTCCGGCGCCTTGTCGATCTGGTCGTACGCCATGAACGAGCCGCCGTTCGTCTCCGCCATCACCTTCGTCAACGCCGCCGTCAACGTGGTCTTGC
>JAFAGC010000126.1 GCA_023423065.1 Pseudomonadota bacterium
AACCCCCCCCGGGGGCCCCCCCCCCCCCGGGGGGCCCCCCCGCTCCTGCGATCAATGCAGCGTCGGAGTCGACTTCGATTCCGCATCGCTGACCGGGAACAACGCCTGGTCGAGCGCATGCACGTAGGTCGCGACGTTCACGGTACCCGGGACGAGCACGCGACCACCGAACAACAGGTTCGGCACCGTCCGCACTCCGAAACCACGCAGTCGATCCTCGCTGCCCTCGAGCATCGACTCGCCTTCGCGGGTCTCGCGAAAAGCCCGCAATGTCCGCTCGGATAGACCGGCCTCCTCGCCGATCCCGGCCAGCACCGCGATGTCGCCGATGTCCGCGCCCCGTTCGAAATAGGCGCGGAAGATCGCGGCCGCCACGTTCGCGTGACGACCCTCGTTCATCGCAAGCTGCACGAGCCGGTGCGCCTCCGACGTGCTCGGCAGCGGGCCGAGCTTCTCGAAGTGGAAGTCGATGCCCAGCTCTCGACCGGCTTCGGTCAGGCTCTTTTCGGCGAACGGCACGCTGATGCCTTCGGGCAGACGTTCCGCGAGATAGTCGTGGAACGTGCGCGGGGCCGCGTTCGCCGCGGGCGCCGCCATTCGGAACGGGTGCCAGCGCAGTCGCGTCTCGACGTCTCCCGACAGATTGCCGAGCGCGCGCGTCAACTGCGCCATGCCCAGCCACGACCACGGGCAGGTGAAATCCGCGACGAGATCTATGTCCAGTGTCCTGCGCACTTCATTCAGCGGTCTGACGATGGTTTTCATGCGGCATATCTAGAGGCACCGCATGCGCCTTCAACCGGGGTTTCGCTGAACTCCGAGGTTCGCATGCACCTGCTCGGTGATGCGGATGGCCGTTTCGAGCGCACGCAGCCCATCCTCACCTGACACGATCGGATCTTTATCGTTCCGGATGCAATCGAGGAACGATTCGATCTCGCTTTTCAGGGCATCGCCCTGCGCGAAATTCGCCTCTTCGATGTTGACGGGCAGTTGTCCGGCCTGCGGAGCCCCTTCCCGCTTGCGAATCAACGTCAGAATCTTCTGCTGCAAGTCGACCGACATGTAGGCGGCTTGTTCGAAGATCCTGAGCTTGCGTTCCGTCTTGAGACTCACGCGACTCGCCGTCGTATTGGCGACGCAACCGTTGGCGAACCGGATCCGCGCATTGGCGATGTCGATTTCGCCTGAGAAGACCGGCGTGCCGATGGCATCGATGCTCACGATCTCGCTGCGCACGAGCGACTGGATCAGATCGATGTCGTGGATCATGAGATCGAGCACCACGTTGACATCGGTGCCGCGCTCCTTGTACGGGGCGAGGCGCACGCATTCCATGAACCGCGGGTCGCGCACGTGCGGATCGGCCGCGAGCACGGCCGCGTTGAAGCGCTCGAGGTGCCCGACCTGCAGGATCCGGCGCTTCTCTTTCGCGAGCGCGATAAGCGCTCGCGCCTGGTCGGGAGTTTCCGTGATCGGTTTTTCGACGAGAACGTGGGCTCCCGCCGCGAGAAACGCTTCCGCGATCGCGAAATGAGCGGGCGTCGGGGTCACGACGCTGACTGCATCGACCTTGCCGAGCAGCTCGCGGTAGTCGCCCACCGCCGTCGTATTCACCTCGGTGGCTACCTGGCGGCGAACGTCGTCTCGGGCGTCGACCACGGCGACCAGGTCGCAGGTCTCCAACTGGGAGTATTTCTGGGCATGGAAGCGTCCGAGATATCCAACACCTATGACCGCCGCCCTGATTTTGCCCATGCGCTATTATGCCCCGCGCTTGCCCCGCAGTCGGCGGGAGACTTCAGGAGTCTTGCGGAATTGTTCAACTGGCTGGTGCGCGCACGCGATGGCTACTTCGCGATGCCGCCGCTGAAATTCGAAGCGACGACGTTTGGCCTGGCCCTGCTCGTGGGCCTGCTCGTCATGCCCGCGATGATATATCTCGTGGGCGCCGCCGTCCTCAAACCCTATGCGAACGGCGGCTTGTTTGCGCTCTACGGCGATTTCCTGAAGGGACTCGTCGAGCTGCGGCCGAGCTGCTGGATCGTGCTGATCGGTCCATTCGGATTCCTGACCCTGTTCAGGTTCTTCCGCTTCGCACTGCGCAAGATATAAGTAAAACGCAGCCGCACGAAACGTGAACCCGTTCACGGAATTTCGGCGGCGAAATCGGCCGGAGCCCGATTTTGTGACGCATTTCGGCGACACTGAAATCCGGACCGATTTCAGCGGCAGGATGAAGAAAAATGAGCGAGTACTACCTCGCCGATCAAAAAGCCGAAGAACGTGCGCGCCAGCAGAATCGCGACCGCAAGGCCGGCGACGGATCGAAACAAGCGCAGGACGTGAAGATCACGCTCCTCGGAGATTTCCTGTTTCCGAGCCACGAGCCGCAGGGGTTCGACCCCTACAATCACGTGAACGGGAAGTCGTTGCGCGACGCCTGGAAGTACTCCCGGAATCGCTGATCGGCACGATCCGGGCAGGTACGTCCGGCCCTGACGAGGGCGTGGCTCAACGCGCCTCTGGGCGTCCGGAGTAGGTCAGCACCCGGTTCGAAGCCCTGACAGGAACAAAGCCCTCGAACGGCGGCTCGAAAGCCATCATGCCGCTGCCGCTCATTGCTTGGGCCAGTACACCCATAGGACAGTCGCCAGAACCAGCGCCAACGCCACGTGAGCCGCGTACCGCCACGATCGTGAGCGCAATTCGGCATAGAAGCTCGTCACCGCCAGGGCCGCGAGGAAAACCGCAATCAGACAGGCGGAAAGCACCTGTCCCTTTTCCTCCGCGAGTCGCTCGCCGTACTCCGGCATCAGCAGGTACACCACCCCGATGAGAAACAGCGTCAACGCGATGGAGACTGTCGAGCCCATCACGATTCCAAGGAGTACGACCAGTGGGCGCATGTATTTGCCTGTGTTTGGGGAGATTCCACTTGAGCAGGCCGACCGACAGCCTTACCTTTGGTTCGAATTGTACGGACCGTCAACCGTCGAGACACTCTGACGCATGAACCCTTCATTTGCCTTCTCGTTCCGCTGGCTCGCGCCTTCCGTCCTCGCCGTGTTGCTGTTGCTCACGGGTTCCGCCCAGGCGCCCGCGAACACGCAGCTGCCAGCCGGTTCGGTGGTCGCAAGCGAACGCCATCGCTCGGTCGCCCGGCGCGTCTGGTCGATGCTCGAAGGCATGCACTACAGCGGCCAGAAGCTCGACGACCGCATGTCGGCCGTCGTCTATAACCGCTACCTCGAAAGCATCGACAGCCAGCACACGAGCCTGCTCGCCTCCGACATCGCGGAGTTCGATCAGTACAAGCTGCGCTTCGACGACATGATCCGCAGCGGCGACGTCGATCCCGCCTTCGCGATTTTCGCGCGCTACCAGCAGCGCAATCGCGATCGCATCAAGTTCGCACTCGCGCAACTCGAGAAAGAACCCGACTGGAACACCAGCGAAGTGTTCGAATTCGACCGGACGAAAACCCCGTGGGCCGCCAACTCCGCGGAGCTCGACGAGTGGTGGCGCAAGCGCGTCAAGAACGACGCGTTGTCGCTGATGCTGACCGGCAAGGACTGGCCCAAGACCGCCGAAGCGCTCAAGAAGCGCTATGAGACCACGCTCAAGCGCATCGACCAGATCAGCGCGGACGACGTGTTCGAAACGCTGATGAATGCGTATGCGCGCGCGTACGATCCGCACTCGAGTTATTTCTCGCCGCGCAGCTCCGAGGAATACCGCATCCAGATGAGTCTCAATTACGACGGCATCGGCGCGTCGCTGCAGCTCATCGACGACTACGTGACGATCATGAACGTGATCGAGGGTGGTCCCGCCGCGGTTGCCGGCACCCTCACCGTGAAGGATCGCATCACCGGCGTCGGCCAGGGCAAGGAAGGTCCGATCACCGACGTGCTCGGCTGGCGCATCGACGACGTGGTGCAACTGATCCGCGGACGCGCGGGCACCACGGTGCGCCTGCAGGTCCTGCCCGCGGGCGCCGCTCCCGGCACGCCCGAGAAGACACTCGAGTTCACGCGCAACAAGGTGACGCTCGAGGCGCAGGCTGCGCAGAAGGAGTTGCGCACCATCAAGCGCGGCGACAAGGAGATCCGCGTCGGCGTCATCAACGTGCCGGCCTTCTACCAGGACGTCGAAGCGCAGAACGCGGGCGACAAGGATTTCCGCAGCACCACGCGCGACGTGCGCCGCCTCATCAACGAGCTCAAGGCCGAGAAGATCGACGGACTCGTGCTCGACCTGCGCGGCAACGGCGGTGGCTATCTACCCGAAGCGACGGCGCTCACCGGTCTGTTCGTCGACAAGGGCCCCGTGGTGCAGCTCAAGGTCACCAACGGCGACCTCGAAGTGCAGGAAGACCCGGAACCCGGCGTCGCCTACTCCGGGCCGCTGGCCGTGCTGGTCGACCGCTTCAGCGCGTCGGCTTCCGAGATTTTCGCGGGCGCGATCCAGGACTACCATCGCGGCGTGGTCCTCGGACAACGCACGTTCGGCAAGGGCACCGTGCAGAACCTCGTGCCGCTCGACCGCTGGTCGCCGCGCCCGGTAAACGGCCAGCTCACCGTCACCATCGGCAAGTTCTATCGAGTGACGGGCGAAAGCACCCAGCATCGCGGCGTCGAGCCGGATGTCGTGCTGCCGTCGCAGATCGACTTGGAAGAATTCGGTGAAAGCGCGCTCGAAGGCGCGCTGCCCTGGGACCGCATCCCCGGCGTGCCCTTCCGTCTCGAAGGCAAGATGAGTCAGCCCAACATCGAAGCCCTCGCGACCGAGGAGAAATCGCGCGCGAGCCGCGACCCTGACTACCGCTGGCTGGTCGCCGACCTCGCGGCCACGGATGCGATACGCAAGCAGAAGACGCTGTCGCTGAATCTCGAGGAGCGCAAGGCCGAACGCGAACGTCTCGAACGCGATCGTCTCGAGCGCGAGAACGCGCGTCGCGCGGCGCAGAACCTGCCGCCGCTCAAGAGCGCGGAAGAACTCGCCGAAGCGAAATTCCCGGACACGGTGCTCGATCAGGCCACGGAGGTCATGACCGACATGGTCACCGGCCTGCGCCCGATCGTCCCGGCGCCTTCGCGCACGGTGCGCAGCGAAACCAAGCCGCCGAAGAAAGAAGACTGATCAGCGCAGCAGGACCTTGAACAGGTCCCAGGTGTTCTCCGCGAGGACGTTGGGAAGCTTCGCGGCGGTCACGCCCTGCGAGCCGTAGGCGAGCACGTCGCCCTCGGCGACTCCGCACGATTCCGGTATCGGCACCGTCTCGTGATCGGCGAGGTACGCGGCGGTGCTGCGCAATCGCTCGCTGCGATGCTGGACTTCCTGGTTCAATCCATTGCGCTGACGGAGCACGGCGCGCGCCTTGGCGATGTCGCTCATGATGGAGACGCACGCCGGAATGTCTCCGTAGTGTTCCGTCGCTTCGCGACGCGACATCGCGGTACGCGCCGACGCGACCAGGTTGGTGCGCGAGAGCCGCAGGCAAAGTACTTCGGCGCAGGCGATCGCGGCAAGATTGATCGCGCGCCGGGATTCGATCGACAAGCCGGGGAAACCTTCCGCGTTGCCTTTTTCGATCTGCTCGAAACGCCCGCGTGCGTCCAGCAACGCGGATTGCGCGGCCGCGACCTGCGCCTCGAGCGCGGGACGCCGGGCTGCGACCTTGGGCCGCTCCCATCGGTGCCACCACTTGTCGAGTTTCGCGAGCCGGGAGTCGAATGCCGCGAGTTCCTGCCGGGCGGCCACCATCCGCGACTCCGCCAGGCGCAGTTGCTGCTCGCTCGCCTGGCGCTGCTGGAACTGGCGGCGATTGCCTTCGAGCGCGAACGACTTGCGCTCCCTCTCCTCCTGCCTCGCGGCGAGCTCGCGTACCAGTTGCTCGATGATGTCGCGGCCCTCGTTCCACAGGGAACGCAGGTGATAGAAAACCAGGGTAGATAGACCGGTGTCGACGGACTCGAGCCGCTTCTCGAGCGCCTCGAACATTTCCTGGACGCGGCTGGTGGCCGCTTCCTGCTGCTTGAGCCGGTCGCGCAGCCGCTGCAATTCGGCGCCGAGTTCTTCGTGTTGCTTGCGCAGTTCCGCGCGGCTGCGAAACAGTTCGACGACGCGTCCGTCTTCTGCCGGTTCCGCCGGGTTGCCAGTGCCGCCGAGCAAGCCTAACGCCTTGAGCGCTTTCATAGACCCCTGCGCGGAGGGGTCGAGAGACTTACTCCCTGAACCCGTGGCCGCGGTCGATACAGTACTCCAGCCACTTATTTAGCATCGTATTCCGGGCCCAACGCTGATCCAGTTCACGCTCCGCCACCCCGCGCAGGCGGCGCAGCGCCTCGTGATCGTGGCGATTCGACGATTCCTGGGCCCATTCCTGGGCCTCCACGAGTCTCGCGTCGTGATAGATGCGCACCCGCATGTCGGGATAGGTCTGGACCTCCTCGCCATCCTTGAAGAGATAGGTGAGGTCGGCACTCGTGGTGTACGGCGACCGTTCGGTGACGCTGAGACGCAGGTCGCAGTCGTCCGGGACCCGCGACACGTAATCGTCGCGCAGATTCCGCAAGTCGCCGGCGAGCGACGCCAGCCGCAGGTAGTTGCTCTCGTACAGCGACATGAGCGCGACGAAGCTGCGCGGCCGCGCGCGCCAGGAAACGATGGTTGTCACGTCACTTAACATTTGCATCCGAATATATCGGACCAAGACGATCATTCAAGACGCAAAACTCGCGCCAATCGGGCGTGATGCGGTTCGCGAGCTACTATTTTTTCTCTTCGCTGAACTGAAACACTCCTTCGAGGTCGTGACCGAGCGCGCGTGCGATTCGAAACGCGAGTTCGAGTGAAGGAGCATACTTGCCTGCTTCGAGCGCGATGATCGTCTGGCGCGTGACCTCACACTCCTTCGCGAGCTGCGCCTGAGTCACGCCGCGCGCGAGCCGCAGGTCGCGAATCCGGTTCTGGACGCGACTCACCGTCACCGGCGCTCCCGCGAATATCGCGCGACCAGGAAGACGCTCTCCGTCAGCGTGCGCGCGATCAGCAGACCCAGCAGGACATTCCCGACGATGAGTGGGCGCATCCACGCTTGCGCATGCCCAGGGAACATCGCGAGCAGCGCGACGAGTCCGATGATGATCGCGGACATCACACCACCGGCGGCGCGTTGCGAGGAATGCTGAATCCGGAGGTCGCGCTCGTCGGCCTCGATGCCGTCGGTGTTCTGCGCTCGCAGGATGCCACCCACCACGATCCAGGCGACCAGCAACATTCCGAGGTTGATGCCGAATCGCCGCGAAACGGGATTGGAGATCTGGTCCGCTGCGGCGTCCAGTGCAGGCAGCGCCGCGACGAAGTTGAGGAAGTGGATGGCGATGAGCAGGACGAACACGAGCGTCACCCAACCCTGCCTTTCCGCCGGCGAGGCGTCTTCGGGAAAGATCCCGGCGGGGGAGCGAGACAGGTGGATTACGAACAACCAGATCGCCGCGTAGAGCACCCCTGCGCCGACAGGCCCGATGTCGATGCCGAACCAGGCATCCGGCCCGAAGAACATGCCAGCGGCCCCTAATGCGGCGAGGGAGAGCAAGATCTGGGTGCGTCGTTGCAGGCCGGCCATGGAACGTCTCCGAACGTCCGATGTCCGGTATACCTTACATCTGGGCCTTGGCTGGATGTCAAGTATTTTTGACATTTCCGAGGAACGCGCAAGCATCGAGGTCGACATTGCCGCCCGACACGATGATCCCGACCCGCTGTCCCGGCCGACCCAGTCTCCCGGCCAGCAATGCCGCCACGGGCACTGCCGCCGACGGCTCGATGAGCAGCTTCAGGTCGTTCAGCACGATGCGCATGGCAGCGACGATCTCCGCCTCACCGACGGTCACGACGTCGTCCACGAGCTGCCTGAGCAACGCGAAATTGCGCACGCCGATCGAACCGCGCAATCCGTCCGCGATGGTTTGCGGCGCGTTCACCGCGCGGCGCTCGCCGCTGCGAAACGACTGGAATGCATCGTCGGCCTGCGCGGGTTCGGCGCCGACGATGCGGATCGCGGGTGCGAGATGGCGCGCGGCGATCGCGGTACCGCCCATGAGCCCGCCGCCGCCCACCGGAGCGCTGATCACGTCGAGCGTCTGCAGTTCCGCCAGCATTTCGAGCGCGGCGGTTCCCTGCCCCGCGATGATCCGCGCATCGTCGAACGGATGGACGAGCTCCGCCGGTTCCTGCGCCAGCAATTCGGCGACCCGCCGTTCGCGCGCGGGCAGACCTGGATCGCAAAGTTCGAGCCGCGCGCCGGCCGCCTCGATGTTCGCGATCTTCGTGCGCGCCGAATCGCGCGGCACGACGACGATCGCGCGCATGCCGCGCGCCCGCGCCGCCAGCGCGAGCGCCGTGCCGTGGTTGCCCGAAGAATGCGTGATCACGAGCGGTGTGCGCGCCGGATCGAGTTGCAGCACGACGTTGGTCGCGCCGCGAAACTTGAACGCGCCTCCGGTTTGCAGGTTTTCGCACTTGAAGAACACGCGCCTGCCGACGCGCGCGTCGAAAGCATCCGAGCGCAAGACGGGCGTGCGCACCACGTGCGGCCCGATGCGCGCCGCGGCGGCCACGACCTCTGGGAAACTGGGCAGATCGAAGGTCACGGTCGTGCGAATTGCGGCGCGAACAGATGCTCGCGGTAATACGCGAGCTCGCGGATGGATTCCTGGATGTCGGCGAGCGCCTTGTGTTCGCCCTGTTTCACGAAGCCGCTCATTACCGATGGCGCCCAGCGTCGCGCGAGTTCCTTGAGCGTGCTCACGTCGAGATTGCGGTAGTGGAAGAACTTCTCGAGGGTCGGCATGTGCCGGGCGAGGAAACGGCGGTCCTGGCAGATGCTGTTGCCGCACATCGGCGAAGAATTGGGCTCGACCAGGGCGCTCAGCACTTCCAGCACGCGCTTTTCGGCGCTCTCGACGGTGTACTCGCTCTCGCGCACGCGCTCGATGAGCCCGGAGGCGCCATGCGTGCGCTTGTTCCAGTCATCCATCGCATCGAGCACTTCGTCGGGCTGATGGATCGCGATGACCGGTCCTTCGGAGACGATTTCCAGATTGGCGTCGGTGACGATGACGGCCATCTCGATGATCCGGTCCGTCTCGGGCTTGAGACCCGTCATCTCGAGGTCTATCCAGACGAGATAGTCGCTGCTCGGCATAAGGATTGACGCGATACTACACGAATGTCCGTGCCAGCCACCCCAGACGAGGACGAGAACCCGAGCGATGCGGAATTCGACGCCGAAGTCGTCGCCTCTTTCGGGCGGCATCTGCTCGTCCGCGATGACCGCGGCGAGGTCCGCAAGGCGCGACCGGCCGGCCGCAGATTGAGCATCGTCTGTGGAGACCGCGTGCGCTGCGAGGTCGACCGGGCTCACGACGAAGTGCTGGTCGTCGAGGTTCGGCCGCGCCGGACCTTGCTGGCGCGCGCCAACCTGCGCGGCGAAAGCGAGCCGGTCGTGGCGAACGTCACGCAGCTCGTGGTGGTGATCGCACCGATTCCCGCGCCGGATTTCTTCATCGTCGACCGCTACCTGTGCGCGGCCACGGCCGCGGGCATTTGCGGTCGCGTCGCGGTCAACAAGGCAGACCTGGAGGGCGACACGATCGCCGCCGAGGAACTCGCCGCGTACGCGGCGGCCGGCTATCCGCACGTGAACTGTTCGGCGAAAACCGGTACGGGACTCGACGGGCTGCGCGACCTGCTCGCGGGGGCCGTGAGCGTGCTCGTCGGCCAGTCGGGCGTCGGAAAATCTTCGCTGGTGAGTGCGCTGCTGCCCCAGGAGGAGATCGAAACCGGTACGCTCGTCCGCGACGAAGAAGGCCGGCACACCACCACCGCATCGCGCGCCTACGGGCTCCAATCCGGCGGCACGCTGATCGATTCGCCCGGCGTGCGCGACTTCGCTCCGGCCATCGATCTGCTCGACGAGAAGACGTTGGGTTTTCCCGAGGTTGCCACGCTCGCGAACGGATGCCGCTTCGCGGACTGCCGGCACATGCAGGAGCCGGGGTGCGCCGTCAGCGCGGCCGCTGCGACCGGCGGGCTGTACGCGCGCCGTTACGAGAGTTATCGACGTTTGCGGCGGCGTTTCGAGGAATTGATCCAGGCGCGGGGCCCCGGCTACCGCCACCGTCGCTGAGTCGCGACATAGGCGCTCTCCGACGCGACTTGCCGGGAATACTGACCGGTACATCTAGCTACTTTGCGAATGCCCGCCCTTTCGGCGTCCGTCAGTATCCGGGCACCAGAGTGATCTCTGCGTTGATCTGCCCGAACTCGTGCAAGAACGGCAGCAACATTCGTGCATCGCCAACACGGACGTCGGGTATCGCTCGTGATGAAGGAACCGAATTCACAATTCGAGCCCGGTTCCGACACATTCCTCACCGTCCGGTTGATCCGCGACGAACGCGCATTCGAAGCGCTTGCGCCGGAGTGGGACCGACTGCTCCAATCCAGCGCGCAGCGCGTCTACTTCCTGCGATACAGCTGGATCCGGTCCTGGTGGCGGCATCTCGCGCCGCCCGGCGCGCGCCTCCACATCCTGTGTTGCCGCGATCGGCGAAATGAACTCGTCGGCATCGCGCCGCTGTACTGGCGCAGGCACCGGATGCTCGGCATTCCGTTCGCGCGCGAACTGTCGTTCCTCGGAATGGGAGTCGAGATCAAGACGAGCGAATACGTCGACATGATCGCGCTGCGCGGCGCGGAAACCGCGGTCGCGGATTCGGTCGCCGCATTCCTGCTTTCCCGCAACGACTGGGATCGGCTGTTGTTGGACAAGGTCCCCGCGCAATCGCCGTTTCTCGAGTACCTTTCCGGGCGATTCGGCGAAAGCGCCGCCTCGACGCAATCGGACCGCGCTCCTTTCATCGACACGTCGATCCCGTGGAGCGAGTACCGGAAATCGCTCGGGCGGTCGATGCGCCGCAACGTGGAGTACTACGCGCGCCGCCTGTTCAAATCGCATCGCTGCGAGTTCCGGCGAGCGGCCACGCGCGCCGAAGCGGTCGAGGCGCTCGACGCGCTGGTACGACTCCACCAGATGCGCTGGGAAGCGGCCGGCCATCACGGCTCGTTCCGCACGGACCACTTGCGCAACCAGTTGTTCGACGCGCTGCAGTCGGAGTTCGACTCGGGCCGCGTCCGGCTATGGACCTTGCGGATCGACGGGCGGATCGAGGCCGCCCTCGTAGGGCTGCTCGACGACGGCGTGCTGCACTACTTCCAGAAGGGCTTCAACCCGGCCTTGAACAAACACGACATCGGCACCGCGGTCCTGAGCCTGTGCCTGCGCGACAGCTTCGAGGATCCGGCCATTCGCGCCTTCGATTTCATGGGCGGCGGTGCGAGCTACAAGGACCTGTGGGCGCGCGAACATCGCACCACCCGCACCGTGGTGATTTCACGTCCCAACGTGCGCACTCGCCTGCTCGCGGCTCGTGCGCGACTGCGGGAGTCGAGCGCCGCGCTGTATCGCCGCGTCGCGCCCGAAGCGCTGCGCATCGCGCGCCGCGACTTCATCGTCCGCGTGCGCGCGCGGCAGCTCGCGCGCACGCGCGCCCGGCTGCAATAGCCGTCGACGCGTTCAGCCTTGACGAATGCGCCCGGCGAGCGCGTGGGCCAGCGTGCCGCCGTCCACGTATTCGAGCTCGCCGCCGATCGGCACGCCGTGCGCGATGCGGCTCGCCTGGATCCCGCGCCCGGCTGCGCGCTCGCCGAGGAAATGCGCCGTGGCCTCGCCCTCGACCGTGGGATTCGTCGCGAGGATGACTTCGCGAACCTCGCCCGAATCGAGCAGCGCTTCGAATTCGCGCGCGCCGATCTGCTCGGGTCCGATGCCATCGAGCGGCGAGAGATGTCCGTGCAGAACGAAGTATCGGCCGCGATAGGAACCCGACTGCTCCACCGCGACGACGTCCGCGGGTGACTCCACCACGCAGAGCAGCGATGCATCACGGGCCGGCGCAGAGCAGATGGCGCACATCTCCGTATCGGTGAGCATCCGGCAGCGCCGGCAGCGCTTGATCGTCGCGAGACCTTCGGTGAGCGCCTGCGCCAGGCTCTGCGCGCCGCCGCGCCCGGCCTGCAGCAGGTGGAACGCCATCCGTTGCGCGGTCTTGGGACCCACGCCCGGCAACACGCGCAACGCGTCGATCAGTTTGGCGAGGGGCGCGGCGTGCTGCATCAGAAGGGTAGTTTGAATCCCGGCGGCAACGCGACGCCCGACATGACGTTCGCCATGCGCGCCTGGGTCTGCTGATCGACCTTGTTCACCGCGTCGTTGATCGCGGCCGCGATCAGGTCCTCGAGCATCTCGCGGTCTTCGGAGATCACCTGCGGCTCGATCTGCACGCGCTTCACTTCGTGTTTGCCGTTCATCGTGACCTTGACCATGCCGCCACCGGACTCGCCGACGACTTCCATCGCGGCGATCTCGTCCTGGGCCTTCTTCATGTTGGCCTGCAGCGCCATCGCCTGCTTCATCATGTTTCCGCCACCGCGCATCGCAATCTCCTGGAGCTGTTTATTCCGTTGACCGCACCGACTCGGGGTGCAGCGTCGCGCCGAACCGGCTCTTCATCTCGCGCACGGTCGGATCTTCGTCGAGCGAACGCCGCGCCGCTTCGAGCGCCTCGGCCGAGCGCCGTTCGCCGTGCTGCGAAGGCGTCTCGATCGGCGTGTTTCCCTCGACGAATTCGATCTTGACGTGACCGCCGAGATATTTCGCGAGGGCCTGCGTGAGTTTGTCGACCTGCGCGGGCGAGCGCGCGGCCTTGGAATCGATGCCGAAACGCAGCGTGTTGCCGCGATGTTCGATCAGCGCGCAATTGGTCGCGAGCTGGCGGGCCGCGCCCGTGATGTCGAGATCGCCGATCACGCGCGCCCACTGCACCGGATCGATCGGCCCGGCCGATGCCGGTCGCACGATCGGCGCGCTCACCGGCGGCGCGTTTCCGGCGGGCGCCGCGGCGCCCGATTGCAGGCGAACATTCGCCGAACCCGCGGTTGCGCCGGCTCCGCCGGCGGGCCGAAACGCGAGCATGCGCACCAGCGTCATTTCGAATCCGGTGCGCGGATCGGGCGCGAATGCGAGGTCGCGGCGACCGAGGATCGCCGTCTGGTAGTGGAGCTGCACGTCCTCGCCGCTGAACTCGCCGGCGAGCTCTGCCACCAGCTCGGGATCGAAGATCTCGTCGCCTTCGTAGTCGGGAACGAGCTGCCGCAGCGCGATTCGCGTGAGCAGCGACGCGAGCTCGTCGAGCACCGCGCCATAGTCGGGTGAAAATTCCTCGAGCGAGCGCGCCGCCTCGAGCAGCCGCGCCGCATCTCCGGTCGCGAGCGCGCGCGCGAGTTTTGCGACGTGATCGCGATCGATGGTGCCGAGCATCGCGCGGGCGCCGCTCTCTTCGACCTTGCCGCCGCCGAACGCGATGAGCTGGTCGGTCAGCGACAACGCGTCGCGCATGCTGCCGTCGGCGGCCTGCGCGACGAGGCGCACCGCGGCCGCTTCGTGCGAAATCTTTTCCGCGTCGAGGATCTTCGTGAGGTGCTCGGCGATCAGCGCGGCCGGCATTCTCTTGAGATTGAACTGCAGGCAGCGCGACAACACCGTGACCGGCAGCTTCTGCGGATCGGTGGTCGCGAGCAGGAACTTCACGTGCGGCGGCGGCTCCTCGAGCGTCTTGAGCAACGCGTTGAAGGAATGCGTCGACAACATGTGCACTTCGTCGATGAGATAGACCTTGTAACGTCCGCGCGTCGGCGAGTACTGCACGTTCTCCAGCAACTCGCGCGTGTCGTCGACCTTGGTGCGCGACGCGGCGTCGACTTCGATCAGGTCGACGAACCGGCCCTCATCGATCTCGCGGCATGCGGAGCACACGCCGCAGGGTGTCGCGGTGATGCCGGTCTCGCAGTTGAGGCACTTGGAGAGAATTCGCGCGATCGTGGTCTTGCCGACGCCGCGCGTGCCGGTGAACAGGAAGGCGTGATGTACACGCCCCTGGGTCAACGCATTCCCGAGTGCCTGGCGGACGTGTTCCTGGCCCACGAGTTCTGCGAAGGATCGTGGCCGCCATTTGCGCGCCAGCGCGAGGTAACTCATGAATAGGTCGATCCTTGGGGGGAGGCAGCCCGCACCAGCCGGACTTCGGCGCCCGACATCGCCGCTACCGCTGCTCCCTTCCGGGCCTGGCGGGGTTTACAACTAGTCGTCGCGAAGGAGCCGATACGGACTGCCATGGTAAATGAGGTGGCGGACAGACAGGGATTCGAACCCTGGAACACCTTGCGATGTTACTTGACTTCCAATCAAGCGCCTTCGACCGCTCGGCCATCTGTCCGGTGTGAAACCTGCACCCCAAGGAGCGGGTGCGCATGATAGCGGAAAGAGCCTTATCCGGCTTTGGGCGCTTCTGGGGCCTTGGGCGCAGAGTACGGCGGCGGCGCGTCCAGGCAGGGCTCGTTCTTGCCGCGGATGCGCTCCGGCGTGTCGAGCGGGGGCACCCGCAGCGCATTACGCGTGTCCGGATCCTGCAGGCCCGGCGGCGCCTTGAGGGGCGGCATCTCTTTCGCGCCCGCGTAATCCCGGTTGCTCTGCTTGCACTCGGTCAGCTTGTGTCCGCAGCCCGTTGCGAGCCCGGCGGACAACACTGCGACGAAAACGATACCGGCGATACGCATGGGGATTGCGACCTTTCGAGATTTCAGGAGTTCACGTTTATGCCGGCCGCGAACAGCGACTCGGCGACGACGGCATGGTACTCCGGTGAGAGTTCCGTCAGCGGCAGCCGCAGCGTGCCGCCCATGAGTCCCATCCGGGAGACGGCCCACTTGACCGGGATTGGATTCGATTCGACGAACAGGTTTCGATGCAGCGCCACGAGGCGCTGATCGATCTGCGTGGCGCCCGCGCGATCGCCGCGCAACGCGGCCGCGATCATGTCGGCCATCGCGCGCGGCGCGACGTTCGCCGTCACCGAGATGACCCCCGACGCGCCCGCCCCGATCGCATCGCGCGCCGTCAGGTCGTCGCCCGAGAGCACCTTGAAATCCGGGCCGCAGCCGGAGACGAGCTCGCGCACGCGCGTCGCGTCGCCCACCGCTTCCTTGATGCCGGCGATGCGCGGCACGCGCGACAGGCGCGCGACCGTCGCGGGCAGCATGTCGACGGCCGTGCGGCTCGGCACGTTGTACAGCAGCACGGGCGTGCGCGATGCAGCGGCGACAGCCGAGAAATGCAGGAACAATCCTTCCTGCGTAGGACGCACGTAAGACGGTGACGACACCAGCAGCGCATCGACGTCGAGCGCCGAAAAATCCCGCGCGCGGTCCACGGAGCTCGCGGTGCCGCTCGTGCCCGTATTCGCGATCAGCAGCGCGCGCTTGCCGATGATCTTTCTCGCGGCCAGCAGCAGGTCGCGAAGTTCGGCATCGGTGACGGTGGCGGATTCGCCCGTGGATCCCGCGACGACGATGCCCGTGGTGCCATTGTCCAGCTGGTACTCGACGAGGCGATTCCAGGCGTTGAAATCGATGCTGCCGTCCGGCTGCATCGGGGTCACGAGCGCCACCAGGCTGCCGGCGAACATGCGTTAAATCCGAGGGTCGTTGAAAGCGGTCGGGCATGGTACGGGCGCACCCCGTGGGTTCGCAAGCCGCCGGCTGGGGTACACTCCGCGCCAGATGAAGCAGCACCTAGCCGTATCCGCCATTGGCAGCGATCGGACCGGAATGGTCCACGACCTGACCCGCGTAATCTCGGACTGCGGCGGATCGATCAGCGAAAGCCGGATGGCCAGTCTCGGCAACGAATTCGCGATGCTGATCCTGGTGAGCGGCAACTGGCATTCGCTGGCCAAACTCGAGAGCGAACTCGCGCGCCTCGGCGAGAGCACCGGCCTGTCCCTGCACCTCAAGCGCACGGAGCCGCGGGCCGCGCGCACCGAGCTGCTGCCTTATTCCATCGACGTCGTGTGCCTCGACCAGTCGGGTATTGTTGCCGGCCTCTCCGGGTTCTGCGCGAGCCGCGGCATCGACATCGCCGAGGTCTCGACGCGCACCTATCCCGCCGCGCACACGGGCGCGCAGATGTTCTCGGTGCAGATGATCATCAACGTGCCGAAGCGCCTGCAGCTCGCGCACCTGCGCGAGGAGTTCATGGACTACTGCGATGCGCAGAACCTCGACGCGATCCTGGAGCCGGTAAAGTCTTGACTGTTTCGGTTGGCAAGAAGGCGCCCGCCTTTTCGTTGCCGCGCTCCGACGGCACTCTCTGGAAATCGGCCGATGCACGGGGATCGAACCTCGTGCTTTATTTCTACCCGAAAGACATGACCCCGGGCTGCACGCTCGAAGGGCAGGACTTTCGCGACCTCCACGCCGCGTTCAAGCGCGCGAAAACCATGGTGCTCGGCATCTCCAAGGACAGCTGCGAACGTCACGCGAAATTTCGCGCGAAGGAAAAATTCCAGTTCGAGCTGCTGTCCGACGAGGACGAGACCGTGTGCCGGCTCTTCGACGTGATCCGCGAAAAATCCCTATACGGAAGGAAGTTCATGGGAATCGAACGCAGCACGTTCCTGATCGATTCGTCCGGCAAGATCGTGCGCGAATGGCGCAAGGTCAAGGTGAAGGGCCACGCGGCCGAAGTGCTGGAAGCGGCGAAGTCGCTGTGAACGCGGCCAGGCGCACGGCCGGCGGCAAATCGGCCCGGGATACCGAACGTCGGCTGTTCGTCCTCGACACCAACGTGCTGATGCACGACCCGACGGCGATCTTCCGCTTCCAGGAGCACGACGTCTATCTACCGATGGTGGTGCTCGAGGAGCTCGACGCCAACAAGAAAGGTCTTTCCGAAGCCTCGCGCAACGTCCGCCAGGTCAGTCGTTTCCTCGACGACATGATGCGCGACGCGACCAAGGAACAGATCGACGCGGGGCTGCCGCTGCCCTCCCCGCAGGGTCTCGGCGCCAATGGCGATCGCGGCGGAAAGGGCGATCGGGCCGGCGCCGGCCGCCTGTTCTTCCAGACGCGCCAGCTCACTTCCGCGCTCCCGGACTATCTACCTGGCCACGGCAACGACAACGCCATCCTCGCGATGACCCTCGCGCTGCAGGCGACGCACCACGATTCTCGCGTCACGCTGGTGTCGAAGGACATCAACCTGCGCATCAAGGCGGCCGTGGTCGGCGTTCACGCCGAGGATTATTACAACGACAAGACGATAGAAGACGCGGACGTCCTCTACACCGGACTCACCCCGCTGCCCGCCAATTTCTGGGAGTCGCATGGCAAGGACATGCGCTCGTGGAAGGATGCGGACCGGACCTATTACGAGATCTCGGGTCCCGTCGTCGCGGGCCTGCAGGTCAACCAGTTCGTGCACGAGGAAGGCACCGAGGGCATCGAGGCCATCGTCCGCCGCATCGAGGGCGGCAAGGCGACGCTCGAACTCGCGCGCGATTACCGCGGCGAGCGCAACAGCGTCTGGGGTGTCAACGCGCGCAACCGCGAACAGAACTTCGCGCTCAACCTGCTCATGGATCCCGAGATCGACTTCGTCACGATTCTCGGACCCGCCGGCACGGGCAAGACACTGCTCACGCTCGCGGCCGGACTCATGCAGACGCTCGATTCGAACCGTTTCGCGGAGATCATCATGACCCGCGTGACGATTCCGCTCGGCGAGGACATCGGCTTCCTGCCCGGCACGGAAGAAGAAAAGATGGAGCCCTGGATGGGCGCCCTGATGGACAACCTCGAAGTGCTCACGCAGAGCACCGAGGGCGGCAGCTGGGGCCGCGGCGCGACCAACGACCTGCTGCGCAACCGGATCAAGATCCGCTCCCTCAATTTCATGCGCGGCCGCACGTTCCTGAACCGGTACGTCATCCTCGACGAAGCGCAGAACCTCACGCCGAAGCAGATGAAGGCGCTGGTGACCCGCGCGGGTCCGGGCACGAAGATCGTGTGCCTCGGAAACATCGCGCAGATCGACACCCCCTACCTCACCGAAACGACTTCCGGCCTCACCTACGTGGTGAACCGATTCCGCGGCTGGAACCATTCGGGACATATCACGCTGGTTCGTGGAGAACGTTCGCGCCTCGCCGATTTCGCCTCTGATACGCTCTAGGGAAGCTCTTCACGGTTTCCCGGAGACGAGGCCTGAAACTGGTCCCCGCGTAACTGGTCCAAGCCCGTCATGCGCAACGCTCTCAAGAAAATTCTCGTCGTTTTCCTGTCGGTGTTGCTGCCGCTGCCGTCGTTTGCGCAGGCCGGCAACGATCTGCCGGACATCGGTTCTCCCGCCTCTTCCTCCCTGACGCTCGACGACGAGTACCTCATCGGCCTGCAGGTCATGCGGCAGCTTCGCGATGAAGGCCAGATCATCGAGGACCCCGAAGCCACCGAGTACCTCCAGGCGGTCGGCTCGCGCATCGTCGCGCAGGCCACCGGCGACTCCGCGCATCGGTTCAACTTCTTCTTCGTGCGCGATCCGTCGATCAACGCATTCGCGTTGCCCGGCGGCTTCATCGGCGTGAACTACGGACTGGTGCTCGCGACCCGCAACGAAGCGCAGCTCGCCGGCGTCCTCGCGCACGAAGTGGCGCACGTCACCCAACGGCACATCGCGCGGCGCGTGCGCTCGCAGGGCCGGCAGAGCATCGCCACCGTCGCGGCAATCCTCGCCGCGATTCTCGTCGGCGCCGCCACCGGCTCCTCGGATGCCGCGCTCGGCGGCATCTCCATGGCGCAGGGCGCCGCCATGCAGCAGCAGATCAATTTCACGCGCGCGAACGAGCACGAAGCGGATCGCGTCGGCATGGGCTTTCTCGCCGCCGCCGGGTTCGATCCGTACGGCATGCCCGACTTCTTCGAGACCATGGGACGCCGGACCGGCCTCGCGGGCACCAACCGCAACGCATTGCCTGAAATCCTGCAGTCGCACCCGGTCGCCGCGAATCGCATCGCCGAGTCGCGCGCGCGCGCCTCGCAGTTCGCCGACCTGAAGCAAGTCCCGGAAAGCGTCAGCTACCAGCTCACGCGCGAACGCCTGCGAGTGGTTTCGACGCCGGCGGAAGACAACGTCGGTCGCTACTACCAGGAGCGGCGCGACGTTCAGGACCAGACGGTGGGTGAACGATACGGCGAGGCGCTCGCCTATCTCGAGCGCGGCGACGCACGCGCCTCGCTGGATTCGCTGCAGGACCTTGCGCGCAAGTACCCGCAGATTCCGATGTTGCAGTCGACGCTGGGCCAGGCCCTGATGGCCGCGGGCGAGACCGACGCGGCGCTCGAAACCTTCCGCAAGGCGCTGGCGCTCTCGCCCCGCAATGTCCCGCTCACCATGCGTTACGCGGAAGCGCTGCTCAAGGCCGACCAGGCCAAGACCGCGCACGCGGTGCTGCTCGACCTGTTCAACAACGTGCCGCCGACGCCGCAGCAGATCCGTTTCACCGCGCTCGCCGCGAGCACCGCGGGGGATAGCGCCGACGCGGCTTACTACATGAGCGAGTACCACATTTCGACCGGCAACCTGCCCCTGTCGGTCGCGCAGCTCGAGACCGCGCTGGCGGTACCGGGCATCACGGGCGTTCAGCGCGGCCGTTTCCAGGCTCGCCTCGACGAGGTGCGTGAAGCGATGTTCTCGAACCGCAAGCGCCGCGTACCGAATACGCAGGATTCGCAGAAAGACCCGCAGCAGCGTCCCCAGCGCGGCGGCGACAGCCGCTCGACGCGCCGCGGCTGACTACCCGCCCCGGACGACCGTCCCTGCCGGGCAACACGGGCGGCGATTCGTACAAATCAGTAGAATTTCGCCCCATGCAGAAAATCCTCCTCGCCCTGTTCGTCCTGTGCGCCACAGGCTGTGCCACCGTTCCCGCCGGTAAACCCGATCCGCGCGACCCGTGGGAAAAATTCAACCGCAGCATGTATGTCTTCAACGACTCGCTCGACCGCGCGATCGCCAAGCCCGTCGCCAAGGGCTACAAGAAGGTGACGCCGCAGATAGTTCGAACGGGCATCAGCAACGTGATCACGAACCTCGACCAGGTTTCGACCATCGTGAACGCATTGCTCCAGGGCAAGGTGAAGCAGGCCGGCAACGATTCCGCGCGCTTCCTGCTGAACAGCACGCTGGGGCTCGGTGGTTTGTTCGACCCGGCATCGGCCGCGGGACTCGATCTCAACGACGAGGACTTCGGCCAGACGCTCGGCAAATGGGGCGTGAAATCCGGACCCTATCTCATGCTGCCGCTACTCGGACCTTCCACCGTGCGGGACACTTTCGCCCGCATCCCGGACCAGTACACCTACCCGGTGAACTACCTGGAAGACGACAGCACGCGCATTCTCATCCGCGGCGTCGATTTCATCGACCTCCGCGCTGACCTGCTCGATCTCGACGCGCAGATCGAACGCAGCTACGACAGCTACGCGTTCATCCGCAACGCCTGGCTGCAGCGGCGCGAATTCCTCGTGCGCGACGGCGACGTCGCGGACGAATCCCTCGATCTCGAGCAGGAGTTTCTCGAGGATCCGGCACCGGAAGAACCGCAATCCGAAGAACCCGCGCCCGAGGCTCCCGACACGTCGCGTCCGCCGGAAGCGGGCCAGCCCACTCCTCCCGAACAGGGTGCGCAGTGAACGGGCGGCAACAACCCGGCGGCGACAAACTACCGCCGTTGTTGCTGCTGCACCCGGACGACAACATCGTCGTCGCGCGGCGCGACATCGCCGCCGGCGAACAGGTCGAGATCGATGGCGAGCGTTTCACGATTCCCGCGGCGGTCGAACTCGGCCACAAGCTCGCGCGCCGCGCCATTCCCGCGGAGGCACGCGTGCTCAAGTACGGCGCCCCGATCGGCTCCATGAAGACGGCAGTCGCACGCGGCGAACACGTACACATGCACAACCTGCGCAGCGATTACATTTCGTCGACCACGCGCGACGCGAACGGACACTGATGAACTCCAATCCGCAAGCCGCCGGCGCCACGATGCGCGGATATCCGCGCAAGGACGGACGCAAGGGTATCCGCAACGTCGTCGCGGTCGCCTATCTGGTCGAATGCGCCCACCACGTGTCGCGCCTGATCGTGCAGCGCTCGGGCTTCGACGACGTGCACCTGATCGGCTTTCCGGGCTGTTATCCGAACAGGTACGCGCTCGAAATGATGAAACGACTGTGCACGCACCCGAACGTGGGCGCGGTACTGCTCGTTTCGCTGGGCTGCGAGAGCTTCAACCGCGAGGAACTGCGGCGCACGATCGCGGCCAGCGGCCGGCCCGTCGATTTGCTGGTCATCCAGCAGGCGGGCGGCACCACGCGCACGCTCAACGCCGGCCTCGAGATCGTGCAGAAGATGCGCGCGCAGCTCGCGCGGCAAACTACCGTGCCCATGGCGCTGAACGAACTCGTGGTCGGAACCGTCTGCGGCGGCTCGGACGGCACCAGCGGCATCACGGCGAATCCCGCCGTCGGCCGCTGTTTCGACTGGCTGATCGAGAACGACGCCGCCTGCATCTTCGAGGAAACGGGCGAGCTCATCGGCTGCGAGCGCATCATGGCGTCGCGCGCGATCACGCCCGAACTCGGACGCGAGATCGAGGCCTGCGTCGAGAAGGCCGCCAACTACTACCGCATCATGGGTTACGGCAGCTTCGCGCCCGGCAACGCCGAAGGTGGCCTCACGACGCTCGAGGAGAAATCCATGGGCGCGTATTCGAAGTCCGGTTCCTCGCCGATCAGCGGACTGATCAAGCCGGGCGACGTGCCGCCGCGCGGCGGCCTCTACCTGCTCGACGTCGTGCCGGACGGCGAGCCGCGCTTCGGTTTTCCGAACATCTCGGACAACGCGGAGATCGTCGAGCTCATCGCCTGCGGCTCGCACCTCATCCTGTTCACCACCGGCCGAGGCTCGGTGGTGGGTTCCGCGATCTCGCCCGTCATCAAGGTATGCGCGAATCCCGACACCTACGAACGCATGGCGGACGACATGGACGTGAACGCGGGCCGCATCCTGCATGGCGCGGAACTCGACGAAGTGGGTCGCGAGATCTTCACTCTCGTGCAGAGCGTCGCGGCCGGCAGTCCGTCGAAGTCCGAGGCGCTCGGTCACCAGGAATTCATCCTCACTTACAAACAATTCGAACCGATCGGACCGGCTTGCCTGCCGGCAGCCTGATCGGCGGGAGGCTCGATTGAAACTCGTACGATTCGGCTCCGCGGGCGCGGAGCGGCCCGGCCTCGTCCTGGCCGATGGCGCGATTGCCGATTTGTCCGGCGCGATTCCGGATGTCGCGGGCGCCGCGCTTTCACCCGATTCGCTCGCGAAGCTGCACACGCTCGACGCGGCCAAACTACCGCGCGCGCCGGCCGGCGCCCGGCTGGGCCCATGCGTCGGCGCGGTCGGCAAGTTCATCGCGATCGGACTCAACTACGCCGATCACGCGGCGGAGACCGGCGCGAAGCTCCCGTCCGAGCCCATCGTCTTCATGAAGGCCACGAGCTGCATCGTCGGACCGAACGACACGGTGCTGAAGCCGCGCGGCTCGACCAAGATGGATTGGGAAGTCGAGCTCGGCGTGGTGATCGGCAGCGTGGCGCGTTACGTGAGCGAGGCCGATGCGCCGCAGCACATTGCCGGATACTGCGTGGTGAACGATCTGTCGGAGCGCCAGTTCCAGCTCGAACGCGGCGGCCAGTGGGACAAGGGCAAGGGTTGCGACACCTTCGGCCCGATCGGCCCCTGGCTCGTGACGCCGGATGAAGTCGGCGATCCCGCGAACCTGTCGATGTGGCTCGACGTGAACGGTGTGCGCCGCCAGAACGGCTCGACACGCACGATGATCTTCAAGCCTTCGTTCCTCGTGAGTTACCTGAGCCAGTTCATGAGCCTGCATCCGGGCGACGTGATCACCACCGGCACACCGCCGGGCGTCGGCATGGGCATCAAGCCTGAACCGATCTTCCTGAATGCCGGCGACACCATGGAACTCGGCATCGACAAGCTGGGCCAGCAACGCCAGGTGGTCGCGCAGGCATGAGAAATGGGGGCTGACCCCAATTCCATCGCGGATCTGCGCGAGCTCGCGCGACGCCGCCTGCCGCGCGCGCTGTTCGACTACATCGATCGTGGCTCGTACGACGAACAGACGCTCGCGCGCAATCGCGCGGACTTCGATGCGCTCCTGCTGCGCCAGCGTGTGATGCGCGACGTCTCGAGCCTGTCGCTCGAGACCACGGTGCTCGGAGAACGCTGGCGCATGCCGTTCGCGATCGCACCCACCGGGCTCACCGGATTGTTCCACCGCGACGGCGAGATTCGCGCCGCACGCGCGGCGCATGCCGCCGGGGTGCCGTTCTGCCTCAGCACGATGTCCATCTGCTCCATCGAGGACGTGCGGGCCGCGACGACCGGCACCTTGTGGTTCCAGCTCTACTTCATGCGCGACCGCTCGTTCACGGAGGCGCTGATGGCACGCGCGCTCGCGGCGCGCTGCCCCGTGCTCGTACTGACGCTCGACTTGCCCCTGCAGGCGCTGCGCCGACGCGATCCCAAGAACGGACTCGCGGTGCCGCCTCGCCTCACGTTCAAGGGCATTCGCGATTTCCTCGCGCATCCGCGCTGGCTCTTCGACGTGATGTTCGGCCAGCGCCGCACCTTCGGCAATCTCGCGACTTTCTTCCCCGAGCGCGGTACGGCGGAATTGTCCGAGTGGATGGGCAGCCAGCTAGAAAACACGCTCTCGTGGAAAGACATCGCGTGGCTGCGCGAACGCTGGCCCGGAAAACTCGCGCTCAAGGGCATCCTCGACGCGGACGATGCGCGAGAGGCCGCGGCGACCGGCGTCGATGCATTGATCGTCTCGAATCACGGCGGACGCCAGCTCGACGGCGCGACGTCGACCATCGCCGCGCTGCCGCGCGTCGTCGAAGCCGCCGCCGGCCGCTGCGAAGTGCTGCTCGATGGCGGGATTCACTGCGGACAAAGCGTGCTGAAAGCGCTCGCGCTCGGCGCACGCGGCTGCCTCATCGGGCGCGGCTATCTGTACGGGCTCGCGTCGCTCGGCGAACGGGGCGTTGCGATGGCGCTGGAAATCCTGCGGCGTGAGTTCGAGATATCGATGGCGCTGACGGGCGCCACTCAGGCGAGCAGGATCGATCGGGACGTGCTGGTCTCAGCCGCGCTCTGACAGCAGCCCGTCGACTTCGGAAATGCGCGCGATCGCGACGATCGACGCGGGCAAACGCTGCAACAGGATGGGCCGCGACTTGCGCCGGCCCCAAGCGAGCCACTCGAGCAGCACGGCGAGTCCCGCGCTGTCCGCGCGGGTCACGCCACTGCAATCGACGATGATGCGCTCGGCTTGCGAACCTTCGAGGACCCGCAGTCCGAGCTCACGCGCCTCGCGCGCGGTCGCGAAGGTGAGCGCGCCATTCACGACGACGCGCCCCGCGCTCGGCTCACTGATGCCGAGACCTTCCGACTGATTCGAGGCCGCGTCCAGCATTCAGCCGGACTTCGCCTTGGCGGCCTTGGCGCTCTCGGCCTTGGCTTCGAGCCTCGCGATCACGGCCTCGAGACCCTTCTGGTCGACTTCCGCGCCGTAGTCCTCGCGATAACTTTTCACGTAGCTGATGCCGTCGATGACGACGTCCCACGCCTTCCACTGGCCGTTGACCTTGCGCAGGTTGTAGTTGACCGAGACCTTGGTGCCGTTCGAACGCTTGATCTCGGTGCGCACGGTCGCGCGCTCTGCATTGGGCTCGACCTTGGTCGGAAACACCTTGAGGCGGTCGCCGGTGAATTCCACCATCGCGTCGCCGTAGGTGTAGAGCAGCGAATTGTAGAACGCCTCGACGAAACGCTTGCGCTGCTCGGGCGTCGCGTTGCGCCAGTGTTTGCCCAGCACGAGCTGCGCGGCATACGGCGTGTCGAAATTCGGCAGCAGCGTTTCCTCGACGAGCTTGTACAGGCCGGTGGGATCCTTGCGGAACTCCGCGCGGCGCGCATCGATGCCGGACAGCAGGATGTTCGCGGAGCTCTCGATGAGCTCGCTCGGGCCGCTGTGGTCGATCGAAGTCGGCGTGGGCTTGGCGGCGTCGGCCGCGAACGCGGCGCCCGCGCCTAACAAGGCGACGATGAACCCTGCCTGAACGAATCGCTGCATCGATCGCATCATTTCTTCTCCTCTTCATCCGCGGGCGGCGGCGTGTCTCCCGAGCCCTTCTCCGCCATGTTCGCGAAGAACTTGTTGACCAGGCTCTCGAGCACGATGGCCGATTGCGTGAACTCGATCTGACCGCCGTCCCTGAGGAAGGTTTCCGACCCGCCCGGACTGATGCCGATGTATTTGCCGCCCAGCAATCCCGCCGTCTGGATGCTCGCGTCGCTGTCGTCGGGTATCTCGGAGTATTGGTTTTCGATACGCAATACGACCGCGGCCTTGTAGTCCTTGGGGTCGAAACGGATCGATTCGACACGGCCGATGTTCACGCCGGCCATCGTGACCGGAGAGCCCGGCTTGAGATCGCCGATATTGTCGAACTTCGCGGTCACCGCGTAACCGGACGGACCGCCGGTGAGCCTCAGGGACGTACCGGGGAGCTGCGTCGTGAGAAACGCGAGCGCGAAGAATCCGAGCAGTACGAACAGGCCGGTGCCGATTTCGAGCGAACGTGTGTTTTTCATGGGATACCGTAACTGGAACTAGTTCGTAGTCAGGAAGGCCGCCGTGAGCAGGTAATTCAGCAGCAGCACGAGGACGGAGGAGATGACGACGGTGCGCGTGGTCGCGAGGCCGACACCTTCGGGCGTGGGCACGGCGTGATATCCCTCGTAGACGGCGACGAGGCTCACGGCCACACCGAACACCAGGCTCTTCACGATGCCTTCCCAGACGTCGTTCAGGTCGACCGCGTTCTGCGTCTGCGACCAGTACGCGCCCTGATCCACGCCCATCTGCTGCACGCCGATGAGCTGCGCACCGTACAACGCGATCACGGTGAACGTGGCCGCGAGCAGCGGCATCGCGATGAACCCGCCGAGGAAACGCGGCACGACGACGTAACGAATCGGGTCGACGGCCATCATCTGCATCGCGGTGAGCTGCTCGGTGGATTTCATGAGCCCGATCTCGGACGTCAGCGCGGTTCCCGCGCGGCCGGCGAACAACAGCGCGGTCAGCACCGGTCCCAGCACCTTGAGATTACCGAGCGCGGCCAGCACGCCGACGTAGTCCTCGGAGCCGAATCGCTGGAAGACATCGAAACCGAGCAGTCCGAGCACCATGCCGACGAACATGCCGGACAACATGATGATCACGAGCGAACGCGCGCCCGCGTTGTAAATCTGGGAAACGATGAGCCCGGGGCGCTTCAGGGACGCCGGGATGCGCGCGAGGATCTGCACCAGGAACAGCGACACCGAGCCGACCCGGCGCACGGCGGCGACCGGCATTGAATCCGCGGCGGCGCTCACTTCGAATCTCCGGCCTGGCCTAACAACTCGTCCTCGTACCTGGACGCTGGGTAGTGAAACGGCACCGGACCATCCGCGAGACCTCCCATGAACTGCTTCACTTCGGCAAGCTCGCTGCGCGCCAGTTCCTCGGGCGTGCCGGAAGCCACCACCCTGCCGCCCGACAACAGGTAACTGTCGTGCGCGATGCTCGCGAGTTCGTGCACGTCGTGCGACACCACGATGCTGGTGATGCCGAGCGCCTCGTTCATCTGCTTGATGAGGCGGCAGATCACGCCCATCGAAATCGGATCGAGCCCGACGAACGGCTCGTCGTAGATGAGGATCTCGGGATCCATGACGATGGCGCGCGCGAGGGCGACGCGCCGCGCCATGCCGCCCGACAACTCCGACGGCATGAGCCTCGCGGCGCCGCGCAGGCCCACCGCGTGCAGCTTGGTCAGCACGAGCTGGCGCACCAGGGGTTCCGGAAGCTTCGTATGTTCGCGCACCGGGAACGCGACATTTTCGTAGACGTCGAGATCGGTCAGCAGCGCTCCGTTCTGGAACAACATGCCCATGCGCCGGCGCAGCGCGAACAGCTCGCCGCCCGACATCGTCGAGACCTCGTCGCCGAACACGCGCACGCTGCCGCGCTCCGCGGTCACCTGGCCGGTGATGAGCCTCAGCAGCGTGGTCTTGCCCGTTCCCGAGGGACCCATGAACGCCGTGATCCGTCCACGGCGCGCGGTGATGTCGAGGCCATCAAAGATCTTGCGCCCGCCCACGGCGTAGCACACGTCTCGGACCTCAATTACGGCATCGCCGGCAGGCGCCGGCGATCCATTGCTGTCTTCAGCGGAATTCAGGCTCAAGCGGCCGGTGCCTCGTGCAGATCGTTGAATTCGAAGGGCCGCGAAGGATAACAAAAGCAGCCCCCTACGGCTTTCTGCCCGCGTGAATCCGTACTAAAATGGTCCCAGTTTGAAACGGCCTTCAAAAGGCCCTTCCGTGGGACACGCTCCATGCTGCGTATCGGCAAATTGACGGACTACGCGACGGTCATCCTGGCGACCCTGGCCGCCGACCGCGCGCGGCTGCTCAACGCGAGCACGCTCGCGGAACGCACCCATATCGCGGCGCCCACCGTGAGCAAGCTGCTCAAGCAGATGCACCGCGCGGGCCTGGTGATCTCCACGCGCGGCACGCACGGCGGATACCAGCTCGCCCGCGATCCGGAACAGATCAGCGCCGCGTCGATCCTCGACGCGCTCGAGGGTCCCATCGCGCTGACCGAATGCTCCGCCGGCAGCGGGCAATGCGGCATCGAACACACCTGCTCCGTCGGACGGACGTGGCAGAAGCTGAGCGTCGCGATACGGCGATCGCTCAGTGAGATCTCGCTCGCGCAACTCGCGGGTCTCGACAACAAGACACCCAACATGCCGATCGAACGCGAGCTCAAGTACATGGGACGCGCGAAGGCGGCGCCATGAGCACCGAACCGAAGGAAATGGAACAAGGCATCGACCAGCTTCTCTCGAAGAGCTACCGGCACGGCTTCGTCACGGACATCGATTCGGACACGTTGCCGCCGGGCCTCGACGAAGACGTCGTGCGATTCATCTCGCGCAAGAAGAAGGAACCCGAGTTCCTGACGAACTGGCGCCTCAAGGCGTTCCGTCACTGGCTGACGATGAAGGAGCCGCGCTGGGCAAAGCTGCGCGTGAATCCGATCGATTACCAGGCGATCTCGTATTACTCCGCGCCGAAGCCGAAAGCCAACGCACCCAAATCTCTCGACGAGGTCGATCCGAAGCTGCTCGAGACCTACGAGAAGCTCGGCGTGCCGCTGCACGAACGCGCGCGCCTCGCGGGAGTCGCGGTGGACGCGGTGTTCGATTCGGTGTCCGTGGCGACGACGTTCAAGGAGCGCCTGGCCGAGGCCGGCGTCATCTTCTGCTCGTTCTCGGACGCGGTGCGCAACCATCCCGCGCTCGTCGAGCAGTACCTCGGCACGGTCGTGCCGCACACGGACAATTTCTTCGCGGGGCTCAACTCCGCGGTGTTCTCCGACGGCTCGTTCGTATACGTGCCGAAGGGCGTGCGTTGCCCGATGGAGCTGTCCACCTACTTCCGCATCAACGCGGCGAAGACGGGACAGTTCGAGCGCACGCTGATCATCGCCGCGCCGGGATCACACGTCTCCTATCTCGAAGGCTGCACCGCGCCGATGCGCGACGAGAACCAGCTGCACGCGGCCGTGGTCGAGCTCGTCGCCGAGGACGACGCCGAGATCAAGTATTCGACGGTGCAGAACTGGTACCCGGGCGACGAGAACGGCGTCGGCGGCATCTACAACTTCGTGACCAAGCGCGGCGAGTGCCGCGGCAGGAATTCGAAGATCGCCTGGACGCAGGTGGAAACCGGCTCCGCGATCACCTGGAAGTATCCGTCCTGCATCCTGCGCGGCGAGAACTCCGTGGGCGAGTTCTACTCCGTCGCGACGGCCAACAACTACCAGCAGGCCGACACGGGCACGAAGATGATCCACATCGGCGCCAACACGAAGAGCACGATCGTCTCGAAGGGCATCTCCGCCGGGCACGGCCAGAACAGTTATCGCGGCCTGGTGAAAATCCTGCCGGGCGCGCACGGCGCGCGCAATTTCACGCAGTGCGACTCGCTGCTCATGGGCGGCAAGTGCGGCGCGCACACGTTTCCGTACATCGAGACGCGCAATCCGACCGCGACGGTCGAGCACGAGGCGTCCACCTCGAAGATCAGCGAGGACCAGCTCTTCTACTGCCTGCAACGCGGCATCGACGAAGAGGATGCGGTGAACATGATCGTGAGTGGATTCTGCAAGAGCGTGCTCAAGGAGCTGCCGATGGAATTCGCCGTCGAAGCACAAAACCTGTTGGCCGTGAGCCTCGAAGGCGCGGTCGGTTGATCCGGAAATCGAAACGATGCTGAAGATCTCGAATCTGTCCGCCACCGTCGGTGGCAAGAAAGTCCTGCAGGGCCTCTCGCTCGAAGTGAAGGCCGGGGAAGTGCACGCCATCATGGGGCCGAACGGTTCCGGCAAGAGCACCCTCGCCTACGTGCTCGCCGGCCGACCCGGCTACGAGATCACGGGCGGCACCGTGGAATTCATGGGCCGCGACCTGCTCGCGATGCCGACCGAGGAGCGGGCGCGCGCCGGCGTGTTCCTCGGCTTCCAGTACCCGGTCGAGATTCCGGGCGTCAACAACGTCTATCTACTCAAGGCGGCGGTGAACGCCAAGCGCAAGGCCGAGGGCAAGCCCGAGGTCGACGCCTACGAATTCCTGCAGCTCGTGCGCGCGAAGATGAAGCTCATGCAGATGGACGAGAGCTTCCTGTCACGCGGCGTCAACGAAGGATTCTCGGGTGGCGAGAAGAAGCGCAACGAGATCCTGCAGATGCTGGTGCTCGAACCCGCGCTCGCGGTGCTGGATGAAACGGATTCCGGACTCGACATCGACGCGCTCAAGGTCGTCGCGAAAGGCGTGAACAGCCTGCGCGCGCCGGACCGCGGCGTGCTGCTCATCACGCACTACCAGCGCCTGCTCGATCACATCGTCCCGGACCAGGTGCACGTCCTGGCGCGCGGCAGGATCGCGAAGTCGGGCGACAAGGACCTGGCGCGCGAGCTCGAAAAGCGCGGTTACGACTGGGTGCTCGAGGTCGCCTGACATGTCCGCGCCCGCGACCCACGTCCTGCCCGACAACCGCGACGAGAACTGGCGCTACGCCAACTTGCGCGCGCTCGCGAGGGCGCGGCCGGAGGCCGTACCGGCGAGTCCCCCCATTTCGGCCGACGCCCTGCCGCCAGCCATCCCCGGCTTTTCCCGCTGGGTATTCGTCGACGGGCATTTCGCGCCGGCGCTGTCCGAACAGCGGCGCGATCCCGCGGTCGCGATTCTCGACCACACCGCCGGCGCGGTCGCCGAAATCCTCGATGCGGACCTGGCCTCCGAGGGAATCGATTTCGCGCTCGCTCGCGCCAATGCGGCGCGCGGCAAACAGGTGATGCACCTGTCGCTGAACGAAAGCGCATCGGCTGCGGTCGAGGTGATCTTCGTGGCCGCTTCGCCCGCTTCGGAAGGCATCGCCTATCCACGTTTGCAGGTGCACGCCGGCCGCAATTCGTCGCTGAAACTCATCGAGCGGCACGTGAGCGTCGACGCCCGCGACTCCGTCGTGAATGCCGCGGCCGACATCGCGCTCAACGCGGGCGCCAGGGTCGATCACACCCGCATCCAGAACTGCGCCGACGGCGCGAGCGTGTTCGACACGCTGATCGCGCGAGTCGGCGAAAACGCCGACTACCGCTTCCGCTCCATCACCCTGGGAGGCGTCGCGGCGCGCTCCACCGCGTTCATCAAGCTCGCCGGCCGGGCGGCGCGATGCGAATTCATCGCGGCCAGCATCGCGAACGGCCTGCAGTCGCACGATGCGTTCGCCGAGATCGAACACGCGGCGCCCGATACCGCGACGCGCGAGGTGTTTCGCGGCATCGCCACCGAGCGCGGCAAGCTGGCGTTCAACGGCAAGATGATCGTGCGCGAGAACGCGTTCGATGCGGATTCGGACCAGTCGCTGAAAACCCTGCTCACCGGCAGCGGCGCCGAAGCGGCCGCGCGTCCGCAACTCGAGATCTACACCGACCGCGTCAAGGC
>JAFAGC010000015.1 GCA_023423065.1 Pseudomonadota bacterium
GGGCGGCACAAGCATCAACGCAAGTCCAAGCATCAGTCGCGGAATCATCGGGCCTCCTAGGTGTTGGGAGACCCGAGAATCCCGCTCAGTCGGCGACCTGGCGTCCTTCCTGATCGGCGAGGACTTCGGGATCCGGACTTTTTTCGGGGAATTTCCGGTAGTCGCTCGGCGTCGTCCCCGTGACACGGCGGAATGCCGCGTTGAACGCCGATTTGGAGTTGAATCCCACCGCCATAGCGATCTCGAGGACACCCGCCCTGGGCGATTCGCGCAGCCGCCGCATGGCAGCGTCGATGCGCCGTTGGTTCAGGAGATCGTAGAACGTCGTCTCCAGGTCCTGGCTGATGACCTGCGACACGTAGTGCGGACTCTCGTTGAGAGATTCGCAAAGCGCGCGAAGGGTCAGGTCGCACCTCGAATACATGCGTTCATCCGAGAGCGCCGACTCGAGCTTGCGCCCGATCCTGGCGCGGGCGCCCGCGCCCAGCGGGCTCTTGGCGTAGGTCCCGGCCCTTTCCTTTGTCAGCGCGCCGAACTGCCGCAGCAGCAGATACAACGCGCCGGTCGTCACGCCCACGCTGATCACCGCCACCACGACCGAAAACGTGGCCGGCCACTTGATGAAGGCGCAGTCGATCGTGCGAACGATCGCGAGCGTCCATGAAGTGAGGACGATCGCGAGCGGCAGCTGAGCCCAGTGATCGCGCTGCCCGCCGAGCCGCTCCAGCAGGATGCGCCGGCAACGCACGAGGTACCAGGGCACCTGCACGACGAATACGCCGATGCAGAGCAGCATCGTCGTGTGGATGATTTTCGATTCGAGCCAGCTCGACGGGTCGGCCGGATTCATCCAGGTCGTGCCGGCGTGGGTAGATAGGGCGAGCGGCACGGTGAACGACGCACCCGCGAGAATTGCGAGCCCGTGCGGGCGCGGCAGCTGGCGCGGCTCCGGACGCTCACCGCCGATGCTCTCCCTGAACGTCAACCACAGGCAGGGCGCGAGCAGTAGCGAGGATGACATCAACAGCGCGAGCCACAGCGCCTTGAATGGCGTGGCCGGGTGAGCGATGAGCAGCTCGCACAGGAACACGACCGACTGGATCACCAGGAAGAAGGTGAAGAACCGGTGCGGCTGACCGCGCGCCGCCCGCGCCGTGAGGCCGGTGGAGAAGAGACACAGCGCGACCGCGACGAGATACAACGAGGTGCTGAAGGCGCTCATGGCGCCACGTTATCAGCAATTCGAGGGTTTCCCCGAGCCCATCGGATTTTTTCACGAGGTCGCGACGGGTTTGGCGCGGCGGTGACGTCTCATCGCCCTGATGGTCTCCAAGACAAGGTCTTACTGCGCGCCAATCATGGCGCGCCCACACCGGCGTGCCGCTCGCCGCTCCTTTGGACTGGCGGGACTGCTGGTGGCCCTGCTGTCGTTGTCCGCCGGCCCGGCATCGTCGGCCAGCGCGGCGTCGGCCAGTGCATCGTCGGCCAGCTCATCGTCAGCTTCGGCGTCCCCGCTCGACCTCGCCGCCTATCGGGGCCGCGTGGTCGTCGTCGACTTCTGGGCATCGTGGTGCAAGCCCTGCCGCGAGTCGATTCCCTGGCTCAATCGCATGCATCGCGAATATGGCGACCGCGGACTCGTCGTGATCGGCGTCAACGTCGACGCGAATCGCGCGGATGCGGAGCGCTTCCTTCGCGACGTGCCCATCGACTTCGAAGTCATCTACGACGCCGCGGGCGTGCTCGCGACCCGGTTCGAAGTCCCCGCCATGCCGAGCACGTTCGTCTTCGACCGCAGCGGCAAACTCATCCAGACGCACGTTGGATTTCGCACCACGAAACGCGACGCGCGCGAAGCCGAACTGATGAAACTCCTGGAGCCAAGATGACCCGACCTGGTTGCTTCCTCATGCTCGCGGCATCCGCCGCGCTCGCCGGCTGCGCGAACGTGAGGCCCTGGGAGCGCGAAGTGCTCGCGCGACCCGACATGCAACTCGAATCCAACGCGCTGGACACGGCCCTCGACGATCACATCTATTTCAGCAAGGAAGGCACGAGCGGCGGGCGCGGCTTCGGCGGCGGCGGCTGCGGGTGCAACTGACATGGCGGACGAAAAACAGCGGAAGGAATCCAGTCCGAGCATGCCCGTAGGCGCCGCGCTCGCGGCCGCCACCTGCGGCCTGCTCGGCATTGCGGCACCCGCGGTCTCGAACGCCGCCGACGGCGCAGCGAAGTGGGACATCGACTCCGCGCTGCTCTACTACGGTGAAAGCGACAGTCGCGTGAAGGATTTCAGCCTGAGTTCGCACGCTACGCGCGATTTCGGCGACGACCGCACTCTCGGGCTGGATCTCAGCGTCGATTCGCTCACGGGCGCATCGCCGAGCGGGGCCATCGCCACCGACAGCGCGCAGACTTTCACGAGTCCGTCGGGTCGCGACACCTACACGACGCCGGCCGGCGAAATTCCACTCGACGACACCTTCCTCGACACGCGCTTCGCGCTCGGCGCCAGCTGGTCGCAGCCGTTCGCGCGCCTGTACACGATGAGCGCGGGTGTCGGGTTCTCCTCCGAATACGACTACACGCACATCGGCGGAAATTTCGGCGTCACGCGCGACTTCAACGACCGCAACACCACGCTGAGCGCGGCACTTGCGTACGCGCAGGACACCATCAAGCCCGTCGGCGGCCTCCCGCTCCCTCTGAGCGAGATGACCGATGCGGTCGGCGAAGACGCCCGCCCAGGCAATCGCGGCGCGAGCAGCGACAGCAAGAATGTCATCGACGTCCTGTTCGGAGTCACGCAGGTGCTCGGGCGGCACACCTTGCTGCGCGTCAACTACTCGTACTCCGATTCGAGTGGATATCTCACCGATCCTTACAAGATCCTGAGCCTCGTCGACCCGGAGACCGGCGACCTCGTCGCGCGCACGCCGGCACCCGGCGCTTCCGGGCCCACCGGCGTCTATCTATTCGAGAACCGGCCGGACTCGCGACGCAAGCAGGGACTGTACGCGGAGCTGCGCCACGATTTCTCCGGAAAGGTGCTGCAGGTCGGATATCGCTACTCGACCGACGACTGGGACATCGATTCGCACACGCTCGAATCCCGTTTCCGTCTGCCGATCGGCGAGTCGAGCTACCTCGAGCCGCACGTGCGCTACTACACGCAGAGCGCGGCCTCGTTCTACCAGTACAGCCTCGCGGACACGGGCGTGCTGCCCCGGTACGCATCCGCCGACGCGCGGCTTTCGGACTTGAGCGCCGTGACGTTCGGTCTCAAGTATGGCCGCAAGACCGCGGGAGGTAACGAATGGAGTACGCGACTCGAGTTCTACCAGCAGACGGCGAAGGCGCCCGCGGAGCGGCTCGTCGGCAGCCAGGTGGGCAACGCGCAGATGCCGGACTTCGACGCGGTGATCCTGCAATTCACGTACCGCTTCAGCCTCTGACGCTGACGCGGGCGGCGGACCTGTGGATCGCGCGTTTTCGCGCGATGGCCAGTCCGTGCGAGGTGCTCGTCGAGTGCGAATCGGAGGCCTGGGCTCGCGGCATCGCCAACGCCGTTGCCGCCTGCGCCTGGCGCATCGAGACGAAGTACAGCCGCTATCGCGGCGACGGAATCGTGCGCGTCATCAACTCCGCCGACGGCGCGCCCGTCCTCGTCGATGACGAGACCGCGAACCTGATCGACTTCGCCACGCTCGTTCACGAACTATCCGGCGGAACGTTCGACATCACTTCCGGAGTGTTGCGCCGCGCGTGGAAATTCGACGGCGGGCGGCGTCAGCCCACGCGCGCCGAAGTCGATGCGCTGCTGCCGCTCGTGGGATGGAGCAAGGTTCGCTGGGAACGGCCGCGCATCCAGCTGCTTCCCGGAATGCAGATCGACTTCGGGGGCATCGGCAAGGAATACGCCGTCGACCAGGCGACGAAAATCGCGGCGTCGATGTGCGACGACGCGGTGCTGGTGAACTTCGGCGGCGATCTTGCCGTGACGCGCGCGCGCGGCGCGGAGCGCCCCTGGCGCGTCGGCATCGAGGCCGCGGATGGCGCTCACGGACAAGCGGATGAACTCGTCGACCTGCATGCCGGTGCGCTCGCGACGAGCGGCGACACCTATCGGTACGTCGAAGCGGACGGCAAGCGCCTGCCGCACATACTCGATCCGCGCGACGGGCGGCCGGTGCGCGGCGCGCCCCGCTCCGTCACCGTCGCGGCGCCCACCTGCACACAGGCCGGCATGTTGACCACGCTGGCGATGCTCGAGGGCCCGGGCGCCGAGGATTTTCTGGCCGCGGAAAAAGTTCGCCACTGGATCCAGCGCGACTGAAAGCGTCCGCGCGGCCCGCAATCCCATACGTGCGACTACTGAGCGGAATCCTCGCCCGGACGCGTCATAGTCCGCCCGTGATTTCGGTGAATCCCACGAATCGGCTCAGGGTATACCCGGTCTGGGACGCGGGCGTTCGCGCGTTCCACTGGATCAACGTGCTGTGCGTGCTCGGACTCATCGCCTCGGGAATCGTGATCCTCAACGACAAGGCGCTGGGCATCACCAACGACGGCAAGATCCTGCTCAAGTCGACGCACGTCTGGATCGGCTACGTGTTCGCGCTGAATCTCGCGTTCCGGCTCGTCTGGGCATTCATCGGAAGTCCGCACGCGCGCTGGCGCGAAATCCTTCCAGCCGGCCGTGGCTACGCCGGCGCGCTCAGGCGCTACGTCGCGGCCTTTCGCTCGGGCGATGCGCGGCCCTATCTCGGCCACAATCCACTCGGCCGTATCGCAGTCACGTTGATGCTGGTATTGCTGCTCGCGCAGGCGATGACGGGGCTCGTACTCGCGGGCACCGACCTGTTCTATCCGCCCTTCGGCTCGTTCATGGCCGAATGGGTCGCCGCTCCCGGTGTCGATCCGAACCTGGTCGTCCCGTACGCGCCTGCCCTCTACGACGCCGACGCGTACGCGGCGATGCGCGAATTCCGCGGTCCGATGGTGAAGATCCACTACTACGTCTTCTACGCGCTGGTGTTCCTTGCGTCGCTGCACATCGTCGCGGTGGTCGTCACCGAGCTGCGTGGGGGCGGAAATCTCGTGTCGGCCATGTTCACCGGCAGGAAGATTCTCGTGCCGCCGCTGGCCGACGCGACACCGGCGGGTGCGCCGCCGGAATCGCAGCCTTCGGAGGAGCCGCGCCGCGCGGAAATCCCCTGAGAGGCGGCGCCCGCGCACGTCTGCCCCATCTTCGTACAGTACGGTCATACAGTACCCGGCGCGCCCAGGTACTGGTTATACCCGGACCACCCTCCCCGCTTAAACTCCGCTGTTTCGCAACGATCGCGCGACAAATCGCGCTCGACACATGCAGCAGATCAAGATACGCGGCGCCCGCACACACAATCTCAAGAACGTCGACCTCACGCTCCAGCGTGACAAGCTGATCGTCATCACCGGACTTTCCGGATCCGGAAAATCCTCGCTCGCGTTCGACACGTTGTACGCCGAAGGCCAGCGACGCTACGTCGAGTCGCTGTCCGCGTACGCGCGCCAGTTCCTCTCGATGATGGACAAGCCGGACGTCGACAGCATCGAGGGGCTCTCGCCCGCGATCGCGATCGAGCAGAAGGCGACCTCGCACAATCCGCGCTCGACGGTCGGCACCGTCACCGAGATCTACGACTATCTACGCCTGCTGTTCGCTCGTGCCGGCATCGCGCGCTGCCCGGACCATGGCGTGCCGCTCGAGGCGCAGACCGTGAGCCAGATGGTCGACCAGCTTCTCAAGCTGCCCGACGGGCTCGCGGTGCTGCTGCTCGCGCCGCTGGTGGTGGACCGCAAGGGTGAGCACGCGGAAATCTTCGAGACGTTGCGCGGCCAGGGGTTCGTGCGCGCGCGCATCGACGGCCGCGTGCACGAGCTGGACGCATTGCCGAAAATCGACCCGAAGAAGAAGCACACGGTCGAGGCCGTGGTGGATAGATTGCGCATCCGGCCGGACGCGCAGCAGCGCCTGGCCGAGTCGCTCGAAACCGCGCTCAAGCTCTCGGGCGGTACCGCGCGCATGGTTCCCTACGAGAGCGACAAACCCCAAGCGTCGGAAGGAACACTGTTCTCGTCGCGCCAGGCCTGCCCCGAATGCGGCTACAGCGTCGCGGCGCTGGAACCGAAGATGTTCTCCTTCAACAGCCCCGCCGGCGCCTGCCCCACCTGCGACGGGATCGGGCTCAAGGATTTCTTCGATCCGAAACGCGTCGTCGCCTATCCACATCTCTCGCTCGCGGGCGGCGCGATCAAGAGCTGGGACCGCAAGAACGCGTACTACTACGCGTTGATCACCGCGATGGCGAAGCACTACAAGTTCGATCCGGAGACGCCGTGGGAAGACCTGTCGAAGAAGGCGCAACAGGTGATGCTGTACGGCAGCGGCAACGAGGAAGTCGAGTTCCGCTACATGCACGGCAACGGACGCACGACGAAGAAGAAGCATCGTTTCGAGGGCATCATTCCGAATCTCGAACGGCGCTACAAGGAGACGGATTCGCTGCCGGTGCGCGAGGAGCTCGCGAAGTACCTCGGCACGCAGCCCTGTCCCGACTGCAACGGCACCCGCCTGAATCGCACCGCGCGCAACGTGTTCGTCGGCACGCATTCGTTGCCCGAGATCGCGCACCTCACCGTAGGTGATGCGAAATCGCTGTTCGGTTCGCTCGACGTGACCGGCTGGCGCGCGGAAGTGGCCGACAAGATCGTGAAGGAAGTCGGTGACCGGCTGCGTTTCCTGGTCGACGTCGGGCTCGACTATCTGACGCTCGATCGCAGCGCGGAATCGCTGTCGGGCGGCGAAGCGCAGCGCATCCGGCTCGCGAGCCAGGTGGGTTCGGGCCTCACGGGCGTCATGTACATCCTCGACGAGCCTTCGATAGGCCTGCACCAGCGCGACAACCAGCGCTTGCTGAACACACTCAAGCACCTGCGCGATCTCGGCAACACCGTGCTCGTCGTCGAGCACGACGAGGATGCGATCCGCTCGGCCGACGAAGTCGTCGACATCGGTCCCGGCGCGGGCGTACACGGCGGCGAGATCGTCGCCCACGGCACTCCCGCGGAAATCGAGAAGAACCCGGCATCGTTGACGGGGCAGTATCTCTCCGGCCGCAAGCAGATCGCACTGCCCGGCTTGCGCACGCCGTTCGATCCGAAACGCGTGATCGACGTGGTCGGCGCGACCGGCAACAATCTCAAGAACGTCTCGGCGAAGTTTCCGCTCGGACTGTTCACGTGTGTCACCGGTGTCTCGGGTTCGGGCAAGTCGACGCTCGTGATCGACACCTTGTTCGCGCACGCCAACCACGAGCTCAACGGCACCGTGATGGACATGGCGCCCTGCGACGAGATCAAGGGCCTGAAGGAGATCGATCGCATCATCGACATCGATCAGAGCCCGATCGGACGCACGCCGCGCTCGAATCCGGCGACCTACACGGGGTTGTTCGGACCCTTGCGCGAGCTGTTCGCGGAAGTGCCTGAAGCGCGTACGCGCGGCTACGACGCGGGCCGCTTCAGCTTCAACGTGAAGGGCGGACGCTGCGAGGCCTGCCAGGGCGACGGCCTCATCAAGGTCGAGATGCACTTCCTGCCGGACGTCTACGTGCCCTGCGACGTGTGCAAGGGCCAGCGCTACAACCGCGAGACGCTCGAGATCCGCTGGCGCGGCAAGAACATCCACGAAGTGCTGCAGATGAACGTGGAAGAAGCGCTGCGGCTGTTCCAGAACGTGCCGGGCGTGGGCTCGCGCCTGCAGACGCTGATGGACGTGGGATTGTCCTATCTACAGCTCGGGCAGAGCGCGACAACGCTGTCGGGCGGCGAAGCGCAGCGCGTGAAGCTCGCGCGCGAGCTCGCGAAACGCGCGACCGGGCGTACGTTGTACATCCTGGATGAGCCCACCACCGGCCTGCACTTCCACGACGTGGCGCAGTTGCTCGACGTGCTGCACCGGCTGCGCGACGAGGGCAACACGGTCGTCGTGATCGAGCACAACCTCGACGTGATCAAGACCGCGGACTGGTTGATAGACCTGGGCCCCGAAGGCGGCGCGGGCGGCGGGACGATACTCGCGGCCGGCACGCCGGAAGACGTCGCGCGCAATCGGCAGTCGTACACGGCGCAATTCCTGCGACCGCTGCTCGCGGATCAGAAGGCCGCCACTGCCCCGCCGAATTCGAAATAGCTCTGCGCCAACGCGCGAACACCGTCCGCGAAAGTGGTGTTCTCGATGGTCATCCTGTTGAAGCCGTTGACGGTCTTCGCGTCGCCCAAACTGTTGCCCGTGGCGGTCGCGCAGCGCGTCTTGTTAGGCAGGTTCTCCACGCCCGCGCTGCGCTCCGCACTGGAGCGCGCGTTGTCGCACGTTTCATCGCGGACGATCACCGCGCGCCTGCGCGCGATGTCGGAACTGGACATGCGCGAGAGACTGCGCATCGTCACCCATCCCGTTCTGTACCTGCGCGCCCGCTCCGACCGGCTCGTACCGGACTCCGCGGGCGACGAGATCCTCGCCCTCGCCCGGAACGCCGAGCTCGCGACCATCGATGGGCCTCACATGCTGCTCCAGGCACAACCCGCCGAATGCGCCGCGCGCATCCGCGAATTCGAACGTAGGATTCGGCTGGCGAGGATCGCCGGTGCGCCCGCACCCGTTATTGCGCCGCGCACCTAGTAAACTTCCGAGATTCTGACCTGGGCTTTCTCTAACAATGACCGAATCCGTCAAGGTCCTGCTGGTCGACGATGCGGACGAAAACCTGCCCGGCCTGGAGGCGATGCTGCGTGCCGACGATCGCGAATTCCTCACGGCCTCGTCGGCCTCGGAGGCCCGTGGGCACCTGCAGCTCCACGACATCGCGCTCGCGATCGTGGCCGTGCACGAGCCCCGGATCAACGGCGTCGGACTCGCCGAGGTCGCGCGCGATACGGCGAAACCCAAGGGCATTCCGACCATCTTCATCGCGGATGCGGACATCAGCGACTCGCCGATCCTGCGCGGTCGGGACTGCGGCGCCGCCGACGTATTGAGCACCCCAGTCGACCCCGAACTGCTGCGCCAGAAGGTGAAGATGTTCATCGACGTCTATCGTGAGCGGCAGAAACTCGCGCAGGAGGTGCGCTCGCGCGAGGATGTGCTCGCGATCGTTTCGCACGACCTGCGCACGCCGCTCGCGGTGATCCACACCACGACGTCGATGTTGCTCAATCCGAAGTACAACCTCACGCCCGAACAGGTGCGCGAGCAACACCTGCGCATCCGCCGCAACGTCGAGCAGATGAACCGGATGATCGGCGATCTCATGGACATCGTGAACCTGCGCTCGGGCCAGCTCTCGATCAATCCGTCGAACGTGGTGGTCAACGAAATATTGCGGGAGGTCGTCGCCGTGCACGAGGCGCCGGCGCGCGAGAAGGGTCTCGAGCTCGACTACGACCCGGGGACGGACGTCATGCGCGCCGAGGCCGACCGCGCGCGACTCATGCAACTCTTCCAGAACCTGGTCGGCAACGCGGTGAAGTTCTGCAGGCCCGGCGACTCGATCAAGGTGACGAGCCGCACGCAGGGCAGCAACGCGCACATCGAGATCTCGGATAGCGGTCCGGGAATCTCCACCGAGGACCTGCCGTACATCTTCGATCCGTATTACTCGGCCAGCCGAAAGCTCCAGAAGACCGGCACGGGGCTGGGCCTGTTCATCGCCAAGGGCATCGTCGATGCCCACGGTGGACGGATCCAGTGCGAATCCACCGCCGGCGTCGGCACGACGTTCAATATCACGCTGCCGCTTAAAGGCTGAAAAGCGGCCGCAGGCGGCGACCCGGGCATCGAACGCGGCCGGTGAATCCATCGCGCTTCTCGTGCGAGAATCGGGCGCAATGACGGGCGAACTGACCGCCAAGCCGACTTTTCTCTCGAGCGTGATCGGCAACATCGTCAGCCGCCGCTTCGCGGCGAACTACTTTTCCACGCTTGCATTCATCGGGCTGGCCTGGTGGATCGTCACGTCCCTCAGCCAGTTCCATCGCAACATCCTGCGGGCGCAGCTCTTCTCGATCGACGTGCGGGAGCTGTTCGTCGCGCTGATCGTGCTGTACGCGATCGTGCTGATCCCGTTCTACGCGCGTTACCCGTGGCTGCGTTCGAAGGCATCCATCTTCCTGCAGGGATTGTGGTTCAGCCTGCGGCGCATGTTCCGCCCGGTGTCGCGCGCGCGAATGGCCGCTCGCGCGCGGCGGCCCATGGCGCTGCCGCTGCGCGGGACGCTCTCGCCCGCCGCCAGACAGGCCGCGCTCGCGCTGCTCCTCAAGTTCTTCTTCGCGCCGCTCATGATCAACTGGTGCCTGGGTCACGTGGGCGACATGACCGGCTCCGTCGTGAACCTGTGGAACAGCATCGGTGACGGCGCGAGCGGCCGGGCGCTGTTCGATTCGGCGCTGTTCTGGACCTGCTTCCAGCTCATTCTCTTCGTCGACACGTTCCTGTTCACGCTCGGCTACATCGTCGAAACGCCGGCGCTCAAGAACCGGATCCTGAGCGTGGATCCGACATTCTTCGGCTGGGCCGTCTGCCTCGCGTGTTATCCGCCGTTCAACGGTTTCACGAACCAGTTGTTGCCGTGGCAGAGCAGCGATTTTCCCTACTTCGCAAACGACGCGGCGCACTTCATCGCGAACATCTGCATCCTCGTGGCGATGGGCATTTTCTCGTGGGCGTCGGTGGCGCTGGGTTTCAAGGCGAGCAATCTCACCAATCGCGGCATCGTGACCCACGGGCCGTACGCGTTCGTCCGGCATCCGGCCTACGCGGCCAAGAATCTCGCGTGGTGGATAGGCGCGATCCCCGGCTTCATCGGCGTGTTCACGGTCGAGGGCTTTCCGGTCGCCATGTTCTTCGTCGGCCTGTGCGGATGGACCGCGATCTACGTGCTGCGCGCGCTCACCGAGGAACGGCACCTGCTGATGCTCGACAACGGCTACGCGGAGTACATGCGGAAGGTGAAATGGCGCTTCATCCCCGGCGTCTTCTGAAGTACGCCGCGCTCGTCGCGGCCATCGCCCTGCAGGTAGTCGGCGCGCGAGCGGCGCCGCAGAAAGCGGTATTCGCCTCGGACGTGGCTTCGACGCAGTGGCCGCTGTCCGCCTTCGATCCGCAGCTGCCTTCCGACTGGAGCGGCTTCGAATTCCTGGTGCTCGAATACCGCGCCTCATCCAGCCAGCGCTTCGAGCTCGCGCTGATCGGCGAAGACGGCACGGTCTCCAAGCGCATCCATCCGTTCGCCAACTCCTGGACACGCGCGTCGATTCCGCTGCGGTTCTATCGGCAGGGACTCGGCGATGCGGACGAGCTGGCGTCCACGGTGAATCAGCCGCGCGCCGGCTACTGGATCAACATCGAGGCCGGCGGCCAAGGACCGGTGCGCAACGTGCGCGAGCTCGGCGTGACGATGCGATATCCGGCGCGCGCGGCGACGCTCGAGATCCGCAAGGTGAGCCTGTCGAAGACGGACGCGGGCGACGCGATCCTCGATGGCGGCGCGCCGATCATTGACGACTACGGACAGTACAAACACGTCGACTGGCCCGGCAAGGCGCGCGACACCGCCGTGCTGGTGCGCGAGTGGAGCCAGGAAGCGCGGATGCTCGTGCCGAAGAACGTGCCAACGTGCCGTTACGGCGGCTTTGAAAGCGACCGGCGGCGCGCGAGCGGCTTCTTTCGCGTCGAGAAGATCGTCAATCGCTGGTGGTTCGTCGATCCCGCCGGTTGCCGCTTCTGGTCCGCGGGTGTCAACGGCGCGGGCGCGGAGCCGCCGTTCACGCAGATCGTCGGGCGAGACAAGCTGTTCGCGAGCATTCCCGCCGCGACGCAGGAGTTCGCGCCCGGTGCGACCGGCGACGCCTTCCGCGATCCGGTGTCGTTCTACGCCGCCAACCTGATGAAGCGCTTCGGCCAGAACTGGCGCGCGGAAAGCGCCTCGCTGACCTCGCGCCGCATGCGGACCTGGGGACTCAACACGGCATATGGCCCGGCGCTCAACGATGCGTTGCCCGCGAGCCTGCCCGCGCGGCTGCCCTATGTCTATCCACTGCGCGGCTGGCAGATGATCGAAGGCGCGATCATGGGACTGCCCGACGTGTATTCGGACGAGTTCGCGCGGCGCGTGGACGCCGATGCCGCGCGGCAGCTCGCGCCGCGCAAGGACGATCCGTGGATGATCGGCTACTTCATCGGCAACGAGCCCCCGTGGCCGGGGCGGGAAAGCCAGCTCGTGGATCTCGTGCTCGCGGGCCCCCCGAGCGTGCTGCAGCAGCGTTTTCGCGCCGGGCTCGTCAAGGGCGACACGCCCGCGGCGCGCAAGGCGATGGTGCACGCGGCGTTCCGGCGCTACCTCGAGGTCGTCAACGCCGCGGTGCGCAGGCACGACCCGAACCACCTGCACCTCGGCATCCGCTTCGGCGGCACGCCGCCCGACGACGTCATCGCGCTCGCCCGCGGCTTCGACGTGTACAGCATGAACAAGTACCGCTGGGCGCCGCCGAAGGATTTCATCGACCGCGTATACGAGATCCAGGACCTGCCGATCCTGATCGGCGAGTTCCACTTCGGCGTGCCCGAGCGCGGCCTCGCGCCCGGGCTCGTGCAGACGATGAACCAGGCGGAGCGCGGCGTCGCCTATTCGTATTACGTCGAGAACGCGGCCGCGCATCCCGCGATCGTCGGCACGCACTGGTACCAGTGGATAGATCAGCCCGCGACCGGCCGGCGCGACGGCGAGAACTACAACATCGGGTGGATAGACGTCACCGACCGTCCCTACCCCGAGCTCGTCGCCGCGGCGAAGGCGACACACGCGCGGATCGATGCGATCCACTCGGGCAAGCTGGCGCCGACCACGCGTCGGCCGAAGGCGTCGGAATTCGGGACGCCCGAGGATTCGATCCACCTCGGCATTCCGGCGATCCAGTGATCCAAATTGTCAGTCGGCGTCGATGGCCCGGATCCCCCTGAGGATTCGAAGCCGGGCTCTCGCAATCGGTAAACAAGCGCCCGCGCAATCCGGACCACCGACACCAACAGACGTGAGTAGCCGGAGCCGGGAAACCGGTTTCGCGGGAGGGGACAGGTTTCGAGTCTGCCCCTGGTCGGGCTAGTAACCCTGCGCCGCGCCGTCCTTGCGCGACTCGGACGCCCCGAAATACACGCCTTCCGCGTTTCGATGGATGGCCTGGTAGCCGCCGAACCCACCGTCATTGCCGATGGTGACCTTGTGCCCGCGGGCCTGCAGCGCCTTCACGACCTCGGGCGAGAAACCCTGCTCCAGCAGCACCTCGCCGCCCTCGCGCATCCTCTCGTCCGTGGGTTCGCTCGAACCCTCGTGACGCACGCGCGGCGCATCGCCGGCTTCCTGGAAGTTCATGCCGAAGTCGATGACGTTCACGACGATCTGGACGTGACCCTGCGGCTGCATGCCGCCGCCCATGACGCCGAACGACAGCCAGGGTTTGCCGTCCTTCGTGATGAACGCGGGAATGATGGTGTGGAACGGCCGCTTTCCGGGCGCGTAGACATTCGCGTGGCCCGGCGTCATCGAGAACAGCTCGCCGCGGTCCTGCAGGATGAAACCGCAGCCGTCGGGCGTCATGCCCGAACCCAGGCCGCGGTAGTTGCTCTGGATCAGCGACACCATGTTGCCCGCGGCGTCGGCCACCGTCATGTAGATGGTGTCGCTCTGGTCGAGAGCCTTCGTGTCGACGGGATACTCGCGCGCGGCCTTCTTCGAGTCGATGAGTCCGCGGCGCTTCGCCGCGTAGGCCTTCGACAGCAGCGTCTTCAGCGGAATCTTCGCGAACCCGGGATCCGCGTAATAACGCGCGCGGTCTTCGAACGCCAGTTTCTTGGCCTCGACGAACGCGTGCAGGTAGTCGGCGCTGCCGAAACCCATCGACCTGATGTCGTATCCCTCGAGAATGTTGAGCATCTGCAGCGCCGCGACGCCCTGCGTGTTGGGCGGCAGCTCCCACACGTCGTATCCACGGTAGTTAGTGGACACCGGCTCCACCCACTCGGAGCGGTGCGCGGCCAGGTCCGCGGCCGTGAGGTAACCGCCGTTCGCGCGCATGTACTTCTCGATGCGCTGGGCAATGTCGCCCTTGTAGAACGCATCCCGCCCGCCCTCGGCGATGCGCGACAGCGTGTCCGCGAGCAGCGGATTGCGGAAGATCTCGCCCTTGGCCGGCGCCCGGCCGTTCGGCATGAAGGTCTCCGCGAAGTTCGGAAACTTCGCGAGGGTGCGGACATTCGTCGCCCAGCCCGCCGCGACGATCTCGGTGACGGGAAACCCATCGCGGGCGTACGAAATCGCCGGCTGCAGCAGCTCCTTCATCGGGAGCTTGCCGAACCTGCCATGCAGCTCGAACCAGCCGTCGACGGTGCCGGGCACCGAAACCGGCAGCGGGCCCGTCGGCGGAATCGTCTTGCGATCAAGCCGCTTCAGCTCCGCCTGCAATTTCCCGAACGTGAGCGACTGCGGCGAGCGGCCGCTCGCGTTGAGTCCGTGCAGCTTGCCGGACTTCGCATCCCAGACGATGACGAACAGGTCGCCGCCGATGCCATTGCCCGTGGGCTCCATCAACCCGATGGCCGCGTTGGCGGCGATCGCGGCATCGACCGCGGTGCCCCCACGCTTGAGCACGTCCAGCGCGATCTGGCTCACGAGCGGATGACTGGTCGCCGCCATGCCGTGCGTCGAGATGACCTCGGAGCGCGTGGGGACGAGCGATCCGCTGGGGCGCGGACCGGCGGCGGAACCTTCCATGACCATGAGCGGGATCGTCAGGGTCGCGACAGCTGCGGACAGCCGGCGCGACGCATTCACTTCGTGGCGCTCGCGGCGCGCGAGTTGCCGGAGTCGAACACCTGGCGCACTTCACCGTTGGTGACGCGTTCCTGGTAACGCCCCTGCGTGTAGTTGGCCACGACGCGGCGCCAGAACGACACGGCGACCGGGTTGCGCAGGTACTCGGTGATCTCCCAGCGGCCCGCGAAACGGTTGAGGATCAATTCGACGGCCATGCGGCCCACGCCGCGGCGCCGGTATGCACGCGCGACGAAAAATTCCGCCATGCGGTAATCGACCGGCGGACGGCCGGGCATCGCGCCGCGCGCGACCATGGCGAAGCCGGCAGGTTCGGCGCCGCGCATGATGATCAGCGGATTGACGGACGGATCGCCGAACCAGCGAGCGAGCTGGTCGGATTCGCTGTAACCGATCTCGCCGAGCGAGGTCGTGCTGAAGACGCCCGTGTTGAGCGGCGAGAGATCGTCCAGGTAGTCGCGGTACGCGCGCTCTATCCACTCACGATCGCGGTCGGCGCCGCGGGCATCTCGAACACTGACCGTCACGCGAAAGCCCCTCTAACTAGAATCGACTTCCAGAAAAGACAAAACCCGGGCAGACGTTGTTACGTACTGCCCGGGCCGTCATTGAGCCTGATGGCTCGAGGCAATAATCGGAGAATCGATTACTGCGCCGGCGTCTCCGCCGGGGCGGCCTCGGCCGGAGCAGCAGCGGCTTCAGCCGTAGCAGCGGCGGCGTCCGTCGCGGCAGCAGCGGCTTCCGTGGTGGCTTCGGCGGCTTCCGTGGTGGCGGCAGCGGCTTCCGACGCGGCGGCAGCGGCTTCTTCAGCGACCGGAGCGGCGGCTTCCGTGGAAACGGCTTCCTGCTTGCTGCAGGCCATCAGCGCGAGGGCCGCGATCGAGGCGGCGAGAGCGACGTTAATCTTCATGTAGGGGTACCCCAAATTTTCTAGTGGTAAGTGAGACCAAACAAACGTTTGTTGCGATTTGCATCGCGAGCGCGATCTTATCGATTCCTCAAACCATTTGAAACACACGACATTTGTCCGCAGATGGCGACATCATTAGTCAGACGCTGATCAAATCGTGATCAACGATCGTCGCGTGTTGGAACGCTTGCCAACGAAACCAAGGGTTTGCTGCAATGCGTCAAATCCCCTCAAAATGCACGGCGCATAGAATCCCGTTCATGAATTCACTCGCCATTGAACAGAACGTGTCCGACTGGACCCGCTCATTCGCCACCCACATCGAGGTCGTGAAGCAACGGGCGGCCGCGGCACTCGCCGCCACGGGGTATGAGTCGCTGCTCCTGCACGCCGGCACTCCCCCTCCGCTGTTCATGGACGATCAGTACCTGCCGTTTCGCGCGCAGGCGCCATTCAAGGCCTGGGCGCCGCTCGGCGACGCGCCGGATTCGTTCGTGTTCTTCACACCCGGGCGCATGCCGCGCCTGCTGATACATCAGCCGTCTGACTACTGGCACAAGTCACCCGAGCTGCCGCGGGATTACTGGACGGATGCCTTCGACATCGTGAGCTGTGCCGATCGCGCGGGTTCGCGCGCGGCGTTGCCGAAGGACTTGTCGAGGACGGCATTCATCGGCGCCCCGTTCAAGGAGCTCATGTCCTGGGGTCCGGCCACCATCAATCCCGAACACCTGGTCGCGCAGCTCGATTATGGCCGCGCGGCGAAGACGCCTTACGAAATCGCGTGCCTGCGGGAAGCCAACGTGCGGGGCGCGCGCGGACACGTCGCGGCGGAGAAGGCGTTTCGCGCGGGCGGCAGCGAGTTCGAGATCGCGCTCGCGTTCATGGCGGCGTGCGGACTGCGCGAGTGCGAGTTGCCGTACAACCCGATCGTCGCGCTCAACGAAGGCGGCGCGGTACTGCACTACCAGGTCCAGCAGCGCACCAGTCCGGCGAAACTGCATTCGCTGCTCATCGACGCCGGCGCCGAGTTCGGCGGATACGCGAGCGACATCACGCGTACACACTCGTACGCGGACGCCGAGTTCGCGGAAATCATCCGGCGCTTCGACGCGCTGCAGCTCGCGTTGTGCGCGCAGGTGCGCGCGGGTCTCGACTGGCGCGACTTTCACGCCGCGTCGCATCGCGCGATCAGCGAATTCCTGCGCGAGATCGGCGTGATCGACGTGGGCGCGGACGTGGCGGTCGACAGCGGATTGACGAGCGTGTTCTATCCACACGGCATCGGGCACCTGCTGGGCCTGCAGGTACACGACGTCGGTGGACTGCAGCGCGAGCCCGGCGGCGGCGTCATCGAGCGGCCTCACAACCATCCGTTCCTGCGGCTCACGCGCAAGCTCGAGGACGGCTTCGTCGTGACCGTCGAGCCCGGGTTCTATTTCATCGATCAGTTGCTGGAAGGCGCGCGCGCCAAGCCACCACTCGGTCGAATGATCGATTGGAAGCGCGTCGAGCAGTTGAAGCCGTTCGGCGGAGTACGCATCGAGGACGATGTCGTCGCGCGGCCGAACGGCCACGAGAACCTCACCCGCCCCGCGTTCGGCTGACCAGGCGCGGGTGATCGGGGACAGATTTATTTATTGACGATATTGCGGGGGTTGATGCCGCAAGCCTTTATCGTCAATAAATAAATCTGTCCCCGATCACCGACCGCGAGGCGCTGCGAAGCAGCCTCGCGCCGGCGACGCATCGATTACTTCTTCGCGAGCAGGTCGCGGATTTCCTCGAGGAGGACTTCCTGGCGCGACGGCGGCGGCGGCGGCGCGGCCGGGTCCGGCGATTTCAGCTTGTTGATCCCACGGATCAGCATGAACAGCACGAACGCGACGATCAGGAACTGGAACACCACCTGCAGGAAATTGCCGTATCTCCACAGCACTTCCGTCGTTCCATCCGGGCCGTAGCCAAGACCTATCGAGAGGTCGGTGAAGTTCACGCCACCGATCAACAAACCGACCGGCGGCATGATGACGTCTTCGACAACCGAGGTGACGATCTTGCCGAACGCGGCGCCGATGATGACACCGACGGCCATGTCGACCACATTGCCCCTCATCGCGAATTGTTTGAATTCTGTTGCGAGACCCATGGCACCCCCTGGGGACAGATTTATTTATGAACGATTACGCCAGTTAAACCGGCGTCCACCGAGAACCCTCCCGACTAAACTAGCCGCCCAATGACACGGAGGCAAGGATGCCCCGCATCGGCAGAATCCTGCTTCCGGGATTCCCTCACCATCTCTATCAACGCGGTCACAACGGTCGCGATGTCTTTCGCCGTGAGGGCGACTACCTCGCTTATCTCGAGACGCTGGCCGAGTTTCGCGAGTCGCTCGAACTCAGGATCTACGGTTACTGCCTGATGACGAATCACGTGCACCTGATCGTCGATCCTGGATTGAACACCGAGAACATCGGAAGGCTCATGAAGCGGCTCGCCGGCCGGCACACGCGCCGCGTGAATCGCATCGAAGCCCGGTCGGGCACCCTGTGGGGCGGGCGGTTCAAGAGCAGTCCGATCGAAACGGATCGATATCTCCTCGCGTGCCTTCGGTACGTCGATCGAAATCCGGTTCGCGCGCGGATGGTGGCGTCCGCGGGGCAATATCGCTGGTCGAGCTATCGCTCACACGTCGGAGAGAGTGTCGTTGATTGGCTCGACGTGGATCCGGTCATGCCGACGCTCTCCGACAATGTGCAACGCCGCTGGCAGCGTTATCGGGAGTTCGTCGCCGAGGGTGATGACGAACTCGAGCTGCGACACATCCGGAACTCGTTGCAGCGGGGGACGACGACCTCGACAGAAGAATTCGCCGAGACAGTCATGGGGTCGGCGGACTCGAATCTCCCGCGGCGAAATCGTGGCCGGCCGGTGAAGGCTGCAAAGAAAACGGGCGCCAAAGCGCCCGTTATCGTCGATAAATAAATCTGTCCCCGAATTACTTCGACGACTTCTTTTTCTTGGCGGCGGTCTTTTTCTTCTTCGGAGCGGCGACCTTCTTCTTCTCGGCCTTCGCGGCGGCGGCCTTGGCGGTCTTTTCCGCCTTGGCGGCCTTCGCGGCCTTTTCGCGCACCTTCTTCGCTTCGGCCTTCGCCTTCTTGTCTTCCTTGCTCGCGGCCTCGGCCTTCGGCTTGTCGGCCTTCTTCGCCGGCTTGTCTTCCGGAGCGGCCTCGACGGCCACCGGCGCGGAACGCTCGACGAGCTGCATCAGCGCCATCGGGGCGTTGTCACCGGGACGCGGCGCCATGTGCAGGATGCGGGTGTAGCCACCCGGACGCGCCTTGAAGCGCGGGCCGATGGTTTCGAACAGCTTCGTGACGATCTCCGAATCGCGCAGGCGCGAGAACGCGAGACGGCGGTTGGCTTCGCTGTCTTCCTTGCCCAGGGTGATCAACGGCTCGACGACGCGGCGCAGTTCCTTGGCCTTCGGCACGGTGGTGCGAATGGTCTCGTGGCGCAGCAGCGCGACCGACAGGTTGCGGAGCAACGCGTGGCGGTGCGGCGCATTGCGCGAAAGCTGGCGACCGGAAAGGTGATGACGCATGGTAAGACTTCCTAACTAAACGGAGCCCGGCGAACCGGGCTCATTTCAACTCAGATCATTCCGCGATCGGTGTCGTGCTTGAGGCCCGCCGGCGGCCAGCCGTCCAGGCGCATGCCCAGCATGAGGCCATGGCTCTGCAGCACTTCCTTGATCTCGGTGAGCGACTTCTTGCCGAGGTTCGGCGTGCGCAGCAGCTCGACTTCCGTGCGCTGCACGAGGTCGCCGATGTAGTGGATGTTCTCCGCCTTCAAACAATTCGCGGAGCGAACGGTGAGCTCGAGCTCGTCCACGGGCCGCAGCAGCAGCGGGTCGAACTGCATCTCGGACACCTTCGTGCTGGCCTCTTCCTCGCCCTGCAGGTCCACGAACACCGAGAGCTGATCCTTGAGGATGCCGCCGGCGCGACGGATGGCTTCTTCCGCGTCGATCGTGCCGTTGGTCTCGATGTCGATCACGAGTTTGTCGAGGTCGGTGCGCTGCTCGACGCGGGCGGCGTCGACCATGTAGGTCACGCGGCGCACGGGCGAGAACGACGCATCGAGCTGCAGGCGGCCGATCGGACGGCTCTGCTCCTCGAACGCGGCGCGGTTCAGCGCCGGGCGGTAGCCACGGCCGCGTTCGACACGCAAGGTCATGGTCAGCTCGCCGGCCTTCGTGAGGTTCGCGATCACGAGCTCGGGGTTCACGACTTCGATGTCGTGATCCGTGTGGATGTCGCCCGCGGTGACCGGGCCGGGGCCCTTCTTCGAAAGGCGCAGCTCGGCGCTGTCGCGCGTGTGCATCTTGAGCGCGACCTGCTTCAAATTCAGCAGGATGTCGACCACGTCTTCCTGCACGCCCTCGATGGAGGTGTACTCATGGAGCACGCCTTCGATCTCGACTTCGGTGATCGCGGCGCCCGGCATGGACGACAGCAGAACACGACGCAGCGCGTTGCCGAGCGTGTGGCCGAAGCCACGCTCGAACGGCTCGATGACCACACGCGCCTGGCGCGGAGCCGTCGGCTGCACCTTCACGACACGGGGCTTGAGGAATTCGCTCACTGAACCTTGCATTAGTTTCCACCTTCCCGCGGTTAGACGGGTCGAAAAACTTCAGAACGCTGCCGAAAGGCAGCGTCACAAATCACTTGCTGTACAACTCGACGACGAGGTTCTCGTTGATGTCCGGCAGGATCTCGTCCCGTCCCGGCACCGACTTGAACACGCCCGAAAACTCGGTGCTGTTCACTTCCACCCACTCGGGCAGGCCGACCTGCGTCGCGATCTGCATCGCGCCCTGGATGCGCAACTGCTTCTTGGCCTTCTCGCGCACGGTGATCTTGTCGCCGGCCTTCACCTGGTACGACGCGATGGTGACCACGCCGTCATTCACGGCGATGGCCTTGTGCGCCACGAGCTGGCGCGCTTCCGAGCGCGTCGCGGCGAAGCCCATGCGATAGACGACGTTGTCGAGACGGCACTCGAGCAGCTTCAGCAGGTTCTCACCCGAGGAGCCGGTGCGGCGCGCTGCTTCGACGTAGTAGTTGGCGAACTGGCGCTCGAGCACGCCGTACATGCGGCGCAGCTTCTGCTTCTCGCGCAGCTGCAGACCGTAGTCGGACAGACGCTGCTTGCGCTCGCCCTTGATGCCGCCCGGCGGCACCTGGAACTTGCACTTGCTCTCGAGCGGCTTCACGCCGCTCTTCAGGAACAGATCAGTGCCTTCGCGACGCGCGAGCTTGCACTTGGGACCGGTGTAACGTGCCATGTATTGAGTTCCTGAAAATTAGACGCGACGCTTCTTCGGCGGACGACAGCCGTTGTGCGGGATCGGCGTGATGTCGGAGATGCTCGTGATCTTGAGGCCGCACGCGTTCAACGCGCGAACCGCGGATTCACGGCCGGGGCCGGGGCCGCCGACGCGCACTTCGACGTTCTTCACGCCGTGCTCTTGCGCCGCGTTGCCCGCCTTCTCAGCCGCCACCTGCGCCGCGAACGGCGTCGACTTGCGCGAACCGCGGAAGCCGCAACCACCGGAGGTCGCCCAGGAAAGCGTGTTTCCCTGCCGATCGGTGATCGTGATGATGGTGTTGTTGAAGGAAGCGTGTACGTGGGCGATTCCGTCGAGGACGTTCTTGCGCGCCTTCTTCGGTTTCTTCGCACCACCAGCGGCAGCGGCACCCGAGGCGCCCGCGGCAGCGGCTTCTGACTTCTTTTCTTCGGCCATGTGTGATTTACCTAGCTACTTAAACTTTGCCCGGAGGAGCATTCAGCTTGACCGCCTGCTTGCGCGGGCCCTTGCGCGTGCGCGCGTTGGTACGCGTGCGCTGTCCGCGAACCGGCAGGCCCTTGCGGTGGCGCATGCCACGGTAGGAACCCAGGTCCATCAGACGCTTGATGTTCATCGAGTTCTCGCGGCGCAGGTCGCCTTCGACCGCGGTCTTCGCGAGGAAGGAGCGGATCGCGTTCACTTCCGCCTCGGTGAGATCCTTCACCTTGGTGGTCGGCGCGATGCCCGTGGCGGCGCAGATGTCCTTCGCGCGCGAACGGCCCACTCCGAAGATGTGCGTGAGACCGATGACCACGTGCTTGTTCATCGGAATGTTGATGCCGGCAATACGTGCCATGTTCAGTTCCTACCTAATTAGCCCTGACGCTGCTTGTGGCGCGGGTCCGAGCAAATGACGTACACGACGCCGCGACGGCGCACGACCTTGCAGTTCTTGCAGATCTTCTTGACCGAGGGACGTACTTTCATGTTCTCAACCTTCCTTCAAATTACTGCGGCGCGCCCGAGCGGCCGTAACCCATGAGGTTCGCCTTCTTGAGCAGACCCGGGTAGTGATGCGACATCAGGTGGGCCTGAAGCTGCGAGAAAAAGTCCATCGCGACGACCACGACGATCAGCAGCGAGGTGCCGCCGAACACGAAGGGCACGCCGCCGCGCGAGACCATGATCTCGGGCAACACGCACACCGCGGTGATGTACAGCGCTCCCCACAACGTGAGCCGCGTGAGCACCTTGTCGATGTATTCGCCGGTCTGCTGACCCGGGCGGATGCCGCGGATGAAGGCGCCCGACTTCTTGAGGTTGTCGGCCGTCTCGCGCGCGTTGAACACCAGCGCCGTGTAGAAGAAGCAGAAGAAGATGATCAGCGTCGAATACAGCACGATGTGCAGCGGCTCGCCGAAGCCGAGCGTCGTCGAGATCGTCGTCAGGATGTTGCCAAAGGCCGTGTCCTGGTTCGAGGCCGCGAAGCCCGCGATCGTCGCCGGGAACAGCAGCAGGCTCGACGCGAAAATCGGCGGAATCACGCCCGACATGTTGAGCTTGAACGGCAGGTGCGTCGTCTGCGCCTGCATGAGACGGCGGCCCACCTGCTTCTTCGCGTAGTCGACCGGGATGCGCCGCTGGGCGCGCTCCACGAACACGCAGAAGGCGGTGACACCCAGCACGACGACGATGAGCACGATCGCGAACAGGCCGCTCATCGCACCCGAGCTGATCTGGCCGGCGGTGTCGCCGATCGCGCCCGGAATACCGGCCACGATGCTGCCCAGGATGATCATCGAGATGCCGTTGCCCACGCCGCGCTCGGTGATCTGCTCGCCGAGCCACATCAGGAACATCGCACCGGTCGTCATCGTGACGGTCGCGACGAACAGGAACTGCCAGCCCGGCGCGGCCATGCCGGAGTTCTGCAATCCGGTGGCGGTGACGAAGGACTGGAACATCGCGAGGCCCAACGTGCCGTAGCGCGTGATCTCGGTGATCTTGCGCCGGCCGGACTCGCCTTCCTTGCGGTACTCCATCAGCGTCGGCACGACCATCGACATCATCTGCACGATGATCGACGCCGAGATGTACGGCATCACGCCCATCGTGAAGATGGACAGGCGCTCCATCGCGCCGCCCGACAGGGCGTTCACGATGCCGAAGATCGTGTCCTTGTTCTGATCGAAGAACTGCGCGACCGCGCCCGGATCGATCCCGGGAACCGGGATGTACGTGCCGATGCGATAGACGATCAGGCCGCCAATCAGAAACAGCAGGCGCTTGCGGACGTCGCCGAAACGCGCCGCGTCGCCGAGTACTGAAGCCGGATTTGAGGAGCTTTCTGCCACTGTCGTCCTGGGTTAACGGGTTGCCTGGGCCTGGACCTTACTTCTTGGCCGTGAGCTTGGCCGGAGCCGGCTTCGCGGGCAGGGCCTCGACGGAACCACCGGCCTTCTCGATGGCTTCGCGCGCACCCTTCGTGGCGCCAATGCCCTTGAGGGAAACGGCCTTCTTGATCTCGCCGGACAGCACGACTTTGGCGCGGTCCGCGAAAGTCGGGATGATGTTCGCCTTCTTCAAGGCGTCCAGGTCGATCACCGACCCTTCAATCTTGGCGAGCTCGTCCAGGCGCACCTCGGGGTTCTCGAGCTTCGAACGGAAGCCGACCTTGGGCAGGCGGCGCTGCAGCGGCATCTGGCCGCCTTCGAAACCGACCTTGTGGTAGCCACCCTTGCGCGCGCGCTGACCCTTCACGCCGCGGCCGCAGGTCTTGCCCTGGCCGGCGGAAGCGCCGCGTCCCACGCGCAGACGGGCCTTGCGGGCGCCGTGGGCGGGTTTCATGTCGTTCAAACGCATCGTCATATGCTTGTCCTTTAATTCTTCCCGCCTTCGGCGGGCGGCTGGACCGTCAGCAGGTGCTTCGCCGTGTAGATCATTCCCCGGTTCTCCGGAGTGTCTGCGACTTCCACCGTCTGGTGGCGGCGGCGCAGGCCGAGGCCACGCACCGATGCCTGGATGTTCTTCAACTGGCCGGCCAGGCTCTTCGCGAGCGTGACCTTGATGTTCTTGGCTGCCATGTCCGTCGTCCTTCGTCGGATCCGGGATTAACCCAGGATCTCCTCGACTGTTTTTCCACGCTTCGCCGCGATGTCCTCGGGCGACTTGGCGTTCGAGAGCGCCTTCACGGTGGCGCGCACGACGTTGATCGGGTTGCGCGAGCCGTAGCTCTTCGCGAGCACGTTGCGCACGCCGGCGCACTCGAGCACCGCGCGCATGCCGCCACCGGCGATGACGCCGGTACCGTCGGAGGCCGGCTGCATGTAGACCTTCGTCGCACCGTGTTCGCCGTGCATCGCGAAGTGCAACGTGTCGTTGCGCAGCGCGACGTTCACCATGTTCTTGCGCGCCTGCGCCATGGCCTTCGAGATCGCGACCGGCACTTCACGCGCCTTGCCGAATCCGAAGCCCACTCGGCCGGCTCCGTCGCCCACGACGGTCAGCGCAGTGAAGCCGAACTGGCGGCCACCCTTGACCACCTTGGCGGTGCGGTTGACGGCAACCAGTTTCTCCAGGAACTCGTCCTGCGCCTGGCTCTTCATGTCGGGTCGTGCCATTAGTTAGTCCTCAGAATTCCAGGCCGGCTTCACGCGCGGCGTCGGCCAGCGCCTTGACGCGGCCGTGATACATGAAACCCGCGCGATCGAACGCGACCTTGGTGATCCCGGCGGCCTTGGCGGCCTCGGCAATCGCGGTGCCGACGGCCTTCGCGGCCTCGACGTTGCCCGTGCCCTTCAGGCCCTTGGCGACCTTCTCCTGCACCGTGGACGCGGAGGCGAGCACCTTCGCGCCCGAGGCATCGAACACCTGCGCATACATGTGCTGCGGCGTGCGATGGATCGTGAGGCGGGCGACGCCCAGCTCGCGGATCTTGATTCGGGTCTTCGCTGCGCGGCGCTGGCGCCGCTCTTTCTTGGTGATCTGCATATGAGTGCCGAAGAATTACTTCTTCTTGCCCTCCTTGAGGACGATCTGTTCGCCGGCGAAACGCACGCCCTTGCCCTTGTACGGCTCTGGCGGGCGGATGGCGCGGATCTTCGCGCACACCTGTCCGAGCTTCTGACGGTCGATGCCCTTGACGATGATTTCGGTCTGGCTCGGCGTCTCCATCGAGATGCCTTCCGGGATCGGGAAGTTCACCGCGTGCGAGAAGCCCAGCGTGAGGTTGAGCGTCTTGCCCTGCACCGCGGCGCGGTAACCGACGCCGACGAGCTCGAGCTTCTTCTCGTAGCCCTTCGACACGCCCGTCACCATGTTGGCCAGGTGCGCGCGCGTCGCGCCCGCGGACACGCGGGAGCCGGCATTGGCGAATTTCACCTGCAGCTTCTTGTCCTGCTGTTCGACGGTCACGCCGTCGGACACGACGAGCGACAGCTCGCCCTTGGCGCCCTTGACCTTGATCAGGTTGGCGGCCAGCGTGGCGGTGACGCCCGAGGGCAGCTCGACCGGTCGTTTTGCTACTCGACTCATAAGTCTCTTCCTAGTTAGGCCACGATGCAGAGCACTTCGCCGCCCTGCCCGATGGCCCGCGCCTGTTTGTCGGTCATCACGCCCTTCGGCGTGCTGACGATCGCGGTGCCGAGACCGCCCTGGATCTTCGGCAGCTCGGTCTTGCCGCGGTAGATACGCAGGCCGGGGCGCGAGACACGCTCGAGGCGGTCGATCACGGGGCGGCCTTCGTAGTACTTCAGCTCGATGTTGAGCGTCTCTTTGGCTCCGTCCTTCACCAGGTTGAACCCGGCGACGTAGCCTTCGTCTTTCAGGACCTTGACCAGCGCCGTCTTCAGCTTCGAGGACGACACGGACACTTCCGTCTTGCGCGCGAGCTGCGCGTTGCGGATGCGGGTCAGGAGGTCGGCAATGGGATCAGTCATGCTCATGCCATGCGCTCCTTACCAGCTCGCCTTGGAAACGCCCGGCAGCTCGCCGCGCGCAACCGCTTCACGGATCTTCACGCGTGCCAGGCCGAAGCGGCGATACACGCCGCGTGAGCGGCCCGTAATCGCGCAACGGTTGCGACCGCGGCTGGGGCTCGCGTCGCGCGGCAGCTTCTGCAGCTTCACCTGCGCGTCGGCACGAACCTCCGGAGAGGTCTTGGGGCTGCGAATGAGCTCCTTGAGAGCTGCGCGCTTCGCCGCGTACTTCTTCACGATCTTGGCGCGACGCTTCTCGCGCTCGACCATGTTTGTCTTGGCCATACCCTGTGGTTCCTTACTTGCGGAACGGGAAATTGAAGGCGTCGAGCAGGGCCTTTCCCTGCTTGTTGTCCTTCGCCGTCGTGGTAATCGTGATATCCATTCCCCGAAGCTGGTCGATCTGGTCGTACTGGATTTCCGGGAAAATGATCTGTTCCTTGATGCCGAGGCTGAAGTTGCCGCGGCCATCGAACGAACGCGGGTTGATGCCGCGGAAGTCACGGATGCGGGGAATCGCGATCGTGATCAGACGATCGAAGAACTCCCACATGCGCTCGCCACGCAACGTCACCTTCGTGCCGATCGCCAGGTTCTCGCGAACCTTGAACGACGCGATCGACTTCTTCGAAAGGCACAACATGGGCTTCTGGCCCGTGATCTTGGTGAGATCGGCCACCGCCGCGTCCATCACCTTGCGGTCCGCCACGGCTTCGCCCACGCCCATGTTCACCGTGATCTTGGTGATGCGCGGGATCTCCATGACGTTCTTCAGACCCAAGTCCTGCTTGAGCTTCGGAACGACCGTCTTCTGGTAGAACTCTCTTAACCTGGCCATTGCTTGGTGTTTCCTTGCGCTGATATCGACGCTCAGGCGTCGATCACTTCGCCGTTGGACTTGAAGAAGCGCACGCGCTTGCCATCCTTCAGCTGCTTGATCCCGACCCGGTCCGCCTTCTTGGCGGCCGCGTTCCAGATCGCAACCTTCGAGATGTGCAGCGGCATCGCCTTGTCGACGATTCCGCCCGGAAGCGGGCCCGCCTGGCTCTGGCGCGGCTTCTGATGCTTCTTCGCCTTGTTGATGTTCTCGACCGTGATCTTCTCGCCGTCGATCTCGAGGACCGTGCCCTGGCGGCCCTTGTCCTTGCCCGACAACACGACGACCTGGTCGCCTTTGCGAATCTTGTTCATGTCACAGCACCTCGGGAGCGAGCGACACGATCTTCATGAACTGCTCCGTGCGCAGCTCGCGCGTCACGGGTCCGAAGATGCGGGTGCCGACCGGCTCGAGCTTGTTGGTCAGGAGCACCGCCGCGTTCGTATCGAAACGCAGCAGCGAACCGTCGGCGCGACGCACACCGCGCTTGGTGCGAACCACCACCGCGTCGTACACCTCGCCCTTCTTGACCTTGCCGCGCGGGATCGCGTCCTTGATCGAAACCTTGATCACGTCGCCGACCTGCGCGTAGCGCCGGCGCGTACCGCCGAGCACCTTGATGCACATCAGCGTGCGGGCGCCGCTGTTGTCCGCGGCATTGAGGATGGTCTGCAGCTGAATCATTGCGCGCCAGCCTTCTCCAGCACGGAGACCAGCTTGTAGGACTTGCGGCGCGACAGCGGACGGCAGGGCGCGATCGAGACGGTGTCACCCTCGCGGGCTTCCTTGTTCTCGTCGTGCGCCAGCAGCTTGGTCGTGCGGCGGATGTACTTGCCGTAGCGGGCGTGCTTGATCAGGCGCTCGATCTCGACGGCGATGGTCTTCTCCATCTTGTTGGAGACGACCTTGCCCGTCAGAGCACGCGACGGCTTCTTCACTTCTTCGTTCATTTCTTCGCTCCTGCACGGGTCTTCTCGTTCATCACGGTCTTCACCCGGGCAATGCTCTTCTTGACCTTGCTGAAATCCGAGGACTTCACGCCCTGGCCGCTCGCGGCCTGCATGCGCAGGCTGAACTGCTCACGGCGCAGCTTGATCAGCTCGCTCTGCAAACCCGCGGCGTCTTTGCCGCGCAAATCTTTGGCGCTCATCAACGCACCTGCCGTTTCACGAACATGGTGGACACCGAGAGCTTGGCGCTCGCCAGGCGGAACGCTTCGCGCGCCGTGGCTTCATCGACACCTTCGATCTCGAACAGAACCTTGCCGGGCAGGATCTTCGCGACCCAGTACTCGACGTTGCCCTTGCCCGCACCCATGCGGACTTCGAGGGGCTTCTTGGACACCGGCACGTCCGGGAACACGCGGTTCCACACCTGGCCGCCACGCTTGACGTAGCGGGTCATGGCACGGCGCGCCGCTTCGATCTCGCGCGCGGTCATGCGCGCGCGGCCGGTCGCCTTCAGGCCGTATTCGCCGAAGGAAACCGAGCTGCCGCGATGGGCGAGACCGGTGTTCGTTCCCTTGAACTGCTTGCGGTATTTGGTGCGCTTGGGCTGTTGCATGGTCTATCTACCTTAAGCCGGCGTGTTGCCCGCGGCGGCTGCGGCGGCCGCGTTCGCGGCGGCGCCCTGCGCGGCCTGCGCGGCTTCCTGCTCGGCGGACAGTTCGGCGATCTCGTTCTTGTCGAACACTTCGCCCTTGAAGATCCACACCTTGACGCCGATCACGCCGTAGGTGGTCTTGGCTTCACCCAGGCCGTAGTCGATGTCGGCGCGGAACGTGTGCAGCGGCACGCGGCCTTCGCGGGCCCATTCCGTGCGCGCGATTTCCGAACCGTTGAGGCGGCCCGACAGGCGTACCTTCACGCCCAGGGCGCCCGAACGCATGGTGCTCATCACGGCGCGCTTCATCGCGCGGCGGAACATCACGCGCTTCTCGATCTGCTGCGCGATGCCGTCGGCGACCAGCTGCGCATCGAGCTCCGGCTTGCGGATCTCGGCGATGTTGAGGCGCACGTCCTGCGGCGGCAGCTTCAGCATCTTCGCCGTCTCGGCGCGCAGCTTCTCGATGTCCTCGCCCTTCTTGCCGATCACGATGCCCGGACGCGCGGTCTGGATCGTGATGTTGACGCGCTTGGCGGCACGCTCGATCTGCACGCGGCTGACCGAGGCGTCGGCGAGCTTCGCCTTCAGGAACTCACGCACGCGGAAATCCGTGTGCACGTGGGCCGGGAACTGCTTCTTGCCGGCATACCACTTGGACACCCAGTCGCGGGTGATGCCGAGGCGAATGCCAACCGGATTGACCTTTTGACCCATGACTTACTCGTCCTTCTTGCCGTCGCCGACGACGACAGTGATGTGACTGTTGCGCTTGATGATGCGCGTGCCGCGGCCCTTGGCCTTCGACCCGAAGCGCTTAAAGACCGGCGCGGCGTCGACCATGATGCGCGTGACCTTGAGGTCGTCCACGTCCGCGCCCTGGTTGTTCTGCGCGTTCTCGACGGCCGACCAGAGCACCTTGTGCACGAGGTCGGCGCCCTTCTTGGGCATGAACTTGAGCGTGTTGAGCGCCTTCGAGACCTGCACGCCGCGCACGGTGTCGACGACGAGCCGGCACTTCTGCGGCGAGATGCGCGCGTAGCGCAGTACTGCACGTGATTCCATGATCAGGCCGCCTCCACCTTCTTGTCGCCCGAGTGCGCCTTGAACGTGCGCGTCGGGGCGAATTCACCCAGCTTGTGACCGACCATGTTCTCGGTGACGAGCACCGGGATGTGCTGCTTGCCGTTGTGGACGGCGATCGTCAGACCGACCATGTCCGGGATGATCATGGAGCGGCGCGACCAGGTCTTGATCGGCTTGCGATCGCTCTTGGCGGCGGCCGTCTCCACCTTCTTCAGGAGGTGCAGATCGACGAACGGACCTTTTTTCAGTGAACGCGGCATGACGGGTCCCTATTAGCGAATACGGTTCTGGCGACGCTGCACGATCATGTTGCTCGTGCGCTTGTTGCGGCGGGTCTTCAAACCCTTCGCGTTCTGGCCCCACGGGCTCACCGGGTGCGGATTACCCTGGCCGGACTTGCCTTCACCACCACCGTGCGGGTGATCGACAGGGTTCATGGCCTGGCCACGCACCGTCGGGCGGATACCGAGCCAGCGCTTCGCGCCGGCCTTGCCGTAAACGCGCAGGTTGTGCTCGTCGTTGGACACCTCGCCAATAGTGGCGCGGCAGTCGACATGGACCTTGCGGCTCTCACCCGACTTCAGGCGCAGCAGCGCGTAGATGCCTTCGCGCGCGGTGAAGGAGACGGAGCTGCCGGCGCTGCGCGCCATCTGGCCGCCCTTGCCGGGCTTCAGTTCCACGTTGTGCACGATGGAACCGACCGGGATGTGACGCAGCTGCATCGCATTGCCGGGCTTGATCGGCGAATCCGCGCCCGAGCGCACTTCGTCACCGGCCTTCATGCCCTTGGTGGCGAGGATGTAACGGCGCTCGCCATCGGCGTACTTGATCAGCGCGATGTGGCTGGTGCGGTTCGGATCGTGCTCGATGCGCTCGACCTCACCCTTGATGCCGTCCTTGTCGCGACGGAAGTCGATGATGCGGTACTTCTGCTTCGCCCCGGCGCCCTGGTGGCGCGTGGTGATGCGGCCGACGTTGTTGCGTCCCGAATGTTTCTTCTGCTTCTCGGTCAGCGGCTCGTACGGGCCGCCCTTCCACAGGTGCGACTTGTCGAGCTTGACGCGGAAGCGCGTGCCCGGCGAAGTCGGTTTCATCTTGATGACTGGCATGTCTATCTACCTTAGGCCTTGATCTTGGCTTCGTAGTCGATCGTCTGGCCCGGGGCGAGACGAACGTAGGCTTTCTTGATGTCCTGGGTGCGACCCTGCAGCCGGCCGAAGCGGCGCGACTTGCCGGTCTCGTTCACCACATTCACCTTCGCGACCTTCACGCCGAACATGAGCTCGACCGCGGCCTTGATCTCGGGCTTGGACGAGTTGCGCAGCACGCGGAACGAATAGGTGTTCGTGTCCTGCATCGCGAGCGAGGTCTTCTCGGTGATGTGCGGCGCGGTGAGCAGATTGATCAACTTTTCCTGGCTCGCGACCTTCTTCGGCGCGTCCTTGATGTCGACAACCTTCGCCTTGGCGGCCTTCGGGGCCTTGGGAGCCTTCGGCGCCTTGGCGGCCTTGGCCTTCACTGCTTTTTCGGCGCTCATTGCAGGCGCTCCTCGATGAGTTTCACGGCCGCCGAAGTCACCAGCACCTTGTCGTAGCTGGCGAGCGAGAGCGGGTTCAGCGCCGACACCGGCAGCACTTCGACGTGCGCGATGTTGCGCGCGGCGAGGAACAGCTTCTCGTCGATCGCCTCGACGATGATCAACACGTGGTCGAGGTTGAGCTTCTTGAGCTTCTCGGCGACCTGCTTGGTCTTCGGCGCATCGACCGTGAAGTCCTGCGTGACGACCAGGCGATCCTGGCGCACGAGCTCGGAGAGCATCGACTGCAGCGCGCCGCGGTACATCTTCTTGTTCACTTTCTGCGCGAAATCGCGCGGCTTCGCGGCGAACGCACGGCCACCGCCCACCCAGATCGGCGAACGGATCGAGCCGGCGCGCGACGTGCCGCCGCCCTTCTGCGAACGCGGCTTGCGGCCGCCACCGCGCACTTCCGCCTTGGTCAGCTGGGCCTTCGTGCCCGAACGACCGGCGTTGCGATAGGCCGTGACGACCTGGTGCACGAGCGCTTCGTTGAATTCCTTGCCGAAGATCGCGTCGGAAACCGCGAGCTCAGCTCCGCCATTGGCAACTTTGAGTTTCATGTGTGCCGCCAATTACTTCTTGTTGGACGTGCCGGTGTTGATCTTGCTCGGCGCGACCTTCTTGCGACGCTTCTGCGCCTCGGCCTTCGTCGACGGGCGCACGATGACCTGGCCGCCTTCGGCGCCCGGAACCGCGCCGCGGATCAAGAGCAAATTACGTTCGACGTCGATCTCGACGACCTTGAGGTTTTCCGTCGTGCGGCGCACGACGCCCATGTGACCGGACATGCGCTTGCCCTGGAACACGCGGCCCGGGGTCTGGCGCTGGCCGATCGAGCCTGGGGTTCTGTGCGATACGGACACGCCGTGCGACGCATGGTGGCCGCCGAAGTTGTGGCGCTTCATCGTGCCGGCGAAGCCCTTGCCGATGGTGGTGCCCGTCACGTCGACGATCGCACCCACTTCGAAGAGGCCTGCCTTGAGTTCCGCGCCGACCGCGAGATCGGCGCCTTCCTTCTCGGACAGGCGGAACTCGACGAGTGACTTGCCGGGCTCGACGTTCGCCTTCGCGAAGTGGCCCGCGGCCGCCTTCGAGAGAAGCTGCGGGCGCTTCTTTCCAAAGGCCACCTGGATGGCGCGATAGCCGTCTTTCTCGACGGACTTCACTTGAGTGATGCGGTTCGGCAGCACTTCGATGACGGTTACCGGAACCGTCTCGCCCGCATCCGTGAAGATGCGAGTCATGCCGGCCTTGCGGCCGATAAGAGCAACGCTCATGACTTTCCTCTCGTTCTTCGCGCACGTCGTCGTGCGCTAAACGCGCACAACTACAATTGGCGTGCGCGGGTAGCTAGTCGTTGGAGGGAGAACACGAGAGTGCGCGGCCATCCACGAACGTGGGGCCGCGAAGCTCGAGTGGTCTTGGGTTAATCGAGTCCCGAAGGACTCTCCCAACCTCGCCCGATTTCGCTGGAAATCAATCGCTTGGGTACTGTGCACAGGCACGGGACCCCGGCGAAAGGGCGCGCAGTATAGGCAGCGACCCTCCCAGCCGCAAGCCCGGGTTGAGGCCGTCTCAGCCGGGCCTGACCCAGCGCCTTGAAAGATATCGACTTTATGTCACCCGGCCGGGCCTGCCCGAACACCCCATTTAAAGAGTGGCCCCGGTTGAGGCAGTCTGTGTCTGCGGGAACCCGAGGCACGGTCATGCCCATCACGCGATCCGCCCTCACCTTGATGCTGCTCCTGGCGGCCATGCCGGTGGCTGCGGATCAGGGAAACCCCGGGGCATTGGACGACGCTGCCCGGTTCGGCGAGCTCGACCATGCCGATTCCGCGTCCCTGTCCGCCGATGGCAAACGCCTGGCTTACGTGAGCCCGGATGACGACGGCGGAACCACGCTGGTCGTCGTCGACCTGACGACCGGAGTCGAGCGGCACGCCGTCCGCACCGATGGCAAACCCATGAACCTGGTCGGTTGCCAATGGTCGGGCAGCGACCGCCTGGTGTGTTCCCTGTACGGCGTGCAACGGGTGGATACGGTGTTGCTGCCCATGCTCCGCACGATCGCGTTGGATGCGGACGGCAAGAACCAGCTCTCGCTCGGCGAGAAAGACACGATGAAGCAGCTCAGCCGCCGCCCGTTCGACGGTGAAGTCGTCGACTGGCTCAACGGCGAGGACGGCCAGGTCCTGATGGCGCGAACCTACGTGCCGGAAAAAAGTGTCGGCCGGCTCACCGCGCGTCTCCAGGACGGACTCGGCGTGGATCGCATCGACACGCGCACGGGCAAAGTCACGCAAGTCGAGCGTCCGGGTCGGGAAGTCGTCAACTACCTGTCCGACGGCCGCGGCAACGTCCGCATCATGACCACGGCGTCGGTGGCCGAATCGGGCTACCTGCGCGGCGTCGACAATCACTTCTATCGCCGCAAGGGCGAACGTGACTGGCGCAAGCTCGGCTCATACACCGCCGACCGCACCAACGGCGGCCGCGGCTCGGGGATGGTGCCCGTCGGCGTCGACGCCGCCACCGACTCGGTGTACGTGCTGCAGCCACTGGATGGACGTTACGCGTTGTACCGCATCGCGCTCGACGGATCGATGCGCAGCGAACTCGTGTTCGCCTCGCCCGAGGTGGACGTCGACGATGTGGTCAGGGTGGGCCGCGCGGGCCGCGTCATCGGCGCGCGATATGTGACCGAGCGCCGCCAGTTGAAATACTTCGATCCCGAGTATGAAAACATCCACGCAATGATCGAGCGGGCCCTGTCCGATCTGCCGCTCATCGATTTCAAGAGCGCGAGCGCCGACGAGCAGGTGGTGATCGTGCGAGCGAGCAGCGACGTCGATCCGGGCAGATGGTACGTGTTCGACCGCAACCGCAAGGCGCTCGACGAAATCACCGCCTCGAGGCCGGCGCTGAAGGGCAAGAAGCTGTCGCCGGTGAGGGCCATCGCTTTTCCGGCCGCGGATGGGATCGAGATTCCGGGGTATCTCACGTTGCCGCCGGGCGTGCACGAGGCGAAGAACCTGCCCGCGATCGTGATGCCGCACGGCGGTCCCGAGGAGCGTTACGAGTGGGGCTTCGACTGGATAGCCCAGTTCTTCGCGCAGCGCGGCTTCGTCGTGCTGCAGCCCAACTTCCGCGGATCTTCCGGCTACGGCGACGAGTGGTTTCTCAACAATGGATTCCAGAGCTGGAAGGTGTCGGTCGGCGACATCTGCGACGGCGCGCGCTGGCTGGTCGCGCAGGGCACGGCCGATCCCGACAAGCTCGCGATATTCGGCTGGTCCTACGGCGGTTACGCGGCGCTGCAGGCGAACGTGCTGGACGCGGATCTCTTCAAGGCGGTGATCGCGGTCGCACCGGTGACCGACCTTCGGCTGTACCGCAACCAGTCCGCGATCCACGCCAACTCGTTCATCATCGCGGACATGATCGGCAAGGGCCCGCACATCGAGGAAGGCTCGCCCGCGCAGCGCGCGAAGTCGTTCAAGGCGCCCGTGCTCATGTTCCACGGCACGAACGACTTCAACGTGGAAATCGACCAGTCGCGCCGGATGTACAAGGAGCTGCGCCGCGCGCGGATTCCGAGCGAACTCGTCGTGTACCAGGATCTCCGGCACGATCTGTTCGACGGAACCGCGCGTGCCGACCTGCTGCGCAAGTCGGAAGCATTCCTGCGCGCGCACCTCGGCATGTAGCCGGCACCCTGTAAGGGGGCAGCCCCCATTTCACCAGAGGTATTCGAGCTGCATCCAGAGCTTCTGGGTGTTACGCGCCGAGGCGAGTACGCCCTCGTCGTAGTCGGCGAACTTCAGCATGACGTTCACCTTCTTGTATTTCGCGGCCAGCGAGACGTTGATCTCGCTGCCGTAGTCCGCGTCGATGCGTTCGGCTTCGTAGTCGTGATAACTCACGACGATGCCGAGCGTATCGAGGCCGCCGGCGCCCTTGAAGTTGGCGCTCAGGTTCACGTACTTGTCCTCGATGCCGTTCGGCGGCGTCGCGAGGAACTTGTCGGCCCAACCCTGGAACTTGTGCAGCGTCGCGAGCGGGGTCGCGAAGCCCTTCACCCCGTTGCCTTCCATGTTCTCGATGCCGACCGAGATGCCGAATTGCTTCACGGTCACGCCGCCTTCGACGTTGTAGTAGTCGAGTTCGAAGTCGAGCGGGTTGTCCGCGTAGTCGGACTGCGTCGCGTACGAGCCCGCGTACGTGATCTTCACCTTCTCGCTCGCGGCGAAGTCGCCCGCGAAACGCGCGCCGTAGGTGTTGGTCGAGTCGCGGACCGCGGCCGGCACGCCCACGATGTTCTCGAAGTCGAGTAGATAGTTGAACGCCGTGATCTTGCCGACCTTCGTCTGGTAGCCGACGTTGAGCAGGCCGCTGTCGCCTTCGTAGTGTCCCTGCGGGGAATCCGGCCCGAAGACGCGATTCACGCGGGTGAACCAGGTGGCGTCGAACACGAGGTTCTTGATGCTCTTGTTCACGACTCGCAGCGCATCGAACGTCTGCTCGTTCTGGCGCCAGCCGACGGGGCCTACGAAACGCTGATCGTCGAGCGCGAGACGCTGGCGCCCGAGCGTGATCGTCGTGCCGGGAAGCGACGTGTTCGTCAGCTGGAAGCGGTTGACCTCATAGGCTTCCGGATCCGGAACCACCGGGTAAGTCACCATGGTCGGCACGGTCGGATCCGGTCGGTAGTCGTTGTCGATCGGAACCACCGCTTCGCCTTCGACGAGCAGCGAGGTGTTCCACGCCTTGCCGGTTTCGAAACCGAGGCGCGCGCGCAGCGTCGTGGCGTGCGCGTCTTCGGCGAGACCGTCCTGCTCGACGGTCTCGACACGCAGTCGCGTGTCGAGGATCAGCTTCGTGCCACCGAACGCCGACTTCAACGAATCGGTTTCGCCGGCGTGCGTGACGCCAAGACCGGCCGCAAGCAGTGACGTGCACGCAAACAGGGACTTCATCGGTACTACCTCCCGTGACAAATTAGTTAGACCGCACCAGCCCCCCGCTGTGCACGCGGAGTAAAGCAATCCCTATGCCAGGCCATTTTCCAGAGCCTTTTTCGCAGCCGGCCCGCTGATTTCGGCGTCCTGCACCGAAACACGGCGGAGGGGTGCACGCGCGCCGTCAATCTTGTGCAGTCCCGCGGCGCCCGTACATGCCGCAAATCAGATTCTGGGTGAAAGCCGCGGCCGAGAGGCACCGCGCGCGATTGAAGTGTGCTATCGCGGATCGATTGGTGACTGGTTGGGTGTTTTGCCGGGTCGGTGCCTGGCACCGATCCGGTAAATCTCAGGCGAGGTGGGCGAGCGCCACCAGCAATGCAATGAACAACAGCGCCGAGATGCCCTGCCAGAATCGCAGCGGATTGCGCTCGTACAGCGAGGGCCGATCGACCGAATGCGGGACGGCGCGCAGCGATCCATGTTCGAGCTCGAAGGCGAACTCGATGGCGTCGGCGAACCGTTCGCGCGGATCGAGCGCGATCGCGCGCGCAATCGTGCGCTCGAGCCAGGCGGGAAGATCCGGCGGGTATTTCGTCAGCGAGGTCGACTTGCCGAGTCGCGGCTGCGCGAACGGTTCGACCTCACCATAGGGATACGCGCCGCCCGCGAACATGCGGTAGACCGTGACGCCGAGCGCGAAGATGTCGGTGCCTTCGCCGGCCGGCGAAGCGCTGAACAGCTCCGGCGCCATGTAGCTGCGCGTGCCGGGGACCTCGTGTGTCAGCGCATCCTCGAACTGCCGCAGCCGCGCGACGCCGAGATCGATGAGCTTGAGGCCACCGTCCGTCTCGAGCATCACGTTCTCGGGCTTGATGTCGCGGTGGATGATGCCGGCCCGGTGCAAGGCCGCGACCGCCTTCGTCAGTTTGAGCGCGATATCGAGTCCGGCCGCGAGCGTCACCTGCGGGCGGCGCAGCAGCCGCGCCTCGAGTGTCTCCCCTTCGTAGAACGGCAGCACGCCATAAAGACAGGTGCGGCGCTCGGGCGGCGGCTCGAGCGACTCGGTCACGAACGGACTGCGCACGTGACTGGCTATCCACATCTCGCGCAGCAGCGCGGTGCGCAAGTGGGAGTCGAGACCGGGACGCGACTTCGGAAACTTGAGGACGACCTGTCGATCGCCGCGCAGGTCGTGCGCGCGGAACACGCGCATGTACTGGCCGTCCGCGAGCATCTCGCCGAGCGCGTAGTCGTCTATGACGGCGCCGCTCGTGGGAGGAGTGAGCAGCGGCTGCTCCGCGGCCGCGAGCTCGAGGTCGCCGAACTGCGCGGAGGGCAGTGCCAGAATATCGAGCACGAGCGCGGTCGCGTTGTCCGATTCGGTGCTGACGACGGCGCGTTCGACGAGCTCGCGCGCGGTCTCCTGCGGCGCGGCTCTCCTGGCCAGCAATCTGTGGATCTCGCGATTCGAAAGCGCACCGTGTACGCCGTCGCTGCAGATGAGGTAACGATCGTGCAGGTGCGCGGATTCCTTGAAATGATCGACGCGCAGGCTGTCGAGTGCGCCCACCGCCCGCGTCAGGGCGTGGGTGGTCCCGGGCGCGCCCAGCGTGTGGTCGGTGGTGAGGGACTGCAGCTCGTTGTCGCGCAGTCGGTAGATGCGCGAATCCCCAACATGGACCAGATGGGTGGTCCTCCCGCACAGGACCAGTGCACTCAAAGTGCAGGCCATGCCGTTGAGTTCGGGGTCCGATCGGCCCAGCGTATGGATCCACCGATTGACGGAATTCGCGGCCAGCGCGCCGATGCGCGCCACTCCCAGCGTGGGCGGCAATCCCAGGCAAGCCTCGATGAAGCCCCGCACGGCCATTTCCGCCGCCGTGCGCCCACCCTTGGCGCCTCCCATTCCGTCGGCCAGCGCGGCCACGAGGCCGATAGTTAGCTCGCGTCGCGGCGGGCCGACATAACACGCCGCGTAATCCTCGTTTTCCGAACGTCCACCCTGGTGCGTCGCGTAGCCCACCCCGACGTGCAACCCACCCGCGCCGGTGCCTGGCACGGAATTTCCGGGAAAAGCGCCGTGGTCCGCTACTTGCATGTTATCCGGGACTTGAATCGCATCGACGAGGGGTGACGTGGTCAATCGGGAGTTCCTGAAAGCGGGACATCTTCCCACTTTGCTGTCTGCCTTCTTCTACTTTGACATGAGTTTCATGGTCTGGGTGTTGCTCGGCGCGCTCGCCGTGCAGATGTCCGCCGATCTCGGACTCAACGCGGCGCAAAAGGGCTTCATGGTGGCCCTGCCCGTGCTGGCCGGCGCGTTGCTGCGCGTCGTCTTCGGCATCCTCGTCGACAAACTACGTCCGCGCCGCGCCGGCATCATCGCGCAGGTCATCGTCATCGCGGGATTGTCGCTCGTGTGGCTGATCGGGATCGAAAGCTATACCGGTACGCTCACGCTCGGGCTCATCCTCGGCGTCGCGGGCGCGTCGTTCGCCGTCGCGCTGCCGCTGGCTTCGCGGTGGTATCCGCCGCAGTACCAGGGCATCGCGCTCGGCATCGCGGGCGCGGGCAATTCAGGCACGGTGTTCGCATCGCTGTTCGCGCCCGGACTCGCGGTGCTGGTCGGATGGAACAACGTGCTCGGCCTCGCCGTGATTCCGCTCGCCGTCGCGTTCGTCGTCTATCTTTTCGCCGCGAAGGACAGCCCCACGACTCCGCCGCCCAAGAAATTCCGCGAATACCTCGCGGTGTTGCGCATGAGCGACGCGTGGTGGTTCATGTTTTTCTACGCCGTGACGTTCGGCGGGTTCGTCGGTCTCGCCTCGTCGCTGGCCATCTACTTCAACACGGACTACGGCCTCGATGCGGTCAAGGCCGGATACTTCACGGCCGGCTGCGTGTTCGTCGGATCGCTGGTGCGTCCGATCGGCGGCGCGCTCGCCGATCGCATCGGCGGTATCAAGACGCTGAGCCTCATGTACTTCCTCGCGGCGCTCGCCCTGATCGCCGTGAGCTTCCGGCCGACGAGTGTCTACGCGGCGCTCGCGCTGTTCGCGGGCGGCATGCTCGCGTTCGGCATGGGCAACGGTTCGGTGTTCCAGCTGGTGCCGCAGCGCTTCCGGCACGAGATCGGCGTGATGACCGGCCTCGTCGGCATGACCGGCGGGGTCGGCGGGTTCTTTCTCGCGTCGAGCCTCGGCTTGTCGAAGCAGCTCACGGGCCACTACCAGGCGGGGCTTCTCATGTTCGCGTCGCTCGCGCTGCTGGCGCTGATCGGGCTCACGAGCATCAAGCACCGCTGGCGCACGACCTGGGGCGCTGTCGGCATCGCGGGCGCGCGCATCTAATGTGACAATGGGCTCACCACCCATGAATCGTCCGACACAGATCGATTGGAACCTGAAGGGCAAGCGCATCGCCGTACCGGAGATGCGCGAGCTCGAAGTATTCAGCGGATTGCTCGAACGGCGCGGCGCCGAGGTGCTGCGCTGCCCGCTCGTGTCCATCTACGACACGCCGCACAGCGCGGCGGTGCTCGCGTTCGCGGTGCGGATCGCCGACGGCGGATTCGACGACTTCATCCTGATCACGGGCGAGGGGCTGACGCGCATCCTCTCGTGCATCAACAAGCACGATCCGGCGTTGCAGGAGCGGTTTCTCGCGGGCCTCGCCAAGACGCGCACGATCACGCGTGGACCGAAGCCCGCTCGCGTGTTGCGGCAACTCGGGCTCAAGCCGGTCATCGAAGCGACGGCGCCGACGACCGAGGGCGTGATCGCGGCGCTGAGGCCGCTCGATCTCGCGGGCCGCAAGGTGGCCGTGCAGCTCTACGGCAACGATCCGAACATTCCACTCACCACGTTCCTGCGGGAGCGCGGCGCCGAGGTCACGACCGTCGCGCCGTATGTCTACGGCAATGCCGCGGACGATGCGACGGTGAAGTCACTGCTCGAGCGCATGGCGAACGGCGAAGTGGATGCGATCGCGTTCACGAGCAAGCTGCAGATCGAGCGGCTCGTGACGCAACAGCCGGCTCAGCTCGTGAAGCGCGCCCTGGCGCGCACGAAGATCGCGGCGGTGGGACCCATCGTCGCCGAAGCGATCCGCACCGCGGGCTTCGAAGTCGCCTCGAGCCCCGAACATTCGTGGTTCATGAAGCCGCTGGTCGTCGCCCTCAGCGAGACGCTGCAGGCGAAGAAAGACAAGGATCTGTCCGGCCTCGCTTAATGGGGACATTCCCTGTTTCCTAGCAAACGGGGACAGGCCTCACTCGCAGTCGCCGCGCGACGGATCAGGTCTGTCCCAATTTGCCAGGAAATGAGGAATGTCCCCATTACTTCAGGAAGGCGGCGATGTCGGCTACCTGTTGTGCGGTCAGGCCTAACTGCTCGGCGCCGAGCATCAGCGAACGTCCGAGGCGCTTGCGCTCCTTGACCATGCTTGCGGGGATCAATTGCGTGACGCCGCCGGTGCTCTGGATGATGAGCGGATTGCCGCCGCTCAACACGAGGCCGTGAATCTTCCGGCCGTCGACGAGCGTGACTTCCGTCCCGTCGAAGCCATGCGCGATGTCGTTCGAAGGATTGACGATCGCGGTGATCACGACGTCCTTCGTCTGCCGGCTCGCGAATCCTTCGATCGCGGGTCCGTAGTCCACGCCCTGGCCGTTGATGCGATGGCACATGATGCAGGCGGCCGCCGCGGTGGCGCCGCGTTTGGCGTCGCCGCGTAGTTTGGCGATCTCCGCGACCGAGGGCAGCGTTCCGGTTTGCGCGGGCGCGGGCACGGTGACTTCATTGACCGCCACGGTATCCGGGTCGAACAGACCGCGACGCTTCAGCTCGGCATCGACGCCGGCGTCCGCCCAGCGTGAACTCTTGTAGTTGAGCAGCCACCACAATGCCGGGTTCTCGCGCAGATCGCGGCCGCCCTGCTGCGCGATGTCGAGCAGCGCCGCCGCCGACTCGTTGGCGGGAATGAAACCGAGCGCCGTGATCGCCTTCGTGCGCTCGCTCGCCGGCAGCGAAGCCGCCCGGGCGCGCGCTGAGAATGCACTCACGGCCGCCGCCGGGGTGAGGCGCCACACGAGATCCGAATATTTGCGCGGCCACGCGGTGGCATCCGCGCCGGGCGCGGAAGACGCGAGCGCGGCATACAAGTCCGCTTCCTTGTTGGTCGCGCCGATGCCCCAGGCTTCGAGATAGCTGCGATCGACGCCGTCGTACCCGGCGGCCAGCGCCAGCAGGATGTCTCGGGACGCGTCGAACGGCACGTCGCGCTGCGACAGCGCGACTTCACGCCGCACGGCGGGCGAAGGATCGCGCGCGAGTTTCGCCGCATGTGCCTGCGCGCGGCCGACCTGGCGCAGCGCGCGGTATGCGGTGACACGCAGCATCGCGTCGTTGCCGGCCAGCAATCCTTCGACCTTTGCGATGCCTTCGGGACCGAGCCGCGGGAGCAGCCACACGGCGCGCGCCCGGATGTACGGATTCTCGTCGTCGAGCAGTTTCGTCACCGCCGGCAACGCCCCGGCGCCGCGCGCCGCGAGCCCGTCGAACCCGAGTTTGCGCACGTTGACCGCGGTGCTGCGCAGTGCGGTCACCTGCCCTTCGAGCGTCGACGCATCGAACTGCGGGATCCGCGGCTCGAAGCCCTTCGGCGCGATGCGGTAGATAGCCCCAGACGTCGTGTCGTCCTTGTCGTCGTGACCGCCGACGCGCGGATCGAACCAGTCCGCGACGTAGATGGCCCCGTCCGGACCGACCGCGACGTCCGACGGCCGGAAGAAGGTCTGGATCTCCTCGTTGACCTTGCCGCCCTTGAAATCCGTGCCCGCGAAGGCCTGCGCCTTGTTGCTGGTCAGGAAGTCGAATCGATCGAGCCGGTAACCCGCGCCCTCCGCCTTCGGCAGGTAGCCGAAGATCGTGTTGCGCGCGGCCTCGGCCGACATCAGCAGCCCGCGATATTTCCTGCCGAGTCCATCGCCTTCGTTGAACACGATGCCGGTCGGCGCGCCGCCGCCATACACGTCACCCGCGGGAATCACGCCGGGATCGTCCTGGCGCCACTCGGCCGTCGGGATCGATTGCCCGGGCCGGCGGTCCGCGCCCCAGAAGCGCTTGCCGTCGCGCGAGAACCAGCCGAGGTTGCCGTATTCCATCAGGTAGGTAGTCCGGCAGGCCGGCGGATCGTCGTTGTCGTTGTGGAAGATGTCGCCGAAGCTCGTGACCGTCTGTTCGTAGCTGTTGCGGAAATTGAAGCCGAGGATCTCGACGCCGGTGCCGTCGGGTTGCATGCGCGCGGAGAAACCGCCCACGTACACGTGACCGTCGTCGCTGCGCGCCCCCGCGTAGGAAGACGGCCGCGGCCCGTACACGGGCTGCGCCCCGCCGTCCGGCACCGGGTCGTAGGCGCTGCCGATGCGGAACGTTTTTCCGCCGCGATCCGTGAAGAACGCACCCGCGTTGCCCTGGCTGAAGTACCAGCGACCATCCGGCCCGAACGTCACCGAGTGCAACGCGTGATCGTGATTGCGGCCGTCGAAACCGGTGAGCAGCACATCGCGCTTGTCCACCGCGGGATCGAACTTGCGGTCGCGGTTCACGTCCGTGTAGACGATGAGATCGGGCGCGTTCGAGACGATGATCTTGTTGTCGAGCACCGCGATTCCGAGCGGCGCGACCAGCATCGGCTCCTGCACGAACACACTCGATGAATCCGCGCGGCCGTCGCCGTCGGTGTCTTCGAGGATGACCACGCGATCGCCCTTCGGATCGCGGTCCTTGTGGCGGCGGTAGTTCACACCCTCCGTCACCCAGATGCGGCCCTGCGCGTCGATGTCGATGTTGGTGGGGTTCTTCAGCATCGGCGATTGCGCCCACACCGTGACTTCGAGCCCGTCCGGCACCGTGAAGATCTCGAGCGGCACGATGCGTGGCGCCGGGTCGGCGGGAGTCGCCGGCGGCGTGGCGGCCACGGTCAGGCTGGCCGAAACGGCGGCAAGGACGAGCAACGCGCTCTTCGCGCGCAGTGAGGTTTTCATGCGAGGACTCCTAGAAACTGTCGGCCGCGACGTACGCGTCGATGAGCGCCTGCTCGCCTTCCTTGCCGGGCCGCGCGTTACCGTGCTCCATGCCGAAGATGCCGTCGAATCCCTTCGAGCTGATGTGTTTGAAGAGATTGCGGTAGTTCATCTCGCCCGTGCCTGGCTCCTTGCGGCCCGGGTTGTCGCCTATCTGGAAATACGCGATCTCGCTCCACGCGTGATCGATGTGCGCGATGATGTCGCCCTCATTGCGCTGCATGTGGTACATGTCGTAGAGGATCTTGCACGCGGGACTATCTACCGCGCGGCATATCGCATACGCCTGGTCCGACGTTCGCAGGAACAGGTCCGGATTGTCGGACAGCGGCTCGAGCACCATCGTGAGATCGTGAGGCGCGAGGATTTCCGCGCCGGCGCGCAGCGTGTCGATGACGTGGCCGGTCTGGATGCCGATCGGCAGCTTGCGCTCGAAGTAGCCGGGCACCACCGTGGCCCAACGCGCGTTCACTCGTTTGGCGACGTCCACCGCCTTGCGGCAGGTCTCGAGAAACTTCTCGCGGAATTCCGGCTTGCCGGTCGCGAGCGACGTCTTCCAGTTGTCGCCGCCGTCGATGACGAACACGCCCATCGTCATGCCCAGCCGCGCGAGCGTCGCGCCTATCTTCTCCTGCACGTCGACGGGGCGGCCCATGAGGCCGTTGTCCTCGAGCGCGCGGAATCCCTGAGCCGCCATGAACTCGAGTTGCGCGACGAGGTCGTCGCCCGCGTGCGCCTTGAACATGCCGAAGTGCGGCGCGTACTTGAGCTTGAACGTGCGCGGCAACCGGGCCTTGCGCGCGAACGCGCCCGGCGATGCGGCCGCCGCGGCGAGTGCGCCGGCCGCAATGGTTTGTTGCAGGAACTCTCTGCGATCGGTCACGGCGCCCCTCCCCTTTGTTCGCGACGATAACCGCCGCGTGTCGTCAATAAACAGGTGTGTCCCTGATTTTCATCGGCTCATATGAGTCTGTGTATCGAGCCTGCCGGCCGCGTTCTGGGCGATCCGGACGCGCGAAGATACCCCAATTCGTCTGATTTATTCAGCGTCGGCCGGCGCTTCGTCCTACGCGCGATGAATCCAACATTCGGGCACCGAAGGACTTCCGCGCGCTCGAACGGGAATCACCCGAGGAAACAGCCATGACCGCCAAACGCAGACCCAATCCCGCGCGCGTACCGGACCAGGACGAGGAAGTCCTCAAGGGGCACGACATCCGTTCGCTCGGCCCCAGTGACAGCTCGGATACGGGCGCGGACATGGTCGGCATCCGCGGCACCGACAGCACCAGCGACCGCTTCGGCACGGGCGAGCGTCTCGACGTCGAACAGGACTCGAACGATTTCGCGGACGAAGACCTGGCGCCCGACCGCGTCGTCAATGCCGAGGAAGCGGGCCTCGGCGACGGGCTCGACCAGGCGGAAGAAGCGCAATTCGGCATCACGGACGAGGAGATCGACGCCGTCGTGAGGGGTCAGGGCGCGGAAGACGAGTGAAAGGGTGCGCCGCGGCCGCCCAGGCCTGACCCCTTTTGCTAGGAAACGAGGAATGTCCCCATTTCGGACTTCTTCGTCGTCTCGGCGATGATGCCCTGGATCTCCGCGACGCACGAGCCGCAGTTGGTGCCGCACTTCAGGCGCTTGCCGATTTCGGCCGCCGTCGCGGCCGCGCCGAGTTCGCGCGCGCAGGCGGCGATCGGATTGCGGCCGATGCCGAAACACGAACACACCAGCGGGCCCTGGTCCGCTCCTTCGATCGCACGGCCGGCGAGGATCGCCGCGCGCGCGTTTGAATCGAGCTTGCGGCCGCCGAACAGGCGCGCAAGCCAGCCGCGCTCCGGCAGCGACGGCCGGCGATCGAAGTAGATGCAGGCTTCCAGCCGGTCGTCGACGAACCATGCCGCGCGGTACACGTGCCGCTTCGGCTCGTGGTATTCGATCCAGTCGACGTTGGAGACCTCACCGTCGGCCGGAACGCCGAGCAGGCGTCGCGCCTCGATCGACCAATTGCGTGGGTGATTGCCGGCGAGCTCGTAGCGCACGAACTTCTCGCCCTGCACTTTCGTCCACCACTGCGTCACCGGCGGTGGACGCGAGCTGCGCGTGAGCATCACGCCAAACCACTCCGCTTCGAAGTGTTCGATCGCGACCGGCGTGTGCTTGAGCTCCGGTTCGCCCGAGACCGGATCGACCACGGGATTCGTCAACGCGCCGACGCGCGCGTCGGAGGCGAACGCGCGATTCCAGTGGATGGGCGCGAACACCATGCCGGAGGGAACGTCGGCCCCGGCGCGCACGCGCACGACCATCGAGCCCCAGTCGGAACGCAGCGTGGCGAGCTCGCCGCCACGCACCGCGTAGCGCAGCGCGTCCTCGGTGTTGATCTCGACGTACGGCTCGGCGATGTGCGCGGAGAGACGCGCCGATTTTCCGGTGCGCGTCATCGTGTGCCAGTGATCGCGCACGCGCCCGGTGTTGAGCACCAGCGGATACTCGACGCTCGGCGCGTTGCCCGGCATCCGCGGCGTCAGCGCGACGAAACGCGCGCGGCCATCGGGGTGCAGAAACTTGCCGTCCGCGAACATCGGTCCGCGCGTCGACTCGCGTGATGCTGCCATCGGCCAGGCGGCCGGCTGCCACTGCTCGAATTCTTCCGCGGTGATGTCCGCCCACGCGCCGAGGTTCAGCGCCCGCCTGCCGTCGTTCGCGCAAGTCGTGAGACGCACGTGTTCGCGGAACACTTCGTGCGGTGTCGCGAAATCGAATCCTGAGAATCCCATCGCTTTCGCGACGTCGCAGACGATGCGCCAGTCCGCGCGTGCCTCGCCGGGCGCGGGCAGGAACGGACGCTGCCGCGAGATCGTGCGATCGGAATTGGTGACCATGCCGTCCTTCTCGCCCCAGGCGAGCGCGGGTAGCAGCACGTGCGCGAACTGCGCCGTGTCGGTGTTGCCCATCACGTCGGATACGGCGACGAACTCGCAGCGCCCCAGCGCCTCGCGCACCTTGTCGGCCTCGGGAAGGCTGACTACCGGGTTCGTCGCCATGATCCACACCGCCTTTATCTTGCCGGCGTGGATCTGGTCGAACATCTCGACGGCCTTCGGCCCCTGCTTCGTGGCGATCGTCGGGCTGTCCCAGAACTGCTGCACGGCCGCCCTGCCCGGCTCGTCATGCAGATCGACGTGTGCGGCGAGCGTGTTCACGAAGCCGCCGACTTCGCGCCCGCCCATCGCGTTGGGCTGACCCGTGACCGAGAACGGTCCCGCGCCCGGCTTGCCGATCCGGCCCGTGGCGAGGTGACAGTTGATGATCGCATTGACCTTGTCGGTCCCCGCGGAGCTCTGATTCACGCCCTGCGAGAACGCGGTGATGACCGCCGGGGTTTCGGCGAATAGTTTGAAGAACTGCTCGACCAGCGAGACCTCGAGCCCGCATGCGCGCGCCGCGTCCTCGAGCGATCCACCACCCGCGCGCGCGGCCGCGAGCGTCTCGTCGAACCCGTTCGTGTGCACCGCGATGTATTCGCGATCGAGATGACCGTTATCCGCGAGCCAAACCAATAGGCCATTGAACAGATGCACGTCCGTGCCGGCGGCGAGCGGCAGGTGCAGATCGGACAGCTTCGTCGTCGCCGTGCGGCGCGGATCGAGTGCGACGATCTTCATGTCCGGCCGGGCCTCGCGCGCCGCGATCATTCGCTGCAGCAGGATCGGATGGCACCACGCCGTGTTCGAGCCGACCAGCACGACGAGGTCCGTGTGTTCGAGATCCTCGTAACTCACCGGCACCACATCCTCGCCGAACGCGCGCTTGTGGCCCGCGACCGCGGACGCCATGCACAGCCGCGAGTTCGTGTCGATGTTCGCCGCGCCGATGTAGCCCTTCATGAGCTTGTTCGCGACGTAATAGTCCTCGGTGAGCAGCTGTCCCGAGACGTAGAACGCGACGGATTCGGGCCCGTGGCGCTCGATGGTCCGGGCGAAGGCATTCGCGACCGTGTAGATAGCCGCGTCCCACGACGCGCGCGCGCCGTAGACCATCGGGTGCAGCAGCCGGTCGTCGAGGCCGACGGTCTCGCCCAGCGCACTGCCCTTCACGCACAACCTGCCGCGATTGGCCGGGTGCGCGGGATCGCCGCGGACATCGACGGCGCCGCGACGCGGCGTCGCCAGCACGCCGCAGCCCACGCCGCAGTAGGGACAGGTGGTGCGTGTGGGTCCTGGTGCTTCCACTGTCCTCAAGCGGCTGCCGAAGTGTCGAACAGCAACGAATCGCGGATCGGCCCGACGTCCGTGCCATCCGCGATCAGCTCGCGCAGCCGGCTCGCCTCGCGCGTATCGCCGAACAGCACCGCGCCGCACACCTTGTTGCCTTCGAGCACGATGCGCTTGTAGACGCCACGGCGCTTGTCGGAGAGGACCAGCGATTCGCGATTCGCCTTCTCCGAGAAATCGCCCGCGGAGAACACTTCGATGCCGGAGACCTTGAGCTGCGTGGCGTTGATCGCGCCGGAGAAACGCGACACCCCGATCTCGGCGATGTGCTGCGCGCAGATGCGCGCCTGCTCCCACAACGGTGCGACGAGACCGAACGTCTGGCGGCGATGCTGCACGCACTCGCCCACCGCGTAGATGGCCGGGTCGTAGGTCTGCAGCGTGTCGTCCACGAGGATGCCACGGTCGCATGCAAGATGGGCGCGCTTGGCCAGCTCCATGTTCGGGCGCACACCCACCGCCATGACGACGAGGTCGGCATTCACTGCCGTCCCATCCGAGAATTTCACACCTGTCACGCGATCCGTACCCACGATTTCCTGGGTCTTCGCCGACATGCGGAACTCGATGCCGCGCTTCTCGAGCGCGGACTTGAGCAGCGCACCCGCCTGGCCGTCGAGCTGCCGTTCCATGAGCGTGTCGAGCAGGTGAACCACCGTGACGTGCATGCCGCGCAGCGAGAGGCCATGCGCGGCTTCGAGCCCCAACAACCCGCCGCCGATGACGACGGCGCGGCGGTCCGCGCCCGAACGCTCGAGCATGCGGTTCACGTCGTCGAGATCGCGGAACGTGACCACGCCGGGCAGATCCTTGCCGGGCAGCGGCAACACGATGGGATCCGAGCCCGTGGCGATCAGCAGACGGTCGTATTGCGCGACCTTGCCGTGCTTCGACCGTACCGTGCGGCGCTTGCGGTCGATCTCGACGATCGGATCGCCTGAGTGCAGCGTGATGCCGCGGCGCGTGTACCACGTGGGCCGGTGCAGCATGATGTCGTCGGCCTGCTGTTCGCCCGAGAGCACCGGCGAGAGCAGGATGCGGTTGTAGTTGCCGCGCGGCTCGGCGCCGAACACCGTGATCTGGAAGCGATCCGCGACGCCGAGCTTGAGCAGTTCCTCGACGGTGCGCATGCCGGCCATGCCGTTGCCCGCGACCACGAGCCGCGTGCGGCGCGCCGCCGGGCGCGGCGCCTCGATCTGCACGAATCCATCGGAGATGCGCGTGGCGTAGGCCGTGACGCTGAACGTCGGGTCCTCGATGCAGCGCCCCGAGGCCAGCGAGTAGTGATGCTTGTAGATAGGCGACGCGACGACGCGCTCGTTCTGCAGGTCGCCGGTCAGGCCGCGCGACAACACGTTCGCGCGGCTCGCCGGATCGAAGTTGTCGAGCGCGTAAGCCTTGCCTTCCACCAGGAACACCGCGATCTGCCGCCCGGACACGAGCGCGCAGACTCCGGTTCCGTCGATCAGCTCGTCAATGGAACAAACATTCTGCCAGTTGCTCATGCCGCGACCCCGGTCTCGGCGAGCTTCGCTCGTTCTTCGGCGGTCGCCGGGCGGATCTGCCCGCGCTCCTCGACGAACAGCACGTTCTTGTCGGTTTCCTCGGCATTCACGAAATGCCGGAAACGCTTGAGCGTCTGCGGATCCTCGATCGCAACCTTCCATTCGCACGCGTACGTGCCGATCACGCGCGCCATGTCGGCTTCGAGCTCGGCGGCGATGCCGAGCGAGTCCTCGCAAACTACCTTGCGCACATAGTCGATGCCGCCCTCGAGGTTCTCGAGCCAGGTCGACGTGCGTTGCAGGCGATCCGCCGTGCGCACGTAGAACATCAGGTAACGGTCGATGTATTTGATGAGCGTCGCGGTGTCGAGATCGCGCGCCAGCAGGTCGGCGTGGCGCGGCTTCATGCCGCCGTTGCCCGAGACGTAGAGATTCCAGCCGCCTTCGGTGGCGATGACGCCGACATCCTTGCCCTGCGCCTCCGCGCATTCGCGCGTGCAGCCCGAGACGGCGAACTTGATCTTGTGCGGCGCGCGCAGACCCTTGTAGCGATTCTCGAGATCGATCGCGAGACCGACCGAATCCTGCACGCCGTATCGGCACCACGTGGAGCCGACGCAGCTCTTCACCGTGCGCAGCGCCTTGCCGTACGCGTGGCCGGATTCGAAGCCGGCGTCGATGAGCTCGCGCCAGATCTCGGGCAACTGGTGCACTTGCGCGCCGAACATGTCGATGCGCTGGCCGCCCGTGATCTTGGTATAGAGGCCGTACTTCTTCGCGATCTGGCCGATGACGATGAGTCCGTCCGGCGTGATCTCACCACCCGGTACGCGCGGCACCACGGAATACGTGCCGTCCTTCTGCATGTTCGCGAGGTAGTAGTCGTTCGTGTCCTGCAGCGGAGCGTTGCGCTTCTTGAGCACGAACTCGTTCCAGCACGAGGCGAGGATCGACGCGACCGCGGGTTTGCAGATGTCGCAGCCGAGGCCCTTGCCGTGTCTGGCGATCAAGTCGTCGAAGGTCTTGATCTCCCCGACCCGCACCAGGTGGAAAAGCTGCTGGCGCGTGTACGGAAAATGCTCGCACATCGACACGTTTACGCTCACGCCGCGCTTCTTGAGCTCGGCGTTGAGTAGTTGGGTGACGAGCGGCGTACATCCGCCGCAGGAGGTGCCCGCCTTGGTCTTCGTCTTGAGCGCGCCGACGGTCGTGCAACCGGCTTCGATGGCGGCGCAGATGCCGCCCTTCGAAACGTTGTTGCAGGAACACACTTGCGCAGAAGCCGGCAGCGCGGCCAGGGCGTTGGTCGGGGGTGCACCCGCGCTGGCCGCGGCCGCCGGAAACAGCAGAGTCTCGGGATTCTCGGGCAACGCCATGGCGTTGCTCATCGTCTGGTGCCACATCGAGTAGTCGGACGTGTCGCCGACCAGCACCGCGCCGAGCAGCTTCTTGCACTCGGCGTCGACGACCAGCTTCTTGTAGACCTCCTTGCGCTGGTCGAAGAACGAGTAGACGCGCGCGCCTGGGGTCGCTGCGTGCGCATCACCGATCGAGCCGACTTCGACGCCGAGCAGCTTGAGCTTGGTGCTCATGTCGGCGCCGGCGAAGGTTTCTCCCCCGGTGCCGAGGATGCGCGAGGCCGCGATACGCGCCATCTGGTAGCCCGGCGCGACCAGGCCGAATATCTTCCCGTCGAACGCAGCGCACTCGCCGATCGCGAAGATGGACTCATCGGAAGTGCGGCAGTCGCCATCGATCACGATGCCGCCGCGCGGCGCGACTTCGAGCCCGCAGTTGCGCGCGAGCTCGTCGCGCGGGCGGATGCCCGCGGAGATCACGACGATGTCGGTTTCCAGCGAGCCGCCGTCGGCGAAATGCATGCGATGACGCGCGGATTCGCCGTCGTCGATGCGCGTGGTGTTCTTGCCGGTGTGGACCGCGACACCGAGGCCTTCGATGCGCGAACGCAGCAGGCCGCCGCCGCCCTCGTCCACCTGCACGGCCATGAGTCGCGGGGCGAATTCAACGACGTGGGTAGTGAGGCCGAGGTCCTTGAGCGCCTTCGCGGCTTCGAGACCCAGCAAACCACCGCCGATCACGACACCGCGCGTGGAATTCTTGCCGGATTCGCCGATCGCCTCGAGGTCTTCGATCGTGCGATACACGAAAACGCCGGGACGATCGCGTCCCGGAATCGGCGGAACGAAAGGATACGAACCGGTCGCGAGTACCAGGACATCGTATTCGTATTCCGCGCCGCTTTTCGTCGTGACGCGTTTGCCCGCGCGATCGATCGAGACGACCGGGTCGCCCGAGTGCAGCTCGATGCCGTTCTTGTCGAAGAATTCGCGCGTCGTGAGCGTCAGGTCATCGGCGCTCGAACCGGAGAAGAATTTGGAGAGATTGACGCGGTCGTACGCGAGCCGCGGTTCTTCCGCGAGCATCGTGATCGACAAATCCCTGGATGAATCCTGGGTCAGCGATTCGAGAAACCGCTGCCCGACCATTCCGTGGCCGACGACAATAATTCGCGTGGACATTGCTGAATCTGGCCCTCGTTCCGATAGCAATGACCTTGTTAAGCAACGTCCATGCCACGAACGCCGGCGGGGGGAGCTCCGCAGCCGGGGCCCTGGATCGGATGGGTTGCCTCAGTCCGGTGCAGGGGGTGAACCCCCGCGCCTCAGTTGCGGGCAGGTGTCCCGAAGTAGGCCCTCGCTTTCCTCGAGAAAGCAAAGGCATGGAGCAGCCAGACGGCGGGTACGAAACAGAGGAGAAAGCTCAGGATGAGGCTCGGTAGCTGGGACTTGTCCTCCAGTGCCAGGTAGGTCGTGATCACGAGCCAGATCAACGCGCCGAGGAAAAACGAGTAGAGAGCCACGCCGCACCAGCGCCCGAGCTGCGAGCGCCTGGGTAGTTGGAACAGCATCACGAACAGGACGACGAGGAAACCGATGCGAAAGCCGGTGTTGGTGGGCATCCAGATCATCGTCACGCCGACCTTGCTCCACTCCCAGATCCCGTAGAAGTAGCGCGTGATGCCCACGACGAGCATCGCCGCCGCGGCGACCGCCAGCACCTGCGTGATCGTCACCGCCCATGGCTTCGGTGGCAGCTGCGCGCCACGATCGTCCGCCACCGTCGCCGCCGGCGGCAGATATGGATTGTGGTCGGTCACGACGAAGCGGGTTCGCGCGATGGGTTGCCGAACACGACGTACGCGAATCCGGCGAAAAAGATCGCGTAGATAGCCGCCACCGCCCAGGTCCAGGCCGGCACCTGGCCCGCATGAGCGGCCTTCGCAATCGCGAGCCCCGCGGCGGTGAAGTGCAGCAGGTTGCCCATCGCGACCGGCCGCCCGTAAATGCCGCCGATCAGGTTGCCCCGGCCCATCCAGTTGATCGCCGCGAAACCGCAATAGAGGGCGCCGGCCACCTGCACGACCAGCAGTTCGGCGCCCGCACCGGGCGACCCGAGCCTTGCCAGCACGATCTCGGGCGAGAAGACGCAGGGAATCCCGAGCAGCATGAGAGTCAATGCGCTCGCGGACATGAGGATGCGGGTCATCGTCACGCGGAAACTCCAGTGAATGTGATGCGGTCCACCGCGGGTCCGACTAGATAGTACCGCTAACTCTTCAGGAACAGCGAACCGCTGCCATAGTCGATGACCGCGGCATGTTCCTCGAACACGTCGACCCCCATGATCGCCTCGACCGGGCTCTCGCCCTTCTGGGTCAGGGCATCATTGACGTGCGAGAGGTCCATCGCCAGGAGCATTTTCGGACGTATGGATACTTCGGCCAGCTCGAGGCGAGCATCCTCCACAACGTATACGTCCATCTCGACGTTGCCCGCGCCGCCGCCCTTTTCCGGCTGCAGCGCAAGTGTGAGATCGAGCTCGCGCGCCAGCGCGAGACTGACCAGCGTACAGCCCGCCCCGGTGTCGACGAGCACGGAAACGGGACGACCGCGCAGGGATCCCGGTGCGTGAAAGTGCCCGACACCGCTGCGTTGCAGGGGAATCCGCCGATATCCAGCCTGCGTCAAGAACTCCGGAAGCTCCATCGCACCCCTCTATCCACTGAACTCACGCCTTCGCTTCAGCCCCCATCCAGCCAGCCCGTGGAACGGCGCCAGTCGCGGATTTCCTTCTGTCGAGCTTCCCAGTCAAGCGGTGGGCGTTCGCCGTATTCCGCCGACAGCTGACGCTTGCGCTGAACGTCTTCGGCCAACGGCGGCAATCCGACCTCGGAGCGACGGAGGTCGACATTCGACGCATCGTCGATCGGCAGCGGACTCATCCGGCCGTCTCGGTCCCAATCGAATTGAGTTCCGTATCGCTGGTCCTTTCCTTCGTTCACGCGGATCCGATCCTCCAGCATCGCAACTTGCACGCGCGGGATTTCATCTCGCGACGCCGCCTCGCACATCAACGCGAGACCGCGCCGCTGCAGCGAGGGATTGCCTATCGCGTGCTGCAGGATGAGCCACGCGGCTTCCGCGCCATCGTCGCCCACGAGCGTACGCGTCGGCCAGCCGTGCGACTCGATGAGTGCCCGCAGCCGCGCCGCATTGCGCTCGTGGACCTCGCGCATGCGCGGGTGATATCCCCTGAACAGCTCGCCGCTTTGCGCGAGTTCCTCCCGCACGCGCAGGTCCTCCGCCGCCATTTCGAGCAGCTCGGAGCGCACGGGTTGGAGCGTTGCATCCAGACGCGGCGTCCTTCTAACCGGTCTTGGCTTCGAGCTCCGGATCCACGATCCCCGCCCACTCCAGAGCTTCCATCCGCTCCCAGAAAGTACGGTACTCGACGATCCTTCCATCGCGAATCACGAAGCCGTCGGCAAACCGTCCGCCCATCCACTCCGTCGAGCCGTTCTTGCGAACCCTCGCGTGCAGGTAGACGACGACCTTCTCGCCGTTCTGCAGGAACTTCTCGGGATCGCAACTTCCTTCGGCCCACGTTTCGCGACCTTTACCGATATGCGCCCGCACGTCGGCAACGCCGCGATAAATGCCGGAAGTCGCATGTCCCTCGGGCTCGACGCGCAAGATGTCCGGATCGAAATCCCTGAAGATCGCCTGCATGTCGAAGCGATTGATCGCGGAGAAAAAATCCGCCAATACCTTGGTTTCCGCACTCATGGGATTCAGCTCTTGCGGCGCGGCCTCTTCTTCGCGGTCGCAGTCTTGTTCGACTTTATGATGAGGGTGCCCTTGCCCTTCGCTGGCAACGGAACGCTCGACAGCTCGATGGTCGAAGCGATGAACGCCTTCACATCCGGATGCGACAACTTGCTCGCCGATTCCAGCGAAATGAAACGGGTCTGTTTACCGGATCCCTTCAGGAGTTTCTTCGGATCCGGCAATTTCGGCCCCTGGTTGAAATACAAATCCACGCCCGTGTTGCGCGCGGCGAACGAGACGATGCCTTCGATTCCGCGATCGCTCGGCGAATAGGCGATGACGAGGGAGCCTGGATAGTCGTACGCCAGTTCATGCGCCGTCGGGAAGAGTTTGCGCAGGGCCGCGCGGACCGATTTGGCCAGCTTCTGAATGGCCGGATCGAGCTTGTCGATGATGGATTGGAGCTGGGCCTCCGGCGTTTGCGTCGTAGTTTTGCTGGCCGCCATCACACTGACCTCGGTAGTTGGTTGTATTTCATGTCCCGCGTTTCATGGCGTCTTCGCGCGTGTCTTGCTGCCGGAGCTGCTGCGCGAGTCCGATGAGGATCCCCTCGGGACCCCGGACATAACAGAGCCGGTAGATGTTTTCGTAGTTGACGACTTCATCGACCACCGTCGCGCCCCACTTTGCCAGCCGTGCGAGCGTGTCGTCGAGGTCATCGACGGCGAACATCACGCGCAGGTATCCCAAGGAGTTCACCGGCGCGTTGCGATGATCGGACGCAATCGGGGGCGCGAGGAAGCGAGAGAGCTCGACTCGGCCGTGGCCATCGGGCGTACGCATCATGGCGACCTCGACGCGTTGGCCGTGCACTCCCGTGACGCGGCCCGACCACTCGCCTTCGATGAGCATGCGTCCTTCGAGAGCCAGCCCAAGCTCGGTGAAGAAGTCGACGGCGACGTCGAGGTTCTCCACCACGATGCCGACGTTGTCCATTCGCATGACTGTCATGGCCGGCTATATCGAGGTGTAGTTGAATCCCACGCCTGCGGCGGCGCCTAACAACAATCCCGCCGCGATATCCGCCACGACGTGCCGGCGGAGAACCAGGCGAGACCAGATGACGGCAGCCGTCGTCACGAGTCCCACGATGAACGCGGGCTTGATGGACCACACGAGCATCGTCGCAAATGTAGCAAATGCCGTGTGAAGCGACACTTTCACCCAGCGACCCGTGAGCAATGCCGCGATGACCAACGCAGCGCACAACGCCAATGCGAGCGGCAACGCGGGCTGCTCGTTCGAGAACCACAGCAGCAACGCGCTCAGAAGCAGCGCCGCCGCCAGGACCACGTTCAATGACTTGCGCTCTTCCCGAACGCTGGCATCGATGTGGGCCCAGCGGCCTGCCCGCACCTGGAACCAGCTGTAACCGAGCGCCAGGGCACTGAGAACCATCATGGTTCCGGCGATGAGCCACAGCTGCTGCGCTGATGCACCGCTCGAGGTTGCGGCAATCAGCGACGCCGCGAAGAGAAGCACGACGGGATGGCCCACAATAGAGACGGCGCGGGCGATGACCGTTCGGTTCATGGCGTCAATTGACCGCGAGAAGTCATCGGCCCGGGGCAACGCCCGGATGGTCGATTTTCAGCAGTAGCGGTTCGCTCATGACACCGGCACTCGACACCGCGGTTACCTTGACGATCGCGTGGATAGGCTCCTGCGCATCGGTGTTCCCGTCGCTCCAGATGAATCCAAGGACGCCCGGCTTCCTAGGCTTGATGAAGCCTTGCGGAAATCTGACAGGCAGGTTTCCCTCGACCAGTTCGAATCTGAATCCGGCGGTTTCCGACGGCACCGTCAGGGACAGGAACCCGATATCCGCGCACATGCCGACATCGCCAGCGTGACCTCGGCGAATGCTGTCCACACTGATTTTTGGCGGCGGCGTGAAGACGGATGAAGAAGCCGATTCCGGTATCTGCTCGAAAGGCATGTAACTCGGCGCGATGCTGCACGCGAAAGCGGGAGATGCCAGGAACAATGCGACGGTGAAGAGTTTTCGGCTTTGCATGTGTCGCCAGTCGGTGTTGCAGTAGTCAGGCTTTCGGCTCGTCGGTTTGCGTCGGCATCGTCACACTGGCAGGCCTTTGATCATGGCGCTGCGGATCTCGGCGATCGCATCGGCGTCCCCGCTCACAGTGATGCCTACGTAGGTCTCGGCTTCGACTTCGATTCTGCCGCGTGGCCCGGACAATTCCATGCGCGTAATTTCCTGGGATCCACCAAGCCCCCATCGCTCCTCTCGCGACTCGTACCCCATGGCGGCAAGCACTGCCCGAAGTCGTGCCGCGACAGCATGATCGTATTCGGCACCTGCATTCCAGGTCTCTCGTGTCACAGGCTTTGGCCGCGCGGCATTCAACTCGTCTCGCCCGCCCACCGGGAACGGTTGATATACATTGCCCACATGAACCCTGCGAGAGAGATCAGCAAGACCGTCTCGACGATGTTGGCCTTCTCGAAGTCGAACCGGGAATAGCCCGTCGCACGCGAGATCCAGGGGATCATCGCCGCGAAGAGCACGCTTCCGCCAACCAGAAGCGTACCCGAGGCAACACCTCGCAAAATCAAACCACCGCCCGCGAGCACGAGCAATCCAACGGCCAGGTAGGCGAGCAGCGATGTTCGCCAGTGGCTGGACCAAACCACCGGATCCGCGCCGGACTTGGCCGCCAGCTCCACCATATCTTCTGTGCGAAAGAGACCGATACCGCTCGCCGCCACCGCGAGCAATCCGAGCATGAGCGCGAAGATGCCAAGTATCACGCGATGCATGCGTCGCTCCCGCCGAATTCGATGAGCCCTTCGATGTGATGGATGCGCATCAGTCGGCTCGCAGATCCAGAACGAAGCTCGACGCTGCTGCTACGTCCTCCGGCTTCACACCGAGTTGGCAACACACGATCTCGCGCAGGCGCTCGAACGTACGCGCCTCATCGATGTCCGCCCGTCCGAGCCGCCTGAGCTCGGAAACGAGGAATGAGTGCAGGTCGCCCACGGTCTCCATCTTTTCCGCGGCCGAGTCGGGGATTTCGAGCCCGAATTCCTTCTCGACGGCGAAAAACAGCTCAACGATATCCAGTCCCACTTCAGTAGCTCGCGTCAGGTCGAATCTTGGGAAAGAGCGGGCGGCCGCCGCAGCAGGGCTTGCCAGATGTATGTGAGCCCTACGACGAAGGGGCCCAATGTCAGCCACATGGAGAGCGCTTTCCATTCGACCGCCTTGTGGGGGTTCGCCAGATCGACAAGCTGCGTGAGCAGCCCCCACCCCATGGCGAGTTCGCCAACGATGAGCATGGTCAGCACCAGTGGCCGACGTCCTGGAGAGTAATCCAGAATGGCCCAACCCATCCCGATGAATCCAACTACCGCGGCTGGCACGAGGAGCAAGCGCCAGTCATCAAGATAGGCGAGACCGACGAGCGCCATTGCCGCCATGATCCCGGCAGGGATGAGGCCGAAGATTATCGCCAAGGTACGATTCACGACGCACTCCGCCTAATAGCTACCTGCAAAGGCGTAAGGATAGAAAAACAGGGTCAGCAGGAAGCCAACGACGATCGTTGCCAATAGCGTTGTGAAAGCATGTATCGCGCGATCGTCTTTGGCATTGCGCGCGCTCAACACCGCGGGGATCAGCAGTATGAGCAGCAACAGGGAAAGCCGGGCGATCTTCTCCGGGAGCGAAGGAAAGACGTCGCAAGCGCCCCAATAGCACAGCAGCTCCGGGTTTTCTGGATCCGCCATGGGCGACATCGGCTCGACGCATTTTGAGAAGCGATTGGCCCCGATACATGGATTGACCCATGGCGAAACCAACAACAGCGTCACGCCACCCGCGGCGGCGAGAGCTGGGATTGAAAGGATCTTCCGTAAAATCATCCCGGCACCCGATAGTCGAGCTGAACGAGGCTCGCGGCGATCTTCGAATCTTGAGTTCTGGCTTTATGCATCCTCGCCAGCGCGATGCCATGCGGTGCTTCCGCCGCGGTCGAAAAACGGACCGGCCTTCAATTCCAGCAATCGTATGAGCGCAGGGTCCATGTATTCATACTCATCTCGAATGTCCAGGCAGACGATTCGCTTGTTCTTGAGATGTGTCCGGAATTGCTGGGTCAGCTTGTTGCGGTGCGTTCGCTCCATCACGAAGATGACCTCAGCCCACTCAATGAGCTCCGGCGACACTGGCACTTCAGAATTTCGATCGGTACCAGCCGATGCAACTTGGAATCCCGATCGATTCGAGAACACCTGCTCCGCGGTTGGACTTCGAAGCTTGTTCTGCGAGCAGACGAATAACACTCGCGTCATTGCCGGGTGCCCAGGCTGATGCGCTCACCCGTCCGGACATTTTCAAAGTCCGTCATCTCGTCAACCAGGACGCGGCCGGATCCCTCGAGGGCTCGAGTACCTTCGACACCGTCACGATCGGGCCGTTGTCCGTTGTTGGCATCCTCTCCGGCGACGTGTCGGGCGCCACGCCTCGGCGCCACTCGACATCGGCCAACTCCTGGACGCGAAGCAGACGGGTCATGTGCACGCCATCCCGAAAGCCGACTCCGTAGATTCCGAGCCGACCAGGATTGATTCCCACGAAGTCTACCTGCAGCAGGTGAGGCTTGCCGTCCGCGAGGTACGGTGCCGCCGCCTGCCCGGCACCTTCGCTCAGGCTCAGCCACACCGCGTTCGGGTCAAGTTCCCAGACTGCCTGCGGACGATCGGCGTAATAGACAGAGTACTCGAAGCCAACGACCCAGTATCCGGACATCTTCCTTTCCGGAAATCTCTTGAAACAGCTCGGGGAACCGATGAAGTGTTCCACGCCGTCAATTGTCATCGTGCATTCCGGAGGCACAGCCGCTTCGCGTCGGTCCGAGCCACATGCCGTCGCGAGTAGAGCCATGGCAATGAAGGCGGTTACTCTCACTACTTGTTTCTCACTCTCTTCGAATCGACGTTACTCCGTCGACGTCCTGGGCGCATCTACTCGCTCCATGACGACGATGAGAAGAGTGGCGATCGGGCCGAGCAGCAGCGAGATCAACCACCACGCCAGGCCGCCTCGGCCCTTCGATTGTGCGAGTCCCGCATTGATGAGCGAAAGCGTTCCCCAGCCAACGGCGAAAGTACTATCCAAGCCAGATCCCATCTGCCACCTCCATTGTTTGCGGATTGCCGCGCCCTGATTTGACTCCACCCCGGCGCGCAAGCCTTGGCCGGCTAACTATCCCTGCCGATGGCGCCACCGCCACCCAGCGAGCATGTCACAGAGCGTATTGGCGATGTCTTGAAGAACCTTACGTCGCACGCGCCCTGCTCACTTGCCACCCCACAGGTTGAATGAAACTGCGACGCCCAGGAACACACTCAAGAGCGGAAGGATCGACAGGGCAACAAGCGCTTGAGTCGAACGCGAGTTCGGCTCGGATCCGATCAGCTGAAAACCTCGGACCGACAGGATCGTCGCGAGTGTTGCCGGCACCAAGAGCCAGATTGCGGCAAGTGCAATGGCGACCGGGTCTGCCACCTTTCTCAGCGCGCCATATGAATCCTCGCGCGTCACGCCTTGGGGCGGCCGCCCCAATTGACACCTTCATCAATCCTTTGCCAGTGTCGTCCACGAACGCGTGCTCGTGGCGCTGGTGCGGGTCAGGCGGTCTGCCCACCCACGAGGGAGGCACGACCAAACCACTGCAGTTCGGCCGCGCTCTTCGCGACTCCGCCGACGATCAGCATCGACGGCGCCTTGAGCTTCATCTGCACCGCATCGCGATGCATCGCCTCGACCGTGGTCGCGATCACGCGCTGCTCGCCGCGGCTCGCGTTTTCGATGAACGCGACGGGCATGTCGCCGCGCACGCCGGACATCAATAGTTTGTCGCGCAGCGACACGAGCTTGCCGACGCTCATGTAGAACGCGAGCGTCTCGCGGCCGGCCGCGAGATCCGAGAAATTGAACTGCGCAAGCTGCTCGTCGCTGTTGCCGGTCAGGAACCGCACGGCCTGCGCATGGCGACGGTCGGTGAGCGGAATGCCGGAATACGCGCCCGCGGCGATGGCGGCCGTGATACCCGGGATCACCTCGTACGACACACCATGCTGGCGCAGGAAGTCGATCTCCTCGCCTCCCCGACCGAACACGAACGAATCGCCGCCCTTGAGCCGCACGACGTATTCGCCACGCTGTGCATGTTCGACGAGCAGTTCGTTGATTTCTTCCTGTGTCGCACCTCCGCCGCCGACGAACTTGCCCACGTCGAAGCGGGCCGCATCGCGGCGCGCGAGATCGAGCACTTCGGCGGACACGAGCCGATCGTGCACGATCACGTCGGCTTCCTGCAGCGCGCGTAATCCTTGCAACGTCATCAAGCCGGCATTGCCGGGACCGGCGCCGACGAGCACGACGTGTCCATGCGGCACGGCGTCTTCGTTCTCGAGCGCCCTGCGCGTGAGCTCTTCGGCCTTCGCCTCGCGCCCGGCGCGCAAGGAGGCGGCCACGGGCCCCGTCAACATCCACGACAGGAACCGGCGACGCGCACCGACATCGGCGAACCTGCGCTTCACGACCTCGCGCCAGCGATCCGCGAACGCGGCCAACGTGCCGAGCGATCCGTCGAGCAGGGTTTCGAGCCGCTCGCGTATCAACCGCGCGAGGACGGGCGAGGTGCCGCCCGTCGACACCGCGATCTGCACCGGCGAGCGGTCGATGATCGCGGGCATGATGAAACTGGACAGTTCGCGGTCGTCGACCACGTTGCAAGGAATGCGCGCGGCATTCGCGGCGGCTGCGACGGCGGCGTTCACCGCGCGATCGTCCGTCGCGGCAACGACCAGCCAGGCGCCTTCGATGTCGGTGGGCGCGAACCCGCGCGCCACGTGCGCGAATGTACCGCGCGCCAGTTCGGTCGCCAGCTCATCGCCGAGCGCCGGCGAAACGACGGTGATCTTCGCCCCCGCATCGCCGAGCAACGCGAACTTGCGCGCGGCAACGTCCCCGCCTCCCACGAGCAACACGGGTTTCGCCGCCAGATCGAGGAACAACGGGAAGTAGCGCATCAGCGGGGCAATCCCATGCCGCTCGCGAGGCGCGCGCCGTACGTGATGATGAACGTCGCGCCCGCGCGGCGCAGGTTGTACCAGCTCTCGAGGAGCCCGGCTTCGAAATCGAGGAACTTCTCGCGCGACAGCAGCACGAGCGAGGTGTATTCGCCGCTCACCTGGTACGCGCCGCATGGCAGCCCGGTCTGTTCCTTGATCGGCATGATCAAATCCGCCGAAGGCTGGCCGGGCTTGACCATGAGCAAATCCGCGCCCTCTTCCGCGCAGCGGCGGCTGGAGGCGAGCGCGTCCTGGCGATTGCGCACGTCGAGCTGATAACTGCGCCGGTCTCCGAACTGCGGCGCCGAATCCGCGGCATCGCGGAACGGTCCGTAGAACGTGCTCGCGAACTTGGTGCTGTAACTCATGATGGGCGCCATGTCGAAGCCGGCCTTGTCGAGCTCGGCTCGCAGGTACGCGACGCGACCATCGTTCATGTCCGAGGGCGCAACGCCGTCGGCGCCCGCCTTCACGTAGCTCACACCCAACGACCCGAGCGCGGTGTGCGTCGCCGCGAGATCCTGGTGACCGCGCGAGTCGTGGACGCAGCAATGGCCGGATTCGGTGAAGCTGCACAGGCATGTGTCCACCCAGATGGTGGCGTCGCTGCCGGCCCGCTGGCGCATCTGCTGGAGCGCGGTGCTGGTGAAGTCGGCGTTGAAGCTGCGATTCGACTTGGTCGCGGGAACGGGGAACAACAGGAACTGGCGCACACCCGCGGCCAGGTCTTTCTCGAACTGCGTGAGTAGTGAGGCGAGCGTGTGGCGCGAAGTGCCCGGCAGTCCGTCGAGCGGCTCCTCTTTCGTGGCCGCGGCGGACAGGAACAACGGCTGGATCAGCTGGCTCACGCCAAACCCGATCTCCGAGGTCATGTCCCGAAGCGCCGCCGTCGCGCGGAGTCTCTGCAGTCGTTTCATTGCTCTATTTCCCGCCTGAACCCTTCCGCCGACAGGAAGGCGCGAACCCGCTCCTCGCCGATGGCGGCGCGGATGATGCTGAATGTATTGCCGGGTCCGCAACCGTGCCAGGCGCCACGGATTTCGGGGTTGGCCTGCAGATAGTCGTAGAACTGGGCGCCGCTGCGCCAGAAAAAGTGCGTGCGGCCGCTCAAATCGGCCAGCGGGGCCGCCCGTTCGAGCCGATAGGTCGTGATGCGCTCGCTGTAGGGGGAGTCGTAGCCATGCTCGTGGGTGAATCGCACCCAGCGCTGGACCCGCGGGAACAGTGCCTGGATATCGCTCTTTTCATGCTCGCCGAGGCTCTCGTCGCTGCCGTGGACCCAGATGCCGCGCGCCGCGAGCCGTCGCCAGGTGTCGATGCCGGCGCTCCAGATCACCTGGCCGGGACGCGGGGCATAGCCGTCGGGCCACGCTTCGGAGCGGGCGACGAAGCAGCCGACGCGTGCGTCCGCGAACTCGTCGTGACGAACGAGCATGGGGACGCGGCGATAACGATCCGCGCTGAGCTCGTCTCCCATCCAGACCGCGTCGTGACTATGGGCGGGAGGAAGCGGAGAGTCGTGGCGGCGCAACTCGGCGCTCTGGATCCACTGGCCGGCGCGTTGGCCGCGCGTGAATTCGACCTCGCCGCAGTGAACCGGGATGATGGATACGCCGAGCGGATGATCCTCGTCGCCGGTCGGCGCGAGCTGGGCGCGCTCGGCGAGCACGCGGTTGAACGTGGGCGCGTCGTTGATGGTGGCTAACAACTGCGCGAGATCGGAGCGGTCGCGGCGGATTTCGAGCGCGAGCGCGCCCTGCCCGGGCGCGGTGGGATTGAGCGCGAGCGGCAAGACCATGAGCTCGCACGAATCGAGCGTCGCGCGCACGCGTGCGCGTGCGTCGGCGAATTCGGGTTCGGAGGATTCGAGCAGGCGGTCGATGTTCGCCTTCGCGACGACCAGCGCCGACGCGTCGGAGTTCACCAGCTGCTCGAGTCGCGCCATGCAGTCGCCGCGTGCGAGCACGAACGTGACGAGCGGCGCGCGGATCGGCAGCGCCCATTGAAGGAAGCCGGAGAGATTCGTGCGGCGGCGAGCGGACGTCGACAACACGCGCAACTCGGAGTTGTGTCGCCCTTGGAGCCAGCTCTTTTTCACGAGCAGCAGATCGCGCGTGTCGGCGCGCGGCAGGGTCGCGGCGATGCAGGTCTGCGGATGGCCGACGAACGGCACGTCCTTCCAGAGGTGAACCGCGATGTCGATCGCGTTCGCGCGGAGCGCGACGCCGAGATCGCCGGTGTAGCCGCCGAGCCGCAGGAGCTCGGGCAGCGGCTTGTCGAGCTCGCGATCGGCCGGGGAAGACAATACGGAGTACTGGACCTCGACGCCGGGATTGCGGTCCATCAACGCGTTGCCGACGAGACGCGCCTGCACCTGCGCCAGTACGCTGGCGCGCGCGCCTAACACGATGGGACGTCGAAAGGTCATATCCTGATTCGTGTGCTCAGCAAGCCCTGTGCCATTTGTGGGCGCGGCGGCTGCGCCGCCGGCTCGGAATTACGCGCTGTCGCGGTGCGGTGTCCCCGAGCCGCGCTCGATCGGAGGGCGGGTGGGGATAGTGGTGCCGGTGTAAAAAGTGGGGATTAGCGTGGCCGTTGCATCGGGCGCGTGAGCACGAC
>JAFAGC010000026.1 GCA_023423065.1 Pseudomonadota bacterium
CCGCCGGTCCGCAGCGCATCAGCGGCAGCGTCGAATCCGATTCGATCGCGTTCGAGATTTCCGACATCGACCCGAAGGCACTGCTCAAGCCGTCCCCCCGGCAGGCCGCGATTCCGGAGCCGAAGCGCCCGGACCTGCGGGTGATCCAGACCGATCGCCTGCCGAAGCCGAACTTCAAGACACCGCCGCCCCCGCCCGAGCCCGAAATTCCGGAACTGATCCAGGACGACCCGATCGCCGACCAGGAGCCGGACGTCCCCGCGGAAGAAGTCACCACGGAAGTGGAAGCGCTGATCGACGTCGACAGCAACATGAACGTGGAGCCGGAGTACATCGACGAGGCTGCGCCGCTTGCCGCCGGGGCGGGACAGTTCGAGTACTACGGTCAGATCTATGAACTGCACGTGCAGCAGCTCGTGAAGCTCAAGGGCACGGGCGGCACGAAACGTTTCGAAGTGCTGGTGCGCGATGCGCACGCGGACAACGAATTCGGCGTCGCGCCCGAGCGTGTCGTGCAGGACGTGCACGACCCGAGCGCGAATTCGGACCTCGACCGCATCGTGGTCGATCAACTCGTGAGCTGGCTGGGCGCGAACCGCGGCGTGTGGGAAGCCGATCCCGCGAGCTTCTCCGTGAACGTCGGCATGGGCACGATCGCGGATGCGAAGTTTCCGAGCTTCGTCGCCGCCACGCTGAAGACACACAAGGTTTCACCGAAGGTCCTCGGCTTCGAGGTCAGCGAAAAGTCCTGCATCGAGCAGGTGCGCGAGGTGGACATGTTCGTCCAGGCCTGCGAGAAGCTCGGCTGCCACGTGGTGCTCGACGACTACACGTTCCATCACAACACGCTGCGCTGGATAGGTTCGCCCGCTCTCAAATTCCTCAAGCTCGACCCGAAGATCACCACCGTGGCGATCAAGGAGCGGGTACCGCAGGCGCTGGTCGTGGCCATCTGCCAGGCCTCGAAGGTGCTGGGTCTTTCGTGCGTCGCCAAGCGCGTGGACACGCCCGCCGTGCGCGACTGGCTCTCGGCCGTGGGCCTCGACTATGCGCAGGGCTTCCTGCTGGATCAGCCCCGGCCGCTGATGACGCTCGCCGAAACGGGCAAGTAAACCGCCCCGAAATCACGACGAGGCGACGGCGCACCGCGCCAGGCCGTTTGTCCGCCTTCCGTGGCTCCCGTACCTTTGCGGGATGGCCCAACTGGACCCCCTGCGACACAACCGCGAAGCGCTCTTCTGGGTGCTGCATACGGGCGCCTGGACGGGCTGGGTGATCTCCCAGATGCTCGGCGCGCTCGTCTACGAAAAGATGGGCGGGTATCCCAAGGTCATCGTGGTCGGCGCGGTGTCCGGATTCCTGCTGAGCCTCGGCCTGCGCTACATCTGCCGCTGGCTGTGGAACCGTCCGCCGGTCGCGATGATCGCCGGCGTCGTGGTGTCCTGCTACGTCCTGGCTTTGTGCTGGCGCGTGCTGATCAATCTCGCGTACAAGCAGTTCGTCGAGCCGGAATGGGAAATGAAGACGCTGTTCGAAGTCTTCGGCGGCGCCGTGACCTCGACGTATATCTACCTGTCCTGGGCGCTCGCGTATTTCGGGATCAAGTACTACGAGTCGATGTTGCGCGAACGGGAGAAGACCTTGCGCGCGAGTGCGCTCGCGCAGGAGGCGCAGCTCAAGATGCTGCGATACCAGCTCAACCCGCATTTCCTGTTCAACACATTGAACGCGATTTCGACGCTCATCCTGGACAATCAGAACCGCACGGCGAACCAGACGGTGTTGCGCCTGTCGGAGTTCCTGCGTTACACGCTCGACCAGGACCCGATGAAGAAGGTGACGCTGCGGCAGGAGATAGAGGCGCTCAATCTCTATCTGACTACCGAGAAGCTGCGCTTCGGCGATCGCCTGAAGCTCGAGTACGCGGTGGAGGAACCCGCCATGGAGGCGCTGGTGCCCAGCTTGCTGCTGCAGCCTCTGATCGAAAACGCGGTGAAGTACGCGGTATCGCCGTCCGAGCGGGGCGGTACGATCCGCGTCGAAGGCCGCACGCGCGGTTCGATGCTCGAGCTCGCGGTGTCGGACGACGGGCCGGGACTGAATGGCAACCCGGTGCCGAGTGGTGGTCGTGGTGTCGGATTGCGCAACACGCGGGAACGACTCGCCGCGCTCTATGACGATCGTCATCGCTTCGCCACCATCGACAACAAGCCGGGACTGCGGATCGAGCTCGGCTTGCCGCTGCAGGTGACTCCGGCATGAACGCTCAGGCTCAACGAAAACTTCGTACGCTGCTGGTCGACGACGAGGCGTTGTCGCGGCGAGGCCTCGAGCTGCGATTGCGCATGGCGGCGGACATCGAGGTCATCGGCCAGTGCAGCAACGGGCGTGAAGCCTTGACCGCCATCCGCGAGCAGCGGCCGGATCTCGTGTTCCTCGACATCCAGATGCCGGGGCTCTCGGGCTTCGACGTGCTCGCCGAACTGCAGCCGCACGAATTGCCGATGATCGTGTTCGTGACCGCGTACGACCGTTACGCGGTGCAGGCCTTCGAGGCGCGTGCGATCGATTACGTGCTCAAGCCCGTGGACGACGCGCGGCTCGCGGCGACGCTGCAGCACGTGCGGGAGTTGCTCGAGCAGCGCACCGCGATCGCGGAACGCAATCAGCTCGTGAACCTGCTCGCGGAGTTGCGTGGCAGCGGCGAACTCGAATCGGGACAGCCCGCGAAGACGTCCGAATCGGCTCCCAACTGGCTGCCGATCCGCAACGGTCGCGAAACGGTGCGCGTTCAGGTGCGCGACATCGAGTGGGTGGACGCGGCCGGCGACTATCTATGCATCCACGCGCAGGGCAATACGCACATCCTGCGTGCAACCATGCGAGAGATGGAGTCGCTGCTCGACCCACGGCTGTTCCAGCGCGTGCACCGCTCCACCATCGTGAATCTCACGCGCGTGAAGTCGCTGCGGGCGCACATGAACGGCGAGTATTTCCTGCGCCTGGAAGGCGGCCAGGAACTGAAGCTGTCGCGCACCTATCGCGACAAGGTCGAATACTTCCTCAAGCGTCCCAGGGCGCATTGAGGGGGTGGGGATAATGGTGCCGGTGTAAAAAGTGGGGATTAGCGTCGACGTCGTTGCTGATCGACGCCCTGGCACTAATCCCCACTTTTTACACCGGC
>JAFAGC010000027.1 GCA_023423065.1 Pseudomonadota bacterium
CGCCCCGAGGCGCGCGCGTTCGGCCGGGTCGCGCAGCAGCCGCGCGGTGTGGGCCGCGAATTCGGCCGGATCGTCCGCGAGGATGAAATGCACGCCGTTTTCGCCGTCGATGCCTTCGGCGCCCAGCGTGGTGGCGACGATGGCCTTGCCCTGCGCCATCGCGTCGACCATCTTGAGGCGCGTTCCGCCGCCGACCCGCAGCGGCACGACGTAGACACCGGTGCGCGCCACCCACGGCCGCACGTCGTCGACGAAGCCGGGCGCGATCACGCTGTCGTCGCGCGCGGCGGCGGCCACGAGTTTTTCGCTCGGGCGCTGTCCGATCGCGAAGAACTTCGCCTCGGGGACCTGCGACTTGAGCCGCGGCCAGATGTCGTCGAGAAACCAGTCGACGGCGTCGCGGTTGGCGAACATGTTCATGCCGCCGGTGTAGGCGACGGCGGTTTCAGCGCCATCGCGCGCGGTGAAGTATTCGGTGTCGACGCCGTTCGGGATCGCGACCGTGCGCGCGCCCGGGCAGATCTTCTTCAACGTCACCGCGTCCGCTTCGGACACGACGATGTTGAGCGGAAAGCTCTCCGCGTATTTTTTCTCGAACTCGACCAGCTTGCGGGTCTGCGACGCGACGTAGGCGCGCGCGGCCGCGCCGGTTTCGAACTCCGCGCGGCGCGCCATGAGCTGCGACTCGATGTTGTGATGCGCGAGCACGCAGGGCACGCGCCCGCAGAATTCCCGAAACGGCGCGAGCGCGATGGTGTCGAGGTGCACGACGTCCGGCGGATTCGCCCCGCCGCACAGCTCCGCGAGCCGGCGCGCGAGCGCGCCGTTGCGGTGGGCGAGCTCGCTGAAGGGCTTTGGATACACGGCGCCCACGGCGAAGGCCGCGAGCTTGTGCAGCTTCGACTTCTTCGGCCAGAGCTCGAAGTACTCCACCTGCCGGCAGAACCTGCCGAGTTCGACCCGGCTGCGCTCGAGCGGCTCGCCGAACGGCAGCTCGTCCGGATGATGGAAGGCGAGCAGATGCACGTCGTGTTCGCGGCCGAGTTCGCGCAGCAGGTTGAAGCCTCGCTGCAGCACGCCGCCGTGCGGCGGGTACGGCACGATCTGGGTGACGAAGAGGATGCGCATCAGTAGGGACGCGAGCGACGAAAAATCATATATTTCAAGCAAATGATAGCCGAGGGACCTGCATGCCTTTGTCGAATCTTCCTCGCCGCCGCACCGGTTTTGCGGCCCAGTTCGCACTTGCCACATGCGCCATGTTCAGCGGAGCGTCTGTGAGCGTGGCTGCCAACCAGCCGCTACTCGTGATCACGGGGGCCTCGTACGCGGCGAGCTGGAAAACGCCGGCGCTGCCGGGCTACACGGTGGTCAACAAGGGCAAGGGGGGCGAGGAGACCAAACAAGTCCTGGCGCGCTTCGACGCCGAAGTGCTGGCGCTCGAACCGGATACGGTGCTCATCTGGGGGCACATCAACAACTACCATCGGGCGCCCGGAGGCGACCTTGAAGCGGCGAAGAAGCAGGCTTGGGCGGACATTCACGAGATGATTCGCCGCGCCCGTGCGCGGCAAGTAAACGTGGTCCTCGCGACAGAGATCACGCTGAGCGAAGCGGTGGGTTTCACCAACCGGGCGATCGCGTTCATCAACAGCCTGCGCGGCAAGACGAGTTACGCGGCGCGCATCAATGAACCGGTGCGCGCGGTGAACGAACAGATCCGTCAATACGCGCGCGAGCACGGACTGCGCGTGCTCGACATCGAGAAACTTTTCGACGATGGCGAAGGATTTCGCAAGGTAGAGTACTCGGATGAGGACGGCTCGCACGTGAGCCCCGCGGGTTACGCCGCGCTCACGTCATACGCGCAGAAGCAACTCGGCGGTCGCTGATCGTTCAGCCGCCGGCCGCGGCGCGTACGTTCGGCTCGGCAGAATTCTCCTGCGCAGGCCGCGGAGCTAGATTCGCCGCGCTGATCACCTGCTGGGAGACGGTGGTGTCGTATTTCTCGGCGGCGAACGCCGCGTACAGGTCCAGCGCGGCGTGTTTCGGGCGCAGCAGCTTCTGCAGTCCGGTGGCGAACAGGCTCAGCGTCTTGAGCAGCCAGAACGGCATCCAGAAGAATCTCAGCTCGGGGCGCGTCGCGCGCAGGCGGTCGGCGAGGTCGCCGCGCGTCGTCGCCGGCACTTCGACCAGGTTCACGCAGCGCGGCGCGGCCGAGAAGTTGTCCGCGTAATAACGGATGACCCGCGCGGCGGTGCGCGTATCGCACACGCTGAGCGCGCTGCGGCGGCTGCCCATCGCGACGAACAGGCGCGCGACATCGCGGCCCAGGCGCCCGGGCGGCGTGTAGTCGCTGAAATCCACGAGGGGTCCGAGACGGATGGTGCGCACGTCGAGCTTGCCTTGCGTCGCGCGTTCGTCGGCGAGCGCCTCGGCCTCGGCCTTGGCCCACACGTACGGACCGCGCGAGAGGTTGCCGCGGTCGACCGGTGAATCCTCGCGCTGCACCGACGCGCCGGGCTTGAGCACGGCGACGCTGCCGATGTTCACGAGTTGCCGGACGCCGGCTGCTTCCATCGCATCCAGGAGCTTGCGCGTCGCGACGACGGTGTTGCGCTCGTGGGCTTGCTGGTTGCCGGCGGTTTCGGCGGCGCAGTGCGCGACCACCGAGATGCCCGACAACAATTCCGGCGCGATCCCGCGACCCAGGTCCGCTTCGACGTATTCGATGCCCGGCACGCGGTTGCGCGCCGACGGCGTGCGGCGCACGGCGGCGCGCACGCGCCAGCCGTCGTCGCGCAGCTCTTCGAGCACGCGCTTGCCGAGGAAACCGGAGCCGCCGGTCACGAAGATGGCGCCGCGATCCGGGTTCGGCGGGGGCAGGGCGCGCGTGCGCTCCTCGAGCACGACGCGGGCCGCTTCTTCGGCGCGCGCATCGGCGGCCGCGAGCTTCGCCGCGATCTGCTCGCAGATGCCCACGGTGTTCATGATGCTGCGGCGGGCGAGCGGCGGCGCGCCGTTGTCGCGCACGCTGCCGTACAACATCGTCAGCAGCTCACCCAGGCCCGGATAACTCTTCTGCCTGCGGAACAGCAGGCGGAAGAGGCCCGCGAAGCTGCCCCAGTACTTCTGCCACGCGGTGCTGAAGGGTTTGACGATCACGGCCGGCGCGGACGCGCCCGGGCCGAGCGACTTCACGACATCGCCGAGGATGAAGTCGGCCGTGACGGAACCGTTGGTGCCGACCACGCGCAGATACGACTCCACGGGGCGCGCGCGCAAGCTCACGACCAGCGTCGCGAGCGTCTTGCCGCTGCGGATGACCGCGCGAACTTCGCCTTCGGGCGCGACGTCGAGCGCCGTGATCTCGGGCGTCGCCTGCGTGTCGCGCTCGAGCGCGCTCAGCAGCAGGTACACCGGGTGGGGCAGGATGTCGACGAGCTGGTCGACCGCGCCCAGCGGCGAGCCGCCATCGGGGCGCCGGCGCACCGGCTTGAACGAGAAATAGCTTTCTACGTGGATGATGTCGCCGATCATCGGCAGCCACGTCTGGTAATGCTGGCCGGCGCGCTGGAACAACACCTGGTGCGCCGCGCAGACGCGCAGGTTGCGCGCCTCGGCGAGGTCGATGAGCTCCGCGGCCTCGCGCGCCGTCGGCGCGAACGGCTTCTCGACGTACACGCTCGCGCCGTTGAGCAGGCACAGCTTCGCGAGATCGAAGTGCGTGTGCGGGGGCGAAACGATGTGCACGATGTCGGGCTTCGCTTCGGCCAGCAGGCGCTCCGCGCTGTCGTATCCGGCGACGTCCGCGCCGAAGCGCGCCTTGATCTCGTCGCTCGTTAGATAGGGGTCGCCCACGGCCACGAAACGCGCGCCGCTCTGCAGACGGATGGCCGTCGCATGCTGCTGGGCCATGCGGCCGCCGCCCAGTATCGCCACGCGCAATTCCTTCGACATGAGACCCCGACCCCACCTGAAAAAGGGCGCGTAGTGTACTCGGTGTCCTGGGAAATCAAGGGGCCCGGGAACTGAGAGTCAGTGCACGTTATGAAGAAGTTCCGGTCGGGCTAGAATCCCCGCGCCCGCCCGAACTGGGAAGATTCCGGGGCGGTGCCGCAAGGGCCACTCTGAACAGGGATTCCGTGAAATTCGCCGACTTTACCGAGGAGCGAGCCAAGCTCCATGAGGCCGCTATTGCCTTCGCCCGGGCTTCGCTTTCGGGCGACATGATCGAACGCGACCGCGAGTCGCACTTCGATCGCGCGGCATGGCAGGCCTGCGCCGAATTCGGTGTGCTGGGCATGCCGATCCCGCAGGAACACGGTGGCATGGGCCTGGGCCTGTCCGACCTGCTCGCCGTGATGGAAGGCCTGGGCGAGGGCACCCGCGACCAGGGCCTGCTGTTCTCGCTGAACGCGCACCTGTGGACGAACTCGATCCCGATCCTGCTGTACGGCAACGACGCGCAAAAGGCCGCCTATCTACCGCGGCTGTGCGACGGCACGCTCATCGGCGCCAACGCGGCCTCCGAGCCCGGCTCCGGTTCCGACATCTTCAGCATGCGCACGCGCGCCACGCGCGACGGCGACCACTACGTGCTCAACGGCGCGAAGACCTTCGTCTCGAACGCGCCCATTGCCGACCTGTTCGTCGCCTACGCGACGGTCAACCCGGCGCTGGGTGTCACCGGCATCACCGCGTTCATCGTCGAACGTGACACGCCGGGCCTCGTCGTCAGCAAACATCTCGACAAGATGGGCCTGCGCACCTCGCCGATGGCCGAGGTGATCTTCGAGAACTGCCGCGTGCCGGTCGGGAACCGGCTCGGCCGCGAGGGACGCGGCGTGCCCATCTTCGAATGTTCGATGGAATGGGAGCGCGGCTGCATCCTCGCCAACTGCCTCGGCGTCATGCGCCGCCAGCTGCGCGATTGCATCGAACACGCGCGCACGCGCAAGCAGTTCGGCAAGCCGATCGGCAAGTTCCAGTCCGTCGCGAATCGCCTCGTGGACATGAAAGTGCGGCTCGATACCTGCCGCCCGCTCGTCTACCGCATCGGCGCGATGAAGGACGCGAACCAGGACGCCACCGTCGAGGCCGCGGTCGCCAAGCTGCACGTGTCCGACTGCTACGTGAAGTCGTGCCTCGACGCCGTGCAGGTATTCGGCGGCTACGGCTACATGACCGAGATGCAGGTCGAACGCGATCTGCGCGATTCCATCGGCAGCACGTTGTACTCGGGCACCACCGAAATCCAGCGCAACATCATCGCGCGGGGGCTGGGGCTGTGAGCGCAGTCGCTCCCACGGCCACGGCCGCTCCGGGGCTGTCCGCGATCGCGCGGCACTGGTTCACACTGCTGCAGCTCGCGTTCGTCGTGCTGGTCGTGCACCTGTACGACATCGAAGGAGACACCTTCCGCAAGGTCATCCTGCTCACGGCCGGCGGATTCGCGATCAACCTCGTGCTGCCGCTCGCCTGGCGACTGCGATTCTTCGTCGCGTTGTCGCTTGCGGGAATCCTCTGGGTCTTCGGCCTCGCCGATGGAGCCTGGCTGCTCGGACTCGGCCTCGTGCTCATCGCGGCCTGCCACCTCCCGGTTTCGTTCGCGTGGCGCGTCGCGATCCTCGTCGTGCTCGGCGCCGGATTCGCGGCGCTGCGCGCCGGCGTCGCCGCGACACCCTGGACCGGCGCCATCTGGCCGATCCTGGGTTCGATGTTCATGTTCCGGCTCGCGCTGTACCTGCGCGCGCTCAAGACGCAGCCGGCCGAGCGCGGCATCTGGGGCACGCTCGCATACTTCTTCATGCTGCCGAACGTCGCGTTCCCGCTGTTCCCGGTGGTCGATTACCAGACCTTCCACCGCACGAACTACGACAAGGACGAGTCGGCCATCTACCGCACGGGGATGATCTGGATCGCGCGCGGCCTGCTGCACCTGGTGCTCTACCGGCTCGTCTATTACAACTTCATGATCGACCCGGTCGACGTCGCGAACCTGGGCGACCTCGCGCAGTTCATGCTCGGCACGTTCCTGCTGTACCTGCGCGTGTCGGGCCAGTTCCACCTGATCACCGGCCTGCTGCACCTGTTCGGCTTCCGCCTGCCGGAGACGCACAAGCTCTACTACCTCGCGCACAACTTCGTCGAGCTGTGGCGGCGCATCAACATCTACTGGACCGACTTCATGATGAAGACGGTCTTCTACCCGGTGTACTTCAAGGTCAAGAAGTGGCCGCCCGCGAAGGCGCTCGCGTTCTCGACCGCGTGTGTGTTCGTCGTGACCTGGCTGCTGCACTCCTACCAGTGGTTCTGGCTGCGCGGCGGCTTCCCGATGACGCCGCAGGACACGTTGTTCTGGGGCCTGCTCGGATTGTTCGTCGTGCTCGGCGCGCTGCGCGAGCTCAAGAAGGGCAAGACCAAGCCTTTCAAGGGCGGCTGGCACCTGCCGCTCGCGCTGCACGCCGGGTTCACGTTCCTCGTGTTCTGCTTCCTCTGGTCGCTGTGGAGCGTGGAGTCCATCGGCCAGTGGATCTGGATGCTGGGCGCATTCACCGAATTCGACTGGTTGGGCGTCGCGCTCATCCTCGGCGCCTTCATCGTCGTGGCGGCATTCGGCGGACGCGACTGGGAAGCGTCGCGGCCGAAGAATCCCGACGACGGACATTTCCTGTTCCGGCCCGTGGTGCGCGCCACGATGTCGCTGCTGGTGCTGATCGCGGTGGCGCAGCCGCTGGTGCAGTCGGCCGCGCCCGCAAACGTGGGCGCCGTGCTCGCCGGCCTGCGCAACACCGGGCTCAACGCGCGCGACGCGGCGCTCCAGCACCGCGGTTATTACGAACAGCTCGACGTGCGCGGCACGCTCAATGCGCGCGTGCAGGACCAGCTCGGCGGCGCGCGCCGCGACTGGCAGGACCCGGCCAGCGCGGGCATCCTCAACGAGCGCAACGATCTCATCGACCGCGATCTCGTGCCCTCGCTCGACATCGACTGGAACGGACATCGCTTCAGCACGAATTCCTTCGGCATGCGCGATCGCGAGTATTCGCTCGAGAAGCCCGCGGGAACGATGCGCATCGCGCTGCTCGGACCCTCGCACGTGATGGGTAACGGTGTCGGCGACGGCGAAACTTTCGAACAGGTGCTCGAGGAACGCCTGAACGCGCAGGCGCCGCACGGTCCGTGGCAGCGTTACGAGGTCCTCAACTTCGGCGTCGACGGATACACGCTGCCGCAGCAGCTCGCGATGCTCGAAGACCGCGTGTTCCGGTTCTCGCCGGATCTCGTCATCGTCACGCAGTACCACCGCAGCAAGACGATGACGGAGCGGTACATCCTCAAGATCCTGGGCAAGGGAACCGCGGTTCCGCCTGGCGAGTTCGCCGACGCGCTGACCCGCGCGGGACTGTTGCCCTACGATCGCGGCAACCTGCCGATTCCGTTCGAATCGTGGCGCTCGCTCGCACGCTCCATGGGCCTGAAGCCGCGCATGCCGGGCGACGAGGCGGCGGCGCGCGCGCATCGCGTGGCGGACCCGGTCAACGACTGGGCGATTGCGCGCATCGCGGAAGTGGCGCGCGCCCACGACACGCCGGTGGTGGGCCTGGGCCTGAACGTCGTCATCGACGACGCGCCGGCCGAGATTCCGAATCACGAGGCGTTCGAGCGGGCCGGAATCCCGCTGATCGACCTGTTCGACGTGTTCCCCGAACAGCAGCGCCCGAGCCTGCGCGCCGCGCCCTGGGACGATCATCCCAATGCGGCCGGACACCGGCTCATCGCGGACGCGCTGTATGGCGAGCTCGCGCCCGTGCTCGAAAAATTACCGACGAAAGTTATCCCAGCGGAGTAGACGATGCCCGAGATCAAGGAAACCGTACGCCAGTTCATCCTCACCCATTTCCTGCCCGGTGAAGACGCGTCCAATCTGACCGACGACACCGAGCTCAAGGAAAGCGGCATCCTCGACTCGCTCTCGACGCTCAAGCTGGTGTCGTTCCTCGAGGAAACCTTCAAGGTCGAATTCGAAGCCAACGACCTGGACGCGGGCAATCTCGCCTCGGTGGCGAGCATCGAGAAGCTGGTCCGCTCCAAGCTGGGCAAGTAATGGCCGACCGTTCGCTCATCGATCTGCTCGAAGGGTCGGTGCGCGCGCATCCGGCGCGCACCGCCGTGCTGATCCCGGGCGGCGCCAGCCTGACCTATGCCGAGTTCGGCGCGCTCTCCGATCGCGTGCGCGACCGGCTCGTGGCGCTCGGCGTGAAGCCCGGCGATCGCGTCGGCATGCGGCTGCACAAGTCCGTCGACGGCGTCGCCATCATTTTCGGCATCCTCAAGGCCGGCGCGGCCTATGTGCCCGTGGACGCGGAATCGCCGGCCGCGCGCGGCGCGTACATTCACGACAACTGCGCCGTGAAGGCGGTGTTCACCGAGACCGCGCTCGAGCCCGACGTGAAGCGCGAACTCGCGGCGCTCGGCGCGACGCCGCCGATCCTCGCGCTAGAAGTCACGCAGCCCGACGCGCTCGCGCGACTGCTCGATTCGCTCGATGCGCAGGGCAAGGCGCCCGTGGTGCAGCGTGTCCATCCATCCGCGGACGACATCGCCTACATTCTCTATACGTCCGGTTCGACCGGCAATCCGAAGGGCGTGGTGCTCACGCACGGCAACGCGCTGAGCTTCATCGACTGGTGCAGCCAGGTTTTCGCGCCGGGCCATGAAGACCGCTTTTCGTCGCACGCGCCGTTTCACTTCGACCTGTCGATCCTCGACATCTACGTGCCGCTCAAGCACGGCGCGACGCTGGTGCTGATCGGCGAGGCGCTCGGCAAGGATCCGATCAAGCTCGCGCAGGTCATCTCCGAGCAGCGCATCAGCCACTGGTATTCGACGCCGTCGATCCTCAGCCTGCTGGCCAACTACGGCAAACTGCCGAAGTACGATTACTCGGCGCTGCGCATGGTGTTCTTCGCCGGCGAGGTGTTCCCGATCCCGCAGTTCCGCGCGCTTCGTGCGCTGTGGCCCGCGCCGCGTTACTTCAATCTCTACGGCCCGACCGAGACCAACGTCTGCACGTGGTACGAAGTGGAGTCCGAGGAGAAGATCGCGCAGATGCCGACCTTTCCGATCGGCCTGATCTGCGAGCCGAACCTCGGCAAGGTCGTCGACGAAAACGGCGCGACGGTGCCGTTCGGTTCGGAGGGCGAACTCGTGGTTCACGGACCGAACGTGATGCGCGGGTACTGGAACCTGCCCGAGCGCAACGCGGTCGCGTTCCTGGCCGACGAGCAGGGCCGCCAGTGGTATCGCACCGGCGACATCGTCACCGAACACGCCGGGCTCGGTTATCGCTACGTGAGCCGGCGCGATCGCATGGTCAAGCGCCGGGGCTATCGCGTCGAACTCGGTGAGATCGAAGTGGGCCTGCTCAGGCATCCCGACATCCGCGAGGCGGCCGTGGTCGCGGTGGCGGATCCCGAATCGGGCGTGCGCGTCAACGCGTTCGTGAGCTGCGCCGACGGCAAGACGCTGAGCCGCATCCAGCTCAAGACGATCTCCTCGCAGAACCTGCCGCCGTACATGATCCCGGACGCGTTCACGGTCCTGCCCGCGCTGCCGCGCACGTCGACCGACAAGATCGACTACCAGGCGCTCAAGAAGACCTGATCCGGTACCAGATCCTGCCCAGGTACTCGTGGATCGCGAGGTCCGATACGGACAGGTGAAATGCGCTCGGCATCCAGTCCGCGTGGCGCCAGTCGCGCGGGAGCTGGTGGTCGGTGGGCGCGGGGATCGGCTTCGCGCCATGCCGGCCCAGCGCTTCCATGCTGCGCGGCATGTGGCCACCCGAGGTGACCAGGAAGAACGGCTCGTCTCCGACACGGTCGGCGAGCAGCCGCACGCTCTCCGCCGTCGTGTTGCCGCCCGATGGCGGCTCGAGCCGATCGGGCTGCAGTCCAATCTCGAGCAGCGCCTGCCCCATGACCCGGGCGCTGACTTCGTCTCCTGACAGGATCACCGTGCAGTCGGGGCGTTCGTGCGCCAGGTCCATGGCCTGCAGTACCCGGTAGGCCCCGGACGAATTCAGGCGACCCGTGAGCGGCATTTCGGGATCCTCGGTCGCCCATGCCGTGAGCACGACGATGCGCCGGGCTTCCGGGTGCGCCGCGCTCTCCTTCAGGGTGGGGTAGGCGTATTCGAGCGGGCTCATCAGGGCCGACGCCACCATCCCGGAGGAGAACAGCAGGAGCACCAGGGTGCCCGCGGCCAGCAGGGCGTGCGAAAGGCCCGGGCGCCGGCGCCAGACCAGGGTTACGAGCCCCAGGCCCAGCAGGATGAAGGCGGCGCCCGAGGGGGACAGCAGGGCGGCTAGGAGACCCATCGAAAGCTCCAGGTGAGCGGTAGGAAGGCACGCAAAATAACCGGTACGAAGGCCCTCGACTGCTGTCGGCGGGTTTTACAGGGGAGGGGCTTTTTCCGGCCCGCGAAGCCCCGGCAGGCTAACAAGTGCTTGATTCGCGGATGTTAGTTTGCCCTGGCACGTGACTTGCTTTCTAACAGGCGAGACCACCGAATTCGAAAACTGCAGGGAAAACCTCGTGAAAACCTCAAAGATCTTCTCCACCGCCGCCGCTGTCATCGGCCTGTTTGCCGCCAGCGCCGCCCAGGCGAACTTCTACTTCATCGACAACGTGACGCCGCGCAACAGCGCCTCGACGTCCATCTCGGTCTACAACGACTTCCGCACGAACCTCGCGTCGGCGGGTGTGAACCGCATGTACCTCGGCCGCTCGCTGGGCGTCAGCGGAACCCCGGGCCGGTTCGCGATCGAAATCGACTTCTTCGCCTCGGAAGCGGGTTATCGCAACCAGTTCCTGGTCGGCGGCGAGGTCGCGATCGACAACTCGGGCAACCGCTCCTGGAGCAATCGCGACGCGGGCATATACGAGCCGGCCGCCGCGGGCCTGTTGAACTTCGCGTTCTGCGCGGTCGACATCAGCCGTTGCTACAGCAATGCCGACAACGACCGGTCGTACAGCAACAGCTTCCAGTCGATCGGCATGTGGCTGACGAACGGCGGCAACACCGCGTGGTTGCTCTGGGATGACTCGGGCGCCGGCCCGGATGACAACCACGACGACCTGATCGTCCGCCTGACGTACCGTTCGGTTCCGGAACCGGGCACGCTCGCGCTGCTGGGCCTCGGCCTGGTGGGCGTGGCGCTGGTTCGCCGCAAGACGTTGAAGGCGTAAGTCCTTCTCGAGGCCCTGGTGGCCACAACAAAAACGGCGCCCTCGGGCGCCGTTTTTGTTTGCGTCGGTGGAAGACGTCAGCGGCCCTTGAAGTCCTCGGGCGTGAGCTGGTGGCGCGAAAGCAGCTTGTAGAAGTCCGTGCGGTTGCGCTTTGCCAGGCGGGCCGCCTGGCTGACGTTGCCGCCGGTGATCTGCAGGATCTGCGATAGATAGGAGCGCGTGAACTCGTCGCGCGCCTCGTCGAAGGAGGGCAGCTTCGACTGCGTGCCGCCGAGCGACTGCTGCACGAGTTCCACCGGGATGATGGGCGTCTGCGAGAGCGCGACGTTCTGCCGCACCACGTTCGCGAGCTGGCGGATGTTGCCCGGCCAGTCGGCGGTCGCGAGCAGTTCCACGGCCTCGGGCGCGTAGATCTTGCGCACGCCGCTCTCGTTGCTGATCTGCGCGAGGAAGTGCGAGACCAGCAGCGGGATGTCCTCGCGGCGGCGATTGAGCGGCGGCATGTCGATGTGCACGACGTTGAGCCGGTAGTACAGGTCCTCGCGGAACTGGCCGCTCATCATGAGCTGCTGCAGGTCGCGGTGGGTCGCCGAGATGACGCGCACGTTGACCGGAATGGCGTCCGTCGCGCCGATCGGCCGGATGTTGTTCTCCTGCAGGACGCGCAGCAGCTTGACCTGCAGGCGCATCGGCATGTCGCCGATCTCGTCGAGCAGCAGCGTGCCGCCGTCGGCCGCCTGGAACAGGCCCTGGTGATCGCGCACCGCGCCCGTGAACGAGCCCTTGATGTGACCGAACAGCTCGGACTCGAGCAGGTTCTCAGCCATCGCCGAGCAGTTGATCGCAACGAAGGGCTTGGCGCGCCGCGGGCTCGCGGCGTGAATGGCGCGGGCGAGCAATTCCTTGCCCGTGCCGCTTTCACCCGTGATGAGCACGCGCGCGTCGGTGCCGGCCACCATGTGGGCCTGCGACAGCTTTTCCTCGACGAGCGAGGAGCGCGTGATGATCTCGGAGCGCCAGTCCTCGTCCGAATCCATGAAGCCCGAGATGCGCAGCGCCTTCTGCACCTGGTCGAGCAGTTCCTGCTTGTCGACCGGCTTCGTGAGGAAGCCGAAGGCGCCGAGCTGCGTCGCATGCACCGCGTCCGGAATCGTTCCGTGAGCGGTGAGGATGATGACCTTCAGGCCCGGGTAGCGAGACTGCAATTCCTTGAGCAGCCCGATGCCGTCCATCTGGTCCATGCGCAGGTCGGTGATGACCAGCTCCGGGCGGAACCGGCTGGTGGCCGCGAGTGCGAGCGCCGCGCTTTCGACGGCCTCGACCTCGTAGTTCTCCGCGCGCAGGCGGATGGTCAGCAGACGCAGCAGGCCCGGATCGTCGTCGACGACCAGGATGCGCGCCTTGCGCTTGGGCTGATGAGTGGGCGTGTTGGGCAGTTGCATGGCAGCTAACATCAGAAACCTCTACGGTTTCCGTCCCTCTGGCGTTGTGGGTCGTCGATCGTTCGACGAGCCTTCGATGTTCGCGATCGCATCCAGCTTGGCCTGCGCATCGGCGAGTGCCTTCTTGAGACGGGCGTTTTCCTCGCTCTCGGCGGTCAGGCGTCGCGTCAGTTGCGCAATTCGTTCATTCGCAGTTCTTTCGGCGCCTGTCTGCAGGCGCCGCACATCCGCTTGTAAGGATTGCTGGCGCTCGACCTGCTGCAGCTGCAGGAACGCGAGAGCGCGCTCCGCAGGAAGCAGAGTTTCCGGGCTCGCGAGCACTTCGCGCAAAAGTCGCTGCGCGCCGACAGGGTCATACCCTGCATGGCCCGGAGTAGAGAGAACCATGGCATAACGCAGAACGATGCTAGGCGTGGGAGCGGCGGCGTAGTCGTTGCTCGCGCGGGCCAGGATTTCCGCCTGCTCGGCGGGCGTGCCGCGCGCGAGGCGCAGCGAGGTGTCGAGATAGGAGGTGATGACCGTCGTTTCGGTCGAACTGCGGTCCACCGCCGGGATCGACTGCGAATCCCGTGCGCGCGGCGCGAGGCCGCTGCATGCGGCCAGGCCCGTCAGACCGAGCGCGAGCATCCCGACGACGAAGTAGTTATGCCGCATGCGCCTGGTTTCCGACGGGCGAGGTGGCCGACAACACCGGCATGCGGATGCGGAAGTGCGCGCCGGAGTATTCACCGTCCACGATTTCGATCGTTCCTCCATGAGCGTTGACGAATTCGAGCACCACCGACAGGCCGATGCCGGTGCCCTTGACCTGCACACCCGCGGGCGGGCGGCCGGTGTAGAAGGCCTCGAACACGCGGGCGCGTTCTTCCGGCGGAATGCCGGCCCCGGTGTCGGCGACGTCGATCACGAGTTGGGTGTCCTGTTTTTCGGCGTGTAGATAGACAGTGCCGCCCTTGGGCGAATATTTGATGGCATTGGACAGCAGGTTCTCGACGATCAGGCGCACCTTGCCGCGATCCGCCCGCAGCATCAAGTCGTCCACCTTAACCTCGAGTCGTACTCGTTGCGAGACTACCGTGAGTTGTTGGCTCTCGATGACCTGTTTGACCAGTGGGCGGAGCCGGAAATCGGACAGCTCGAGGCCGACGCTTTCCTTCTGCCAGGCGCTGAACGACAACAGGTTTTCGATGAGCCGGTGAAGCTTGATGCCGTTATCGCGCAGGATGGCGACCACTTCGCGCTGGGAATTGTCCAGGGGTCCGACCGCGCCATCCATGAGCAGTTCCGCGCCCTCGCGGATGTTCGCCAGCGGGGTCTTGAGCTCGTGCGACATGTGGCGCAGGAATCGATTGCGTTCCTGCGCGAGATCGAGCAGGCGCTGGCGCAGCCACTCGAGCTGCGCGCCGAGACGTTCGAGGTCGCGCGGACCGGCGACCTCGATCGGGCGGGAAAACGTGCCGCGCCCGAGCTCGCTGATGGCGCGGTCGATGGCCCGCAGCGGGCGCCCGATGGACAGCGTCAGCGCGAGGATCGCGACCAGCGTCAGCGGCACGAGCAGCGCCGACTGCCAGAACAGGCGCCGCTGCGTCCGCGCGGTCTGCTGCTGCAGGCCCGAAAGTCGCGCGTCTATCTGCCGGTTTCCCGAGAGCGCGATCGTGCTCGCGAGATCGTTGAGGCGGTCGATGCGCGCGAGGATCGACGAGAAGGCGGCGCTACCGGGCGGAGTCGCGCTCACCGCGCTCGCGATCTCGTTGTGCATCTGTGCGAATTCTTCGAGGCTTTGTCGCGTCGGCTCTTCGGTGAGCAGCGCCGCGAGTTGCGTGCGCGAGGCCGCGAGGCGCTGGTCGGTGGTTCGATACGCCTCGAGCAGCTTGGCGTCGCCGAGCACCTGGTACAGGCGCACCGTGCGCTGCAGGGACGTGATGTCGGCGAACAGGCTTTGGGAGAGCCGCGCGCTCTGCACGCCCTCGAGCACCAGTTCCTGGCTGGTTGCCGCGAGCCTGCGGATCTGCAGCGCCGCGTCGATGACGGCCACGAGCAGGGGACCCGCGATCAGCGCGAGTCCCAGCAGCATGAGGCCGCTCAGCGATTTGGGTCTCGGCCAGCGCATCTGTCCCGACTACCAGGGTTCACGTTGCAGGCGTTTTTCCCAATCCAGCGACGTTCGCACGATCGTGTCGATGTCGTCGAACCGGGGAGTCCAGCCGAGGATGTCACGCACGCGGTCGCATTTCGCGACGAGTGTGGGTGGGTCGCCGGCGCGGCGCGGTTCCTCGCGTATGTCGAGCTTGAGTCCCGCGACCCGTTCGACGCTCTGGAGAACCTCCCGAACGCTGTACCCGTGTCCATAACCACAGTTGGCGATCAGCGAATTGCCGCCCGCACGCAGGTAGTCGAGCGACTTGAGGTGCGCGGCCGCCAGGTCGTCGACGTGGATGTAGTCGCGCACGCCGGTGCCGTCGGGGGTCGGGTAGTCGGTGCCGAAGACCGATAGATAGGGACGCTTGCCGACCGCGGCCTCGCACGCGACTTTCACGAGCAACGTGGCCTGGCGGGTCGACTGGCCGATGCGGCCCTGCGGGTCCGAGCCGGCGACGTTGAAGTAGCGCAGGACGACGTGACGCATCGGCGTCACCGCGCACAGGTCGCGCAGCATCCATTCGGACATGAGCTTCGAGGTGCCGTACGCATTGATCGGCGCGGTGACGGCGTCTTCGGATGCGAGACCCGATTCCGGGATGCCGTACACGGCGGCCGTCGACGAGAACACGAAACTGCGCACGCCGGCGTTCGACGCCGCCTCGAGCAGCGAGCGGGTCGAGCAGGTGTTGTTGCCGTAATACTTGAGCGGATTGGCGACCGACTCCGGCACGATGGTGTGCGCGGCGAAGTGGATGATGGTGTCGACCTCGTGCTCCGCGAGCAGCGAATCCACGAGCGCGCGGTCGCCGACGTTGCCGACCACGAGCGGCACGTCGCGCACCGCCTGCCGGAACCCGGTGACCAGGTTGTCGAGCACGACGACGCGCTCGCCGCGCGCGACGAGCTGCAAGACCGTGTGGCTGCCGATATAGCCCGCGCCGCCAGTGACGAGGACGGATTTCTTTCCCGCGGATTGCTGCGTCATTCGGAGTACTTTTCGCTCGAGGTTTTGGGACGCAGGATTTTACATTAATGTTCCCAGGTGGCTGTGACGCAATCTGCACTGGCTCCGTTCGGGAATCTGACCCCTTTCGAGGTGGCTGCCGCCGCCGAGAGCATCGGATTGCGCCCGTCGGGCAGGCTGTTTGCGCTCAACAGCTACGAGAATCGCGTCTATCAACTGGGCGACGAGGATGGGGCGCTCTGGGTGCTCAAGTTCTATCGACCGGGCCGCTGGAGCAATGCCGCGATCGGCGAGGAGCATGCTTTCGCGTTCGAGCTCGCCGCCGCGGAGCTGCCGATCGCCGCGCCGTTGCGCCGTGACGGCCGAAGTTTGTTTGAACACGGCGATCAGCGCTTCGCGGCCTTTCCCTATCTCGCGGGTCGCGCACCCGAGATCGCCGATGCCGCGACGCTGACGTTGCTAGGCCGCACGCTGGCGCGGATGCACGCGGTGGGTGGCCGCGGCCGATTCCAGCACCGGCCGTCGCTCGAGATCGAGCGTTTCGGCGTGCGCGCGCGGACCGCGGTGCTCGCGAGCGGTTTCGTGCCCGAAGCGCTCGAAGAGCAGTACGCCCGCGTGAGCGAACAGGTGATCGGACGAGTCCGACAGTGTTTCGAGAATTTCGGACCGCTGCCGCGCCTGCGAATTCACGGCGACTGTCACTCGGGCAACATCCTGTGGCGCGAAAACGGACCGCTGTTCGTGGATCTCGACGATTGCATGTCGGGTCCGCGGATCCAGGACCTGTGGATGTTCCTCGCGGGGGATGCGGCGAGCCAGCAGGCTTCCTGGGCCGCGCTCATGGAAGGTTACGAGACGTTCGGCGAATTCGATTACGCGGAGCTCACGCTCGTGGAGGCGTTGCGATCGCTGCGTATCGTGCACTACGCATCGTGGATCGCGACCCGCTGGCACGACCCGGCCTTTCCACGGGCATTTCCCTGGTTCGCGGACGCCCGCTTCTGGGAGCGGCACATCGCGGATCTGTTCGAGCAGCTCGCCGCAATTGACGAACCTCCCATTCTTTCCAGATGAATCTTCACTGGATAGTCGGCCTGTTAGTATAGGAAGCGGAGGTCTCCTCGATGTTCAGCCGCCGCTGCGTTTACCTGGTCGCACTGATCGCCGGTGCCGGCATGCTCGCCGCCTGCGAGGATTCCGGGAATACGCCGAAGGTGAACACGACCGAGACCGCTCCGACGGCGCCCATGCCGAAATCCGACGACCTGCCCCCCGACATGGTCGCCGCCGTCTCGGCGAATCCCACCAGCAGCCCGGTCAGCGTGCACTTTTCGCTGGGCGCGCGGCCGGAAGTGAACAAGGCGCTGCCGGTCGAGATCGCGATCGTCCCGGGTCAGGATTTCGAAACGGTCAGCGCACACTTTCTCACCCAGAACGGTCTTGCCGTGACCGTGGGCGGGACCTATGGGCCGCTCAAGTCGCCTGCCGTCGGAAAGCCCCTAAGGCACCAACTCGTTCTGCTGCCGCGCGAGGAGGGCGTCTTCGTGCTCACGGTGAACATCGACACCATCGATCGCCAGGGTGCGAATTTCACGCGTCTCTTCTCCATTCCTTTACTTGTATCCGCGCCCGGCGTCGCGGAGGCTGCGGAGCAGGCCACTACGGTTCAACCACAATCGCCGAACGCGTCGGAAACGAACTAATCTCGCGCTCAAAACCGGGAGCCGCTTCACGGGGGCACCTCGCGCCCGGACATATCATGCAATTTGGTCCGCAGTTGCTCCGTTATGTCAAAACCGGCTGAAGGCAACCCCCAGGAAAATTCCGATTCCAGCGCAGTTTCCGCCGGAAGCCCGCCTTTCACCGCGACGGGCACGCGCCTCGAGGTCAACGATCTTTCCATGCGCCGACTGCATCCGCTGCTGCAATCGCAGCTGCGCGAGTTGCGCGCGCGCGTGACCGGTGGGCGCGTCAGCGCCCACGAATTGCTCGAGATGCTGAGCCGCTATTACGACAGCGTCGACGACGAGCGCCGCGCGATGGTGCGCTCCATGCGGCTGATGTCGGACGAAGCCCGTTCGCTCGGCGTGGAGATCGCGGAGCAGGGCGCGGCCCAGCTGCAGATCATCCTCGATCACATCAAGGACGTCGTCATCACCGCCAACGCGGCGGGCGTGATCGATCGCGCGAACCCGGTGACGGAACGCGTGTTCGGCTATCCACCCGCGGAGCTGCTCGGGTTGCGCATCGACGCGCTGGTACCCGACATCGCGGTCGACGACTCGATCACGGCGGGACTCGACAAGCTCGCCGGCACGAGCGACACGTTTCGCGGCCTTCGCGTGAGTCCGGAGGTCGCCGCCCGCCGGCGCGACGGGACGATGTTCCCGGCCGAGATTTCCGTGAGCCGGGCGCGCAACGGGCGCTCCGAAGTCTTCGTGATCTGCCTGCGCGACATCTCCGAGCGCCACATGACCCAGCAGGCACTGCGCGACAGCGAGGCTCGTTACCGCTCGCTCGTGGACAACGCGCCGGAAGCCATCACGGTGTTGGATGTCGATTCGCAGCGCTTCGTGGAGGCGAACGAACCCGCGCTGCGGCTCTTCAAGATGACCCGCGATCAATTGCTCTCGTGTCATGTTCTCGACGTCAGCGCGGAGGTGCAGATCGACGGCGAATCCTCCACGGCGCCGCATCGTCAGCACCTGAAGCTGGCCGCGGCCGGCGACCCCCAGGTGTTCGAGTGGATTCACCGCGATTCGACCGGGCGCGACATCCCCTGCGAAGTGCGGCTCGTGCGCCTGCACGGCGGCAACTCCTCGCTGCTGCGCGCCAGCATCACGGACATTTCCGAACGCAAGCGCGCCGAGAACATCATGGAGAACGAGCGCGCGTTTTTCGCGCTGCTCGCATCGAACGCCGGTCTGCCGGCGGTGCTCGACGTCATCTCCGGGCTCGTGCAGGCGGTGTATCCGCGTTATCGCTGCACGATTTCCGTGCTCGCGCCCGACGCGAGCTGCTTCTCCCTGACCATCGCGCGTCAGCTGCCGCCGCTGCTCGCCGCGGTGCTCGAGCGCACGCCGATCGAACCGCGTCGCGGCTCGTGCGCGGCCGCGGTCTATTCCGCCTGCGACGTGTACGTCGCCGACGTCGCGACCGACGCGCACTGGGCGGACCGCCGCCAGGTGGTGCTCGACTCCGGTTTCCGCGCGGTCTGGTCGATGCCGATCAAGGGTTCGAGCGGCAAGCTGCTCGGCGCGGTGGCTATCTACCGGCCGGAGCCCGGCCTGCCGGATGCGCGCGAGCAGGTCCTGCAATCGCACGCGACGCGCCTCGCGGCGCTCGCGATCGAGCGCAATCTGGCCGAGGAGGCGCTGCGCGCGAGCGAAGCCAAGTTCCGCGGCCTGTTCGAGGGCGTGATCGAGGGCGTGTACCAGAGCACGCGCGACGGCCGGCTGGTGTCGGTCAACAGCGCCTTCGTGGAAATGCTCGGATACGGCTCGGCGGAAGAGATGTACGCGTTGCCGAGTTCGGTGATGTTGTACTGGAGCCCGACCGACCGCGCCGAATTCGTGCGCAAGGTCGACGCCGATGGCGAAGTGCGTTCGATGGAAGTCACGCTGCGCCGGCGCGACGGCACGCAGGTGGTCGCGCTCGAGAACGCGCGCGGCGTGCGCGACGGTTCGGGGCGCATCGTCGGCTACGAAGGCACCGTCTCCGACATCACCGAGCGAAAGCGCGCGGAGCAGGCGATCTTCGCGGAGAAGGATCGCGCGGCCGTCACGCTGCAATCCATCGGCGACGCGGTGATCACCACCGACGCATCGGCGAACATCGATTACCTCAACCCCGTGGCCGAACGCCTGACGGGCTGGTCGATCGACGAGGCGCGCGGGCGGCCGATCGGCGACGTCCTGCAGCTCATCGACGAATCCACGCGCAAGCCCGTGGCGTACACGCTCGACCGCGTGCTCAACGAGGGCGAGACCTCCGTTCCGTCCGATCACAACGTGCTCGTGAACCGGCGCGGCGAGGAACTCGCGATCCAGGAAACCGCGACGCCGATCCGCAACCGCGAAGGCGTGGCCGTCGGCGCCGTCATCGTGTTCGGCGACGTGACCAAGGAACGTCGTCTCAAGCGCGCGCTGTCGTACCAGGCGAGCCACGACGCGCTGACCGGCCTCATCAACCGGCGCGAGTTCGATGCGCGTCTCGAGACGGCCGTGACCGCCGCGCAGCGCGGCGAGGGCGAGTACGTGCTGCTGTACATCGACCTGGACCAGTTCAAGGTCGTGAACGATACCTGCGGCCACAGCGCGGGCGACCGGCTGCTGCGCGACATCACGAGCCTCCTGCAGACCCGCGTGCGCGCCTCGGACACGATCGCGCGACTCGGCGGCGACGAATTCGGAATGCTGCTGGAGCGTTGCACGCTCGAGCAGGCGGAGCGCGTGGCCGACAGCATCCGCCAGGCCATCCATTCGTATCGCTTCCTGTGGGGCGCGAACAGCCTGTCGGTGGGCGCGAGCATCGGCGTGGTGCGCATCGCGCGCGATACGACCAGCGCGGCTTCCGTGCTGTCCGCCGCGGACATCGCCTGTTACGCGGCGAAGGACGGCGGCCGCAATCGCGTGCAGATCTACGAGCGCGATCACGGCACCAGCCGTCACCGCGAGATGCAGTGGGTGGGCCGGATCGCCCGCGCGGTCGAGGACGGCCGTCTCGAGCTGTACGCGCAACGAATCGTGCCGATCTCGCGCAGCCTGGCCGGAGCCGCGGCGGACCGCGGCGTCGCGCACGCGACCGACGCTCCGTTCTTCGAGCTCATGGTCAGGCTGCGCGACGAGGACGGCACACTCGTGCCGCCCAACGAATTCATACCGGCGGCCGAACGCTACAACGTCATGGTGATGGTCGACCGCTGGGTGGTGAACCGCGCCATCGAACTGCTTTCGTCCTGCATCGACCAGGGGCGGCGCCTGCCGGTCGTGGCGGTCAACCTGTCCGGCACTTCCATCAACGACGAGGATTTCCTCGAGTTCGTGCTCTCGCGGCTGCGCGACGAGCGCCTGGCGCGCGCGTTGTGTTTCGAGATCACCGAGACGGCCGCGGTCGCCAGCCTGTCCAAGGCGACCTATTTCATGCGCGAACTGAAGGCGCGCGGCTGCCGCTTCTCGCTCGACGATTTCGGCAGCGGCGTCTCGTCGTTCCTGTACCTCAAGACGCTGCCCGTCGACTTCCTGAAGATAGACGGGCAGTTCGCGGCGCACGTCGCGAGCGACCCGGTCGACCGCAGCATGGTCGAGGCGATCGCGAAGATCGGCGCGGCGATGCGCGTCGCGACCATCGCCGAAAAAGTCGAGAGCGCCGACGTGCTCGAGGTGCTCAAGTGCATCGGCGTCGACTACATCCAGGGTTTCCACCTGGCCGAACCCTGCGCGATCGAGGATGTTTTCGGCTGCGATTGATCCGCGCGAGGCCGCTGCGGCTAGAATGGCCGCATGTCGACGCATGGGAGCTCCGAGCCGGCTTTCTCGCTCGGAATAGAAGAAGAGTACTTGTTAGTGGATCTCGCCACGCGCGACCTCGTGGCCGATCCGCCCGCCGAGCTGCTCCAGCGTTGCATCGCCGAGACCGACGGCCGTGTGAGCCCTGAATTCCTGCGTTCGCAGCTCGAGGTGAAGACGTCGGTGTGCGGATCCGTCGCGGCGATGCGTTCGCAGCTCGCCGCCTTGCGCCGCCAGGTCTGCGAGATCGCGGCGGACTACGGCATCGCGCCGGTCGCCGCCTCGACGCATCCCTTCGCCCGCTCGCCCAACCGGCCCGCGCACACGCAGGAGCAGCGTTACTCCTCGATCGCGCGCGAAGTGCAGGGCGGCGCGGGACGCATGATCATCTGCGGCATGCACGTGCACGTCGGCCTGGAAGACGACGAGCTGCGCATCGACGTCATGAACCAGCTTTCCTATTTCGTGCCGCACCTGCTGGCGCTGTCGTGTTCGTCGCCGTTCTGGCAGGGCGACGACATGGGCATGCAGTCGTTCCGGCTGATGCTGCTGTCGTCGCTGCCGCGCACGGGCCTGCCGGAAAGTTTCGAAAGTTACGGCGAGTTCCGCCGGCACCTCGATGCGCTGGTACGCAACGGGCTCATCGAGGACACGACCAAGATCTGGTGGGACATCCGCCCGAGCTCGCGTTATCCGACACTGGAAACGCGTGTGTTCGACTGTTGCACGCATCTCGACGACGCGGTGTGCCTCGCGGCCCTGACCGTGTCGCTCGTGCGCATGCTTTACCGCCTGCGGAGCGAGAACAAGACCTGGCGGCGCTACCCGCGCATGCTGATCGCCGAGAACCGCTGGCGCGCGATGCGCTTCGGCGCCGACGCGAGCCTGCTGGATCTCGCGCGCGGCGAACTCGTGCCGTTCGCCGAGCTGCTCGAGGAGCTGTTGTCGCTCACGAGGGAACACGCGATCGCGCTCGATTGCCTGCCGGAAACCGAACACGCGCGCACGCTGCTCAAGCGCGGCACGAGCGCGCACCAGCAATTGGCGGTCTACCAGACGGCGCGCTCGCAAGGCGCCACCGACAGCGAGGCGCTATCGGCCGTGGTAGGCTGGCTCGCGAAGACGACTTGCGCCGTGTAGTTTGAAGGGCGTATTCGCCCGGGGAGGCGACCATGATCAGACCCGCCTGGTTATTGTGGACCTTCGCGGCCGGTGTCGCGGTTGGCGCATTCGCGATGCGCGCCCTGTACCGTACGTCTTCCGTCGCCGCGCCAACCGCCTCGATCGAGAGCTCCGCGACGCCCGCAGCCGTTCCCGTCGAAGTCGAGATGTCCGCTACGCGGGAAGCGGCGACGCCGCTGTCGGCCGTCTCGTTGCCCGTCGCCCCCCGGAAGGTCGAGAACGCTTCGCCCGTCGCGCCGGTCGGCGCCCCTGGGGTGGCTCAGCCCGTCGACCTGGGCCCGGCCTTCAAGAAGGCGCTGGCGGACGATGCGCAGCCGGGTCACCACGACCAGGTCCGCGAGGCACACCGGGAGCTCGAGCGCGAGACGCGCGACGAAGGCTGGGCATTCACCATGGAGTCGGAGCTGCAGGGCGCGATGATCAACGAGATCGCGACCAGCGCATTCAATGCCGAACACATCGAGTGCCGCGCCACCTTGTGCGAGGTGCGGCTCTCCGGGACCACGCCGCAGCAGGCCGAGGCCATCAAACGCTGGCACGAGAGTTTCATCGGCCGCGCCGATCCGACACTCGGTCAGCGGCTGTTCCTCAATTATTCGTCGTCGATCAGCGAAAACGACCGCACGGACCTGCTCATGATCTTCCGCAAGCCGCCGCCACCGGGATCGACGCCGGAATCCCCGCCACCGCGGCAGTCGCAGCCGTCCGAGAAGGAGATCCGGAAAGTCGCGCGCCGGGAAGGCGCGGTCTAGCTACTTCGTTCCGCAGACCGCGTCGCTCACGACCTGCGCGAGCGCCGTGCAGGCATTCACGGAAAGGAACGCGCCGTGCGTCGTGTCGTGCCGGCGCATGGACCGGGCAAGCAGGCCGCGCACCCGCTCCACGCCGAGTTTCTGGTTGCGTGCCAGCAGCAGGGCGACCACGCCGGTCACCTGCGCCGTGGCGAGAGAGCTGCCGGAGGCGAAATCGTAGTGCCCGTCGGGCACCAGGGTCACGATGTCGCGGGCCGGCGCCCGCAGCAGGGCTTCTCCCGGGCGCTGTCCGTCTTCCGATTCGGCGACGGCCAGCACGTTCGGTAGTTTGGCGGGGAAACCGAAGCGCGGATCCGCGGACGCGGCGCCGACCACGATCACGCCTGAGTTCGTGGCCTTGTCGACCAGCGCCTCGAGCAACGGATCGGCCGGCCCCACCAGGCTCAGGTTGATGACCTGCGCTTTCGCGATGAGCGCGTCGGCGAGCGCCTGCGCGATCGTGAACGAATTGCAGCGGCCGGACGCGCTGGCGGTAGGCTGCCAGCAGGCCTTGTACGCGAGCAGGCGGACGCCCGGCGCGACGCCGACGATGCCGATCCCGTTGTTGGCGGCCGCCGCGATGAGTCCGGCCACCTGGGTGCCATGGCGGTCGGCGCGGAACGCGGCGCTGTCGTCGTCGACGTAATTGCGGGTCGCCTCGGTGCGCCCCGCGAGATCCGGGTGCGACGTATCCACGCCGGTGTCGATCACCGCGACGCGCACGCCGGCGCCGCGGCTCATGCGGTGCGCATCCGCGACATCGAGCGCGCTCACGTTGGTCTGCAATTTGGCGTAAGGATCGTCGAAGCCGGGACGGGTCGCGGACTCGAATTCGTTGAGCGGCTGGGCGATGAGCACGCGCTTGTCGGCCGAAAGCTGCTGCAGCACCGCCTCGCGCGTGGTGCCCGGCGGAATCCGGAACAAGACGCAGTGCATGCGCAGCCGTTCGATCGGCCACTCCGACACCAGTGTGAGCGAATGGGAGCGCGCCACGTCGCGGATCACCGCGGCGGCGGTCGCGCCGATTCGATAGTCGAAGGCCGGGCCGTAGCCGTGCGCCGTGCCGCCGACGGCGGCGGGTCGCCCGGCGACGGGATTCGACACGGCCACCACGATGAACTGGCCCGGGTCGGTGCGTACTTCCGGCGGCGTGAGCACCGGCGGAGGCGCGGCAAGGCCCGTGTTCGAGCCCAGCAGGCACGCCGCCACGAGCAAGGCCGCGAGCAACCATCCGCGGAGGGGCGGGCGCGCGGGCGTCCGGCAGTCAGCGCGCGACCGGTTGAGCGAAGTCGACATTCGGATCCTTCGAAATCACCGCCGCGACGGCTTCGGCCGTCGCACCCGAAGCAACGGCATCCACCGACAGCACAGCGGTGTAATTGCCGGCCTTGCCGGGGCCCTCGACGATCGTGAGGCCCTGGTGGGCGAGCAGGGTGTTGATCGTGCCGACCGAGGCATCGGGTGCGAACACGATGCGCAGCGACGGCGCGATGCGCGCGCGTTCCGCCGTGGCCACCGTCGTGTAATCACCGTTCGCATTCGCGGCGGAAGGTTGCGTGCCGCCGCGCAGCGCGGCCGTCCCGAGAATGCCCAGGCCGATGGCCTGCACCACCACCGCGGCGGCCAGCCAGCGCACCGTCCTCGAGCTGCGTCCGCCCGACAGAATCGATTCCGAGCCCGAGCCCTGCAGCGACGCGGCCTCGGATGCCTCGACACGCGCCCAGAGCTTGTCGAACGACTGCTGCTCTTCCTCGGCCTCGGCGGGCGAAGCGACGGCGCCGGCCTGGCTCATCCGCGTCGCGAGCTCGCGCTGCGAGGCGAGTTCGGAGCGGCACTCCGCGCAGGACTGCACGTGCGCTTCGACCCATTCGCGGTCGGGAAGCCCGATGCGGCCGTTGGCAAGCCAGGGCAGCAACGCCCAGGCCTCGGCATGCGTGTCGGGGATGCGGGGATTCATGAATGGTCTCCGGTCATGCCCGCCAGCGGAGGCAGGACTAGTTTGAGGGTTTCACGCGCCCTGAAGAGGCGGGTCTTCACGGTGTTCACCGGGCAGTCGAGTATCGCGGCCACTTCCTCGCAGGAGTGACCCAGGGTATAGGTGAGCTCGAGCGCCATGCGCTGTTCCACCGGCAGGCGTTCCAGTCCGAGGGACAGCCACTGCTGGTTGGTCTCGTCCTCCTCGGAGGACCCGACGCTCACGGAATCCTCGTCGAAAGGCTCGTCGGAAACGGGCCGCAACTTCGCGCGGCGCAGGACATTCAGCGCGCGGCGGTAGGCGATCCCGATGATCCAGGTCGAGAGCTGCGATGCCCCGCGGAACTCGCCCGCCTTGGTCCACACGACCCAGAACGTGTCGTTGACGACTTCCTCGATGTCTTCCCGGCGCACCGACATGCGCGCCAGCAGGCGGGACAGCCGCGGGTAGTAGTTTGCGTACAGGGCGCGAAAGGCCGCCTGGTCGCGTCCGCGCACGATCCGGTCGAGCAGCTCCCGGTCCGAGACGTCGGAGGCGGGGCCGGCGGCCCGCGGCGCGAGCGTTTCTACGGTCTTGAAGGCCACGGCATCGAACCTCCCGGGGAGCGGTTGCCGGATGAGTACCGGGAGCCGGGCGCAAGGTTCCCGGACTGGGCTAAAGGGTCGTCGAAAAGCGCCACAGTGCGGTCAGGGCCACCCGGTCGCCGACCGAGTCGCTGGGGAAGTGTTCCTCCGCCCGGCTTTCGATTCCGAGGTAGGCGAGCTGCAGCTCGAAGGGCTGGAACGCCGCCGTGACGGTGACGTTCCAGTAGTTGTAGCTGTCGTCGTAGATCGATTCGAGATCGTAGTGACCGAGGCCGGCCGACACCGACCAGTGTTGGTCGAAGGCGTGCCGCGCGGACAATTCGATCGCCCAGGTGTCGCCGTTCTCCTCGTAGCCGGGCGCGGTCCCGACGGCGTCCGTGCCGGGTGAGTAGATAGCCGCGAGGAAGACGCGGTTGCGGAAACCGAGCGTCGTCGTGAGCTCGGTGCGGTTGTAGTTCGCGCGCCGCGGATCGTCCGGGTAGACGTACTGCGAGACGCGCAGGTCGAGCGAGTAGTCCTCGGAGATGCTCCAGTACTTGCCGATCCATGCGTCGATCTCGACCGCGGGACTCGGGCCGCGATTCGGATCCACCGTCGCGACGAACGCGCCGACGTAGAACTCCCGCGGAAATTCGACATCGATCGAGCCCTGGGCCGCCGGTTTTCCGCGCGTCAACGAGATCCCTCGGAACACGAAATCGGAAGTCGCTCCGAGGCTGCCCGAGACGACATGGGCGTTCTCGGCCCTCGCCGCAGCGCCGCCGAGGAGGGCCGTGATGAGGGGCATGAACAGGAGCGAACGGGGCCGCGTGTGCGGTCGGAAGACATGCCTCACTGTCGGGGATTCCCTCAGGGCCTTCCATAGGCCGCGGCCAGTCTGCCGAGTCGATCCAGGGCTGGCAAGCGCGAATTCCGTTACGAAACGTGACCTGTCTTCCCCGGGTCCGATGGCCACTGTGAATGTCATCGGCGCGTTTTCGACGGGGCTTTGCGAGCATGCCCTTACGCAATGAGCCCGCGCATTTCCAGTCCGTTCGAACGATTCCTGGCCCGGAACGCACGCGTGGTGACGTGGTGCGCGGCGATCTACGCCGGTGCCTGCTCGCTGGCGCTCGGGCTCCACCTCGGCGGCGACGATGTCGTCAAGTTGCTCGGCGCCTGGGCATCGCTGCCTATGATCGCCGGCATCTGCGCGCTGCTGTGGCCCGCGATGCGCGATCCGGCGCTGAGTCGCCGCCGGCGCATCGCGTGGACGCTGGTGTTCGTGGCCCAGCTGCTCGACTTCGTCGCGAGCATGGGCTGGGGATACGGCGTGCTCTCGGACAACATTTCGATCGGCGCGTGGCCCGACGTGTTGTACGTGTTTTTCTATCCACTCATCGCAACGGCGTGCGTGCTGCTGTATCTCGATCTCGGCGGCCGGCTCGACACGACGCGCGCGCTCGTCGACGCCGCGACGATCGCGATCGGCTGCGGATTGCTGCTGTGGTTCACGGCGCTCGCGCCGCTCGGCGGCATGAGCGGCGAACAGTTCGCATCGCGCTGGGCGGTCGCCGGATACGGCCTCGGGAATGCGCTCGCGCTCATCGCCGCGGCATTGCTCGCGATGCAGATCGCCGACTGGCGCAACGAGCGCGCGATCGTGTTCATGCTGGTCGCGTTGGTGGTGACGCTGGTCGCCGACCTGCTGTGGGTGCATGCCGAGTTGCGCGGCGATTATCGTCTCGGCGGCGCCAGCGACATCGTCTACCTCGGTTACTACCTCTGCTTCCAGTTCGCCGCCCGACAACTGCTCGAGCGGCGCGCGGCCGCGACTTCACACGCCGCGCAGGGCGACCTGCGCGGCTCGTTGCCCGTGGTCGCGCTGATGGTGGGGATGGTCGCGATGCTCGACGATCAGCTTTCCGTGGCGACCGCCAATTCGACGATCGTGATCACGGCGGTCGTACTCGCGGTGCTGCTGGTCATCGCCGGACAGGCATTCGCTTCGCGCGAGATGAGTGCGTTGAACCGCGAAGTCGCCACGCGCCGTTTCGACGAGCGGCTCACCGAACTCGTACGCCGCTCGAGCGATCTCATCGCGATCTGCGATCCGGACGGACTGGTCCGTTACGTCAGTCCCTCCTGCGAGGCGGTGCTCGGTCTCTCGTCCGCGCAGATCACCGGCCTGCGTCTCGAGGAAGTCCTGGGTCCGGAAGCGAAACACGTTCGCGCCGTGTTCGACGAGGTGCTCGGGAGTCCGTTCGCCGAGCGGACCAGTGCCTTCTCGCGCACCCCGCCGGATGGCGAAATACGCTCGTACAAGGTGGTCGTCGCGAACCTGACGCACGTCGAGTCGATCCGCGGCATCACGCTCAACATCCGCGACGTGTCGGATGCCGCGAAGCTCAACGAGCAGCTGCGCACGCTCGCGTTCCACGACCCTCTCACGATGCTCGCCAACCGCAGCCTGTTCGCCGACCGCGTGCACGAGGCGATCAAGCGTTTTCCCGAGGGCATGACGCCCGCGGTGCTGTTCATCGACCTCGACAATTTCAAGACGATCAACGACAGCATGGGCCATAGCGCGGGCGACTTGCTGTTGAGGGAATTCGCGCAACGGCTCGTCAGGTGCACGCGCGCGGGCGACACCGTCGCGCGTCTCGGCGGCGACGAATTCGCGGTGCTGCTGGATCACGCGCCGGACGTCGAGGCGGCCCTGTCGGTGGCGCGCCAGGTCATCGATACATGCCGCCATCCTTTCGAGATCGACGGCCAGCAGGTGCGGATCGGCGCGAGCATCGGCGTTGCGATCTCGGATCGCGCCAGCAACGTCGAGCGGCTGTTGCGCAACGCGGATGCCGCGATGTACGCGGCGAAGGCGCACGGCAAGGGACACGCGGAGATCTTCGCGCCCGAGATGCTGCGCGAGGCGCGCCGCCGCATGCGCATCGAGAACGAACTTGCCGACGCCCTCGAACTCGACCAGCTGGAGGCTCATTACCAGCCGATCGTGGACCTCTCGTCACGCCGGATCGTGGGCGTGGAAGCGCTGATGCGATGGCGCCATCCGACGCGCGGACTCGTGCCGCCCGGCGACTTCGTGCCGCTCGCGGAGGAGACCGGCCAGATCGTCCCGATGTCGCGCTGGATGCTCGAGCGCGCCTGCCGGGATCTGGTGCGCCTGCAGCGGGAGCTGTCGCACGTATCGGGCCTGCGCGTCGCCGTGAACATCTCGAGCCGCTACCTGAATCACGGGGACATCGTCGACGACGTGCGATCCGTGCTGGCTGCATACGAACTGCTGCCCGAGTGCCTGATCCTCGAAGTCACGGAGAGCCTGCTGCTGGAAAACTCCGCGCGCTTGGATCGCACCTTCCAGGAGCTCAAGGCGATGGGCGTGCGGCTCGCGCTCGACGACTTCGGTACGGGGTATTCATCGCTTTCGTACCTGCATCGCTTCCCGATCGACATCCTCAAGATCGACCGCTCGTTCGTGCAGCGGCTGCAGGGCGGCAAGGGCGAGGGCGAAAGGCAGGACGCGGTGGCGCTCGCGAAGGCGATCCTGTCGCTCGCGGCCGCGCTGGGGCTCGAGACGGTGGCGGAAGGGATCGAGGCCGAGTCGCAGCGTTCCACGCTGCTCGCGCTCGGATGCCGCACGGGACAGGGCTATTCGTTCGGCGCCGCGATGGCCCTCGGCGACCTGATCGCGATGCAGGGTAGTTTGTCGGCCGCGCCCGGGATGCCGGCCGATACCGCCATGACGGCGGAAACGCGCCGCCGCGGCTGACCAACTACTCGCCGGCATCCTGGCACGGGATTTCCGGCCAGCCGGGGGCTTGCACCGCCGCTGGGCGCGCCTCACCTGACATAACGCCAAGAGCGGTTCTCATAATCGAAGGCGTCGAAATGCGCTTCACGGAACCGCGGAAAAGATGCGAAGTGCGTGGGTATCGGTCCGGTGGGGCTCGTCTAATCTCCTTCCGCGCCACGCAGGCGAGAAGAACAAGAGTCAGCGGAGAAACTGGTGAAGTCGGCGGAAGTTACCTCGCTCGATGCGGGCGCGAATCCAGAGCGAAACACGGAAAGCGTATTGCGGGCGGTGTGCCTGCGTCTCGGCTGCACGGCGGCCGCCGCGGTGTTCCCGCGCGACCAGAACCGCATCGTGTGGGGCCGTTCGGGCGCCGACATCGAGTTCGCGAACGCGCAGACGACGGTTGCCGGCGACGAACTCGCGCGCCGGACCATCGAGACGCGCAAACCCGTCGCGACCAATCGCCTGCGACACCAGCGCGGCGGCGACGTCGCCTGCAAGCTGGTCGCGGTGCCGTTGATCGCGCGCGGCGGTCCCGCCGGCGCGCTCATCATCTTCAATCGACCGGACGAGCCGAGTTTCGACGAATTCGCCGTGCGCCGGCTCGCCCGTTTCGCGCGGCTGCTGGCGCGCAACGCGACGCAGGACCTCGACTCGCTCACGGGGCTGCTGTCGTGGGACGGATTCAAGAATCGCGTCGACACGTGGCAGCGGGCGAACGCTGCCGGCGCGATGGTTTCGATGCTGTACGGCGACATCGATCGCCTGCACGTCATCAACGATCTCGCGGGCTTCGCCGATGGCGACAAGGTGATCCGCCGCTGCGGACTCGCGATCCGCCGCGCGTTGATCGGTTCCGAGAGTTTCGCGTGCCGCCTGTCGGGCGACCGCTTCACCGTGTTCGTCCCGCACATGAATCTCGCGCAGGCGCGCCAGCTCGCCGAGCGCATCTGCCGCGAAGTGAGCACGGCCCCGGCGAAGGGCGAGACCGATCACCCGGTTTCGATTTCGTGGGGAGCGGTTTCGACCCAGGTCTCCGAGCTGCATCTCGACCACCGGATCGCGGAGGCGGAGATCGCCTGCAAGACCGCCAAGGATCGCGGCCGCGGCCGCGTCGAGGTCTACCAGGACACGGACCAGAGCATGATCCGCCGCCATGACGAGATCGGGCTCATCGGTGCCGTTCGCGAGGCGCTGCGGCTGCAGCGAATCGTCGTGTTCGCGCAGCCGATCACGCCGCTGATCAACCTCAACCTGCCCACCACGTACGAACTGCTGGTCCGCATCGTCGATGCGAAGGGCAACATCGTCGAAGCGGCCGACTTCATGTCCGCGGCGACGCGTTACCAGATCCTGCCCGAGATCGATCGCGCGGTGTGCGAGCGCGCGTTCGAGCAGCTCTCGAAGAACCCGGCGCGCGGTCCGCTGCGCGTATCGATCAATCTGTCCGGTCCCTCGCTCTCGGATCCCGAATTCCTCGAGTGGCTGCTGTCCGCGATGGCGAAGTACCGCATCGACGGCACGAGCCTCGCCTTCGAGATCACCGAGGCCGCGGCGGCCGCGAACCTGCAGCAGGTGCAGGAATTCATCCGCCGTCTCACCAGTCACGGCGTGCGCTTCGCGCTGGACGACTTCGGCACGGGCGTGAGCTCGCTGGCCTATCTCAAGAATCTCGAGATCAACACGATCAAGCTCGACGGTTCGTACGTGCGCGACGTGCTGACGAATCCGCGTTCGCAGGCGCTGGTGCGGGCGATCGTGCAGCTCGCGGAGGCCATGGGCATCACCACGGTCGCGGAGTACGTGGAATCGAACGGCGTACGCGACCGGCTCGCGTCGCTCGGCATCCAGTTCGGACAGGGATTCGCGCTCGGCCGCCCGGGCCCGCTCGACGACGTGCTCGCCGCGGTGGTCGAACAGGCGCCGCAGGGTCGCGAACGCCCGTTCAACGACACGTCGTTCACGACGGTTTCCGGCATCCCCATCATGTTCAAACACCATTCCCAGGCCTGACGGCCACTTCTCACGCCGCCGAAGCGGCGGCGTCCGTGAATTGCTAGGAGCACGGTAGAGCGGGCGCGCAACCCGACCCCTTTTGCTAGCAAACGGGGAATGTCCCCAATTACACTCGCGCGCGATGCTCAAACTCTCGCGTTACCAGTGGACCGTCTTCGCGGCGGCGTGGCTCGGCTGGGGCTTCGATGTTTTCGACGGGCTGTTGTTCAACTTCGTCGCGCCGAACGCCATTCCCACCTTGTTAGGCCTGCCGATCGGCGGTCCGGAAGCGCGCACGGCGTTACCTTACTGGATAGGCATCCTCAATGCGCTGTTGCTGCTCGGCTGGGCCGCGGGCGGCGTGTTGTTCGGTCCGATCTCGGACCGCTTCGGCCGCAAGCGCGTGCTCATGATCACGATGCTGCTGTACGCGTTCGGCACGGCCGGATGCGCGTTCGTGACCGAGATGTGGCAGCTCATCGTCTTCCGCATCATCGCGAGCCTGGGTATCGGCGGCGAATGGGCCGCGGGTTCCGCGATGGTCGCCGAGGTCGTTCCCGAGGATCAGCGGGTCGAAGCGGGCGCCTTGCTCTACACCTCCGCGCCACTCGGCCTGTTCCTCGCGATGTTCGTGAACGCCGAAGTCGCGGGCGACTGGTTCGCGCACGATCCGGCGATGTCCTGGCGCTACGTGCTGCTCTTCGGCCTCATTCCGGCAGGCATCGCGTTCATCGTGCGCGCGTTCGTGCGCGAGCCGGAGCGCTGGGCCACGGCCACGGCCAACGCCGCCCCCGCGCGAGTTCGTGAGATCTTCGCGCCCGAGGTGCGCGCGCGCACCGTGAGCGCGCTCATCGTCACGCTGGTCGCGCTGATCACCTGGTGGACCTGCAACGCCTTCCTGCAGGCGCTGGCGAACACGCTGGCGGGCGCGGAAGCCGCGAATCGCGGATTCGACGCGGTCGCCACCGCCGCGCTCAAACAGGAATGGATCAAGCTCGGAACGGCCTGCTTCAACTGGGGCGGCCTGATCGGCACGTTGCTCACGATCCCGATCGCCAAACGTCTCGGCCGCCGCAAGCTGTTCGCGATCTACTTCACCGGGAGCGCGATCGCCGTCATGGCGGCCTGCGGTCTCGACATTCCGTCCGAGACGCGGCTGTACCTGTGGTTCTTCGTCGGGCTCACGGTCTTCGGCGTGTTCGGCGCCTTCCCGTTCTATCTACCCGAGCTCTTCCCGACCCGGCTGCGCGCCACCGGCAGCGGCTTCTGCTACAACATCGGCCGCGTCATCACGGCCGGCGGCGTGTTTGCCGTGGGCAAAATCGCGGAGAGCGCGGCGGGCGATCCGCACATCATCCTGCAGACGCTGTTCGCGATCGGGTTCGTGCCGCTCGTGGGTGTCCTGCTCCTGCACTGGATCATCGAGACGCGCGGGCAGAAGATTCCCGATTAGTTCGTCAGGGCTGGTACGTCCGCGGCGGCGAGATGGAGAGCAGCCCTTACAGCTGCGCGGCCAGCTCGAGGCTGTACGTGCGGCGCGAGTAAGGGTGAAACGCCCAGTAGCGTTCGTTGCCGAGATTGTCGATGCCGAGCGCGCCGCTCCAGCGCTCACCGAACTCGCAGCGTACCCGCGCATCGGCTACCAGGTAGCGGCTCGTGCCCGTGTAACTCGTGCCGTGAGGGTCCGAATTGTCGAGCGTGTTGTACTGCAGGCCGCTGTAACGCGCGCCGAGCGTCGCGCTGATCCGGTCGTTAGGTCGCCAGGTGGCTAGCGCATTGCCCCGCCACTCCGGCACGCGCGGCTGCCGCGCGCTTTCGCTCGCGGGGAAATTGCCGTTCTCGAGGATGCGTGAATGCGCGTAAGTGACGCTTCCGGCGAGCTCGAGCGACGCCAGCGGCTGAGCGCGCGCCACGAGCTCGACGCCGCGGGTGCGGATGCGATCGACGTTCTGGATGGTCGTCACGGTCGAGCCGCCCGCGACGTTCATCTGCGAATACAACGCGTCGCGCGTGTCCTCGAAGAACATCGTCGTTCGAAGGTCGCCATGATCGAACATCACGATCGCCGAAAGTTCGCTGGTCCATGACTTCTCGGGCTCGAGATCCGGATCGTTGTTCACGATCGTGTTCGCGAAGATCGAGCCCTGGTAGAGCTCGGCGACGGTAGGCAGTCGCACCGCGCGTCCGAGCGATGCCTTGAGCGTGAGATCGGGCGTCACGCCCCATGCCAGCGCCAGTTTCGGCGAGACGTGGGCTTCGCTGCGCGCCGGAAAGGGCAGCGCCTCCGCTCGCCCCGCGATCGATCCCTCGTCCGCATGCCAGTGTTCGATGCGCGCGCCGAGCGTCGCCTGCCAGTCGTGCGCGAATTCCCAGGTGTCCTGCGCGTAGGCGCTGAGAAGCTGCGTGTCGCCGCGAAAGGCCGAGAAGCGGTCACCCGCGGGTCCGCTCAGCCAGTCGGCGGTGTCGCTGACCTCGGTGCGCAGGACGTAATGATCGTGCTGCACGCCGAGCTCGAACGTATGCGACGAGGCGCCGCGCGATTCGCGCACCGCGCGAATCGCGAGCGTCGTCCACCCGGTGCCGGACTGATCCGCAACGCGGCCCGCGCCACCGGTCGCGGCGATGGGCAGCGCGATCAGCGGCGAACGGGATGCGTCCGCGCGATACTCGTAGAGGCTCGCGGTGGCTTCGAGATTCCATGCGCCGAGGTGGCTGCGCCGAACCGACAGACCCTGCATGACGTGGGTGAGCTCGCCCTTCGAAGGACCGATCTCGGTCGGTCCGATCGAGAAAACGCGGCCTTCCACGTTGACGATGCCCGAGTAGACGGGCACTCCGTCGGCGTCGCGCAGCCAGGTGTTCGATTCACGAGTCGCTTCATTGCGCCAGACGCCGAGCGTGTAACTCGCGCGCCAGTAGTCGCCGAAGTCCCGCGCGAGCTTGATCTTGCCGTGATCCTGGACCGTGCCGATGGTGTTCGTGTCCCCTAACAACCACCAGTCGCGATTGCGCGGATCGCGCCCCGCGATGGCGCCGGTCACGGGAATGCCGCCGGTTCCCTCGGCTCCGGCGGAGAGAAGTTTGTTGGCGAACGAGATCGGATGACTCTCGCTGTCGAGCCGGTTGAAGTTCACCCACCACGCGGTCGAGCCGTGCCGATCGCCGTACGACGCATGGGCCTGCCAGCCGCCGTAGCTGCCGTGCGCGCCGTGGACGTCGAAATCCTCGGTGAAGGTAGTGAGGCCGGCGCGCACTTCGAGCGATTCCGGCATGCGCGTGACGTAATCGACCACCGCGCCCACCGAGTTTCCCGCGTATGCCGCGGAGAACGGCCCATACAGGACATCCACGCGCTCGATTTCCTCGGGAGTCACCATGCCCCAGCGCGGCGTGAACGTCGCGCCGTTGCCGAGCAGGTTGGACAGCAGTATCCCGTCGGCGAACACCAGCGAGCGCGCGCTGTTGCCCGTGCCCGACGCGCGGCTCGCGAGCACCGCGTGGTCGTAGTCGCCGATGTAACGCTTGCGTACCGTGAGGCTCGGCAGGTACTTGAGCGCATCCTCCGCGTCCGTCGCGTTGATGACGCGTTCCACGGCCTCGCCCGAGATGCCTTCGATGGTCGTCGGGATCTGCGTGGGCAGCGAACTCGGCCGTCGCGCGACCACGGTGACCACGCCGAGCGACTGGGTCATCGAACTCTCCGCCGCGGGCGGCGAGGCGTCGCGCGCCTCGATCGCGAGCTCGACCGTGATCTTTCCCGCCCGGCGGAATTCGAGCGTCAGCGGAACGGACTTGCCGAGCTCGAGCGGCGCCTCGAGGCCCACCAGCATGAGGTGAATGCCGCCCGGCTGGATCTTCACGGTTTCTCCCGGCGGAATGTCGATCTGCATGAGCGGGCGCATGCGCGCCATGCCGTCGGCGACCCGCGTTTCGTGGAACTCGACCTTCGTCGCGACCGGCGTGCTGGCCGCGATCAGCGCGTCCGCCGCCTTCGACCGGTTGGTGATGGATAGATAGGCGACGCCCATCGACATGCCCGGCATGGTCGGACGCGACCAGGGATGGCCGATGGCGAGATCGCCCTGCGTGTAGTCGTGCGCGCCCGCGGCCTGCACGAGCAGGCATGCGGCAAGCGCCAGCAATGTTCTGAACACTGGAAACTCCTGACGAACGCACGCGGCTTTCCACGTGCCGATGCGCGGGAACGAGCCCGGCGCGTTATCGGATGTCAGGAAAGGGCGGGGGGTGCGCGCGCGGTCTGTGCGCGTCGCAGCGGGGTCGGGAGCGTCTGGCTATCCAGTTCCGGAAGCTTCGAGGTCGCGAGCGGCGACGACAGCGCGGGCTGGATCATCGCGAGCGGCGCGCCCAGCAGCGGCGCGACGCAGTACGCGCAATGCGGCGCCGTCGATGTCTCGCCCGGGATCTCGATGGTCTCGGTCTTGCCGCGGTCGTTCGAGCAGACCCTGGCCTGTACCTGGAATCCTTCCGCGGTCGGCACGACGTCCGACGGGATCAGCACGCGCAGTGTGAGCGCCGCGAGCAGCAGCGGAAAAACGAAACTCCGGAAGCGCATGGATCGCAGGCGTGTCACGCGGCGGATTCTAGCCCAAAGGCCTGCGTGAGGGTGTTCGCCTCGACGCGGTCGCAAGGTGCCGCTTCGCGGTTTCCAGAAAGCGGCGCCGCGCGAAATCGTGTTCGACGACCGGACGAGGGTAGTTTGTCCCCAGCCGCACGCCCGCATCGGCCAGGACGCCGGCCGGGGCTTCCCAGGGCGCGTGGATGTAACGTTTGGGCAACGACGCGAGTTCCGGGATCCAGGCGCGCACATAGGCCCCTTCAGGGTCGAACTTCCGGCCCTGCGTAACCGGATTGAAGATCCGGAACCACGGTTGTGCATCGCAGCCGCACCCCGCCGCCCATTGCCAGCCCGCATCGTTGTTCGCCCAGTCGCCGTCGACGAGCCGGTCGAAGTAGTGGCGTTCGCCGCGCCGGAAGTCGATCAACAGGTGTTTGGCGAGGAAACTCGCGGCGATCATGCGGGCGCGGTTGTGAACGAAACCCGTGGCGAGCAACTGGCGCGCCGCCGCGTCGACGACCGGATAACCCGTATGTCCCTCGACCCAGGCTTGCCATGCCGCGTCGTCGTCGCGCCAGGGAAAATTTCGCCATGCCGGGCGGAAGGGTTCCTCCAGCAGGCGCGGCCGGTCGAACAGGGTCGAATGCGCGAACTCGCGCCACAACAGCTCGTCGTGGAATGCGCGCAGTGCGTCGGGCGAGAGGTCCGCAAGCGCGCGTTCCGCGGCGTGCCACACGGTGCGCGGCGACAGTGTCCCGAACTTGAGATCCACGGACAGGCGACTCGTGCCTTCGAGGTCGAGCCGATTCCGCAGCTCGTCGTAGTCCTTCGCGTCGCCGGCAAGCCACTCCGCGAGCCGCTTGCGCGCCGCGCGCTCGCCGCCGCCAAGCACGCGCGGATTGCGTGCGAGACCGAGTGAATCGAGCGTCGGCAGGTCGTCGGCCGAAGTCCGGACATCGGCAGCCACCGTCGCCGGCAGGGGCGGCAGCGATTTAGGCGCCGGCAAGGGCAGGGCGACCGGCGCTTCTCGCAGGAACGCGCGCGCGAACGCGGTGAAAACGGAAAAAGGTTCGCCGCCCCCGGTGCGCAAACTACCCGGCGGACGCAGCGTCTCGGTATCGAAGCGCTCGAACGGAACGCGCAGCGCCGCGGCGACGCGCCGGTCGCGTTCGCGACCCAGTGGAGCCACCCAGCTTTGGGCGACGACCCGATCGACTTTCCACTTTCTCGCGACGCGCGGCACCACCTCGACGCTGCGGCCACGAACGCAGATCAACCTCGAGCCCAGGTGCTCGAGATTCGCGGCCAGCGACGACAACGACTCGAGCAGGAACTGGATGCGCAAGGGTGTGCGGCGCGCGGCCTCCGCACGCAGGAAGTGCTCGTCCAGCACGAACAGCGGAACGACTTCGGCGTCCTTGCCGGCGGACAGCGCCGCTCGCAACGGCGCGTGGTCCGCGACGCGCAGATCCTTGCCGCGGAACCAGACGAGCGTGCGCAGCCGGGTACCGAACTACTTGGAAACGACGCGCAGTTTTCGCAGCAGCTGGCGATCGACGTAGGTGCGGCAATCGAGGATCAGCCGATCCTGGAACTGCTGCAGCTGGTGCATCCAGAACATCACGACGATGCACGACACCAGCGCGACGAGCGTCGCGTTGAAGGTGATGCCGAGGCCCATCGTGACGCCGGAGATGTCGCCACCCATCGCGCCCTGCGCTTCCTGCAGCGCGGCGCCGATGCCGCGCACCGTGCCGACGAAGCCGACGGCCGGAATGGCCCACGCGGTGAACCGGACCATCGAGAGCTTGGTGTCGAGGCTCGCCGCTTCGAATTCGCACTCGTCGCGTACGGCCTCGGCGGCGTCCTGCACGCTGCGGGTCGCGCCGAAACGGTTGTACGCGACCATCAGGAGGCGCGGCAGGAAACTCATCTGTTCGTCCTTGGGCAGTGCCTCCAGAGGACGTGAATGGACCCGGGCATCCTCGGGCAGGACGACCTGCGATTCGGCGACCTTCACGTAATCCCGGTCGAGCAGCGCGCGGGCCTTGCGGGTCTCCTGGAACTGGCGGGCGAGCAGCAGCAGCGCCCACATGCACAGGGTCACGCAGAGCTGTTGTTCGTGGTCCTTGAGGATCACGTAGATCGAACGGAGCTGGAGAACCTGGGTTCTCACGTTGGACGTGTTGGTCACCGTGACCCGCTGCGACAACACCGCCTCGGCGCGCGGCCGGATGATCAGCGTCCAGATGCTGTGGATGACGATCAGCGAGAGCAACAGCGCCGCGATGCTGTAGATCGCATCGTCGAGGGCCCAATTGGCACGGCCTTTGCGCCGCTCTCCGGTGGTCTTGTCGATAGCCGTTCTGTCGAAGGAACCGGGGGCGTTGTTCTCGGTAGCCATGCAGTGGGACCTGGATGTTGGCAGGACAGGAGGAGGAAAAGTGTATGCGTTAGTCGGGGGCCCGACAGCTTAAGTTCCTTGCCATTGTGACCGGATTGTAACCGCCGTGATATTCGGGCGGCCACCGCCGGCTGGTAGCATCACCGGCGGTTTTCAGCCCCACGGCCCATACATGTCCATTGCGCTCGACCAAGTCACCAAGCGGTACCAGGAACAACCCGTCGTTAACGACGTATCGATCGAAGTGGGAGAGGGCGAATTCTTCGTGCTTCTCGGCCCCTCGGGTAGCGGCAAGAGCACCCTCTTGCGGGCCATCGCCGGTCTCACCGGCATCGACCACGGGCGCATCTCGCTGCACGGGAAGGACGTCACGCACGTGCGCGCCCGCGATCGCGGCGTCGGCCTCGTGTTCCAGAACTACGCGCTGTTCCGGCACATGACGGTGGCCGAGAACATCGAATTCGCGCTGCGCGTCCGGAAGATGAAGTCCGCCGACCGGCGAGCCCGCCGCAAGGAACTGCTCAAGCTGGTGGCGCTCGAGGGAATGGACGAGCGACTGCCGGGGCAGCTTTCGGGCGGCCAGCAGCAGCGCGTCGCGGTCGCCCGCGCGCTCGCCCACAAGCCGCAGGTGTTGCTGCTCGACGAGCCCTTCGGCGCGCTCGACCTCAAGATCCGCGAGGAACTGCGGCGCACGATCCGCGCGGTTCAGCGCGAGCTCGGCATCACCACGGTGCTGGTCACGCACGACCAGGAAGAAGCCTTCGCGCTGGCCGACACGATCGGCGTCATGAATCACGGCCGCCTGCTCGAAGTCGGCCATCCGAACGACCTGTACACCCAGCCCGCGACGCGTTTCGTCGCGACCTTCCTCGGCGCGGCCAACCTGTTGCTGGCGCGCCAGACCGTCGACGGCATCCGTTTCGGCGCGACTCCCGTCAATGCCGAGGGCAACGAGCCCGTGCAGGCGGGACGCGAACATGAAGTGGTCGCGGTGCTGCGTCCCGAGGAAGTCGAGGTCGCGGCGGCGCGCGAACAGCTGACGTCCGATTTCATCGCGCGCGGCGCGGTCGAGGAAATCGTCTTCACGGGCGCATTGGAGCGGTTGCGCGTCAGACTGCTCGACGAACCCAGCGCGGCCCAGCTGCTGGGCTCGGGCGCCGCCGGCGAAGCGCGCGTCGAGATCACGCGCACCCAGCCGGAGCGTCGCGACCTGCCGTTGCGCACGGGAGCGCAGGTCGCGTTGGGCGCTCGCCGCCTGCACGTGTTGCCGACGCCGATCTCGAGTTTCCTCGCCTGTGCGCCCACCGAGGCGCAGGCCGCGGAGATCGCCCGGGAGCCGTTGCTGGAAGGCCTGTCGACGCGCATGAAGACGCGCGTGGGACTGCGTGCCATCGACGGCCTGGTCGGAACACCGGCGCCGTTCGCCGGGGTCGCCGCGATCGCCGGAGGACCGGATGCGGGACCCACCGTCGAATGGCTGCTCAAACACGGTGCCGCCGAAGTGCTGGTCCTGCCGCGCAACGCGCCGAGCCCGACGCGTGTGTTCATCCACTGGACCGATGAGGTCGTGCGTCGCGCGACGCTCGCGGTGTCGGCGAGCCTGCTGCGCCACGTCTCGGCGGAAGCGGTCTATCTCGGCATCGTTCCCGACGAGGCCGCGACGACGGGCCGCGCCGCACCGATGCGCCAGCTGCTGGATGCGCGTTCCGAGGCGCACACCGATCACGGCCTCGAGATGCGCACCGAGCTCGCGATCGGCGAGACGGTGACCGCGCTCACGCGCAATCTTTCGGCGGGCGCGACGCAGATGCTGGTGCTCGGCATCACGGAGATCACCGAAGCGGGCAGCGCGTACCGTAGTCTGCTCAACGCGCAGCCGGGCTGGCCCGTGCTCATCGTTTATCGTCCGGGCGAGGCGCGCATCACGCCCGAGATTGCCGCATGAAGAACGTCGGGCAGCGCGAGCCCAACGTCATCCCGGGATTCGGGATCACGCTGGGATTCACCACCTTCTTCCTGTGCGCCATCGTGCTCATTCCGCTGGCGGCGCTGGTGCTCAAGGCGGCCGGCATGGACTGGGATCGCTTCGTGGGCGTCATCGCGAGCGAGCGTGCGCTGGCCTCCTACAAGCTGTCGTTCGGCGCGTCGCTGATCGCGGCCGGCGTGAACATGATTTTCGGCTTCGCGATCGCGTGGACGCTGGTGCGTTACGAATTCCCGGGCCGCAAGATCATCGACGCGATCATCGACATGCCGTTCGCGCTGCCGACGGCCGTATCGGGCATCGCGCTCACGACGGTGTTCGCCGGCAACGGGTGGATAGGCCAGTACCTCGAGCCGCTCGGCATCCAGGTGGCGTACACCTGGATCGGCATCACCGTGGCGCTCACGCTGATCGGCATGCCGTTCGTCGTGCGCACGGTGCAGCCGGCCATCCAGGAAGTGCAACGCGACCTCGAAGACGCCGCAGAGACGCTCGGCGCGGGCCGCTTCTACGTGTTCCGCCGCATCATCGTGCCGACGGTGCTGCCGGCGCTGCTCACCGGGTTCGCGCTCGCGTTCGCGCGCGCGGTGGGCGAGTACGGTTCGGTGATCTTCATCGCCGGCAACATGCCGATGAAGACCGAGATCACGCCGCTGCTCATCGTGATCCGGCTCGAGGAATTCGACTACGCCGGCGCCGCGGCGCTCGGTGTCGTCATGCTCTCGATTTCGTTCCTGATGCTGCTCGCCATCAACCTGCTGCAGGTCTGGGGCCGCAAGCGCATGATGGTGTCCAGATGACGATGATTCGTTTCACCTTACGGTGGCTCTAGATGGGCGGTCCTTCGACATCCGCCGAACTCGCCGCGGAGATCGCGTCGCGTCCCGGGCAGACCAACTTCCGTTCGACCTTGGTCCGATGGCTGCTCATCGGTGTCTCGCTCACATTCCTGGGTGCGTTGCTCGCCGCGCCGCTGTTCGCCGTGTTCGCGATGGCCCTCGAGAAGGGCTGGGACGCGTATTTCAACAGCTTCGCCGATCCTGACACCCTGGCCGCGATCCGGCTCACGCTGACCACCGCGGCCGTGGTCGTGCCGCTCAACACCGTTTTCGGCATCACGGCCGCGTGGTGTATCGCGAAGTTCGAGTTCAAGGGCAAGAGTTTCCTGATCACGCTCATCGATCTGCCGCTCGCCGTTTCGCCCGTCGTGTCGGGCCTGATCTACGTATTGTTGTTCGGCCTGAACGGCTGGTTCGGCGCCTGGCTGCAGGAACACGAAATCAGCATCGTCTATGCGCTCCCCGGAATCATTCTCGCGACGATGTTCGTGACGTTTCCGTACGTCGCGCGCGAGCTGATCCCGCTCATGCAGCAGCTCGGCAACGACGAGGAAGAGGCCGCGATCACGCTCGGCGCCGGCGGCTGGTTCACGTTCTTCCGTGTTACGCTGCCGCGCATCCGCTGGGGCCTCGTGTACGGCGTCATCCTGTGCAACGCGCGCGCCATGGGCGAATTCGGCGCCGTCTCGGTGGTCTCGGGCAACATTCGCGGACTCACGACCACGATGCCGTTGCACATCGAAATCCTCTACAACGAATACAACTTCGTGGGCGCTTTCGCGGTCGCCTCGATGTTGTCGATCCTCGCGGTGATCACGCTCATCATCAAGACGCTGGTCGAGCGCGGCGCGGGGTACCGTAGACGATGAAACGCGACAGCCTCGGATGGTGGCTCGCAGCCAGCAACGTGGTGATCGTGCTGCTGGTCGCCTTGGGCCTGTCGTATTTCGCGATCGACATGCTGCGCGGCCTCGCCGACAGCCAGCAGAAGCTGCACGTGCAGCTCGCCGGCGCGAACGCGCGCGAAGAGATCACGCGCATGGCCGAGGACACGTTGACGAGCGCGCGTGTGCTGGCCGAGCGTCCGCCGCTGCGCCGGCTGATCGCGGAGCCGGGCCGCCAGGGACTCACCCCGTTCCTGCGGCGTTTCTGCGAAACCAGCGAGCTCGATGCCTGCGCCGTGCTCGACGGCGCGACCGTGATCGCATCCACCGGGGTCGAGCTGCCGTGGGCGCAGCTGCACGCGGTCGCCGCGGAGCAGGGCGATCGTTTCATGGCGGTTCCGCCCGGCACCGAGTATTCCGTGATCGGAGCGATCGCAAGTCTGCCCGCGCAGTACACCTCGTTCAGCGTCGTGGTCGTGCACCTGCTCGACGACGAGCTCGCGGAAGTGCTGTCCAAGCACAGCGGCCTGCCGGTGAGGATCATCAACTACCGCACGTTCAACTCGCTGCCCGAGAACGAGTTCACCTCGCTGCACTCGCAGGCGTTGTCGGACGGACGCTTCTCGGTCCAGCGCATCGATCCGCTGGGGTTGTACGCGTCGAGCTTCCCGGTCTTCTCGGGCAACGGCGAGGGCATCGCGCTGATCGAAACGCGCGCCTCGGCGGCCGAGACCGATAAATCGGTGAGTGCGCTCGTGTGGCGCTTCATCTTCACGGCCATTGTCTTCGCGCTGCTCGCGCTCATCGCCGGCATCCTCCTGGGCCGGCGCATCATCAAGCCCACCGAGGCGTTGACCGATGCGGCCGTGAGGTTGGGGCAGGGCGATTTCGCGACGTCGATCCCGACCGCGGGCCCGGCCGAGATCGGTCAGCTTGCGCGCACGATGGACGACATGCGTCGCAATCTCGTGGACCTCAACTCGGAGCTGCGCAGCCGCGAGGCCGAGGCGCAGGTGGTGCTCGAGGCGATCGTCGAAGGCGTATACGCCGTCGACCAGGAACGCAACATCCGCTACCTGAATCCGCAGGCCGCGCGGCTGCTCGGCATCGAGCCGAGCGAGGCGATCGGCAAGTTCTGCGGCGACGTGCTCAAGCCCTGTGGCCTGGATGGCAAGCCCGACGGCCCGCGGCCCTGCAAGACCACGGCGTGCCCGATCCTGCGTGCGCGGCAGGCCGGCAGCGCGCAATCCGTCGAGCAGTTGCAGACGCGCAGCGGCAATCGCCAGACGGTGATCACGAGCTCGCGCATCGTGAACGGCATGCAAGTGCAGGTCATGCGCGACGAGACCGAGATGGAGGGCGTGCGCCGCGCGCGCGACACCGTGCTCGCGAACGTCAGCCACGAATTCCGTACGCCGCTCGCGGCGCAGCTCGCGTCGATCGAGTTGTTGCGCGAAGGCCTGGCTACCAAGTCCCCGGCCGAACTCACCGAACTCGTGCTGTCGCTCGAGCGCGGCACGCTGCGGCTCACGCGGCTCATCGACAACCTGCTCGAAAGCGTGCGCATAGAGTCGGGCCAGCTCGACGTGCGGCGGCAGACCATCGATCTCGTCGACGTCATCGAGGATGCCCGTGTGCTCATCGAGGCGCTGGTGCGCCAGCGTCATCAAACGCTCGAAGTGGACATTCCCGAAGGGCTCACCGTGCAGGGAGATGCGCCGCGTCTCACGCAGGTGTTCGTGAACCTGCTCGCCAACGCGAGCAAGTTCGCGCCGGAAGGCACCGCGGTGCGGGTGGGCGCACGGGTGCAGGACCAGCACGTGAACGCGTGGGTGGAAGACCAGGGGCCCGGCGTTCCCGAGAGTGATGCGCTCAACATCTTCGAACGCTTCAAGCGCGGCGGCACGCAGGAACCGGAGCCGGGCGGCCTCGGACTCGGGCTGTGGATCTCGCGCTCGATCGTCGAGCGTCACGGGGGCACATTGAGCACCTCGCGTACCGCGGAGGGATTCACCCGCTTCACGCTCACGCTGCCCGTCGAGTCGCCGGAATGAAGATTCTGGTCGCCGACGACGATCTGGATCTGCTCGGACTCGTGGCCTACTCGCTGTCGCAGGCGGGGTACCTGGTGGTGAAAGCCAGCGACGGCCCGGGCGCGCTCGCGACGTTCGATGCCGAGTCGCCCGATCTCGTGATCCTCGACATCAACATGCCGGGCACCTCGGGATTCGACGTATGCACGGCGATCCGGGCGCGCGGCGACGTGCCCGTCATGATGCTGACGGCGCGCGGCGAGGAACAGGATCTCGTCAAGGCGCTCGACCTTGGCGCGGACGACTACCTGACGAAACCCTTCAGTCCCAAGACGCTGCTCGCGCGCGTCAAGGCGCTGCTGCGCCGCGCGAGCGCGGATCGCGCGCACGCGCCCCTCGCGGCCGGGCGGGTGACGCTCGACATCGAAAACTACAACGTGCGCATCGGCGATGGCGCGCCCATCGCGCTGACCAAGCTCGAGCTGCGGCTGTTGCAGATGCTGCTGGCGCAGGCGGGCCGCGCGGTGAATTCGGACCGGCTGCTCGTGCAGGTGTGGGGACATCGGGGCTCCGGCGACCGGCAGCTGCTCAAACAGCTCGTGCACCGCCTCCGTCACAAAATTGAGGCAAATCCCGCTGTTCCACAATTGCTGCAGACGGCAGCGCCTTCCGGTTACAAGCTCGTCGTGGAATAGTTAGTGTCTGCGAGACGTTGGAGCGCACGCGGGAGAGGGTGTCGTTGATAGTTGGGATCCGCGCGCGCGGCGCTCAACGGTTGATTCGACGCTCGTTGGCTCGACCGTCAAATGGCAATTCGACGGTCTCGAGCTGGAACCTTCGACAAACGGTGATCGCTTCAGGCGGCTTCCGTCACGCCGCGGGCGCCCGACCTGATAGGCTTGCGGCTCCATGAACATGAGAACCGCCATGCGGCTTGGGCCGCTAGTCGCCACCGCGCTCCTGCTGGCTGCCTGCAACAAGGGCTCTGACAAGGAAGTCGTCCTTCTCAACGTGTCGTACGATCCGACGCGCGAGCTTTACGAGGACATCAATCCTGCGTTCGCCGCGGAATGGGAAAAGACTCACGGGCAGCGCGTGCGCATCAGCCAGTCGCACGGCGGCTCGGGGCGCCAGGCGCGCGCTGTCATCGACGGGCTGCCGGCGGACGTCGTGACGCTTGCGCTGGCCTACGACATCGACGCGATCGCGGAACGTGGCAGGATGCTGCCGCGCAACTGGGAAGAGCGGTTGCCGTACAACAGCGCGCCGTATGTATCGACCATCGTTTTTCTCGTGCGCGCCGGGAATCCCAAGAACATCCGCGACTGGGGCGACCTGATCCGCGAAGACGTGCAGGTGGTCACGCCGAACCCGAAGACTTCCGGTGGCGCGCGCTGGAACTACCTCGCCGCGTGGGCGTGGGCCGAGGCGCAACCCGGCGGCACGGAAGAAACCGCGCGCGAGTTCGTGCGCAGGTTGTATCGCAACGTGCCGGTGCTCGACACGGGCGCGCGCGGTTCGCTGACGACTTTCGCCCAGCGCGAGATCGGCGACGTCGCGATTTCCTGGGAGAACGAGGCGCACCTCGCGCTGCGCGAAATGGGCCGCGACAAGCTGGAGATCGTGGTGCCGTCGGTCAGCGTGCTCGCGGAGCCCTCGGTCGCGGTGGTCGATCGCGTGGTGCTGCGGCGGGGAACGCGCGCGGTCGCGCAGGCTTATCTCGAGTTCCTCTACACGCCCGAGGGACAGGAGATCGCAGCCCGGAATTTCTATCGCCCGCGCGACCAGGCTGTCGCGGCGAAATACGCCGACCAGTTCGCCGACCTGAAGCTGGTCGATATCGATCACTTCGGCGGCTGGAAGGTCGTGCACCAGGCGCACTTCGCGACCGGCGGTATCTTCGACCAGATCACCGCCGACGGCGTATCGGCGAAGCGCGACGGATCCTGACGCCGGATCGTTGGTGTAGTCAGCCGGCGGCCCTTTCGCGTTCGTGCGAGCGCTCGTCCGATGCAGTATCCGCAGTGCGCGGTCACGCCGTCCATGCTGGAAAGGTTTGAAATCGGTCATGACTCGCGCGGCCCAGAACTTTTTGCCGCGATCCGCGACCAAGACGTGGTCGACTGAAACCCGCGCGTAACGAGAACCGCGTAACGAGAACGAGGAGTCACCGCATGCGTTCGACATTGCCGGCCGGCTTGGCGCTGATGCTGAGTTTTGTGGGCTCCGCCGCGGCGGCACCGGAGAAAATGCGCGCGGTGGAGATTCGCCAGAGCGGGGCGCTCACCGTGGAAACCCGGCCCGTTCCCAGCCCCGGACCCGGCGAGGTGCTCGTCAAGGTACGCGCCGCCGGGGTCAATCCGGCCGACTGGAAAAGCGCGCGGCGACGCGCGGGGCTGGTCGCGGGCACGGACGTATCCGGAACCATCGACACGCTGGGCGAAGGCGTCACCGGCTGGAAGGTCGGGGATCCGGTACTGGGATTCGCGCGCAACAGCGGTAGTTATGCCGAGTACGCCATCGTTCCGGTGAATTCACTGGGCCGGAAGCCGAAGTCACTGTCGTTCGAGGAAGCCGCGGGCATTCCGATCGCGGCCGAAACAGCTTATCGCTCGCTGCACGAGACGGCGCGGATCTCGCGCGGCCAGACGGTGCTCATACATGGCGCCGCGGGTGGAGTGGGATCCGCGGCCGTGCAGATCGCCAAGGCCGCGGGCGCGCGTGTCATCGGCACGGCATCGCCCGGCAACCATGAATTCCTGCGCTCGCTCGGCGCGGACCAGGTCATCGATTATCGAAGCCAGCGTTTCGAGGATGTCGTAAGGAGCGTCGACGTCGTGCTGAACACCGCGAATGCGGAAACGAACATGCGCTCGATCGCGGTGGTGAAGCCGGGCGGTGTGCTGGTTTCCGTCGTCGGTCCGCCCAATGCCATCGCATGTGCGGCCGCGAACATCCGCTGTGGCCGGCCCGACCGCGAAACCGGTGCGAGCGTCGCCGACATCCTCGCGCGCGTCGCGGATCTCGTCGACGCCGGCAAGCTCAAGGTCCCGGTCCAGGAAGTGTTTTCGATGGAAGATGCAGGAAAGGCCTGGAACATCTCGCGTTCGGGTCACGCGCGCGGCAAGCTCATCGTGAGGGTGCGCGCGCCCTGAAGCGCGGGGTCGCGGTATCCGGCTTCGAGTGAGTATCCGATACCCTATGCGTCATGGAGACGCAGACCGCGCCGGATCCGCATCACTGCCAGAGCCCGCGCTTCGATACCGGTAACCCGCTCGCGGAGCGGGGAATCCGACGCGCGCTGTGGCTGACGATCGTCATGATGGTCGTCGAGATCGCGGGCGGCTGGTGGTACAACTCGATGGCCGTGCTGGCCGATGGCTGGCACATGAGTTCGCATGCGCTGGCGCTCGGGCTTTCCGCGTTCGCGTATTCGTTCGCGCGCAACCAGGCCGGCCATCGGCGGTACGCGTTCGGGACGTGGAAGGTCGAGATCCTGGCCGGGTACACGAGCGCGATCTTCCTGCTCGGCATCGCGGCGCTCATGGTTTTCCAGTCCGTCGAGCGGCTCATCCGGCCGCAGACGATCCACTACACCGAGGCCATGGTGATCGCGGCGGTCGGGCTCGCGGTCAATCTCATCTGCGCGTGGTGGCTCAAGGACAGTCATGGTCACTCGCATGACCATGGTGATGCGCATGCGCACGAACATGATCGCGGCGGCAAGGCTCACGTCGACCTCAACGTGAGGTCGGCATACATGCACGTGCTCGCCGATGCGGCGACGTCGGTGCTGGCGCTGATCGCGCTCGCGGGCGGACTCTATTTCGGCGTGGTGTGGCTGGATCCCCTGATGGGACTGGTGGGCGCGGCGCTGGTGTCGGTGTGGGCCTGGGGCCTGGTGCGCGACTCGAGCCGCATCCTGCTCGACGCCGAAATGGATGCGCCCGTCGTCGCCGAAATCCGCGACGCGATCGAGAAAGGACCGATCCCGGCGCGTATCACCGACCTGCACGTGTGGCGCGTGGGCCGCGCGCAATACGCCGTGGTCGCGACCGTGACCACTCCATCCAATGAGTCGGGCGAATACTTCCGCCGCGCACTCGCCGTGCACGAAGAGCTCGTGCACGTGACCGTCGAAGTCGACCGTAGCTGACTTTTACCGGATTCCGGTGCCAGGCACCGGACCCCGGTAAAACTCAGCGGTAGTAGGGGATCTTCACGCCGGCGAATTCGCGGTCGACGGCTTCCTGCGACTCCGCGCGCTCGGCGGCATGGACCTGCCGCGCGGTCAGATGCGGCGCGAACATCTGCAGGAAGTCGTACATGTAGCCGCGCAGCAGCACGCCGCGGCGGAATCCCGCCCAGGTCGTGTGCACCGGGAAGAGGTGCGAGGCATCGCGCACCTTGAGATCGGCATCCTCGGCGCCGTCGATCGCGACGTTCGCGATGATCCCGACGCCGAGGCCCTCGCGCACGTACTTCTTGATGACGTCCGAGTCCCAGGCCGTCAGCGCCACGGTGGGCGTGAGGCCTTCGTCGGCGAACAGTTCCATCAACGACGACGGACCGCTGAAGCTGAATGAATAGGTGATCAGCGGATATCGCGCCAGGTCGGCGAATGACGGCCTGTTCACGTCCGCGAGCGGATGTCCCTCCGGCACGATGATCGTCCGGTGCCAGCGATAGCAGGGCATGCGCACGAGTCCCGCGAACACCGGGCTCGAGCCGGTCGCGATCGCGAAGTCGATGCGGTCGGTCGCCGCGAGATCCGCGATCTGCTCGGAATTGCCCTGGTGCAGGTGCAATCGCACCTTCGGGTATTTCTCGCGGAACTGCTTGAGCACGGGCGGCAGTACGTAGCGCGCCTGCGTGTGTGTGGTCGCGATCGACAACGCGCCCGCGTCGTCCTTGCGCAGGTCCGCCGCGAGCGCCTTGATGCTGCGCGCCTGGCGCACGATCTGCGAGGCGCGGTCGATGACCCTGGCGCCCGCATCCGTGGGCCGGATCAGCGCACGGCCCTTGCGTTCGAAGAGCTGGAATCCCAGCTCGTCCTCGAGTTGCTTCAACTGTTTGCTCACGCCCGGTTGCGCGGCGTGCAGCGTGCGTGCGGCCTGCGTGATGTTGAGATCGTTTTCAGCCACGGCCACGAGGTATCGCAGCTGTATGAGCTTCATGGGGCGGAGCGAGTCCCTGTCTGGTGGGCCATCGAAGACGGCGAGGGCGAAATCGTCGAGGGGGGCAATTCATTCCCCTCGCCGTCTCCGCGAGCCCGAATCGAGAGGGTACGCGGCGTCCTGCTTCGTACCCACTAACTATTTGCCATGCGTCCATGCCGGATCGGCATCACTGCGCGTAGATCTGGTCGAATACTCCGCCATCACCGAAGTGTTCCTTCTGCGCCTTGGCCCATCCGCCGAAATCCTTGATGGTCACGAGCTCGAGCTTCGGGAACAGCTCCTGGTGACGCGCGGCCACCTGCGGGTCGCGCGGGCGGTAGTAGTTGCGCGCCGCGATTTCCTGGCCTTCCGGCGTGTACAGGTACTTGAGGTATTCCTCGGCCACCGTGCGAGTTCCGCGGCGCAGGACCACCTTGTCGACCACCGCCACCGAAGGCTCGGCGAGAATGCTGATCGACGGGATCACGATCTCGAACTTGCCGACGCCGAGCTCCTTGGTCGCGAGCCAGGCCTCGTTTTCCCACGAGATGAACACGTCGCCGATGTTGCGCTGGGCGAAGGTCGTGAGCGCACCGCGCGCGCCCGTGTCGAGCACCGGCACGTTCTTGAACAGTTTGCGCACATACTCCTTCGCCGTGGCCTCGTTGCCGCCCGGCTGCTTGAGCGCCCACGCCCAGCCCGCGAGGTAGTTCCAGCGCGCACCGCCCGAGGTCTTCGGATTCGGCGTGACCACGCTGACGCCCGGCTTCACGAGGTCGCCCCAGTCCTTGATGTTCTTCGGGTTGCCCTTGCGGACCAGGAAGACAATCGTGGAAGTGTAGGGCGCCGAGTTGTTGGGCAGGCGCTCTTCCCAGTTGACGGGCAGCAGCTTGCCGTTGGTCGCGATCGCGTCGATGTCGCCCGCGAGCGCGAGCGTCACGACGTCGGCCGCGAGGCCGTCGATCACCGAGCGCGCCTGGCGGCCCGAGCCGCCGTGCGACTGCCGGATGGTCACGTTGTCGCCCGTCTTCTTCTTCCAGTACTCCGCGAACGCCTTGTTGAAGTCGACGTACAGCTCGCGGGTCGGGTCGTACGACACGTTGAGCAGGGTGACGTCGGCGGCCTGCGCGGCCGTGCCCGCGCCGCCGATGAATACCGCGCTTGCGATGGCAAGCAGCAGCCGGCGATTCCAGTTCGGTTGATTCATGTCCTTGGTCTCCAATGCTCAGAAGTTGATGGCGAAGCGCGAGAGCAACGCCTGTTCGTCGGCGCGGTCGCCGGTCGCGGCGCCGCCCTCGAACTCGGTGAGTTCGTAGTTGATCGACAGCTTCACGGTGTTCCAGGGATACCAGTTGAGGCCGACACCGTAGGCCGTCGCCTTGCTGACCGCCGTCAGCGGGTTGGCGAAGGAAGCCGCGCCACCCGTGAAGGCGTCGTTGTCGACGTCGAGCACGTGGTAACGCGCGACCAGTTCGAATGCGCCGCTGCCGTCCTTGCCGGGACGGAAGGTGCTGTTGGGCTTGAAGCCGCGGAAAGCCTGGTCTTCACCGGTCAGGAACCACGCGAATTGCGCTTGCCAAGCGGTGTTGGTCAACGTGTCCGAGCGAACCGATCCGGCGACGTTGCGCGACACGTCCTGTTCCACCTGGGTCCATTCTCCGAGCAGGCTGAACTGGTTGTACGAGTAGTAGAGCTGCGGAGCCAGGCGCAGCCGTTCGCCGTTGGCGTAGGTCGCGTTGTTGGGCGCTCCCGCCGCGGCGCTGTTCGAGCGATAGCTGAAGATGCTCTGCTGGCCGGGCGACCGGTACGCCGCTAGATAGCTCGTGCTGGCGCTGCCGGCCACATCCTGCCAGGTGGCGCCGAGGCCGAAGCCCAGGCCGCGCACGCCGAAGTTGTCGGAGTTCAAGAAGGGCTGGAAAAACACTCTCGCGGCGAAGTCTCCGCCGGTGTCGTGTTCGACGTCGGGACTCGGCAAACCTTCGCTGCTGCCGCCATCCGTGACGCCATTGAAGTATCCGACCTGGTAACTGAAGGCGCTGTCGGCGATGTCGCCCGAGAGCTGGATGCCGATATCGCGGTTGGGTACGAGGCTCGTCGGCAGGCCGCGCTCGATGAAGCGCAGGTCCGCGCCGCTCTGCAGGCGCTCGAGACCGACGGGCGGCTTGAACTTGCCCACCGTGACGACGGCCGCGGGATCGAAGCGCGCGGCCACGTACGCGTCGATGATGACGCTGCGGCCGCCGCCGAAGTCCGGCGTGAATCGGAAGTCGTAGATGTTGCCGAACGTGCCTTCGAAGGTCGGGCGAACGCGGCGCAGGAGGAACGTATCGGCCGTCTCCGGCACCGAATCGCCACCGTAGGCGCGATAGTCGGCATGCAGCGTGCCGCGGAAGCGCACGAAGTTTGCGCCGTCGGTCGAGCCGATCCGGAACTGTGTGGCGTTGGCGGTGATCTTCGGCGCACTGCTCGCGGCAGACTTCGCGGCTTCCTCGCTGAGCTCGAGCTTGCGCTCGAGGATCGCCAGGCGCTGCTTCTGATCTTCGATCTCGCGTCGCAGGTCGTTATCGGCGCTCGAGGCGTCCGGCGCCTGCGCGAGCGCGACTCCCGCAAAAGGCAGCAGCGCCGCAATCGAGGCTTGCGCTGCCGCTCGTCTGATGTTCACTCTCGTTCTCCTGGTTTTGTGTGTGCCACAAGGCCAGGAAAGCGTAGAAAGGAACGGGTAACGGGGTCAGTCGAGTGGCGGTGACGAGGTGGTTACGCTAACGAAGAGGGTGCCTGGCACGGAAAATCCGGGATAAGCGGCGCGATGTGCGAACAAGGCCCGACCGCGTCTCCGCTTATCCCGGATTTTCCGTGCCAGGCACCGTCTTCCTTCACCTGTCCCGAAGCGATTCTGCGTAATTCGCGAGCAACCGCGCCGTGCGGCTGTTGTCGCCCAGCGGTACGACGCTGCCGCCCGCGCCGAGCGCGGCGAACAGTAGTTTGAGATCGTTGACCAGCGACAGGCGAATGCGGCGATCGTCGTTCGCGGCCTCTTTCGAGGAAAGGTTCAGGGACGCCTCGACGTCCAGGTCCTCCAGGGGAATCGGGTTGCCGGCAAACGGCGACAGTCTCGCCCCGAGGTGGGCCTCGACGGTGCCGGGAATGCAGTTGCGGGTGCTCATTTGAATGTCTCCTTCGGCAGAGTTGCCATGGCGACAATCTGAGCTAGAGTGCCCGGGCGAACAAACGCGCTATCTGAAGCGCCCATAAGGAAATCTGACGTGTCGACCGCTTATGCCCGGCTGCCGTTGAACGCACTGCGCGTATTCGAGGCGGTGGCCTCCCGCCTGTCGTTTGCCGATGCCGCCGAGGCGCTGCACGTGACGCCCGCGGCGGTCAGCCAGCAGGTGAAGTCGCTCGAGGACTATCTGCAGGTGCAGCTCTTCAAGCGTTCGGGCCGGCGCATCGAACTGACAGCCGAAGGCCAGCAGCTGCTGCCCGGCGTGCGCCGCGGACTCGACGAACTCGAGTCCTCGATGCAGCACCTCAAGCAGCACAGCGCCGAAGGTCCGCTGCAGGTCACATTGTTGTCATCGTTCCTGCAGCGCTGGCTGCTGCCCCGAATCGGCAGCTTCAACGCGCTGGATACCGGCGTGGAATTGCGGTTCCACACTGGCCGGGATCCGGTCGACTTCTCTCGCTCCGAAATGCACGTGGCCATCCGCATGGGCCTGGGGCGCTGGTCAGGCCTGTACGTGGAAAAGCTGCTCGACGAGTGGGTCATCCCGATCGCCTCTCCGGCGCTGCTCGCCAAGTACGGACCGGTTCCCCGTGGCCAGGACCTGCAGAATTTTCCGTTGCTGGGCAGTGACGACGAACCCTGGCAGGCCTGGATCGAGAAGGGCCAGGAAGGCAGCTGGCTGGCGCGCGCGCCCATCATCGACGATTCGGCCGGCGTCATCGCCGCGGCGGAAGAGGGCATCGGCTTCGCGCTCGCGCGCTGGTCGCTGGTGCAGCGCGCGCTGGAACAGGGGCGCGTGGTGCTGGCCGGCGACGCGATGCTGCCGTTCCGCTTCTCCTACTTCTTCGTGTGCCCCGAGCCCTACCTCGTCATGCCCAAGGTGCGCCGATTCCGCGACTGGATCTTCGACATGGCGAAGTCCTTCCCGAAGCCGCATTCGCTGTTCGAGAAGAAGGCGGGCCCGATAAAGGGCCAGATCAAGGACAAGAAGAGCGCCTGAAGTCCTTAAGTTTTCCTGATACCGGATTCACGCACGCCGTTTGTTGATTCGCGCGGCGGCGCGCAGCATCCGCACATGTTCTTCACTCTTTCGGAGTAACCGACATGTGCATCGAGAAGATAGTTAGAAACGCCAGTTTCGCGCTGGCGGCCTTCGGCGTGGTGGCGGCGCTCGCGGCCACCATCGAGTTCCTTCCCGTCGTCAATGCGCTGGCACGTTGAACACGTGCCCGCGCAGGGAGACCGCCTTTATGAGCGCCCAGACCTGCATGTCCGCCGCTATCCCGAGTTCCTGCGCCGCGCCCGCGGTGATGCGCGCGAGCAGCGTCGCCGCGCGGCCGATATCGAGCTCGACGAGCACGGCGCGGCCGACGTCCGGCGTGACGGATACGACGCGCGCGGCCACCGCGTTGCGCACCGACAGCCCTCTCGGCGATTCGGTCGCAAGCATGACGTCGCGCGCCAGGACCTGGATCTGGATCCGCTGACCGACCACGGCCGCTTCATGTTCCACGTTGAGCAGGACATCGCCGATACGAATCTGCGCGAGGCCGCCGCCATTGATTCTTTCGACGACGCCCGCGACCACCGCGCCGACCGCGTCCGGACCCACGATGGCGCGCAGCGCCGGGTCGCGGCTCACCGTCGCGAGGTCGCCGTGCGCGAGCGCGCGCCCCGCATCGAGCAATACGACCCGGGTCGCGAGCCTCAGGACCTCATCGAACTGATGGCTCACGTAGACGATCGGTATGGCGAAACCGTCGCGCAGCCGTTCGAGCCATGGCAGAACCTCTTCGCGCCGCGCGGCATCGAGCGAAGCGAGCGGTTCGTCGAGCAGCAGCAGCCGCGGCTGGCGCAGCAGCGCGCGGCCTAACGACACGCGCTGTTTCTCGCCGCCCGACAATTCATGCGCGCGACGCGCGAGCAATGTGTCGAGCCCCAGTAGCTGGACCACGTCGTCGAAGCGGATGGGCCGCGGCGCGGTGCGCGGCAGCCGTTTGAGTCCGTATTCGAGATTGCCGCGCACGTCGAGGTGCGGGAAAAGCCGCGCGTCCTGGAACACGACGCCGATCCGGCGATGACGCGCATCCACGTCGATGCCGCGCGCCGTGTCGAGCAACACGTCGTCGCCGATCTGCACGCGACCCGCATCGGCCGGCAGCAACCCGGCGATCAGCGAGATGGCGGTCGACTTGCCGCAGCCCGAGCGGCCGAACAGCGCGGTGACGCCGGGCGTCGGCGCGCCGAATTCCAGGTCGAGGCGGAAATCGCCGCGGCGTTTCGTCAGTTGAACCGAGAGCATCAGGCGCGCCCGAGCCGCCGGCGCAGGCGCCGCGCGATGAACTCCGAGGCGAGCAATCCCGCGAGTCCGAGCGAAAACGAGATGAGCGCGAGCCGCGCCGCGAGCGCGTCGCCGTCGGGAGTCTGCAGGGCCGTGTACAGCGCGAGCGGCAGCGTGCGCGTCTCGCCCGGAATGTTGGACGCGAACGTGATCACCGCCCCGAATTCCCCGAGACCCGCGGAGAACGCGAGGATGGCGCCTGCGAGGACTCCGGGAGCGATCAACGGCAGCGTGACGGAGAAGAACCGGTCGACGGGCCCCGCGCCGAGCGTGCGCGCGGCGTCTTCGAGTCCGCGATCGACCGTTTCGAGCGAGATCCGGATCGAGCGCACCACGAGCGGAAACGACATCACGGCCGTCGCGAGCGCGGCGCCCGTGCCCGTGAAGGCGAACTGGATGCCGAAGTTCTCGTGCAGCCATCCGCCGATCGGCCCACGCACGCCGAACAGCACGAGCAGTAGATAGCCCACGACCACCGGCGGCAATACCAGCGGCAGGTGCACGAAGGCATCGAACAGCGTGCGCCCGGCGAACCGCGTCCGCGTGAGCAGCCACGCGACCAGTACCGCGAGCGGAAGATTGAAGGCGACGCTGCGCGCCGCGACGGACAGGCTCAGGGTGAGGGCTTCGGTTTCCGCGGGGGACAACATCGCGCGCAGTATACCGCTGGATATTGTGCCGCCCTCACAACCATTTCGCCTTGCGCAGCCGGAAGAAGATGTACAGGTCCACGCCGATCATCGCGGCGATGGCCGCGAAGTAGCCGTACTTCCACGACAGCTCCGGCATGTGCTGGAAGTTCATGCCGTAGATGCCGGCGATCAGCGTGGGCACGCCGATCAGCGCGGCGTAGGCCGCCAGGCGCTTCATGGTCTCGTTTTCCTGCAGCGAGACCATCGAGAGGTTCACCGAGATCGCCGTGACGACCGAGTCGCGGATGGATTCGATCGCCGTGTTGAGGCGCAGCAGGTGGTCGTAGATGTCGCGGAAGTACTCGCGCAGATCCGCGCACAGCGCCGGCACGCGCGCGCCGGACAGGTTGGAAATCGCTTCGAGCAGCGGACCCACCGCGTGTTTGACCGTCGTGAGGCGGTTCTTGAGTTCGTAGAGTGCCTGGATATTCGCGCGCGGTGAGCTGTCCGCCACGAACAATCGTTCCTCGACCTGGTCGAGTTCCTCCTCGAGCCGGTCGAGCAGCGGGAAATAGCGGTCCACCACCGCGTCGATCAGCGCATAGAGCACGAATCCGGAACCGATGCGCAGCAGGTCGGGCTCGCGCTCGCAGCGCGCGCGCACGTCCTGGAATCCGCGCTCGGCCTGGCTGCGCACGGTCAGGATGTAGTTGCGGCCCGCGAACACGGCCACTTCGCCGGTGCGCAGCTCGTTGTCATCTCCGGGCTCCACCACGTGCAGCACCGCGAACAGCGAGTCGCCGTAGTCCTCGATCTTGGGACGCTGGTGACCGTGGCGGGCGTCCTCGACCGCGAGGGAATGCAGGTCGAACTGCGCCTGCATCAGCGCGAGCGTGTCGGCATCGGGGTCGCGCAACGCGACCCACACCAGGATGCCCGGCTGGTTCACGTAGTCGCGGATCTCCTCGGCGGGGATGTCGGCGAGTTTCTTGCCGTTCTTGTATGCGACGCAGCTGATCAGCATGGTGGGCGTGTCCCTTCGTTCAAACTACCGTCTTCAGCGACGTTCTCGTGATACGGACAGTGCTAGGTGCCTTCCGGATTCACCTGCGTGTCCCGTCCCGCGACCGCGCGAGCGCGCTCCGGCGGCACACCGAGACTGCGCAGCGAATATTCGAGCATGCCGCGCGCGAGTTCGCGCTCGCCCATCACGACTCGGCCGACGCCGAGCAGTTCGAGCTTCTCGAACTCGCTTTCCTTGTGGGTGCGCACGACGATGTCGATGGTCGGATTCAGCGTGCGCGCGACCTCGACGATGCGGCGCGCCTGGAAGCTGTCCGGCGTCGCGACCACCAGCAGGCGCGCCTGCGCGATGCCCGCGGCGCGCAGGATCGCCGGCGACGAGGCGTCGCCTTCGACGGTGGGCACGCATTGCGACTGCGCGGTGGCGAGCATGATGTGGTCGCGTTCGATCACGGAGAAGGGCAGTCCCTGTTCGTGCAGCACGGGTCCGATGGCGCCGCCGACACGGCCGTAACCGACGACGATCGCGTGGTCGCGCAGCGCGTGCGCGCTCGCCACCGGGGTGCGATGCCGTTCCGCGCCGCGCCTTTCGAGCAGTGCGCGCAGGCGCGGATAGGAATTGAAGAACCGCATCATCGGCGCGATCCCGGCGAAGGTGACCGGGTTGAGCGCGATCGACAGAAGCGCGCCCGCGAGGATGAGGTCGCGGCCTTCGGGCGGCAGCAGGCCGAGCATCAGGCCGAGACCCGCGAGGATGAAGGAGAACTCGCCGATCTGCGCCAGGCTCGCCGAAACGGTCAGCGCGGTGCGCAACGGGTGGCGGAACGCGAGCACGATCAGGAACGCGGCGAGCGACTTGCCCACCATGATCACGGCGAGCACGGCGAGCACCGCCAGCGGTTCGCGGATCATGATGCCCGGATCGAACAACATGCCCACGGACACGAAGAACAGCACGGCGAACGCATCCTTGAGCGGCAGTGAATCGTTGCCGGCCTGGTGGGACAGCTCCGACTCCGAAAGGATGACGCCCGCGAAGAACGCGCCCAGCGCGAACGACACGCCGAACGCGGCCGAAGAGCCGTACGCGATGCCGAGCGCGATCGCGAGCACGCACAGCGTGAACAGTTCGCGCGAGCCGGTGTGCGTGACGCGCATGAGCAACCAGGGCAGGACGCGTGTGCCGACCACGAGGGCCAGCACGACGAATACCGTGACCTTGAACATCGTGAGCACGAGCGTGAGCCAGGTGGAAGAGGCGATCACCGGAACGCGAATGCCCGTGGTGTCGCCGCCCAGCGCGGGGGCCAGCGCCGGCAGAAGCACCAGCGCGAGCACCATCGCGAGGTCCTCGACGATCAGCCACCCCACCGCGATCTTGCCTTCCGAGGATTGCAGCGCGTTGCGTTCCTCGAGCGCGCGCAGCAGCACGACCGTGCTCGCCACCGAGAGCGACAGGCCGAAGACGAGTCCCTGGCCGAACGTCCATCCCCACAGATGCGCGATCCCCGCGCCGATGACGGTGGCGGTCACGATCTGGGCGACGGCGCCGGGCAGGGCTATCGATCTGACCGCCCTGAGATCCTTGATCGAGAAATGCAGGCCGACGCCGAACATCAGCAGGATCACGCCGATCTCCGCGAGCTGGCTCGCGATGCGCGGGTCGGCCACGAAGCCGGGGGTGAAAGGCCCCACGGCTATGCCTGCGACCAGGTAGCCGACGATGGGCGACACCTTGAGCGCGCTCGCCAGCAATCCGAACAGCAATGCGAGCACGAACGCGATGGCCAGCATCGCGATCAGCGGTGTGTCGTGCAACCCCTCGAGCATGGGCCGCAGAGTACCGAAAACCAGGGCATTGCTGCACGGCGATCGGCTCGCTGGACGATTCTCCCGAATTCCGAAAAAAGCAAGTGGCGGCACGCACCTGCGTCGCCTGACTAGCTAAGTTCCGTGGGATTCCGTGGGTCTACGC
>JAFAGC010000089.1 GCA_023423065.1 Pseudomonadota bacterium
CGCGCCGCGCGGGGCCCGAGACCCAGCGAATGCCCGCACAGATAAATCAGCGCCTCGCCGTTCTTGCCGCGCGGCAGCTCGAATTGCCTGCGATACGGCGCGAGGATATCGGCCGCGTCGCAGTCGAGCGCGTAGTCGAGCGACACGGAGAATTCCGGCAGCAGCGCGGCTTCAGCGGAGAGAGCGGAGGCCGAGGCGTTCATGGCGCCAGAGGATACACAATCGGCTGGCTGGGAACGGCATCCCCGCCGATCGCCGGCACGGCCAGCGACAGCACGCAGGGCCCGTCGCGGACCTCGTCCGGGATGAAGGCCAGTTCCGTGATGGTGGCGCGCGACCGTGCCGCATCGCCGCGAGCGGTGCTGCCGGGCGGCAGGCCGAAGAAAATGCGGTGCCCGACCAGGCGTCCCTGGTCGTGCGTGCGGTCGAGCGAGGGCACGTCGAGCACCAGGTGCTCGATGCGTTTCTCGACCAGCCATTCGACCGCTTCCCGCGTGAGATACGGCGGCATCAGCGCGCTGTAGTCGCGCGTGCGTTTCGTGGCGTCGTTCGGCAGGGTCCGGATGATGGCGGCGACCGGGTCGACCATCTTTCCCATCGGCCAGGCGGCGCGCAGCCGGCGCTTCGAGATCAGCGTGTCGGTGCCGTAGGGCTGCGGGTCGGTGCTCTCGTTCGATTCGCGCGCCGGTTCGGGCAGCACACTAACTACCACCGCGGGCAGCAGTCCGCGCGGTACGACGCGCCACGTATCGCCGGACTCGCGCGTCAGGTGCGCGACGCTCTCGGTGTGCGTCATCTGGCAGTGCGGTGTCAGCGTCATCGTCGAGCAATTGGCCGACGCGCCGTGCGCGACGCTGCCGTTGAAACCGTCGACGACGAACGGCGCCGACGCCGGCGGCGGCGCGCCGAAGTGCCGCGGCCCCGGCGATCCGAACTCCACCGCGATGGCGAGACTCACGCCGCGATCGAGCGCGGCACGGATCTCGTGTCCACCGAAGCTGAGTTTCGCGATCACTTTCTGACTTTGGGTGCTTCCATCACCGTGCCGCACTTGCGGCAGGTGAGGTTCGAAGGGTTGCCGAAGAACCGGTCGAAGACGGGCGGTAGTTGGGTCTCGATGTTCGTGATCTCGACGAACTCCTCGTAGAGCTTCTCGTGACAGTTCTCGCAGTACCACTGGAAGCCGTCGCGCTCGCCCGCGCGGCGCACGCGCTCGATGACGAGGCCCACGGTGTTCGCCGGCCGCCGCGGCGAATGCGGCATGTTGGGCGGCAGCAGGAAGATGTCGCCTTCGCCGATCGTCAGGTCGACGCGTTTGCCGTCCTGGATCGTCGCGAGCGTGATCGACCCTTCGAGCTGGTAGAAAAATTCCTCGCCCGGATCGACGTGAAAATCCTTCCGGCTGTTCGGGCCGCCCACGACCATGATGATGAACTCGCTGTCCGTGAACACCTGCTTGTTGCCCACGGGCGGCTTGAGCAGGTGGCGGTGCTCGTCGATCCATCGTTTGAAATTGAAGGGTTGGAGTGGGGTGGTTGGTTCCGGCATTGGGCTCTCCAGCGCGTCTATGGTAGTCGTTGGTGCGCCGCCGATGTGACCCCTTCCACAGTTGCCCGACCTGTCGCCACGCGGCGTCAGGCCCATGCACGGCTCCCGCCAGGCTTGCGTGATATCGTGGCGCCCGGCTAACAGTGTTGCCATAAGTCCGGAGTCGATCCCGTGAAATTGCGTCTTCCGCTGCTCGTCGCACTGACCCTCGCGCTCAGCGCCTGCGGCACGATGTCGAAAATTTGGCCGTTCGGAAAGAAGGCGAAGCCGGGTCCGGAAGTCGTCAGCGAGGTCGAACTCGTCAATGCCGACGGCACGCCGGCGAGCTACCCGCAGTACTGGAAGCGCAACACGCTGGTCATCGACCTGTCGGGAGTCAGCGGCACGGGCACCGTCGCGGCGCGGCTGCGCGAGCAGGCCACTTGGCCGGTTCGTGTCGCGGTGCGCGTGCGTCCCGGCAGCGTGCAGCAGATCGAAGTACGCGGCGAGGAACGCAACGTCCTGCCCGTCACGACGGAAGGGGCGAAACCGATCGACCTCGAATTCGTGCCAAGCCTGTTCAGGCCGAACACCGCGGCCATCTACATCTCGTGGGGTCCGATGCCGGTCTTCGCCGAGGCCGCGCCCGCGGCCGACCCCGGTTACGTCTCTCCCACGCAGCTTCCGCCGGGTACCGCGCCGGCGGCGCAGGACATCATCCCGCCCGCCGAAGTCGCGCCGGATCAGCCTTCGCCCGGCTCCTGATGCCCCTTGCAGGCGAGCTGCACCGGCTCGTCTTCCGTGTCGAGATTCACCGCGGTCAGTGAGCCGCCCCAGATGCAGCCCGTATCGAGCGCGAGCAGGTCCTTGCGCCGCTTGAGCCCCAGCGTCGACCAGTGCCCGCAGACCACGCGCACGTCGCGGCTCGCCCGCTCCGGCAGGTCGAACCACGGATAGAGGTGCTCGGGCTGCTCGCCCGGCGCGCACTTCATCGCAAGATCGATCGTGCCGTCGCGCTCGCAGAAGCGCAGTCGCGTGAAGGCGTTGATCACGATGCGCAGACGGTCCATGCCGCGCAGGTTGTCGTTCCACTTGTCGGGCTTGTTGCCGTACATCGCGTCGAACAACGTGCGCGCGTCTTCGCGCAGCACGGCTTCCACCTCGCGCGCGAGTTTGGCCGCGAAGCGCGGCGTCCATTCGGGCAACAGTCCCGCGTGCACGAGGAAGTCGCCGCGCGGTTCGTCGAACACCGCGAGGGGACGGGTCAGCAGCCATTCGAGTAGCTGGTCCCGGTCGGGCGCGTCGAGCACCTGGTCGAGCGTGTCGCCTTCCTTGTGCTTGCGCTTGCTGCCGAACGCGAGCGCCAGCAGGTGCAGGTCGTGATTGCCGAGCACGACGGTCGCGCCGGCGCCCATCGAGCGCACGAGACGCAATGTCTCGAGCGACTGCGGGCCGCGATTCACGAGATCGCCGACGAACCACAACTCGTCGCGGTCGGGGGAGTAGTCGATGCGCTGAAGCAGCGCTTTCAATTCATCGCAGCAGCCCTGGACGTCGCCGATCGCATGACGGGCCATGCGTCGCGGCTCAGTGCAGGAGGCCCGGCATCGCGAGCCGGAACGCCGCAACCGGCGCGTCGAACTCCTCGCCGTCGTCGGTGACCATCAGGTATTCGCCATGCATGACGCCCACGGGTGTTTCGAGCACCGCGCCGCTCGAATATCGAAAACCCTGGCCCGGCTTCAGGTGCGGTTTTTCCCCGACCACGCCTTCGCCGCGCACTTCCTGCACCTTGCCGTTCGAGTCGGTGATGATCCAGTGACGCGCCAGCAGGCGCGCCGGCGCGCTGCCTTCGTTGCGAATCGTGATCGTGTACGAGAACACGTAACGATGGTCCTTGGGATTCGACTGCTCCTCGAGGTAGCTCGTGTCGACGCTGACGCGGATCTTGTGATTGGCGGGTTCCATGCAGGATCGAGTTTATGGGCTTTCTACTGGTTTGGGGGTACCTGCGCGGCGATGCGCGCGAACTCGGCGGGCGCCAGTGTTTCGGGGCGCACGGAAGGATCGACTCCCGCGGCGACGATGCCCTCGATGCCGATCACGCTGCGCAGCGCATTACGCAGCGTCTTGCGCCGTTGCGAGAACGCGGCCGAAACGGTGCGCGCGAACGCCGCGGGCAGTTCGAACGCCGGTTCGCGCCGCACCTTGAGCCGCGCCACCGCCGACCAGACGCGCGGCGCGGGCGTGAACGCGCCCGGCCCGACGTCGAACAACGGCGTCGCTTCGAACCACGGCGCGAGCATGACGGTGAGGCGCCCGTAATCCCGGCTGCCGGGCGCGGCCACGATCCGGTCGATGACTTCCTTCTGGAGCATCACGTGCAGGTCGTCGATGTGTGCATGCGCGGCCGCGACGTGGAACAGCAGCGGCGTCGAAATGTTGTAAGGCAGGTTGCCGATGACGCGCAGGCGGGAGGCGCGCCGCGCGGCGAGCTGCGCGAAGTCGAATTCGAGCGCGTCGGTCTCGTGCAGTTCGAAGCCGGGTCGCGTGTTCCAGCGCTCGCGTAGTTGGGACGCAAGGTCGCGGTCGATCTCGATCGCGTCGAGCGTCTGTCCGCGGCCGATCAGCCGCTCGGTCAGCGCGCCGCGGCCGGGGCCGATCTCCACGAGCGCGTCGCCCGGCTGCGGAGCGATCTCCTGCACGATGCGATCGAGTACGCCGCGGTCGTGAAGAAAGTGCTGTCCGAATCGCTTGCGCGCGAACACCAAGGGCGGCTAACCCCCGCGCCGTTGCGCGAATTCGATCGCGAGGCGCGTCGCGGCCACGAGACTGCCGGCATCGGCGCGGCCCGTGGCGGCGAGATCCAGCGCCGTGCCGTGATCGACCGAGGTGCGCACGATGGGCAGCCCCAGCGTGACGTTCACGGCATGACCGAAGCCCGCGTGTTTGAGCACGGGCAGACCCTGGTCGTGGTACATCGCGAGCACGACGTCGTAGTTGGACAGGTGGCGCGGCACGAACACCGTGTCCGCGGGCAGGGGGCCGTCGACCAGCATGCCCCGGGCGCGCGCGCGTTCGACGGCCGGCTGGATCACGTCGCGGTCTTCCGTGCCGAGGTGCCCGCTCTCGCCGGCATGCGGATTGAGTCCGCACACCGCGATGCGCGGCCGTTCGAGACCCCACAACGCGCGCACGTCCTCGTCGAGGATGCGCAGCGTGATATCGAGCAGTTCCGGAGTGATGGCATCACCGACCGCGCGCAGCGGCAGGTGCGTCGTCGCGAGCGCGACGCGCAGCGAATCCGCGGCCAGCAACATCACGGGGTGATCCGCGTTGGTGCGCGCCGCGAGGTACTCGGTGTGGCCGGTGAAGGGGACCCCGGCGTCGTTGATCACGCTCTTCTGCACGGGCGCCGTGACCATCGCCGCGAACTCGCCCTGCGCGGCGCCCGCGATCGCGCGATCGAGCATCGCGAGCACGTGCGGCGCGTTCGCCGGGTCGAGTTTTCCCGCGACGCAGGGCGCGGCCAGCGGCACGTCGAGCACCTGCAGGCGTCCGGGCACGTGCGCGGCCGGCGCGGCCTCCGGTAGATAGGCTTCGAGATGCAGGGTGAGGCCGAGCTGGCGTGCGCGTTCGGCGAGCAGCGCGCGGCTGCCGATCACGACCAGCGAGCAGGGCAGCGAAAGGCCGGCGAGCGCGAGACAGAGATCCGGGCCGATGCCCGCGGGTTCACCCGCGGTGACGGCGACGCGCTTCAGGCCCGGTTTCAGAGCTTGTACTCGACGTAGGCCTCGTCGCGCAGGCGACGCAGCCATAGTTCGGTTTCCTCGTCCGCCTTCGATTCACGCAGCGCGATGAAGGCTCTCTGGCGGCGCTGGTCTTCGGTGCTGTCGTACTGGCGGCGGCCGAGCAGCTGGATGATGTGCCAGCCGAACTGCGTGCGGAACGGCTCGCTGATCTCGTCCGGCTGCAACTGCGCGAGCTGCCGCTCGAACTCGGGCACGAAGGTGCCGGGATTCGCCCAGCCGAGATCGCCGCCCTCGGCGGCCGAGCCCGGATCCTCGGATACCACCGACGCCACCGCGGAGAAATTCTCGCCCTTGTTCACGATGCGATCGCGGATGTTCTCGAGCTTCTGGCGGACGGTCGCGTCGTCCTGCAGCTCGTTCGTCTTGATCAGGATGTGGCGCGCGTGGGTCTGGTTCACGAGGACCTGCTGACCGCCCTTCACCGCATTGAGCTTCACGAGGTGGAATCCCGACGGCGTGCGGATGGGCTTCGTGACGTCGCCGGCCTTCATCGTGGCGATGGGCTCGGCCAGGAATGTCGGCAGCTCCGACCCCTTGCGCACGCCCAGCGATCCGCCCTCGAGCGCGGTCTGCGAATTCGAATAGGCGACCGCGAGCCGCCCGAAGTCTTCGCCGGCGGTGGCCTTCTGGTAGACCTCTTCGGCCTTGCGGGCCGCTTCGTCGAGCTCTTCCGGCGTCGCGGCCTGCGGCACGGCGATCAGGATGTGCGAAACGTCGTATTCGTTCTGCTCGTCCGGACGCTTCTTCTGCCGCTCGAGGAACTGGTCGATCTCGCGCGGGCTCACGTTGATGCGCTGGATGACGTCGCGCTGGCGCAGGATCTGCATCGCGAGCTCCTTGCGGACGGACTCGCGATAACCGGCGTAGTCGATGCCCTGCGCGGCGAGCGCCTCGGGCAGGTCCGCCAGGCGGATGTCGTTGCTCTTCGCGACGTCGGTGAGCGCGTTGTTCAGCGTCTCGTCGGAGACCTTGATGCCGGCGCGGTCGGCGCGCTGCATCTGCAGCTCCTGCAGGACGAGCCGGTCGAGCACCTGCCGGCGCAGCACGTTCGTCGGCGGCAGCTCGAGGTTCTGGCCGCGCAGCCGCTCGGTGATGAGGATCATCTGTTCGTCGAGCTCGCTCGTGAGCACGACGCCTTCATTGACGGTCGCCGCGACGCGATCCAGCAACACGCCGGAAGAGCTCGCCTCGCGGGTCTGCGCGTGGGCGGTGGAGAAGGCCAGGGACACGAGCGCGAGCATGAAGCTGCGCGAAAAAGCCTTTCGAATCATGGAGTTGTTTTTCACCGGGCGGAAGTTTCCGGCGAGTATCCTCGAATTGCACGTTCCAGGAAAGCGTCGGCTGGGGTTCCGACACTGGCCAATCCCTTCAGTTCCAGCTGGATGAAGAAGGCGGTCTCGCGCTCGCCATCGCGGTTCGAGATGAACCGCCGCGCCACGGCGCGCAGGGCGTAGCAGCAGGCCTTGTACTCGAATCCCGCGAACTGATCGAGCGTGTCCTGGTCCCGCAGGCTGTACACCCAGCGTCCGAAGGCATTCCAGCGGTCGCCGATCGGCCAGGCCGTGGACACATCGACCTGTTCGATGCGGTCGCGCTGCGCGCGGTAGCCGAGGTTCACCACGCGGTCGTCGCCCGGGCGGTACTGCAGGCGGAATTGCGAGCGTTCGCTGCGCGACTCCTCGGGATTCCACTGGATGCCGGCTTCGAGGTTCCAGTTCTTGTAGGCGGTCAGCGAGAGCTGCGCGATGAAGTCGGAGGTGTCGCGCGCGCTCGGGGTTTCGGTGGGCAGCACGACGCGCGGACGGTCGAAGTAGTAGACCTGCCCGATGCTGGCCGCGACGTACTGCGCGCCGGACTCGGCGTCGAACAGGCGGCTCGTGAGGCCGAACGCGATCTGGTTCGCGTCGTTGACGCGGTCCGCGCCGACGTAGCGGTTGTTGCGATAGAGCTGCACGAGATTGAGGTCCGGGAGCCCGGTGTCGAACAGCGGCAGTTCGGACTGGTCGCGGTACGGGGTGTACAGGTACAGCGCGCGCGGCTCGAGCGTCATGCGCCGCTGGCCGTGCGAGCCGGAGGCGCGCTCGAACACGAGGCCGGCGTCGAGGGAAGCGAACGGCAGCGAGCGTGTTGGCGCGTCGTCGGTACCGGGTTCCGGGTCCTTCAGGTCGTACTGGGTGTAGCGGTAGCCGGCCGAGGGCCGCACGAAGAATCCCGGGCCCGACCAGTCGAAGCCCGCGCGCGGCGCCACGTCGAGACGCCAGCCGGTGACGCCGACGTTGCGCTCGAAATTGACGAGCTCCGCGTCGAAGCCGTAGTCGATGGCGCCCAGACCCAGGTTCCAGTCGCCCGAGGCGAGAACGCGCGGAGCCCGCGTATACGGCCGATCCAGCGGATCCAGGTCGTCGTCGATGGTCTGGAAATCCTGGATCTGTCCGCGCACGTTCAGGTGCTCGTCGCGATAGATGAACTCCGCGAGCCGCTCGGCGAAGGGGATGCTGGTGCCGTCCGGACCGCGCGCGAAGTCCTCGAAATACTGCGTGTCGCTCACGTCGGTCGCGTCGATGCGGAAGCGCCAGTCGCCCGGCAGCTCGGCGACGTGTTCGAGGTAGAGGCGCGAGCGGTCCTCGTCGGCGAACTCGTCGTCGCCGGGTAGATAGTTGAACTCGAACTGGCCGCGCTGGCGGTCCGTCAGGTAACGCAGCTCGCCGGCGAAATCCACGCCGCGCTTGGAGTAGTAGATGGGCTGCGCGGTGAAATCGACGTTCGGCCGGATGTTCCAGTAGTAAGGCACCTCGAGCATCGCGCCGTTGCGCGAGGAGCCGCCGATGTTCGGGAACAGGAAGCCGCTCTTGCGCTGCGAGCCGATCGGGAACGTCATCCAGGGCAGGTAGACGATCGGCACGTTCTTGAACCGCACGCTGGTCCCGCGGCCTACACCATTGCGCGAACGGGTATCGAGCTCGATGCTGCGCGCGCGCATCTGCCAGGACATGTCGTCCATCGGGCAGGTCGTGAACGACACCTCGTCGAGCGTCACCTTGCCGGTCGCGTCCATCTGCAGCGAGCGCGCCGCGCCGCGCGCGTTGCGTTCCGGCAGTTCGAACTCGGCGCCTTCGAACTGCGCGCCGAGCACCGCGGAGTAGCTGCCGCTGTTGCCGCGCACCCTGAACATCGGATCGATGAACTCGACGCCGCCCTCGAGCTTCGCGCGCTGGTTCTCGGTGTCGTATTCGAGATGATCGGCGCGGATGACGCGGTTGCCCTGGCGCATCTCGACGTTGCCGGACAGCACCGCGTTGCCGTTGAGGTTGTACTCGACCCGGTCGCCGTCGATCGTGGCCTTCGAATCCCGGGGATCCGGCTCGGTCTGGGGCTCCTCGGTCCCGGACGGGACCGTCGCGACGGCGGGCTGCGGACAGGTGGGTTCGTCGGCGAGCGCGAGAGGCATCGCCGCGAGCAATGTCAGTCCGAGGCCGATGCGTCCGGCCGTTGTCGAGGTCACCCGCGCCATGTGCCCGCACTATACTTATATCGAATGCCCAATAACGACCCGCCCAACAACGACGCACGGCTCGCACTGATCGGCTCCTGGTTGATCCGCGACCTCGGGTGGCGAATCGGCCGCATCACCGTCGCATCCGCCGACGCCAGTTTCAGACGCTACTTCCGGGTCTCGCGCGGCGACGTCGATCCGGCGGCGTGGGCGCCGAAGGCCGACACGCTGATCGTGATGGACGCGCCTCCCGGCAAGGAGGACGTCGCGCCCTATCTGAAGGTGACTGCGCTGCTCGAGCAGGCCGGCGCGCACGTGCCGCACGTACATGCCGCGGACGTGAAACGCGGGCTGGTCGTGATGGAGGACCTGGGCTCGACCCAATACCTGTCGCTGCTCAAGACCGGCCGCGGCGTCGACAAGCTGTACGGCGACGCACTGACTACCCTGGCTAACATCCAGGTGCGCGGACTGCGCGCGGCGCAGGCGCTCGATCCCTACGACCGCGCGCCGCTCGAGCGCGAGCTCAACCTGTTTCCGGAATGGTTCCTCGGCAAACATCTCGGGCTCGATCTCACGCCCGAAGAGCGCGCGCTCATCACGGTCACGTTCGAATTCCTGATCAACGAGGCGCTGCTGCAGCCGCAGGTGTTCGTCCACCGCGATTATCACTCGCGCAACCTCATGGTCCTGCCGAACGAGAACCAGGGCGGGCCGGGTGTCATCGATTTTCAGGACGCGCTGCGCGGACCGATCGGCTACGACCTCGTCTCGCTGCTCAAGGATTGCTACATCAGCTGGTCGCGCGAGCGCGTGGAACGCTGGGTGCGCGGCTACCGGCGCGTGCTCGGCAATCTCGGCGCGAACGTCGGCGACAGCGAATACCAGTTCATGCGCTGGTTCGACGCCATCGGCGTGCAGCGGCACATCAAGGTGCTCGGCATTTTCTGCAGGCTCTGGTACCGCGACGGCAAGATCGGTTATCTCGCCGATCTGCCGCTGACTTTCGAATACGTGCGCGACGCGTGCCGCCGGTATCCCGAGCTGGTCGAATTCGGACGCTGGCTCGACTGGCGCATCGCGCCGCTGCTCGAGCCGGCGAACCTGCGCGAGCAGGCGCGCGCGATCAGGCTGGCCGCGGAGGCCGCGTCGCGGCCGAAGCGCAAGTCGCGGCCGAAGCGCAAGAAGGCGAAGAAGGCGAAGAAGGCGAAGAAGGCCGGAAAGACTGCGCGACGTGCGAAGACCACGCGTCGTGCGAAGACCACGCGTCGTGTGAAGGTCGCGCGGCGTGCGAAAGTCACGCGCCGCTCCAGGACCGCGCAGCGCTCGAAGGCCGTGCGGCGCGCGAAGAGCGTGTCTTCCCGCAAGCGCGTGGTCGCGAAAAAGAAAGCCGCGCGGCGCCTCACGAAGTCGCGCGCGAAATCGCGCCGGCCCTCGCCGCGCAAACCGAAGTGAAGGCCTCCAAGTGAAGGCGATGGTCCTCGCCGCGGGGCGCGGCGAGCGCATGCGTCCGCTGACGGACAAGGAACCGAAGCCGCTGCTGCGCGTCGGCGGCAAACGCCTGATCGAATATCACCTCGAACGCCTCGTGGCGGGCGGGTTCCGGCAGGTCGTGATCAACACGGGCTGGCTCGGCGACATGCTCGAGCCGGTGCTCGGCGACGGCTCGCGACTGGGTCTTTCCATAACCTACAGTCACGAACGGCCGGAGCCGCTCGAGACGGGCGGCGGCATTTTTCACGCGTTGCCGCTGCTCGGAAACGCGCCTTTCCTGCTCGTGAACGGCGACGTCTGGTCGGACATCGATTACGGCGCGTTGCGCCGGGATCCGCCGGAGGGCTCGCTCGCGCACCTGGTGTTCGTGCCGAATCCGCCCCAGCACGCGCGCGGGGATTTCGTGCTGGAAAATGGACGTGTGTCCGACCGCGATGGCATCCGCTACACGTATGCTGGCGTCGGCATCTATCGACCCGAGTTCTTCGCAGGCTGCCAGCCGGGCAAGTTTCCGCTGCTGCCGCTGCTGCGCTCCGCCATCGCGCGCGGCGCGCTCACCGGCGAATTGCACACGGGTCGCTGGTACGACATCGGCACACCGGAGCGTCTCGCGGCGCTCGATGCGCAATTGTCGTAGACGACATTTCAGAGGTAGAGAAAGAATGAAGAAGTTGGTCGCCGCGGCCGCGGTGCTCGTGGCCTTGCTCGTTTTCGCGCCGTGGGGCTTCGGCAAGCTCGCCGAACGACACGTGAACGGCGGACTCGACCACGCGCTGGACCAGATGCCGTATTTCAAGGTCGCCGAGCGCAAGTACACGCCGGGCTGGTTCAGCTCGGAGCAGGTGCTGACGTTCGAGCTGAGCAGCCCGTGGCAGAAACTGCTCGAGGAAGCGATGGCGGGGAAACAGGCCCGGACGGATGGCGAAGCGTCCGTGGATGAGGATTCCGCGGTCGAAGACGGCGAACCCGCCGCGACGTCACTGGAGACGTCCACCGTCGTCGGACCCCATTTCACCGTTCGCAATGTGATCCAGCACGGCCCGGTGCTCTGGCCGTTCGGCTTCGGCGCCGCGCGCGTGAAGACCGAGATCGTGTGGAGCGACGAGGTGCGGGAGCAGTTGGTCCGCGTGTTCGGCGACGACAAGCCTTTCAGGATCGTGAGCCGCGTCGGATTCTTCGGCGGCGGCACGACGACGTTTTCGAGCGCGAAGCGCACGATCAAACCCGAGGAGGGCGGCGAGATCTCCTGGGACGACCTGGAGTTCAACGTCCACTACACGCGCGACGCATCCGGGATGTCGTTCGATGGCGAGTGGCCGCGAGTCGAGGCTCGCTCGAAGGACGGTGGGTATTTCCTGATGCGCGACCTCGCGGCCGAGGGTTCCGGCGATCGGATCGTGGGCGACGTCTATGACACCGAAGCCGCATTCGAGATCGATTCGATCCGCGTGACCGACACGCAAGGCGAAACCTTCGAGGCCAAGGACATCGAGTACCTGATCGATACCGACCGCAAGGGTGATTTCGTCGACGTTTCAGCCAGGTTCGGCGCGGGCCCGGTGACGGCGAAGCAGTTCGCGCTGACCGAGGTGCACTACGACTTCTCGCTGCGCCACCTGCACGCGGCGAGCTTCGATGCGCTGATGAAGGCGGTCAAACAATCTTATGCGAGAGCCGCCGACGAGACGACCGAGGTCTCGCTGGGAATGACCGATGACGAAAAAAGGACCTTCTTCGACTTGCTCGAGCACAAACCCGAGTTCGCGATCGACCGGATCGGCTTCGCCACCAAGGCGGGCGATGGCGCCATCAAGGGCGTGCTGCGCTTCAACGGCGTGACCGAGGCCGACTTCGCGATGGGCGGACTGGGACTGATCGGCAAGCTCGAAGCCGAGTTCGACATCGACTTTTCCGAGGCGCTGATCAAGGAGCTCGGCGGCGGCGATTCCACGCCCGTGGACATGGTCGTGGGCGAGGGGTACGCGGTGCGCAAGGATGGCCGGGTCTCGAGCCGCATCGAATTCAAGGCGGGTGAGCTCACGATCAACGGGAAAACCCAGGCGATTCCGGGACTTGGAGCCCCGGCGTCCCAGGAAGCGGACGCCATGGCGGGCCCGGAGTAAACGCCGGAAGGGGTAGAATTCCGGCTACCCATGGCATCTCTCAAAGACATCGCGGTCGTGACGGAAAACACGGCCCCGGCCCGCGGCGCGCGCAGCGGCGAAAAATACGTGACGCCGCAGGGCTTCACCGCGATCAAGGACGGACAGAAGCCCCGCGGCGGCGCCGTCGCGCCGCCGACCGGACGCAAGCCTTCCTGGATCCGCGCGCCGTTGCCGGCCGGCAAGGGCTTCGGCGCGGTGAAGGGCATCGTGCACGAGCACCGGCTCGCGACGGTGTGCGAGGAAGCCAAGTGCCCGAACATCGGCGAGTGCTGGAACGCCGGCACCGCGACGATCATGTTGATGGGCGCGGTGTGCACGCGCGCGTGCCGGTTCTGCTCGGTGGACACCGGCAATCCGCGCGGCTGGCTCGATGCCGAGGAGCCCGAGAACACGGCGCGCAGCGTCGAGCTCATGAAGCTCAAGTACATCGTGCTGACGTCGGTGAATCGCGATGATCTGCCCGACGGCGGCGCGGCGCACTACGCGGCCGCGATCCGCGCGATCAAGCGCCGCACGCCGCACGTCGCGGTCGAGGCGCTGACACCGGACTTCCAGGGCGTGATGCGCGACGTCGAGACCGTGCTCGACTCGGGACTCGAGGTGTTCGCGCAGAACGTCGAGACCGTGAAGCGCCTGACGCATCCCGTGCGCGATCCGCGCGCGGGCTACGAGCAGACCATCGCCGTGCTCGCGCATGCGAAGCGCTACAAGCCTTCCGTGCTGACCAAGACCAGCCTGATGCTCGGCCTCGGCGAGACGGACGAGGAGATCGCGCAGACGATGGACGATCTGCGCGCCGCGAACGTCGATCTGCTCACGCTCGGCCAATACCTGCGCCCGACCGTGAATCACCTGCCGGTGGATAGATTCGTGACCCCCGCGCAGTTCGACCAGTACCGCGAATGGGCGCTGGCGAAGGGTTTCCGCGAATGCGTCGCCGGCCCGCTGGTCCGCTCGAGCTACCGCGCCGAGCAGGCTGTATCAGGGCTGACGCCCACGAAGGAAAACGTCGCCGAAGCGGCGCCGTCCGTGAAATGGCTTGGAAGGGTCGAGTACGAGCCGACGTGGCGCGAGATGCAGCGCATCACCGACACGCGCGACGAGAACACGCCGGACGAGATCTGGCTGCTCGAGCATCCGCCGGTGTTCACGCTCGGGCTCAATGCCGACGCGGGCCACGTGCTCGCGGCGGGCGACATCCCGGTGATCAAGATCGACCGGGGCGGGCAGGTCACGTATCACGGGCCCGGCCAGCTCGTGGTCTATCCACTCATCGACATCCGCCGCGCGAAGCTCGGCGTGCGCGACCTCGTCACCGCGATGGAACGCGCGGTCATCGACTATTGCGCGAGCCTCGGCATCACGGCGAACTGCAAGCAGGGCGCGCCCGGCGTCTACGTCGCGGGCCGCAAGATCGCGAGCGTCGGCATCCGCATCCGCCGCGGCGCGAGTTACCACGGCCTCGCGTTCAACGTGAACATGGATCTCGAGCCGTTCCAGCGCATCAATCCGTGCGGTTACGCGGGATTGCAGATGACGCAGCTCGCCGCGCTGGGGCAACCGGCCGCGACGGTCGAGGAAACCGGCCGCGCGTTCGCGCCGTTCCTGCGGCGCGCGCTCGAGAATCTCCGCAACAAGAAAGAAAGCGCGGACTGCGCGATCGCGTGATGCGTTACCTCGCCGCCGTGCTGCTGCTTGCGACGTCGTTCTCCGGCGCGCTTGCGCAGGACGAGTCGGCGGCGCGGGAACTCGTGGTCATCGACCTGCGGCCCAAGGAGGAAAAGGACGGTTCCGCGCTCACTCGCCTCGAGGGCAAGTGCAACAAGGACGTGTATCGCATCCCCGACGTCGCCTCGGATCCCCTCAAGGTCGATGTATTCAAATCGGATCTCGTGCGGATGCTGATCGACGAGGGCGCCGGCAAGACGCTCACCGTCCTCAACTGGTCCATCTACTACAACAAGCAGGTGCAGGGCGGCGGCTCGGCGCTGCGCGGCGTCGGCATCGGCGGCTACAACTTCCCGACCGGCAAGGACGAGCGCAAACCCGGCAGCGACTGCACGCGCGAGGAGTCGGCGGGCGGCTGGTACGACGCCGGCGAGCTGCAATCCAACTACTTTCCGCTCGTCTCCGAATTCGAAGGCACGTTCGCCGGCAAGCCCGTGAGTGTGCGCGTGGTCCACTCTCCGCGCCGGAAGATCCCGGGCAAATTTGCGGGCGATGAAGCGGACACGGCCACCTTGCTCGAGGCCGTCCACGCGACCGCGGAAGCGGTCGCCACCGAAATCGCGCGATAGATCGCGGCGCGCCGTGCACTACTTCGTCCAGCTATCCGCCGGCCGTATGGTGTTGTGGTGTTTCCTGCTGTGGTATGTCGCGACCGTCGTTCACCACTTCGATCCGACTCCCGCGATCTGGCTCAACTCGCTCGGCATCGCCGCGATCATCGGCTTCGCCCTCTATCTATCGGTGCGCGAACCCGGCAGGCCGCCGCCGGATCGCTGGACGACGCTGCGCCTGTTCCTCATGCCTTTCTGCGTGTCGAGTTTTTCGCAGCTCATCAAGGACAGGGGATTCGTGCTCGTGTTTCCGCCCGATGCGCACGAGGCCGCCGTGTCGCTGTTCGTGTGTTTCGCCTTCGTGATCTTCGTGCTGACCGTCAAACGCTTCGCACGCGTACCGGCGCCGTGAGACGTGCGCCGCGACGCTGGCTGCCCTGGGCTGCGTCGATGGCGGGCGCGGCCGCACTCGTGCTGGTCGTCGTCTCCTGGCGGCTCGGATCCTCGCTCATCGCGCCGGCCAACCACCCGGTCTCACTACCCCCGGGTCTCGACTTCACGAACGTATCGATTCCCGGTCCCGGCTACGCCATCGCAGGTTCGTGGCGGGATCTCGGCCCCGACCGGCCAGCCATCCTGTTGCTGCACGGCGTCCGCGGCGATCGCGCCTCGATGGTTCCGCGCGCCCGGGCATTGATCGACGCCGGCTTCTCCGTGCTGCTCATCGATCAGCAGGCACACGGCGAAACGCCGGGCGGAATGATCACGATGGGCTGGCGCGAATCCGCCGATGTCCGCGCGGCGCGTGACTGGCTGCGTGCGCAAGCGCCGGGCGGAAAACTCGCCGTGGTCGGGGTTTCGCTCGGCGGTGCCGCCGTTCTATTGGGAGCGCAGCCGGTGGGATTCGATGCCGTGGTGCTCGAAGCTACCTACCCGCGCATCGGACGCGCCGTCGAAAACCGGATCGGGATGCGGGCCGGTGCGCTCAAGTACGCGCTCGCGCCGCTGCTCATGATCCAGATCGAGCCGCGCATGCACGTCGATGCGCGCGAGCTCGAGCCGATCCGCCACATCGCGTCGCTCGGCGCGCCGGTGCTCATCGTCGGCGGTTCGCTCGACGAGCACACGACCGCCGAAGAGACACGTGCGTTGTACGCAGCCGCGTCCGAACCGAAGAGTCTGTGGATAGTCGACGGCGCGGGTCACCAGGACTTCTCGCGCTTCGACGCCGAAGGTTATCGCGCGAACGTCGTCGGATTCCTGAAGAGAAACCTGGCCCGCTGATCTGATCTGATCTGATCGGATCGAATCCGATCAAATCAGCATGATCACGTCCTTGCTCGCCGACAACGCCTTGGCGAGCTCGACGACCTGCTCGCGGCTTTGGGCCGTGATCGTGTACGTGATCGAGATGAAATGTTGCTGGTTGCTCTCGCGCTCGGAAATCTGCGAGTCCTCGAGATCCGGCACGTGCTCGCGCACGATCGCGTCGATGTTCGCGCGCAGGAACTCGCTGCGGCGGCCGACGACCTTGATGGGATATTCGACGGGAAACTTCAGCAGCTCCTCGCCATCGCCCGATATGTCCTTCACCATGGCCTCCCGGCGAGTTCGCGTTTGAATTCCTGGTATGCATCGTACAGCTTGCGCCACACGGGCCCGGGTTTGCCGTCGCCTATCTTCCTGCCATCGAGCGAGGTGACGGGCTGGACCTCGCGGGTGGCGGCGCCGAGCATGATCTCCTGCGCGCCGCGCAGCTCCGCCTCGGAAACGTCGGTCGCGCGCCACTTCACGCCGCAGCGGTCCGCCAGTTCCTCGAGCACGCTGCGCGTCGTGCCCGGCAGCAGCTTCCACGAATTCGGCGGCGTGCGCAGCTCCCCGTCGACGACGACGTGCACGCTCGAGGCGCTCGAATCGGTCAGGTATCCCTCGCGCAGCAGGATGCACTCGGACGCATCCGCGTCGACCGCGAGCTGACGCAACAACACGTTCGCGAGCAGCGACACCGACTTGATGTCGCAGCGCGCCCAGCGCGTGTCCTGCGCGGTCACGGCGGGCAGGCCGTTTTCGCGCCAGCCCGCGCGGCCGGTGGGCCAGGGCGCGGCGAACGCGAACACGGTGCGCGGCACGTCGGGCAGCGGCGCGTGATTGCGCCCGTATTCGGCGCCGCGTGTGACCTGCACGTAGATGTACGCATCGGACGAACCCGCGTCGTTGCGCGCGATGAGCTCGCGGTACAGACCGCGCCACTGATCGGGGGTCAACGGGTCCGCCATGCGGATCTCGCCGAGGCTGCGCGTGAGCCGCGCATGATGCTCGTCGAAGCGGAACGGCCGGCCGCCGTACACCGGCGTCACTTCGTAGGCGCCGTCGGAATAGAGGAAGCCGCGGTCGAGCGGCGAGATGCGCGCATCTCGCAACGGCAGGAATTCGCCGTTCAGGTGACAGATCGGCAGCGGCTCGCCCATCTACCGGACCTTCAACGAGCCCACAGCGCGATGCCGTCGACCATGCGCGTCCACCAGCCGCCTTCGGGCACGTCCGCCTGCGCGACAAGCGGCACGCGCGCGACCACGTCCTTGCCGTCGCTCACGGTGAGCTCGCCGAGCGTGGCGCCTTTCTTGATCGGCGCGATCAGGGGCTCGTTGACGGTGGCGTTGGTGGCGAGCTGCTTGCCCGCGCCGCGGCCGACCGTGACCCAGACGTCGCGCGCGGGCACGAGCGTCACGCGCTCCGTCTCGCCCTTGTACACCTCGGGCTTGAGCACGACGTCGCCGGCGCTCTTGGCCTTCACCGTCTCGAAGAACGTGTAGCCGTAATTGAGCAGCGAGGCGCACGCATCCTCGCGCTGCTTGAAGCCGCCGGTGCCGAGCACCACGGCGATGAGCCGCATGCCGTTGCGCTGCGCCGAGCTCGCGAGACCGTAGCCCGCGCTGTTCGTGTGGCCGGTCTTGATCCCGTCCACGGACGAATCGCGAGCCAGCAGGCCGTTGCGATTCGGCTGCCGGTGTTTGTTCCAGGTGAACTCGCGCTCGGAGTACCAGCGGTAGTACTCGGGATAGTCGCGGATGATGGCGCGCGAAATGAGAGCCAGGTCCGTGGCCGAGGAGTAGTGACGCGGAGCCGGCGCGCCCCAGCTGTTCTCCCAGTTCGTGTTCTTCAAGCCCATGCGGCGCGAGTATTCGTTCATGATCTGCACGAAGCCTTCCTCGGTGCCGCCTAACTTCTCGGCGAGCGCGATGGTGGCGTCGTTGCCCGACTGGATGATCATGCCCTTGATCAGCACCTCGACCGGCACGCGCGAGTGCACTTCGAGGAAGGTCGTCGAGCCGCCCGACGCGGAGCCGCCCGTGCGCCAGGCGTTCTCGCTGACGAGCACTTCTTCGTCGAGCGCCAGGCGCTTCTCGCGCAGCGCGTCGAACACGATGTACGCCGTCATGAGCTTGGTGATGCTGGCCGGCTCCATCTGCACGTCGGCGTTGTGAGCCGCGAGGATCCGTCCGCTCTGGTGATCCATCAGCACGTAGGCTTTCGCGTCGTTCGCGGGAGGCTTCGGGATCGGGACGGCCGCCTGCGCAAGGCCCAGGAATGAACACAGTGAAACGCAAATGAAAGCCAGGGCAGGCCGGGAAATCGGCATCGCGGGTTGTCTCCGGGAAGTGGGGCGAAGGAAACGCAGGGCGGGATTGTACGCCCTGGAATCAGTCCGTCAGCAGCCTTGCGTCGGTGATTCCGAGCGCACGCACCTGCGAAAGGTTCAGGTCGAACTCCTCGACGCTCGCGAACGGGCCGATGCGCACGCGATGCAGCGCGCGCTCGGAACGCACGATTTCGTCGAGGCTCGCGAGCTCGATGCCGGCCGCGAGCAGCGATTCGACCCGGCGCCGCGCGTTCTCGTGATCCGCGAACACGCCGGCCTGGATGAACATGGCCGTAGCGGTGGAAACGGACGTGGCCGGAGCGTTCACCACCCTGACCGGCGGAGGCGGAGCCGGCGCGGCGGCCGGCAGCACGGGCGGTTCCGCGGTGCCTTGTGCATCGCGGCCCGGCGTGATGATGCGGACCTCGACCGGCGCGGTGCCTTCGCGCAGGAAATCGAGCTTGGCCGCCGCGGTGTAGGAGAGGTCGATGATGCGGTTCCCGACGAACGGCCCGCGATCGTTGATGCGCACCACCACCTTGCGTCCGTTGCGCAGGTTCGTGACCTCCGCGTAGGCCGGGATCGGCAGCGTCTTGTGCGCGGCCGTCATCGCGTACATGTCGTACGGCTCGCCGAGCGAGGTCGTGGCGGCGTGAAAGCCGGGGCCGTACCACGACGCGGTGCCGCGCTCGACCCAGCCTTCGCTCTTCGCCATGACGTGGTAGCGCTTGCCCATCACTTCATAGAAGGGCGGATTGCCGCGCGTGCCGCGCGGCTCGACGCGCGGCACGGCGTCGGGAATCGCCAGCACGTCCGGCGGCACCGAGGGCACGGCCGAGCCGGACGGAATTTCGGTCGCGGTACGCGAGCGCGCGTTGTCGTGCTTGCGGCGCGCGAGGCTGCAGCCGGACAGCGCGAAAGCCGAAAGTGTGAGGACGAGGATCGTGCGTGCGAGTCGTGGCGAGACCGGCCCGGAAACCATCATCAGAGCGGCTTGCCTTCGGTGGCCTGCGCGGCGAGTTGCGTCGCGGCGTCATCCGCGGAAGCGCTGGCCGCGGGCTCGTTCGTCGCGGAAAGGCGCGTCTTGATGTTCTGTGCCAGGTCGTGAACCGCCATCGCGTAGCGCACGCTGCGGTTGTAGCGAGTGATCACCTCGAAATTCTTGAAGCCCACGCGATACGCCGGACCCTCCGCGGTCTCGGCCGGCACGAGCAGCGCCGGTGCGCTGGCGGGCAATTTCTTGGGATCGAATTCCACGCCCTTGGCCTTCAGGCCTTCGACGGTCTGGTTGAGCGCGAGGCCGCCGGCCTCCGCAGTCACGGGCGCCGCCGGATCGAGCACGGCATCGGCCAGCACCGGGCCGTTGGCCACCCAGCCGTGCACCTTGAAGTAGTTTGCGACGCTCGCGATCACGTCGTCCCAGTCGGCGAACAGGTTGCGCTTCGCATCGTTGCCGCCGTCGACCGCGTAGCGGCGGTAGCTGGACGGCATGAACTGCGGCGCGCCCATGGCGCCCGCGTAGGAACCGAGCGCGGTCAGCGGATCGACTTCTTCCTCGCGCGCGAGCTGGATGAACTGCGCGAGCTCGCCGCGGAAGAATTCGCCGCGCGCCGGGTAGTCGAAGGCGAGCGTCGCGAGCGCGTCGAGCACGCGCCACTTGCCGGTGAGGCGTCCGTAGTAGGTTTCCACGCCGATGATCGCGACGATGTATTCGGGCGCGACGCCGGTCTCCTTGCGCACGCGCTCGAGCCGGTCGCCGTGTTCGATCATGAACTGCGCGCCTTCGGCGATGCGCTGCTCGTTGACGAAGCGCTCGCGGTATTCGAACCACGGCGAAACTTTTTCCGCGGGCTTGCTGATCGCCTCGATGATCTTGGGCTGCGGCTCCGCCTTGGCGAGCAGGCGGTAGATCTCGAGCGGCTGCACCTTCTGCGCGGCGGCGGTGGCCTCGACGAACGCGCGGATTTCCGGGCGATCCAGATCGAAACGCGTGCGCCCGGCGAACGAGCTGTCGGCGTGAGCGTTGCCCGCGAAAAGTAGGACGATCGGTGTGAGGACGAGGGCGAAAAGCCGCGTCACGATGCTACGAGCTTCCGATGCGAGTACAGGGACATCAGGATACCGAAGCCCGCCAGGAGGGTCACCATCGAAGTGCCGCCGTAACTGACCAGCGGCAGCGGTACGCCGACGACCGGCAAAAGACCGCTGACCATGCCCGCGTTGATGAATACGTAAACAAAAAACGTCAGCGCGATCGATCCGGCGAGCAGGCGCGCGAACGTGTCCTGCATTTCCACGGCGAGATATAGGGCTCGTCCTACAACGAACAGGTAAAGGAGCAGGAGGATGGTGGCCCCGAGCAGGCCGAGCTCCTCGCCGACCATCGCGTAGATGAAGTCCGTGGTGCGCTCCGGCAGGAATTCGAGCTGGCCCTGCGAGCCGTTGAGCAGTCCCTTGCCGAACACTCCGCCGGAGCCGATCGCGATCTGCGACTGGATGATGTGGTACCCCGCGCCGAGCTTGTCGGATTCGGGGTCGAGCAGCGTGAAGACGCGCTGCTTCTGGTAGTCGTAGAGCACGTACTGCCACGCGAACCACGCAGCCGCGGCGCCAGCGGCCGCGAGCCCGAACATCACGCGGAACTGCAGTCCCGCCATGATCACGACCATCATGCCGCCGATCAGGATCAGGCCACCCGTGCCGAGGTCCGGCTGGATGATCGTGAGTCCGGACGGGATCATGATGATGACGAACAGCGCGATCAGGGATTTCCAGTCGGGCGGCAGCGGCCGATCGTGCAGCCACCACGCGCAGGTCATCGGCACCGCGATCTTCATGATCTCGGACGGCTGGAAGCGGATGAACCCGAGGTCGAGCCAGCGCTGCGCGCCCTTGCCGATGTGGCCCGTGATGTCGACGACGACGAGCAGGATCACGCCGAGGAACCACATCGGCGCCGCCAGGCGGCGCAGGAACGCGGGCTTCACCTGCGCGAGCATGCACATCGCGACGCCGCCGAGCGCGACGCGAATGGCGCCGTCGATGACGCGGCTCCAGTTCTGGCCCGAGGCGCTGTAGAGCACGACGAGACCGTAGAGCGCGATGAGGCTGATGCCGACCAGCAGCGGACCGTCGAGCTTCAGCGCGCCGAGCAGGCGCGCCGCGAAGGTGAACGTGCGCTGGCTGCGCGAACCGGTCTCGATGGGTTCGTACATCGGCATTATTCGTCTCCCGCCTCGACCGGCGAGTCGTCGTTGACGACGCGCGGCGCGATGACTTCCTGGTCAGTCACGAGGTCACCCTCCGCCTCTGCGGCCGCAGCGTCCTCTTTCTTACGGGCCGCGACGACCGGGGCTGCGCCCTTGCCGGGAATGATGGGTCCGTAGCCCGGGCCTGGTGTCAGCGGCGCCGTGCCCGGTGGCAACGGCACCTTGAGCTGGCCGTTCGCATCGAGCAGGTACGTGTCCATCACCTGGCGCGCGATCGGCGAGGCGATCGACGCACCGAAGCCGCCGTTCTCCACGATCACCGCCACGGCGATACGCGGATTCTCGGCCGGCGCGAACGCGATGAACCACGAGTGGTCTCGCAAGCGATCGGACACGGTCTTCTGGTTGTCGAGGCTCTGGTTGCGCGCGACCGTGAACACCTGCGCGGTGCCGGTCTTGCCGGCAATGGTGTAAGTCATGGCCTTGCCGGCGAACGCCGCGGCCGTGCCGTACCGGAGTGTGCCCGCCATGCCTTCCGTGACGATCTGCCACTGCTCGGCGCTGACGTTCTTGATCTCTTCGTTCCTCACCGCCGGGAAGCGCTTCACTTCACCCGTGGCCGGATCGCGCATGCCCGTCACGAGGCGTGGCTTATAAGACGTGCCGCGATTCGCGATGATCGACGTGTAGTGTGCGAGCTGCAGCGGTGTGACGAGGAAGTAGCCCTGGCCAATGCCGAAGTTCACCGTTTCGCCGGGGAACCAGATCTGGTCCTCGCGGCGCTTGAATGCCTTGCGCTTCCATTCCTTCGATGGCAGCAGGCCTGGTTTCTCGCCTCCGATATCGATACCGGTGAGACTGCCGAAGCCGAACTGCCCGAGGAACTCGGAGATGTGATCCACACCGAGGTCGCTGGCGAGACCGTAGAAGTACACGTCACAGGACTTGGCGATGGCAAGGCGCAAGTCCATCGCGCCATGACGGCCGCCTCGACCTTCGCGGAAGGCGAGGCTGCTGCCGGGCAGGCGCCAGACGCCCGGGCAGAACTTCGTCGCGTGGGGTTCGACCTCGTGGTACACGAGTCCCGCGAGCGCGAGCCCCGGCTTGATGGTGGAGCCCGAGGGGTACTGTCCGCGCAACGCGCGATTGAGCAGTGGCACGTCGATGTTGTCGCGCAGTGCGCCGTACTCCGCGCGCGTGAGGCCGCGGGTGAATGGATTGGGGTCGAAACCCGGCGTAGACACGAGCGCGACGACGTCCCCGTTGCTGGGGTCGATCGCGACGACGGCGCCGCGCTTGCCCGCGAGCCCTTCTTCCGCGACGAGCTGCGAGGGCAGGTCGATGCTCGTGATGACGTCGCGTCCCGGGACCGGCTTGATCTCCTGCAACTCCGGCGCGAGCGTGCCCTGGCGCTGCACCGAGCGGCCGGCCGCGTTGACGAGGATCTGCCGCGAGCCGTCGGCGCCGTGCAGTTCCTCTTCATAGGACGCTTCGATGCCGAGTTTGCCGATGAGCGACGTGCCGGCGTACTTCGCCAGCAGGCCTTCCTTCTCGAGCTTCTTGACGTCGCCTTCGCTGATCGCCGCCACGTAGCCGAGCGCGTGCACGCCCTTGTCCTGGTGCGGATAGAAACGCGTCAGGCGGGTCGCGATGTCGACGCCCGGGAATTCGAAGCGATGCACGGCGAAGCGCGCGATCTCCTCGTCGGTGAGGCGCAGGCGGATGGGCACGCTCTCGAAGCTTCGGCGCGAGCGCACGAGCTTGCGCGTGTCGTCGAGGTCGTCCGCGGGCAGCACGCCGATGTCGATGAGGCCCTTCAACGTGGCGTCGACGTCGGGCACCTGTTCGCGCACGAGTTCCAGCTGGAACGCGGGGCGATTCTCCGCGAGCACCTGCAGGTTGCGGTCGAGGATCAGGCCGCGCTGCGCCGGCAGCGGCTCGACGCGCACGCGGTTGCCCTGTGAGAGATCGGCGTAATACTCGTAGCGGGAAACCTGTAGTACGACGAGGCGGCCGATCAGCACCAGCGTCAACGCGACGATGATGAAGGCAGCCGCGAGCGCGCGGCGCTCGAACAGCCGCTGCTCGGCCCAGTGATCCTTTATGCGGACGGTTCCCATGTCCTCTTGGCGTTTCGGTATTCGCGCGCCTACGCGCGAGTGTGTGTGCGGCCGAGCAGCATCGCGATGAACGGCCACAACATGGCGGCGATCATGGGTTGAATCCAGCGCCAGAACGTGGAGGCCGCGTGCCCGGTCCAGCCTTCGATACTCCACACGATGAATTCGTTCGCGGTCAGCACGGCGAACACGAACAGCGATTGCTGGACCAGTGTCTGGTTGCGCAGCCGCTGGTGCAGCGACATCGCGACATAGGCCACGAACGCGAGCGCCAGCGCGTGTTGTCCGAGCACCTCGCCGTTGAACACGTCGAGCGCGAGGCCCGCGAGCCAGGCCGCGAACATGCCGCCGGCGTGAGGCGCGAAGATGCTCCAGTAGACCACGACCAGAGCGAGGAAGGAGGGCCGCACCTTGTCCAGCCAATCCGGCAACGGAACCACCGTCGCGACGAGCGCGAGCAGCAGCGTGAACGTGACGGCCCAGCGGGGCTCGCGGCGGGTCATCACGGCTTGTTCTCCTGTTCCACGGCCAGGGCTTCGGGCGTGGCGGTCGAGGCCGGATGGTCGCTGCGGGCCCAGACGAACAGGACCTCGCGATCGGCCTCGATGTCGGCGAGCGGCGCCGCGAAGATCTTCGCCAGTGGTTCGGTCGGGTCGCGCTCCACGCGCGTGACGCGTGCGACCGGCAGGCCGTACGGGAAAACCTGGCCCAGTCCCGATGTGACCAGCAGGTCGCCTTCCTTCACGTCGTAGTTCTGCGGAACGTACGGCAACTCGAGCGCCGTCGCGCGACCGGTGCCGAGCGCGATGGTGCGCACGCCGGAGCGCAACACCTGCACGGGCAATGCATGTTCGGAGTCGGTGACGAGGATGATCTCGGAGCTGAAGGGCCCGAGACGATAGACCTGTCCGATCACGCCCGCGCCCGTGACCACGGGTTGCGCCTTGAACACGCCGTGGTTCTTGCCGCGGTTGACCAGCAGCCGCTGGCGCAGGGTCGAGGTCTCGACGCTGACCACCTCGCCGACGAGACGTTTCTCGATGACGTCCGGCATGGCCTCGTTGAGGCCGCGCAGCGCGGCGTTTTCCTGCGAGAGCGCCGCCTGGCGCAGCGTGATCAGCTGCTGTTCGCGCAGCTGGCCGCGGACTTCATCCAGTTCCTTGCGCAGCGTCTCGCGGGTGGTGAAGCTCTCTTCGAGCCAGTTCCAGGCCGCCGAAGGCGAGTTGACCGCGAGCTGCAGCGGGTAGATAGCCGCCTGCAGGCCATAGCGCGCGGTATCGAGCCAGCCGCCTTTCTGGTCGTAGAACATGAGCACGACCGACAGCACGGCATAACAGAAAAACCGGAACCCGAAGGACGGTCCTCGTCCACCGAGTGAGCGGCTGCTGCCGCTACCGAAGACGGCCACTTGCCTTATTCGAGGCCGAAGCTATTCAAGACCAAAGCTTCCCGGCCCGACTTCGTCCTGCAGCTCGAGGATGCGTCCACCGCCACGGGCCACGCAGGTGAGCGGGTCCTCGGCGATGACGACCGGCAGGCCGGTCTCTTCCATGAGTAGTTTGTCGATGTCGCGCAGCAGCGCGCCGCCGCCCGTGAGCACGATGCCGCGCTCCGCGACGTCCGCGCCGAGCTCGGGAGGAGTCTGTTCGAGCGCCTGCTTGACGGCGCCGACGATGCCCTGCAGGGGTTCCTGCAACGCTTCGAGGATTTCGTTCGAGTTGAGCGTGAAGCTGCGCGGCACACCTTCGGAAAGGTTGCGGCCCTTCACCGACAGCTCGCGCACCTGCTGGCCCGGATACGCCGCGCCGATCTCGATCTTGATGCGCTCCGCGGTGGCTTCGCCGATCAGGATGCCGTAGTTGCGGCGCACGTAGTTCATGATGGCTTCGTCGAAGCGGTCGCCGCCGATGCGCGCGCTGGCCGCGTACACGATGCCGTTCAGAGAGAGCACCGCCACCTCGGACGTGCCGCCGCCGATGTCGAGCACCATCGAGCCGCGAGCTTCGTTCACGGGCAGTCCCGCGCCGACCGCCGCCGCCATCGGCTCACTAACTATCGACACGCTGCGCGCGCCGGCGCCTTCGGCCGATTCCTTGATGGCGCGCCGTTCGACCTGGGTCGAACCGATGGGCACGCACACGAGGACGCGCGGCGAGGGCTTGAGCACGCGGTTGCCGTGCACCTTGCCGATGAAGTACTGCAGCATCTTCTCGGTGTAGGTGAAGTCCGCGATCACGCCGTCCTTCATGGGACGCACGGCGTTGATGTGGCCCGGAGTACGGCCGAGCATGTTCTTGGCCTCGGCGCCGACGGCGACGATGACCTTGCCACCACGGCTGTGCTCGTCCTGCACCGCGACAACGGACGGCTCGTTGAGCACGATGCCCTTGTCGCGGACGTAAATGAGGGTATTGGCCGTTCCCAAGTCGATCGACAGATCGCTCGAGAAGTAGCCGCGCAAGCGTTTAAACATGTGGAACCAAGCGAAGCGCGAAAAAGTGACGGCAATTTAACAATCTGCAGCACGCCCCACAAGGCAACGGGTATGATTCCGCGCACACTTTTCACACCTTTTGCTTGAGTTTCCGATGAGTCTCAATCGCGATCAGATCAACTCCATCGCGCACCTCGCGCGCCTCTCGCTGACCGATGCCGAGGTGCCCGTCTACCAGGACAGCCTTTCGAAGATCGTCGATCTCGTCGGGCAGCTCGACGCCGCTCCCACCAGTGGCGTGGAGCCCATGGCTCATCCCCTTCCGGGTCTCGCGCAACGCCTGCGGCCCGACGTCGTGACCGAAAAGGATCAACACGAGCTGTACCAACGCAACGCTCCCCGAGTGGAAGCCGCGCTGTACCTCGTCCCCAAGGTCATCGAGTAAGAAAATGCATAAGTTGACGCTGGCGGAGCTTGCGAAAAAGCTCCGCGCCAAAGAGTTTTCCGTGACGGAGCTCACGAAAGGCTTGCTCGCCCGCATCGAGGCGTCGCAGCCGAAGTTGAACGCCTTCATCACGGTCACCCCCGAAGCCGCCCTCGAGCAGGCCAAGGCGGCGGACGCGCTGCTGGCGTCGGGGCAGGCCGGACCTCTTGCCGGTCTCCCGCTCGCGCACAAGGACATCTTCTGCACGCGCGGGGTCCGCACGAGCTGCGGCTCCCGGATGCTCGACAACTTCGTCTCGCCGTACGACGCCACGATCGTCGAGAAGCTCGATGCCGCGGGCATGGTGACCCTGGGCAAGACGAACATGGACGAGTTCGCCATGGGTTCGTCGAACGAGACGAGCTGGTACGGACCGGTGAAGAATCCCTGGGACGTGAAGCTCGTCCCCGGCGGTTCCTCGGGCGGCTCGGCCGCGGCGGTCGCGGCGCGTGTGGCGCCCATCGCCACGGCGACGGATACGGGTGGTTCGATCCGCCAGCCGGCGTCGCTGTGCGGCGTGACCGGCATCAAGCCCACCTACGGCCGGGTGTCGCGCTACGGCATGATCGCCTTCGCGTCGAGCCTCGACCAGGGCGGGCTCATCTCGGTGTCCGCCGAGGACGCCGCCATGGTGCTCGGCGCGATGTCGGGCTTCGACCCGCGGGACTCCACCAGCGTCGACACGCCGGTGCCCGACTATCTCGCGGAGCTCGACAAGCCGCTCGCCGGCCTGAAGATCGGGCTCATCAAGGAGTTCTTCGACAAGGGTCTGGACGCCTCGGTCGAGAAGTGCATCCGCGAGGCGCTCGCGGTCTACGAGAAGCTCGGCGCGAAGCTGGTCGAGGTCAAACTACCGGCGCTGCCGCTGTCCGTGCCGACCTACTACGTGGTCGCCCCGGCCGAGTGTTCGTCGAACCTGGCGCGCTTCGACGGCGTGCGTTACGGCTACCGCTGCGAGAATCCGCGCGACCTGATGGACCTCTACAAGCGCTCGCGCGGCGAGGGCTTCGGGGCCGAGGTCAAGCGGCGCATCATGACCGGCACGTACGTGTTGTCGGCCGGCTACTACGATGCGTACTACCTGAAGGCGCAGCGCGTGCGCCAGCTCATCAACCAGGATTTCAAGCGCGCGTTCGGCGAGGTCGACGTCCTGATGGGGCCCACGGCGCCCGACGTCGCCTTCGAGATCGGCGCGAAGGCATCGGATCCGATCCAGATGTATCTCAACGACATTTACACCATTGGTGCGAATCTCGCGGGTGTGCCCGCGATGTCGATTCCCTGCGGCTTCGTGCGCGATCTGCCCGTCGGCCTGCAGATCTGCGGACCGCATTTCGCGGAAGCGCGGCTGCTCAACGTCGCGCACGCGTACCAGAAGGAAACGGACTGGCACCGCCGGATTCCGGCCGCGTTCGAGAAGGAGGTGCGCTGATGAACGCCTCCGGCTGGGAAACCGTCATCGGATTGGAAATCCACGCGCAGCTCTCGACGAAGTCGAAGATCTTCTCGGGATCGCCCACCGCGTACGGCGCGGCGCCGAACTCGCAGGCGAACCTCGTCGATCTCGCGTACCCCGGCGTGCTGCCCGTGCTGAACGCCGAGGCGGTGCGCATGGCGGTGAAGTTCGGCCTCGCGATCGGCGCGCACGTCGCGCCGCGTTCGGTGTTCGCGCGCAAGAACTACTTCTACCCGGACCTTCCGAAGGGCTACCAGATCAGCCAGTACGAGCTGCCCATCGTCGCGAAGGGCCATCTCGACATCGTGCTGGACGACGGCACGAAGAAACGCGTCGGCATCACGCGCGCGCATCTCGAGGAGGACGCCGGCAAGTCGCTGCACGAAGGACTGCCGGGAGTGTCGGGCATCGACCTCAACCGCGCGGGCACGCCGCTCATCGAGATCGTCTCGGAGCCGGACATGCGTTCGGCGAAGGAAGCCGTCGCGTACCTCAAGAAGGTGCACACGCTGGTGCGTTACCTCGAGATCTGCGACGGCAACATGCAGGAAGGCTCGTTCCGCTGCGACGCGAACGTTTCGGTGCGCAAGGTCGGCGCCGAGAAGTTCGGCACGCGAGCCGAGATCAAGAACATCAACTCGTTCCGTTTCGTCGAGAAGGCGATCAACTACGAAGTCGCGCGCCAGATCGACGTGATCGAAGGCGGCGGCAAGGTGGTGCAGGAAACGCGGCTCTACGACCCCGACAAGGGCGAGACGCGCAGCATGCGTTCGAAGGAAGAGGCCAACGACTACCGCTACTTCCCGGATCCGGACCTGTTGCCCGTGGAGCTCGACGCCGCGTTCATCGACGGCGTGCGTGCGACGCTGCCGGAGCTGCCGGACCAGAAGGCCGCGCGTTTCGTCGCGTCGCTGGGACTGTCCGAATACGACGCCGGCGTGCTGACCTCGTCGAAGGAACTGGCCTCGTACTTCGAGGAAACGGCCAAACTACTCGCCGGCGGAAAGGAACCCAGCAAGGAACAGGCGAAACTCGCCGCCAACTGGGTGGCCGGTTCGCTCGCCGCCGCGCTCAACGAGCACAACCTCGAGATCACGGAGAGCCGCATCGACGCGGCGCGGTTCGCGGGCCTGCTCGCGCGCATCACCGACAACACGATCTCCGGCAAGATCGCGAAGGACGTGTTCGAGGCGATGTGGACGGAGGGCAAGGACGCGGATTCGATCATCGAGTCGAAGGGCCTCAAGCAGATCACCGACACCGGCGCCATCGAGAAGGCCATCGACGAGGTGATGGCGAAGAATCCCGGCCAGCTCGCGGACTACCGTTCGGGCAAGGACAAGCTGTTCGGCTTCTTCGTCGGCCAGGTCATGAAGGCCACCGGCGGCAAGGCGAACCCCGCGCAACTGAACGAGCTGCTCAAGAAGAAGCTCGCGGGCTGAGGCGGTGAACAACGGTTCCGACAAGGTCCGGCGCTTCGTCCTGGAACGGCATCCCATTCGCGGACACGCGGTGCGGCTCGCGCGCTCGTGGCTCGAGCTGCGCGAGCACCAGGACTATCCACCCGCCGTGCGGGACCTGCTGGGCGAAGCCGTGGGCGCCGTCGTGCTGCTCGCGGCCACGCTCAAGTTCAACGGCACGCTCACGCTGCAGATGCAGGGCAAGGGACTCGTGAGCCTGCTGGTCGCGCAGTGCACGCACGATTTCAAGGTACGAGGCATGGCGCGGCACGATCCCATCCAGTCGATGGAAGGGGGCGACGCGCCCGGATTCCGATCGCTGGCCGGAGATGGTCAGATCGTCGTCACCGTCGAGGCCACCGACCGCGCGTCCAGCTACCAGGGCATCGTGCCGATCACCGGCAACTCGCTCGCGGAATCGCTCGAGGCCTACTTCGTGCAATCCGAGCAATTGCCCACGCGCGTGATGATCGCGGCCACGCCCGGCGTGGTGTCCGGGATGCTCGTGCAGCGGATGCCGGGGCATGGCGGCAAGCAGAACGTCGATCCCGCGGCACTCGAAGCCGCGTGGATGAATGCCGATCTCGCGATGGCCGCGCTGTCGCGCGATGCATTGCTCGAGGACGACATCGAACAACGGCTCGTGAACATGTTCGGCGCGGACGAGGCGCGGATCTTCGGCGGGCATGACGTCGTCCACGAATGCCGCTGCTCGCGCGAGCGCGTCGCGAACGTATTGCGCTCGCTGGGCGTCGACGAGGTGCGCTCGGTCATCGCGGAGCAGGGCGCGTGCACGGTGACCTGCGAGTTCTGCCAGAGGCCGTACAGGTTCGACGCGATCGATGCCGAGCAGTTGTTCGCCGATGTGCCGCCGCGCGGCAGCGACACGATAAACTAGCTACCGGCCGGGACGGTCATCTGTTTTTCGCTGAACGCGCCTTGGGCGGTTCCGTCGGGTTTTCCAGTTCCTTCAAATAGCGCGGGCCGCCGAGGCCGCGCATCTGCGCCATGATCTGGTCGCGGCGCGTGACGACGTAGTTGGAAGGGTTGTTCGCCTTCAGCCGCACGGGGCTCGGCAGCACGGCCGCGAGTGTCGCGGCCTCGTACGGATTCAATCGCGCCGCGGGCTTTTTCCAGTAGCGCTGCGCCGCGGCTTCCACGCCGTAGACGCCGTCGCCGAACTGCGCGATGTTGAGGTACACCTCGAGGATGCGCTCCTTCGGCCAGGTGAGCTCGATCAGCAACGTGAGATAGGCCTCGAGACCCTTGCGCAGATATCCGCGTCCCGGCCACAGGAACAGGTTCTTCGCGACCTGCTGGCTGATCGTGCTCGCGCCGCGGATGCGCGGCCTGCGCTTGTTCGCCTGCTTCTCGTTGTGGCGCACCGCCTCGCGGATCGACTTGAAGTCGAAGCCGGTATGGAACGGAAAAAGCTGGTCCTCGGACGCGATCACCGCGACGGCCGCGTGCGGCGAAATCTGCTCGAGGTCCGCCCAGCGGTAGTCGGTACGGTAGTTGGATTTTTCCGCGCGCGACGCATCGAGCGCCGCGTCGAGCATGAACGCGCTGTACCAGGGATCCACCCAGCGCATCGCGACGATGGGCAGGGCGGTTGCGAGGAAAACGGCGACGACCGCGGTGAGCGACCACCGCACGAGCCGCCGCCGCCAGGTCTTCTTCACACTAGCTCTTGCGCGAAGCCTTGGAGATGGTCACGTCCTGCGCGGGCACGTTCTGGTGGCCGGCGCGGTTCGTGGTGCTCACCTTCGCGATCTTGTCGATGACGTCCATGCCCGAGGTGACCTTGCCGAACACCGCGTAGCCGTAGTTGGCCGGCCCGGCGTGATCGAGGAAGTCGTTGTCGACCAGGTTGACGAAGAACTGCGCCGTCGCGCTGTTGATGTCGTTGGTGCGCGCCATCGAGAGCGTGCCGCGCTCGTTCTTGAGACCGTTGGTCGCCTCGTTCTTGATCGGCGCCTTGGTCTTCTTCTGCTTCATGCCGGGTTCGAAGCCGCCTCCCTGGATCATGAAGCCCGGAATGACGCGGTGGAAGATCACTCCGTCGAAGAACCCGTCGTCCACGTAACTCAGGAAATTCGCGCTAGAGATCGGCGCTTCCTTCTCGAACAGTTCGACCTCGAACGTGCCGAGATTCGTCTCAAAAACCAGCATGGTGGGAAAGCCTCATGGCCATTTGCCTTCAGTGACGCGCTCGTGGCCGGCGAGATCGCGGTGCGAGGTTACGTGAGTGAAGCCGCGTGCCACAAGCCGCTCGCGCAATGCGACGCCCTGCGTCGCGCCGTGCTCGAGCATCAGCCACCCGCCGGGCGCGAGATGCGCGGACGCGCCGTCGATCAACGTCGCGAGTGCCTTAAGGCCGTCGCCACCCGGTGTGAGCGCCGCGCGCGGCTCGAACCGGACACCGTCGCTGGCGAGCGCCGGGTCGTCGCCGGCGATGTAGGGCGGATTGCTCGCGATGGCGTCGAAGCGTCGGCCCGACAGCGGCTCGAACCAGTCGCCCGCCAGCCACTCGACGCGTCCCGGGACCAGGCGATCGCCATTCCCGCGCGCGACCGCCAGCGCGGCCTCCGATGCGTCGGTCGCGACGACGCGCCAGCCGGGTCGCTCGTGCGCGATCGCGATCGCGATCGCTCCCGATCCGGTGCCGAGGTCCGCGACGACGGCGGCGGGCGCCGCGACGTTGTCCAGCACGCGCTGCACTAACAGCTCGGTCTCGGGCCGCGGGACCAGGACCGAGGGGTCCACGTCGAAGTCGAGCGACCAGAATTCCCGCCGGCCCAGAAGATAGGCGACCGGTTCGCCG
>JAFAGC010000081.1 GCA_023423065.1 Pseudomonadota bacterium
CCTCCGCACCGCCCTCTCCCGACACGGTCCGTATCGCGACATTCAACGCGAGCCTCAATCGCGACAGCGAAGGCGGTTTGCGCGAGGCCGTCTCGACTCCCGAGGATCCCCAGGTTCGGGCGGTCGCGACCATCATCCGGATCGTGCGTCCCGACATCCTGTTGCTGCAGGAGTTCGATTTCGACGCCGAGGGCGCCGCGCTGCGCGACTTCCAGGCTAACTATCTGGCGCGGAGCGACGGAAACACGGCGCCCATCGAATACCAGTATTCGTTCTTCGCGGAATCGAACACCGGCATTCCTTCGGGCTTCGATCTCGACAACGACGGCCGGATCGGCGGCGGCGCGGACGCGCTCGGATTCGGCGCGTTTCCCGGCCAGTACGGCATGGTCGTGTTGTCGAAATTTCCGATCGAACGCGAGCGCGTCCGTACATTCCGCAAGTTCCTGTGGCGCGACATGCCGGGCGCGCTGCTGCCCGACCGGCTCGACACTCCCGGGCCCGCCGACTGGTATTCCGCCGAGGAACTCGCGGTACTGCCGCTCAGCTCGAAGAGCCATTGGGACATCCCCGTGCGGATCGGCGCGAAGACGCTGCATCTGCTCGCGAGCCACCCGACGCCGCCGGCCTTCGACGGGCCCGAAGACCGCAACGGCCTGCGCAACCACGACGAGATCCGCTTCTGGAAGGACTATCTGTCGGACCGCGATGCCCGGTACATCCGCGACGACGCCGGGAAACGCGGCGGCTTCGCGGGCAAGGCATTCGTCGTCATGGGGGATCTCAACTCGGATCCGCAGGACGGCGACAGCCGGCACGAGGCGATTCGCGCCCTCATCGCGCATCCGCGAATCGCGGGAAACCACCTGCCCGTGAGCGCGGGCGCGGCCGAGGCGTCGACGCGCCAGGGCGGCGCGAACACCGGCCATCGCGGTTTGGAAAGCGATACCGCCGACTTCAACGACCGCGTCGCCGGCAACCTGCGGGTCGACTATCTACTGCCGTCCGTGAACCTCAAGGTCTGCGGCCACGGCGTCTTCTGGCCGGCATCGGACGGCGAACATGCGCCGCTGGTCTGGGGGACTCCTCCGCCGAGCTCGGATCACCGGCTGGTGTGGATGGATATCACCGCAGGCGCAGCTCGATGCCCACCGGGCAGTGATCCGACAGCCAGCGGGTCTTCGCCACCTCGTCGTTGAAGACGACGCGCACGAACGGTCTCTTCACCATGGTCTTCGCGAGATCGCGACCGAGCAGGATCGTATCGATGTACTCGCGCCACTCGCTGTCCCGGGTGCACGGGATGAACTTGCGGCGCGCGGTCACGTCCGTGAGGCGCGCCGCCGCGGGCTCGCCGTCGGAGATCTCCGCGAAGACGTTGAGCTGACGCCCCTCCGCGTCCCGCGCCGGGCCCCTCTCGAGCGAAAAGCGGCGGTTGAAATCCCCGAGCACTCCGAAGCGCCTGCCCGCGCTCGCCTGCGAGTCGATCCACGCCTCGAGGGGCGCCACCTGCTTCGAGAGCAGGTCGCAGTTGCGGCCGGGCGCGGTCAGCAGGCCCGCGGGGCAACCTGACTTCAAGTGCACGGACATCAACGTGAATTCGTTGCGTGTTCCCGGAAAAAACGTCGCGACGACGCCGCGCCGCACGGCGTCGTCGAGCGACAGCGCCGCGTACTCCGCCTCGCAGCGGAACGGCAGGCCGCGCCGGACCGCGAAGCCGTTCTTCTGCGTGTGCGCGCGCGTCGAGAAGCAGAAGTCGTACCCGGGAAACACCTGCGCCGCGGCTTCGGGCCCATCTACTTCCTGCAGCGCGACGATGTCGGCGCGCAGTTCGGCCGCGGCGGCGCGCAGCGCGGCATAGTCCTCGGCCGTGCGCGGCTCGCGCTTCGTGATCGCACAGGGCAACGTGCGATCGTCGCCGCCCACCATGCCACCGTTCTGCGCGCAGTTCGACCGAAGCGCGAGGTGAGTCTCGGGAGTCATCAGGTATTCGATGTTCCAGGTCGCGATGCGCACGCGTTCCGGATCGCCGGACCACCGGGCGATGCCCGGAAGCGCGAGCACGGGACTCTCGGTGCGCAGGCCCGCGAATTTCTCCTCGACCGAGCCGAAGGGCGCGGTCCACGAACCGTAGATGGGGTTCGGCAGCAGGAACCAGGTGGTCCCGAAGCGCGGCGCGAGTCGCGCGCGATCCCCGGCGTACACGCGCGGTTCGACGAAGTCGCCGACGTCGTCGCCGACCATGGCGACGATGCGGTAGTTTGCCGCGACGAACGCGCGGCGCGAGGCCTTCGCCGCCCAGTCGGGGCGCTCGCCCCGCAGCAGCATCCGGTCCGGGTCGGGCGCCGGATCGATACCGAGATCGACGAGATTGCGCATCGTCGCGGTCTTCGCCGGGCACTTGTCGTCCGCGGTCGGCGCCGGCGTCGAACAGTCGCGATTCGAGATGTAGAACACCGTGTGGCCGAGCCGGCGCGAGGCCGCGATGAACTCGCGCGCACCCGGGATCGCTTCCGCCTCGCCAGCCTTGACCCATTCGCCCCAGGTCGCCGGGCTGAAATTGGCGCGGTCGCGCAGCAACCGGGCCTGGTAGATCGAGTTGTCGAGCACGGTTTCGTCGAGATCGAGCACGACCGCCGTGGGAAGCCGCGCGAGCTCGTCCGCCGGCGCATCAGCCTGCTCGAGCGCCGCGCTACCCGGCGCCGGCGCCGCGACCTTCTCGGTCGCCTGGCGGTAGACCTGTTCGGCGATGGCGCGGAATTCCGGGGCACGCTGCAGCCACAGCGTGGCGTTCAGTGTTTCGCGACCCGTCCAGTCTTCGGCATGCGCCGGTACGATGCAGCAGCAAACAAGGACAAACCACGAGAGTCGCGCCATGAATCCTCCGCTGATCCAGCGCGGAGTATTCCAGACTTCATGCGGCGTTCGGAAGCTTCAGCCGGTTTCGGCAAGGGTATTGCCGTTGCGCCAGTCGTTTTCCAGCAGGTCGATGCTGTCGACGCGTAGATAGCGCAAGGCTTCGGCCGCGGTACACGGCCGGGCGAACAGGAAGCCCTGCGCTAGGCTGCAGCCCATGGTGCGCAGGATCTCGAGCTGTTGCCAGGTCTCGATGCCCTCGGCGACCACCTGGATGTTCAGGCTGCGCGCCATGGCGACGATCGCGCTCACGATCGCGTGATCCGAAGGGTCCGTCGCGATGTCGCGCACGAAGCTGCGGTCGATCTTGAGCGAGTCGACGCGCCAGCGCTTGAGGTAGGACAGCGACGAATAGCCGGTTCCGAAGTCGTCGATGGCGATCTTGACGCCGAGATCGCGCAACGCGGCCAGCGCGTCCTCGCGGAACTCGCCCGAGCGGTTTTCGAACAGCGAGCCCTCGGTGAGCTCGAGCGCGATGAGTTGCGGCCCGACGCGGTGCTTGCTCATGGCGACCTGGATGAGCTCGCGCAGCTTGGTGCGCTCTAGCTGCACGGCCGACACGTTCATGCTCACGGGCACGAGATGCGCATCCTTCTCGCGCCAGGCGGCGATGTCCTGCACCAGCCGGTCGAGCACGAATTGGCCGATCGGGATGATGAGCCCGGTTTCCTCGGCGACTTCGATGAAGCGCTCCGGCGAAACGTAGCCCTGCGACGGATGTTTCCAGCGTAACAAGGCTTCGAGGCCCGCGACGCGCCGCGAATGGATGTCGATGATCGGCTGGTAGTGCACGTCGAACTGGTTGAGCTTGAGCGCGGTGCGCAAGCTGGTCTCGATGGTCACGCGTTCCTTGAGCGCGCGGTCCATCTGCGGGCTGAAGACCTGGTAGTTGTTCCGGCCCATGTCCTTCGCCTGGTACATGGCCGTGTCCGAGTGCTTGAGCAGCTCGACCATCGTCGAGCCGTCGCGCGGGAACATGCTCACGCCGATGCTGACGGTCGCGACCAGCGCGCGCCCGTCGATCATCACGGGCGCGGAGAGCACCTCGTTGATGCGAGTGGCCGCGACCGCGACCTCGTCGGGCGCGCTCACGCGATGCAGCACGACGACGAACTCGTCGCCGCCCATGCGCACGACGACGTCGGAGGGACGCACCGCCGCGCGCACGCGCTTGGCGATCTCCTGCAGCAGCTTGTCGCCGACTTCGTGGCCGCGCGAGTCGTTGATGTGCTTGAAGCGATCGAGATCGAGGAACAGCACCGCGAGCATCTGGCTGGATTCGCGGCAGCGCGCGAGCGCTTCCGGCAGGTGCGCCTGCAGGAACAGGCGATTCGGCAAGCCGGTGAGATGGTCGTGATTGGCGAGCTTGTCGAGGCGCTGCTGGTTGGCGAGCAGCTGGGTCTGCGCCTTCTTCCGTTCGGAAAGGTCGCGCATGAGATAGGACACGAGGCGCCGGTCGCTCGATTCGATGGGTACGCAGCTCACTTCGACGTCCATCTGGCGCCCGTCCTTGAGCCATTGCACGAGCTCGATGCCGCGTGAAGGCTCGACGCGCGCCAGCGTCGCGATGACGGGATCCTGCGAATCGTTGGGTCCGCGCAGCACGGAGAGGATCGATCGTCCGCGCAGCTCGTCGAGCGTGAACCCGAGCTGCTGCTGCACGGCCGGGTTCGCGTCGACGATCTCTCCGGTGCGCGCGTCGGCGACCAGCAGCCCGTCCTGCGCCTGCTCGATGATGGCGCGGTAACGCGACTCGAGGGAAAGCCGGTCCGCGTTGAGCCGGCGCGAACGCGCGAAGAGCAGGAACGCGACGATGGTGAAGCCGCCGATCAGGAGGCCGAGCAGGATCGTCTGATAAAGCGTGGTCTGGGTGGCCTGCGCATACGCCGTGCGCGGTATCTCGAGCTGGATGAGCCACACCGGCGTGCCGATCTGGTCGCGCAGGATGAGGTAGCCGTTCAGATGCCCGCGTCCCGCGACGCGCGTCTGCAGGTTCGCGGTGAGCGGCGAGCTGCGCACCCATTCGCGCACGTCTTCCGGGATGCCCGAATGCTCGAGGTTCGTCACCGGGAAACCAGAGACGGGCCAAGGCGAGAAGCGGCCGATGCGCTCGATGACCGAGGGCGAGAAGGCGCGCGCGAATGCGATCCAGCCGACGGTCTGCGAGCCATCGGCCCGATGGATGACGGGACGTACGACGAACAGGCCGGGCCCGCGCGCGCGTTGCACGATGCCGCGCAGGTTGTCGGAGTGGCTGCCGAGCTGGCCGGAGGTCACGGCCTGCTTGATGGCCGAGAGCAGATCCGGATCCGGAGGTATCTCGTACTCCTGCATCGCGTTCGCGTCGATCGCGAGCGACAGCTTCGTCTCGAGATTGCGATCGAGGATCAGGATGGTGTCCACTTCGAACCGGATGAGCGCCTGCGGCCCGACCGAATCGCGGAAGTAGTTTGGCCGGTTGCCGAGCGCGAACTGGGCGGTTTCTCCCCAGAAGGAATAGTCGCCGACGGCGGCGTACAGGTCGTTGAGCTCGGCCGCGAAGCCGCGCTCGAGCTGGTGGCTCTGCATGTACACGTCGCGCGACTCGATGTCGCTCACGTTCAGGAGCCAGGAGCGCTGCGACCAGCCGTAGAAGGCGATCAGAATGATCGCGACCACCGCCCCGATGATGGGCAGTGGAGAACTTCTCCCGGACTTCGTTTTCGCTTCGCTCTCGCGGGTCATAACGTGAACTGCGTCACGTGGCCACTTTGGACAAGAAGGGAGTGTGCCGCGACCCGTGACAGGGCGGCGTGAACCGCACACGGTTTTCACGCAACGAGGTGCTCTTTTGGACCGTGACCTCCGAACGGGGACCCGGAATGATGCGGAAAGTTGTTGTCGGCGCCGTCGCTCGCGGCCACAATGACACCGGTTTCCGCCAGTGGACTTTCGTAGCCCGGCCGGCCGGACCGCGCAAGGTTGCTAGAGAAGGCAATGAAGCAAGCGAATCACCACTTTCATTTGCCGCGCCGCTCGTCGGTCCGCGAAAATGCCGGTTCGTCGAACACCGGAGAGCGTTGATGAACAAGGATCGGATGAGCGTGCTGGCCGCGATGATTGACCAGGGAGTGATCCCGGTTTTTTATCATCCGGACGTCGAGGTCTGTAAGAAGGTCATCCAGGCCTGCGCGAACGGCGGCGCGAAATGCATCGAATTCACCAACCGCGGAGACTTCGCCTCACACGTGTTCTTCGAGGTCGCGCGCCACTTCGACAAGGCGGATCCTTCCGTGATCATGGGCGTCGGCAGCATTGTCGACGGCCCCACCGCGGGCATCTACATCGCCAACGGCGCGAAGTTCGTCGTCGGTCCGATCCTCAATGCCGACGTCGCCAAGGTGTGCAATCGCCGCTGCATCCCCTACTCGCCCGGCTGCGGCTCCGCGAGCGAGATTTCGTACGCGCACGAGCTCGGCTGCGAGATCGTCAAGGTGTTTCCGGGCAGCTCCGTGGGCGGTCCCGAGTTCGTGAAGAACGTGCTCGGCCCCATGCCCTGGACCCGGATCATGCCCACCGGCGGCGTCGAGCCCACCGAGGAATCGCTGCGCAAGTGGTATGGCGCGGGCATCGTCGCGTGCGGCATCGGCAGCAACCTCATCACCAAGGCCCTGCTCGAGAAGCAGGATTACGACGGCATCGAGGCGCGCGTGCGCGACACCGTCAAGCTCATCAAGACCATTCGCGGGAAGTAAACGGAAAGACATGGACAACGTGCTCAAGATCAAGACGGCCGCGGAAACGCGCTGGGACTGTGCCTCGTTCGGCGAGGTGATGCTGCGATTCGATCCGGGATTCGGCCGCGTGCGCAATGCGCGCAGTTTCCAGGTGTGGGAAGGCGGCGGCGAATACAACGTCGCGCGCGCCATGCGCAAGTGCTGGGGCAAGCGCTCGACGGTGGTCACCGCCCTGCCGATCAACGACCTCGGCTGGCTGGTCGAGGACTTCATCCTGCAGGGCGGCGTCGACACCTCGCACATCGTCTGGCGCGAATTCGACGGCCTCGGACGCAACACGCGCGTCGGCCTCAATTTCACCGAAAAAGGCTTCGGCATCCGTGCCGCGCTCGGCTGTTCGGATCGCGGACATTCCGCGGCGTCGCAGATCCGGCCCGGTGAAGTGAACTGGGAGAAACTCTTCGGCGAGGAGGGAGTCCGCTGGTTCCACACCGGCGGCATTTTCGCCGCGCTCGCGCCCAATACCTCGGAGGCCGTGATCGAGGCGGTCGAGATCGCGCGCAAGTACGGCACCATCGTGTCGTACGACCTCAATTACCGCGCGTCGCTGTGGAAGAGCCAGGGCGGCAAGGAAGGCGCGCAGAAGGTCAATCGCAACATCGCGAAGTACGTCGACGTGATGATCGGCAACGAGGAGGACTTCACGGCCTGCCTCGGATTCGAAGTCGAAGGTCTCGACGAACACATCTCGGCGATCGACCCGGCCAACTTCAAGAAGATGATCCAGACCGCGGTGAAGCAATTCCCGAACTTCAAGGTCGCGGCGACCACGCTGCGCAACGCGAAGACGGCGAGCTTCAACGACTGGTCCGCGATCCTCTACGCGGGGGGCAACTTCTACCAGTCGATGATGCGCGAGGACCTCGAGATCTACGACCGCGTCGGCGGCGGCGACGGCTTCGCCTCCGGCCTCGCGTACGGCTTCCTCGAGGGCAAGGGACCGCAGGCCGCGGTGGAATACGGCGCGGCGCACGGCGCGCTGGCGATGACCACGCCCGGCGACACGTCGATGGTCAACGTCAAGGAAGTCGAAGCGGTGATGAAGGGCAAGGGAGCCCGCGTCATTCGCTGAAGCAAAGGGACGCGGCACCGCGCCCGCCCTTCACGCTGTCAAGAAGAAGGGAGGCAACTTGCGTTGCCTCCCTTTTCGTTTTCGACGTCTCTTGCGCTTCCGCGATCAGAACCGGCCGCTGACGCCCAGCAGCATCTGACGGCCCGGCGCGAACGAGGCGCGCGGGGTGAGCGGATCGTTGCGGAAGTAGGTCAGCAACTGCTCGTTGGTCAGGTTCTGCAGCTCGAGGCTGATCGAGATGTCGGTGCTGGTCGGCAGTTTGTAGCCGAACGACGCATCGAGGAACTCACGCTTCTGGGCGTAGTTGTCGCCCGGAATGTTGTTCTCGTTGTTGCCGAGGAACTCGATGAACGCATCGCGCACCGACCAGGTCAGGCGGCCCGAGAAACCGAAATTCTCGTAGAACGCGGTGACGTTATAGGTGAACGGCGACAGCCCGGTGACTGCGCTCGACGCGGCACCCGGCAGACCGCCTTCCGACTTCTGGTCGATGTGCGTGTAGTTCACCGAGAAGCCCGCGCCCTGCAGCACGAAGTCCAGCGGTTGAACGTAGGTCACTTCCCAGCCATCCAGCGTTATCACTTCACTCGTGTTCTGGCGCTGGTCGACGCGCACGAGCGCATCGTTCACGTTGCCGGTGGTGCACTGGCACTGCGCGTTCGCCGTGTTCTGGATGCCGGTCTGCGTGGCGATCGGCAGCGTCGCGTAGCTGATGCCGAGCTGGCCGAACGGCGTCGGCGTGCCGATGACCGAGGTGTAACCCTCGATCTCCTTGCGCCAGCGGTTCACCGCGACGACTCCGAGGCCCGAATCGCCAAAGTACCACTCGAGACCCAGGTCGTAGTTGTCCGAGAAGTACGGCGCGAGTTCCATGTTGCCGATCGCGAGCACGTCGCCGTTGATGCTGAGCGACTGGTTTGGAGCCAGGTCGCCCGGCTGCGCGCGAGTCATCGTGCGCGACGCGGCGACGCGCGCCACGAGGCCGTGTCCGAGGTCGCTCGCGATGTTGAAGCTCGGCAGAACCTTGTCGTACTCGGTATCGCCCGTGATGAACTCGCGATGCGTGTACTGTACGGCCGGAGGCGGCGCGTTGTCCGCGTTGGGAACCGTGATCACGCCCGACACGAACTGGTCCGTCTTGATGTAGCGCGCACCCACGTTGTAGCGCAGGTTGCCCAGGATCTCGAGCTGGCCATTCGCTTCGAGGAAGACGCCGTCAGTGTCTTCGGCGATCACGCGCGGCGTGTAACCCGCCACTTCGAGGCCGCCGACGAGGCCGCGCGCGAGCTCTCTCTCGAACCAGTCGATGTTGACCGCCGGATCGAGCGCGGCGTAGTTGGGCAGCGCCCAGCCGTTGTTCAGACCCACGTCGAAGTCGGACGTCTGGTACAGGCGCCCGTGCGTCCACGGCTGCATGAAATTGAGCAGCTGGGCGTTCGGGATGGCGACCTTCGCGTTGTCGATGCCCGCGGCGGTCAGCGCGTTCACGCACTCGGTGCGCGCGGAGCTCAACGCCACGTTGCCACCGTCCGTCGCGCAGCTGGTCGTCTCCCAGTTGGTGATGTTGCGGTGGAACTTGTCGCGGCTGAAACCGGCCTTCAGCTTGAATGCGTCGGCGAATGCGTATTCGAACTCGAAACGTCCGCCCTTCTGCCACACCTCACGCTGCACCGGCTGGATGCGCAATGCGTTCCAGTTCCAGAAGTCGAGATTGTTCAGGTCGCGGCTCGGCGTCACCTTGATCACGCCGTCGCCGTTCGCCTCGATGTCGACCGTGATGCCACTGCCGAGACGCGAATCGAACAGGTAGGTGTTGGTCGAGCGGAACCAGTTGCTGTGGTTGTAGTTGAGCGACGCATCGACGGTGAACTTCTCGCCGATCTTCCACTTCATGCCGCCGTTCAGATTGATGAAATCCGTGTCTTCGTGATACGGGCGGTTCTCGTTCAACCAGAGGGGGTTGGCGAGCGTCGCGCTGGTCACGACGTTGTCCTCGTTGACCTCGACGTCGAACGGGATGTTGTTGTTGACGCTGCGCACCGCCAGGTTCAGGTCGTTGCGCTCATAGGCGTGATCGGCTTCCGAATACAGACCGTCGATGTAGAACTCGAGGTTCTCGTTCGGCGCGAACTGCATCGAGAGGATCGCCGACGTGGTTTCACGCTCGCCGATGAGCATGTCGGGGCGCGCGAGACGCGGCCAGATCGAGTAACTCAACTGGTTGCACGACATGCCGGACGTGCCGCCGGGTGTGTCGCCGGCGCCGCAGACTCGAACCTGCTGGGCCGTGGTGGGGTCGTTGTCATGGTCCCAGAGGTGCGGCGCGAGCATCGCGTCGTACTGGCCGCCGGCCGGCACGGCCGTCGCCCAGGTCTGGGCCGAGTTGCCGTAGCCCGGCGTCGCATTGCCCACGGGCGGATTCGGCGTACCTTCGCGCCAGCGGGAATTGCAGCCCGGCTGCGTGGTCGGGCAGCCCGGCGTGCCGACCGTCGTGAATCCGATCGTGTTGAATCCGTCCGAGCGGTACTTGCGATTCGAGTAGGCCACGCCGCCCAGGATGCCGAATTCGCCGCCGCCGACGTCCCAGGTGTTGCTGACGTAGGCGCCGATGCGCGGGCTCCAGTCCTCGGAGGATTCCTGGTAGTTAGCCTTGGCGCTGTAGTTGAAACGGAATCCCTTCTTGTCGAAGGGACGCGCGATACGCAGGTCGATGTTCGCCGCGACCGCGCCTTCCTGCTGGCTCGCGACCGGCGTCTTGCTCACCGTCAGCTGGCTGAACAGCTCGGTGGGGAACAGCACGAGGTCGACGCCGCGGCCCTGGCTCACGTTGTCGATGTTGCTGTCGGAGGCGGTTTCCACCGGCGCGCCGTTCAGGGTGATCTGCGTGAAATCGCGACCCAGGCCGCGCACCGCGACCGAGGTGCCCTCGCCGGTGAAGTCACGCGCGATCTGCACGCCCGGGATGCGCTGCAGGGACTCGGCGAGGTTCAGGTCGGGAAACTTGCCGATGTCCTCGGCGAAGATCGAATCCGTGAAAGCGATGTTTTCGCGCTTCTCGGCGACCGAATTCTGGAGCGAGGCGCGGAAACCGGTGACGACGACCTCGCCGATGTCCTCACTACTGCTCGCTTCGTTGGCTTGAACTCCGGCGTCCTGGGCAATGGCCCCGGATGAAACGATGCTCGCCGAACCCACTAGACCTAATATTGCGCACGCGCGCAGATACTTCCTGTCCATCCATTCCCCCTTTCCCTAATGGTGGTTTTTTAGTTAGCGGGGGCCGAATGGACCGTTCGCCTCCCCCAGTGGCGCGAACGTAGCAATTGGTCAGGCCAAAAGCAACAAGTCGTCTGACCGCAACACCAATTGTCCTTCGCAGGTCACTTGTTGATCCTTGTCAGGTTACGGATACTTCGCTGATGGTCGAACCCCGCCGCCTCTACGAACAGATAGCCAAGAAGCTCTCGCACGCCATCGCGACGGGGGAGTACGAGATCGGGCAGCGCCTGCCCTCGGAGCGCGAGCTCGCGCAGACCTTCGAGGTGTCACGCCCCACCGTGCGCGAAGCCATCATCGCGCTGGAGCTCGACGGGCTCGTCGACGTCCGGCTCGGCTCCGGCGTCTACGTCAAGAACCGCCAGCCGCCCGAAGGCGAGGAAGGCGTGAAGGACATCGGCCCCTTCGAACTACTCGAGGCGCGGCGCTCGATCGAGGGCGAGGCCTGCGCGCTCGCGGCCATGCGCATCGACGACGCGCAGCTCAAGGAGCTGACGGACCTCATCGCCGAAATGCGCGAGGACAACTGGCACCAGGAAATCGAGAAGAGCGAAGTCGCGGATAGACGTTTCCACGAGCTCATCGCGGCCTCCACGCAGAACAGCGGGATCATCGCGGCGGTGCAGATGTTGTGGGATGCGCGTGCGCGCTCGCCGCAGAGCCACTCGATGGACGCCAAGGGGCGCGCGCGTGGATTGAAACCGCCCATCGACGAACATGCCGCGATCGTACGCGCGCTCAAGCGGCGCGACCCGGATGCCGCGCGCGCCGCGATGCGCGAACACATCTCGCGCGTCATCGAAGACATGCTCGAGGTCACCGAGGTCGAAGAGATCGCGCGCGCCCGCGCGGTGGCCGCGGAGAAGCGTCGCCGTTATTCCGCCAGCGCACGTCAGCGCAAGGCGGCGGCCTCCTCGTCCAGCTGAGCGAGCCGGAGGTCGCGCGCCGACATCGGACCCAACGCGACGCGTTAAAAAAAACAGGGGAGGCAACTTGCGTTGCCTCCCCTTTTTCCTTGGGCCGATTGGCCGTTTGCGATCAGAACGTTCCGCGAATACCGAGCAGCACGGCATAACCCGGATCGTAGAACGTGCGCGCCGCGTTCGAGAACTGGATGCTGTCGTTGCCCCAGGTCTGACGCTGCGTCGATCCCGTGATGTTGATGACGTTCAGCGTGATCTGCGGCTCGGACGGCAGGCTCTCGAACTTCCAGCTGGCCGAGAGATCGAGCTGATCGTACTCGTCCGTCCAGAAGCGCGCGCCCGTGATGCCTTCCTGGTTGCTGCCGGAAGCGATCTGCCGGTCGTTATAGACATACGACAGGCGAACCGACGCCGGACCATGGTCGTAGTACAACGTGCCGTTGTACGTGACGGGCGAGATGCCCACCGCGACCGCCGGCTGACCACCCGTGCCACCTTCCGGACGCTGCGACACCTTCGTGTAGTTCACCTGGAAGCCGAAGCCATCCGTGATGAAGTTCAGCGGCTGCACCCAGGTCGCTTCGTATCCGCGGATACGAAGTTTGCCGGCGGCATTGACCTGCTGCGTGGCGTTGACCGTCGCGTTGTTCGGACCGCCGCGCGAGTCGATCGCAGTCTGCTGCGTCGGCGACAGAGTGTCGTAGGTGATGCCGAGCGGCGCGAGGCTGTTGAACGGCAGGACCGACACCTGGCCCACGGTGAAGCCGGTGATCTGCTTCTGGAACAACGTCAGGCCGATATAACCTTCGTCGCCCGTGTACCACTCACCGCCCAGGTCGATGTTGGTCGACAGGAACGGCTCGAGCGCCGGATTGCCGAGGCCCACGGCCTGCGCCGACGGATCGCTGAAGGTCGCGTTCGGCAGCATGTCGCGCGGGTTCGCACGCGTGATGGTCTCCGAACCGGCGAAACGCAGCACGATGTCATCGGTCACGTTCAGCGCGGCGCTGAACGACGGCAGGAACTCCGAATAACGCTCGGCCGTGCTCGCCTCGACGATGGTAACCGACGTGCCGTTGTTCAGCGTCACCGGGCCGGCCACCCACTGGTCGGTGTCCACGAAGCGGCCACCGAGGTTGTAGCGCAGCGTGCGATCGTAGAACTCGCTCTCGCCGTTGAACTCGATGTAGTAACCCATCGTCCGCTCGCGAATCTTGCCGTTCGCGGCGCCGGTCGCTGCGCCGGTTCCCACCGGTGCGTTGTCCGACAGCGCGTGGTAGTTGGTCGCATCGAAGAACGCGTCGTAGTCCACGCTGATGAAGCCGGCCGGACCCGGGATCAGGTACTGCGCGAGGTTCGCCTGGGTGATCGCGGAGCCCGCCTGGCCATTGCAGGGCGGCGCCGCGGCCGGGGCGGGAATGAACGCGCCGCCGCCGCCGCAGACGACCTGCTGCCACTCGCGGCTGTTGTCACGGCCCGAAATGGTGCGGTACATCTGGTCGTAGGCGATGCCGACCTTCATGTTCGCCTGCTCGTCACCCCAGGTGAAGTCGAGGTGCGCGCCCTCGTTCTTCACGAGACGCTTCTCGTTCTGGATGTTGACGCGGCCGCCACCGGTCCACACCCAGCCGAGGTTGGGATCGTTGAGGTCGGCGTTCGTGGTGATGTTGACGAAGTCGCCACTCGTGTTGTCGAACTCGGCGACGATGCCCTGGTTGAGCGGCGTGTTCACGAGGACCGTCGGCGCCTCGCGGAAGAACCAGCTGCGGCTCTTGTTGAGCGCGAGGTCGAAGCGCATTTCCTCGTTGAGCTCCCAGCGCAGGCCGGGGTTGAAGCCCCAGTAATCCACCTGCTCGTCATAGGGACGCGCTTCGAGGAAGAACTGCGCGTTCGCGAACGTGGCCCGCGTGACGACGTTGTTCTCGTCGACTTCCATGTTGGTGGGAATCAACGCGCCGTTGCGGCCGACCAGGTTGACGTCCAGTCGATTGAAACTGCGATTCGCCTCGGAGTAGAGCGTATCGGCATAGAGTTGCAGCGAATCGTTGGGACGGTACTCGAACGACACGAGCCCCGAGTAGCGGTCGCGCGTTCCGTCGAGATAGGCCGGACGACCCAAGCGCGGAATCAGCGCCCGGTCGATCTGCGCCAGCGTCAGACCCGGGTTGATGGATTCCAGGTAGGCGCCGTCGATCGGCGTGCCCGCGACCAGGCCCGCGCCCGCATTCACGGGAACGGTGCCGGGGATCACCCAGCCGTTGCCGCCGCCCACGTTGCAACCGCCATTCGCGCCCGCGCCGGCGTTGGGGCTCGTGGTCCCCGGCGGCGTCAGTCCGCACTGGAAGTAGCTCAGGTTCGGATTGGTGTATCCGATGGTCTCGAAGCCATTCGTGGTCGAGTCGTTGCTGACACCCGCGACGCCGACGAGTACGCCGAACGTATCGTTCGTCCAGCTCGCGGTGAGTCCGCCGCGCGGATTGACGGTGCCGCTCTCTTCGCCGTAGTTAGCCTGCAGCTGGTAGTTGACGTGCGTGCCCGGATTGTCGAAGGGCCGCGCGGTGCGCATGTTCACCGTACCCGCGGCGCCGCCTTCGAGCTCGCTCGCCTTCGCCGACTTGCTGACGTCGAGGCGCGTGAACAGCTCCGTCGGGAACAGGTCGAGGTCGACCTCGCGGTTCTGACCTTGGCCGTCGACGCGGCCGGTCGAAGCGACGCCGATGGCGGCGCCGTTGATCGTGGTCTTCGTGAAGTTGGTGTTGAGACCGCGGATCGCGACGTTGAGACCCTCGCCGTTCACTTCACGCGCGAGCTGCACGCCCGGAATGCGGTTCAGCGATTCGGCGATGTTGAGGTCCGGGAACTTGCCGATGTCTTCGGCGAAGACCGAATCCGAGAATCCGATGGATTCGCGCTTGGCGTTGGTCGCGCTCTGCAGCGAGGCCCGGAAGCCCGTCACGAGGACTTCTTCGACGGGCTCGTTGTCGCTGCCACTCGCCGAGTTGTCGGCGGTCTGCGCGACCGCGCTCGCCGACGCCAATGCCGCGGAGATCGCGGCGGTCAGGACGGATACTCGGAAAACCGATGGATCCTTGATCATCACTTGCACCCCTCTAGTTCGATACCGATTTCACACGCGACGAAAAAACTTCACCGATCGAGATCGGCGCGCCCACGTGCCGTTTTTGTTTCAACAAGTTCGCTTGCACGAAGTGCGTGTGATGCTAGCAATGGAAGGTGCGCTAGCACCACAAGGAATTTCCGTTACTCTCTCGATAAAAATATCGAAACGTTGCCGCGAAACAACAGCGACCTAACTACTGCGCGGAGCGTGCGGGAACGAAGACATGAGCGGGACTCTTCCGTATCCGCCTGACCAGGCGCGATCGGAATCCGCGAGAAGAATTGTGCGAGCGGGGAAATGCGGCCGGTGGAACGGCCTCACCCCTCGAGTCGGAAAGGTATCAACTGGTCAGGCCAAATGCAAGGACCACTCTGGCCAGTGCTCCGACCAGTCAGGTCACGAGCCCGGCGGGCGATTGATGCCTGCGTCCGGGGGCATTCGCGGCGCGCCCTGCCCCTGCTCGCGCACTTCAGCGTCGACGGCGGTTGAGCGCGCACCGCTGGTTTCCGCCGATGGAACTCGCTCCAGGTGGGTTTTTGCCCTGGTTCTCGAACCCGGGCGCTCGTAGCTCGTCCGCTCGAATCCGGGTCGAGCCACGGAGCGACGTGCGGGGTAGTTAGCTTGCTGGGACTCTCCGGGGGCCTGCGAGGGCCGCGGACACGTGTCCCGCGGCCGTCGCTGCCGGTTCAGGCGGTTCGTGACTTCGGCAACCCTGCGTACAGCAGCCCGGAACCGATCAGGAATACGCCAATCGCGGCCGTCACCGCCTGCGCTGCTCCGGACAGACTCGTGGCGCTCACGCACAGCTCCCAGTTGAGCCCGATGAGCGCCGCCAGCGTCACGCCGACCACCGCGATGATGATGCCGGCCGTGACCAGCGGCGTGTGGCGCGAATTGAGGTCCACGCCTGCATCGACGTTCACGGGATCGAAACGTCCGCGGAACCAGAACCAGAAGATGGCGAGACTGATCAGGTGCATGAACGCGGCCCAGATGAACACGAGCTCCTGCTTGCCCGTCCACTGGATCGCCAGCGCCGCGAGCAATGCGATGAACATGCCGCCGATGCCGCCCGCCGTCGCTCCGAGGCCCACGACCGACCCGGACACTCTCTGCGGAAACAGGTCGGTCGCGGAGGTGAACAGGTTCGCCGACCACGCCTGGTGACAGGCCGTGGCGAGCGTGATCAGCGCGACGCACAACACGAAGTTGTCCGTGAAGTAGGCGATGATCGAACCCGGCATGAATATGGCCGCGAGCAACATCGTGGTCATGCGCGCCTTGCCCACGTGCCAGCCGCTGCGAATCAGGTAGCCGGACAACCAGCCGCCGGCGATCGAGCCGATGCTCGAGCCCGTGTAGATGATGGCCATGAGTCCGGCGCTCTTGAGCAGGTTCTGTCCGCGTTCCGCGCTGAGGTAGGAAGGCAGCCAGAACAGGTAGAACCACCACACCGGATCGGTCAGGAACTTGCCGATCAGGAACGGCCAGATCTGCCGGTAACGCACCATCGCCGACCAGGATAGTTTGGTCGACTCCTGCGCGGCGGGCTGGCCCGAGCGGATGTAGTCGAGCTCCGCGGCGCCCACGCGCGGATGCGATTCCGGCGAGCCGAAGCTGCGCTGCCAGAAATACAGCCAGATGAAGCCGGCCAGTCCCATGATGACGAACGCCCACTGCCAGCCCACCTCGTGCGCGAGCAACACGGTCAGCGGTGCGGCGATCACGCCGAGGCTGGTGCCGGAGTTGAAAACGCCCGTCGCGAGCGCGCGCTCCTTCTGCGGGAACCACATCGCCACGGCCTTGATGGACGCGGGAAAATTCGCGGCCTCCGCCATGCCGAGCAGGAAGCGCATGATGACGAAGCCCATCACCGTGCCGACGAGTCCGTGACCCGCCGCGGCGAGCGACCAGACGATCAACGCGATTGCGAGGCTCTTCTTCACGCCGAACTTGTCGATGAAGATGCCGGCCACCGACGGGAACGCGGCGTACGCGCCGACGAACGCGAACACGATCCAGCCGTAGTCGACTTCCTGCCAGCCCAGCTCCCCTTCGAGGATGGGCTTGAGCACGCCGAGCGCGTTGCGGTCGATGTAGTTGATCGTCGTGCAGACGAACAACAGCGCGCAGATCACCCAGCGATAGTTTCCGACCTTCGTCGCAGCGCCGGCCTTCGTGCCACCGGTGTCATCCGAGATGTTGATAGAACTCATTCAGCTTCCCCCCAGGAACGTGATGCAGGGCAGGTCGTCGATCAAAGCTTGTAGGCTTTCTTGGGAAATTCGTACGCGAGCTGCGGCGCGAGCTCAGCCGCTTCGTCCTCGGGCAGGCGATGCTCCGCCACGAGACGCGCCAGGAATGCGCAATCGATGCGTGGGGGCCCCCGCGGGGGGGGGGGGGGGGGTGGTGA
>JAFAGC010000116.1 GCA_023423065.1 Pseudomonadota bacterium
CTTCTGCGAGGTCGTGGCGCGGGTGTAGTCGCGCTTCTCGCGTCCGGTGAAGACGTCCTTGAACTGCTCCATGCCTGCGTTGGTGAAGAGCAGGGTGGGGTCGTTGTGGCAGACCGCCGGAGGATCCGGGCGCCGCGTGCCGCGCTCCATGTAGGGAAACTGGAAGCGCAGAGTCGCGATACTTCGCGATGCGAGCTCCGCGGCGATCGTCACCATGGACGGGTGTTCCATGCCCGCACCCGCGCCGTGTGCAAGCACGAAGCACGAGGTAGCAGTGGGCGGCAGCTGGAACAACGCGGAGACGCGGCGAGTCCCGTCGATCGCGAGGGTCAGCCGCTCTGCAATGCCTGCGTTCACCGTGCGCGCCATGGGGCGATTCTACTGCCAGGCCCAAGGCCGGCTGCCGCGGGTTCGCTGGCGGTGGCGCGTTACACTGCTCCGATCATGCATCTCGGTTTTCAGAACACCTACGCTCACCTGCCTGCACGGTTCTACGCGCGGGTCTCGCCGGCGCCGGTGAAAGATCCCCGGCTGGTCGTCTTCAACTCCCGCCTGGCGGAAGAACTCGGCCTCGATCCGCTCACTCTCGAGCGCGAAGCCGCGACATGGTTCTCGGGCAATCATGCGCCCGCCGATGCGGATCCGATTGCCTTGGCCTATGCGGGTCACCAGTTCGGTGGCTTCGTGCCGCAGCTCGGTGATGGTCGCGCCATTTTGCTGGGTGAACGGGTAGGGCGCGACGGCGTGCGGCGCGACATTCAGCTCAAAGGCTCGGGACGGACGCCATTCTCGCGAAATGGCGACGGGCGCGCGGCGCTGGGACCGATGCTGCGCGAGTACCTCATCAGCGAGGCCATGCATGCGCTCGGCATTCCGACCACGCGCTCGCTTGCGGTCGTCACCACCGGCGAGCAGGTCGTTCGCGACGATCTACTGCCAGGAGCGGTGCTGACGCGTGTGGCCGCGAGTCACATTCGTGTCGGCACCTTCGAATACTTCGCGGCTCGTGACGATCACGATGCCGTTCGCCAGCTGCTCGATTACGTCATCGAACGGCATTACCCCGAAACGCGCAACACCAAACTACCCGCGCTCGCGGTGCTCGAAGCCGTCACGCGGCGCCAGGCCGCATTGATCGCGGATTGGATGAGCGTCGGGTTCATCCATGGCGTCATGAACACGGACAACATGGCGATCTCGGGCGAGACGATCGACTATGGGCCGTGTGCGTTCATGGATCACTATGACGTAAACACCGTGTTCAGCTCGATCGACCATGGCGGCCGGTATGCGTATGGCAATCAGCCCGCCATCGCGCAATGGAATCTCGCGCGGTTCGCCGAAACCCTGCTGCCACTCATCGATGCGGAGTCGGAGAAGGCGATCGAGCTCGCGACCGCGGTAGTCAGAGGCTTCATGCCGAGTTTCGATGCGCAGCTCCTGGCGCGCATGCGCCGCAAGATCGGTCTGTCGACCGGGCACGAAAGCGATGTCGAACTCATAAGGGCCCTGTTGGCGACGATGCAATCGGCCGGGGCGGATTTCACCCTGGCGTTTCGTCGTCTGGCGGGGTGTGCCGAAGAGGCGGGCAACGACGCCGCGATACACGAGCTATTCGCGCCGTCGACCGGAATCGAAGACTGGCTGCGGCGCTGGCGCGAACGCCTCGCGAGCGAGCCGCAAGGTGCGGCCGAACGCGGCGCGAACATGCGCCGGGTGAATCCGGCCTTCATTCCGCGCAACCACAAGGTGGAGGCGGTGCTCGACGCGGCCTCGACGCACGGGGACTTCGGGCCGTTCAACCAGCTCCTGAAAATCCTCGAGCATCCTTTCGACGACCAGCCCGGCCTGGGCGAGTTCGAGCAGCCCCCGGCGCCGGCCGAGCGCGTCCGTCAGACGTTCTGCGGGACTTGATTGGCTCGGGGCCGCATTGCGCGATGACCAGGACTTGTCAATGTCTCTACCTACCCACACCCCGAAAGGGATAGAGAGACTCAATCGGATGCGCGATGTCCCTGTAACACAGGGCTGATATCGTCCTCACCGTCGCCAATCCGGCGATTTCACCAAGGAATATCGAATGTCTTCGTCGAATCTTGCCGTGCGCTTGGAGCACGCGGCAACGGATGCTCCGTCCCCCTTGCCACGCCCCGAAGTTCGCGAAGCCGCGAACGACGAGCGTGTGGTGAAGAGCGTCCGGCGTCGGTTGTCTCTCACGAACAGGAAGTTCGTCGTCCACGATCAGGGCTTGCGGTTGTTCCGCATTCGTTGATCAGTTAACAAGCTCCGCCGTCGTTCGCATACGCGACGATGGGCGGATGCAAGAATTCCAAAGCCCTCGTCGGGAAACCGGCGGGGGCTTTGCTTTCCGGGACCTGCCGGCCCTGATCCGACGGGTCACTCGTGAAGCAATCTCGTCGGACTGGACCTGCGAGATCCCTGCGGCAATACCGATCCCGCCGGCAGCCTTCACTCCCGCAAGTTTCGCGACAGACTCGATTGCTACCTTGGCTTCCGATGACTATCCACTGTCGAGGAACCGCCATGTTGATCAGATTCCGGCCGCTTGCCGCGCTCTTCACGCGGCGTTCGCACGCTCTTCACGCCGCCTTCACCCCGATTGGCCCAGTGTTCATGCGCGGTGAGCGTTCATGGGTATCGCGCCGGGCGCAATGAGGAGATCGGGATGAAACGAACCATTCGGCTTTTGGCGGCAGTGCTGGTCATCTGCGCATCGCCTGTTGCAATGGCGCAGAGCGCAGACGGCGGAATGCGCATTGCCATCGTCAGCATGGAGACGCGGCGGCCCATCGAGGGCGTGACCGTGACCGCTTCCGGCCGTGGCGGCAAGGTCGTTACCGGTCGAACACAGGCCGACGGCACGGTCGACCTGGGAAACCTCGAAGCCGGACTCTATGCGGTCACGGCGACCGGCCCTGGCCTGGTGACTGTCAACGAGCCCAGCGTACGTGTCGTCGGCCGCAAGGTGACTCCACTCAACTTCGAAATGCTCGCGACGCCGCTCGAGGAAGTCCTGGTTCAAGCCCGCGCTCTGACTGCCGACCCGAATGGGGCGGTGAGCAACTCGCTACTGAACCGCGAAGAACTGCGCAGCGCCGCTGGGACGGGCAGCGATGTCATGCGAGCGCTGGACGGCTTGCCGGGACTCGTATCCACCGGCGAATTCGCCAGCTTCTCCGTGCGCGGCCGTGGACCTCGGGACAACCTGATCCTGATCGACGAGTTTCCCTTCGATCGTGTGGTTCACTTCGATCAGACACTGGGCGAGGAAGAGGACATCGGTGGCGGTGGTCGCTACTCGATCTTCGCGCCGAACTCCATCGCGAGCGCGGAGTTCTCGCCCGGCGGCTGGAGCGCTGCCTATGGAGGGCGCTCGGGTTCGCTGTTGAAACTCGATGTCGCGGGCGGAAGCCCGACGCCCAGCGCCAGTCTGCGGGTGGACATCGCTGGCCTCGAACTCGGCTACGAAGGACCGAGCGGCATCCACGACGATACGACCTTGTTCTTCACGGCGCGCCAGTTCGATTTCGGTCGCGTCTTCGACATGATCGAAGAGTTGGACATCGGCCAGCCGAAGCTCACCGATATCGTCCTCAAGACGGTTACGACTCTCGATTCCGGCGACACGATCGAATTCCTGGGTGTTTACGCGCCGGAGGAATACACGCGCGACATAGACAACGTGCTCGAGTCTCCGAACTTCGAGGACGTGTCGCTGATCGACACCGAGCAGGATCTTTACCTGGCGGGGCTGACCTGGCGCCACCTGGTCGGGGAGAGCGGTGAATGGACGAATCGACTCTACCTTCGCTCGAACGACAAGACGTCAGCGGAGGGCGAGGCGTATCCGGACCTCGTACCGGAAGGCACGCCGGCCGCGGACGTGCCGGTGCGCGAGCGCCTGATGACCGTCACCGAAAAGGAAACCGAGATCGGCTGGCACAGCGACTATGTGACTCGCAATCGTCTCGGCCAGGTAACGGCCGGGCTGCGCGTCTGGCAGACCGACGTCGATTACACGACTGTCCTCAGGGAGGACTGGGACCGCTTCGTCTATCGTTCGACCGACCCACGCCCACCCGGCCAGCAATACATCACGTTGACACCGGATAGCGTCGACTCGGTGTATGAAGCGAAGGAGACCAGTTACGCCGCCTACGGCGAGCAGTTGTTCGAGTTCGATCGCTGGGACCTGAGAGCAGGGCTTCGTTACGATCGCGATGGCTTTTCGGACGAATCGCTCGTGTCTCCGCGGCTTGCGGCGAATTGGCGCCCTCAGCCTGGCACGCGGGTGTCGGCAACCGCGGGCGTGTTTTATCAGTCGCCACGATTTCTGGTTCGCGCGGCGAGCCCGGAGAATTTCGCTATCGAGAACGAGCGAATCACTCACGTGAGTGTCGGCTTCGAGAAGTACTTCGGCCCGAATTGGTCGCTGCTCGTCGAGCCGTATTATCAGTGGCTGGACAATCTCGTCGTCGCGCAGGAACGCACCAGTGGCCGGGTCACGAACGACGGGGAAGGCACGAATCTCGGCGCGGACGTCGTGCTGTCGCGGAATTTCGCGAATGGCTGGTTCGGGAACATCGTCTACGCCTACAACAATGCGCGCGTCGACGATAACGATGGATTCGGGGAACATGATGCCGACTTCAGTCGCGAGCACTTTTTCTCCATCGGCGGTAGCTGGGAGATCAGCGAACGCTGGAAGGTCGGTGCACGCTGGAAATGGGCGACCGGGCGACCCACGGACGCCTTCATCATCAATAGTGATGTGCTGGGAGCCGGACAGCCGCTGCGGTACTCGAAGGAACTGACGGAGCCGAACGCGCTTCTGCTCGATGACTATCACTCGCTCAATATCCGGGTCGATTACCGGCGTAATCTTGGGCCGGTGGACCTGGTCGCATTCCTCGATGTGATCAATGTCTATGCGGGGCCCGGTTCGGATGCGCAGGAGTTCGATCCACGGCGCGGCGTGATCGTCGCCGACGAAGGGGAAGCATTTCCCATCATCGGCCTCATCTTTGAACGTTCCTGGTGACGGGATTGCCCATTGAGATTGCTCCTCATCGAAGACAACCCGCGTCTCTGTCAGGCCGTCGCGGAGAGCCTGCATGCGCAAGGCTTCGCGGTCGACACCGCGGCTTCGGCGTCCGAGGGACTGCGAATCTGGGGAGCGGCCGACTACGACGCCGCCGTGCTCGATCTCATGCTCCCGGACGGCACCGGCCTCAATGCGCTGAAGGCAATGCGTGAGCGAGGCAGCACGACACCCGTGCTGATCCTCACGGCGCTGGGTGCGATCGAGGATCGCGTGCGCGGCCTGGATTGCGGCGCGGACGACTATCTGGTCAAACCCTTCGCGATGCAGGAGCTCATCGCCCGGCTGCGCGCGCTGCTGCGTCGACCGGGCGCGGCATTGGGCCGCACGCTCACCCTCGGCAGCGTGAAGCTCGATACGTCCGCTCGCGTCGCCACCGTCGCCGGCACGCAGCTCGACCTGACACGCTCGGAGCTGATCGTGCTCGAAGCGCTGCTGCGCAACCAGGGGCGTGTCGTCTCGAAGGAGCGGCTGGCCGAATGCCTGTACGACTTCGAGCAGGAGCGCAGCGCGAATTCGGTGGAGACGCAAGTGCACCGGTTGCGCAAGAAGCTCGCGGCCGCGGGCGCTGATGTGTCGCTACGGACCCTGCGCGGTCTGGGCTATCTTGCCTCCTGATCGCAGCTCGATGCGCGCTCCGTCCCTGCTTCGATCACTCGTCGTTCGACTGACCATCGTGGTCGTGCTGGCGCTCGCCGGCAGCTACCTGGTGTTGTACTCCGAGTTTCGCGAAGGGCTGTGGGGCCTGGAAGGGCAGAGCATCGCCGTCCAGGTGCAGGACCTGCGCGCGTCGGTCGTGTCGGGGAACGGGCCACCGCGACTCGAATTGCCACGGCCTCTGCAGGAGTTCTACGCCCGACCGGATGCCTTGAACGGCTTTCAGCTGCTGAGCGCGGATGGCTCGGTGCTGCAATCGGGCGGTTTCTCCGCGCCCTATCTGCCATTGCCGGCCGCTCCAGGCGATGGGCATGTCGTCATGCAGCGGGACACGGATGCGTCGTCTGGCAACAGCATCATGGCCGCCACGCTCTATCTAGACGACGGTCACGGCCCACACTGGTTGCGCGTGGTGCGGAATCTCGAGGATGAAGAGAGCCTGGTCGCCCAGCTCATGCTCGGCGCGCTGGACGAGCTGTATTGGCCGATTGCCCTGCTGCTGATCGCCGTGGTCGGTGTCGTGGTCGTGACGGTGCTGTCGTCGCTTCGCTCCTTGCGTGCCGTCTCGCACCAGGCCTCGATGTTGTCGCTGAGCCGCCTGGACGAGCGGTTGCATGCCGAGAACCTTCCTCGGGAGCTCGTCCCGCTGGTCCAGGCAGTCAACACCTCGCTCGATCGGCTCGAAGCGGACTATCGCGTGCAAAGGGAATTTTCCGCCAACGCCGCGCATCAGCTGCGCACCCCGCTTGCGACCCTGCGAGCACGGCTCGAATCCCGCTTTTCGGCGCAGGAGCTCGGCGATGTTGCGTTCGAAATCGAACAGCTCGCGCGGCTCGTCGAGCAACTGCTCTGTCTTGCGCGCCTCGATTCGCAGGAACAATTCCAGTTCGCCGCGTTCGACGCGCACGCCGTTGCGCTGGAAGTGGCGCGGGAGCTGGCGCCCGTTGCGCTCGAGTCGGAGCACTACCTGACCGCGGCGACGCCCGACGCGTCCGTGCCTGCGCACGGGAATGCAACGCTGACGCGGCTGGTCTTTCGCAACCTGATCGAGAACGCGATTCAGTACACGCCCGCCGGCACGTCGATCACGCTGTCCGCTGATTCCGCCACGGTGATCATCGCCGATGATGGGCCCGGGATCGCGGCGCATGCCGCGGCATCGCTGTTCGAGAGATTCCACCGCGCTCCCGATGCGTCGGGCCCCGGCGCGGGGTTGGGGCTCGCCATCGCGAAGTGCATCATGGAGCGGCAGGGCGGAAGACTGTCGCTCGACGCGAATGCGGAGCGCGGGGCGCGTTTCGTGATGGAGTTTCCCGAACCGATGTAGGTTTCGCATCCCCCGCCAGCCGTGATTCGGGTGTTGAGATTCTGTATCTCCGGGGATACTATACACACCGAAAATCGTAATCCTGTAGCCCAAGGGATACAGAATGAGCACCCTCGCCGACGTGGCGGACATGCTGAAAGCAGTCCGTGCCCAATCAGGCCTCAGTCAGGCCGAACTCGCCAATCGCGCGCGGGTATCACGCGTCACGCTGGCGCGAATGGAAAAACTCGCCAGGGGTGACATGAGCGTTTCTGCGCTCGTGCGCTTGCTCGAGGCCGCAGGCTATGACCTGAAGGCAGTGAAAGTGGGGCACGCACGCACGCTGGAAGACATCCTCGCCGAACAACGTTCGAGGGGTACTGAGCCGTGAAACTGGACGTTCACGTCTCCGGCCGGAAAGTCGCGCAGCTCTTTAGGAACAGAGACGAATACGTCATGAAATATCTGCCAGGAACGGCGGAGACCGATTTCGTCAGCCTCACGATGCCGGTGCGTGAAGAATCGTGGAGATGGCCAAGAGACCTGCACCCCTTCTTTCGGCAGAACCTGCCGGAAGGATTCTTGTTAGGTGTCATCCGCGAGGAGTTCGGACGCCACCTCGACGGAACCGACATCTCGCTGCTTGCACTGGTCGGTCGCAGCGGAATCGGCCGCGTTGCAGTCACGCCGGAAGGTGCGGCGCCGGGAGCCGACCTCGCGCCGTTGCAACTCGAATCGCTGCTGAAATCCGATACAAGCCCCGCAAGATTCGAGGCACTGGTGCGCGAGTACGCTCGTTCGGCGATCTCGGGCGCCGTGCCGAAATTCATCGCGCCCGAAGCATCCGCGGATGGCAAGGTCATGACGGGCAAGGTAACCCTCCGCATGGGGAGTTACATCGTCAAAGGATCGGACGCCAAGACGCCATTCCTGGGCTTCAACGAGTTCCATTCGATGCGCGTTCTGGAGCGGCTGAACGTGATGCCGGTGGCAAAAACCCGAATGTCCAACGACGGCAACGTCCTGGTCGTGGATCGTTTCGATACTGATGGAACCGGCACACCTGCGTCTGGCGTGGAAGACGCTTGCAGCTTGTTGGGACTGCCTCCGCACGAGAAGTACGCGCCATCAATGGAGCAAGTCCTCAAAGCCACACGAGTCTATCTGCCCCAAGGGTCTGCTTCGGCACAGCTTCAGCGCTTGGGCTGGCTCATCATCACGAACTACGTGGTTCGCAATGCCGACTGCCACGCCAAGAACATCGCGCTCTACTACACCGGCATCTCCGATGTCGCATACACACCGGCGTACGACATCGTCACTACGCAGGCCTATCCGCGCTACGCCGAGAACCCTCCGGGGCTGACGATCGAAGGCAGAAAGACCTGGGCCCCCGGAAAGTCGCTCGAAAAGTTCTTCAAGGCGAGGCTCGGTGTCGCGCCTCGTGAATACGCGGAGATGGTCGAACGGGTTTGCGAGTCGGCCGTGGAGGTCGGCCGCGAAATGATCGAAGCCGCAAGGAACGAGCCTCGCTGGAATGAAATCGCAAAGCAGATGACCAACGCGTGGGACGCGGGAATGACTTCGCTGCGTGCTGCCGATGGCGAAAAGAAGAGTCGGAGTTTGCGCCCTTACATCGAGGCGGCAGGGTTCTCCGATCCGGCGCCGGCCGAACGGCCGGAACCCATCGGCCGATCAGAACTCATGCGCCGGCCCAAACGGCGGAAGTGATCAGGCGCGACTGCCGCCCACGGTTGCATTGAGCTCCGCCGCGAGTCGTCGCGCCACGTCCACGGGCAGGTATCGAATGCGAACGCCAGCCGACCTCGCGCCTCCTCCAGCGGTATCCACTGTCAGGCTCGCCATGTGCCGGCGCCGGTCGAACGGTGACGTCGACACGTTCAGCGACTGCACACGGTCGCGCGGCACGATCGTCAACCGGCGCGTCAGCCACCCCGACTGGAACAGCAACACGTCGCTCTGCAGCGCCCAGCGCGTGTGCTTCACGTACAGATGCGCGTGCATCCACGCGAGTCCGACCGCGATCGGAATCGCGAAAACGGCGGCCTCGCGCAGGTACCACCAGGCCGGTCCCACGAAGATGAGAAGGAACAGCAAGGAGCTGCGCCGGAATATTCGCGAGCGAGCTCCGGGTGCGAGCCGTTGCCAATCCGGCTGCGCGGCGGGATCGAAGTCGGGTAGCGCCGCGGCGATCAACGCGGGCGCCGCCGCGGTGGGACAGACGGGCGCCAGCCAGCGAGTCTTCATCCGCTCGGGATTGCGCTGCGCTTCTTCGCCGCCGCTGTCACCCGCCAGATCGACGTCCAGGGACACCCTGCCGAACAGCCGGTGCAGCGGCGACTCCGACTGGTACACCGCCTGGATCCGGCGAGTCCGCAGCGTGAGGGCGATTCTCGTCAATAGCCCGTGAGTCACACGCAGATCGCCGTCGTGCCGCGTCAGCGTGAAATCGTGCAGCGTTATCAGCGCCAGCACGACCGAGAGGATTCGTACGGCGATCAGCGCCGAGATGATCACGAGGACGGCGAGCAGGATCTGCATCGCCATCCCGAGCCCGGCGACGTCGGCGAACGCCGAAGAATGCAGCCATTGATCGATGAACTCGCGATTCACCTGGAATACGCCCGCCTGCTGCATCAAGCCGGCGCCGGCGGCAACGACGATCATGCCGCGGTTGTCGATCAGTCCGTGACGCACCAGTTCCATCGGCGACAGGTGCAGCAGCGGCGGCTCGTCGGGCGCTTGCGCCGCTTCCGCGGCGGGTTGCGAATCGGCGAACACCCGCTGGCGCATCTCCTGGACCGCGCTCGAGTCCAGCACGCTGATGAGCGCTTCGGGCTTTCCGCCGGTGGAGGTCTGCACGCGTACCTGCGCGACGTCCAGGAGCCGATGCAGCGGCCCGCGCTCGGTATCGATGTTCTCGATGCGCGAATACTCGATCTGCCGCACGTTGCGGAATATCACCCCGTCGCGGATCACCAGGCCGCGCGGGCCAAATCCGTAGCGATAGGTCCATTGATGCCACAAGGCGCGTACGAGCATCGCGCCCACGAATACGAGAGCCAGAGGAGTGCCTATCCAGTCATCGTCGCGGCGTGCGCCGAATACCAGCAGCGCGATGAGCGGCAGGATCAGTTGCCGCACCGACTCCGTCAGCGCGAACAGCCAGGAAGAGCGATGCAATCGCAGAGACGGCTGGAACTCCGCCGCGCCGCCTTCAGACGCCACTGTCGCGATTCTCCGCGAGCAACGCGTCGCGCAACGCGATGGCTTCCGCATGCGCGAGGCCGGGTAGTTCGATCTTCGTGTAGCGGCTGCCGGCCGTGTACAACTTCAACGTTCCGACACCGAAGCGCCGCTGCAGCGGCCCTTGTGAGACATCCGTGTGCTGGATGCGCGCGCGCGGCAGCGCGATCCGCGATCGCCAGAGGATGCCGCGCTCGATGGCGATGCCGGTTGCATCGACGCCGAATCGCAGGCGCCGGTAATACGCCTGCGGCAGGGACAGGCTGAGCGTAAACCCGGCCGCCGCGACGAGCAGAGGCGCGAACAGGCCGGGTGCGCCGAATCGAATGACGAGGCCGAATGCGAAGACGGTCGCAATCGAGGTCATCAGCACGCCTTGCCAGCGCCACACACTGATAACGGCACGGTCGACTCGAGATGTTTCCATCGGCTGCCCTGCTCGGGAAAACACCATTCTAACCGTCCGCGCAAGATCCGAGCCGTTGCCTCCTGCTTGATGCGCTCCCGTGCGATGCCTGGACGCGTCCGCCGCGGCAGACTGGGCCCGAATGGTCGATGCCGATCACGAAATCGACTGCAAATCTGAGGTTTTCGGCGTCATAGAAGTTAAAGTCGCAGTCGGTACTTAGGGCCGATCCAGGATTGGCGCCTAACAGGGGGCAATGGGATGGCGGTGGAAACGGCGCAGACGTCAGTGACCGAGCTACTGGCCCGCAGCCGCGCCGGCGACGCGGGCGCGCTCGATGTGGCTTTCGCGGCAATGTACGAGCAGCTCAAGCAGGCGGCGCGCAGTCAGCTGCGCAGGCAGCGCCGCGCGTTCCAGACCACCGCGCTGGTGCACGAGGCCTGGCTGAAGCTCGCCGGCAATGCCGCGTTGGCCCCCTCCGACCGTAATCACCTGATGGCCCTGTCCGCCCGCGCCATGCACCACGTACTGGTGGACCATGCGCGCGAGATCCATGCCGCCAAGCGCGGCGGCGGCGAACAGGCCGTGACGCTGACGGATTGTGCGGCGATCCAGCCGCAGGCTGAAGTCGAGGTGCTGGCGCTGCACGAGTTGCTCGAGGAACTGCGGCGTTTCGATCCGCGCGCCGCGCAGATCGTCGAGCTGCGCTACTTCGGCGGCTACGAGGAACCGGAGATCGCCACGCTGCTTGAAGTCAGCGAATCCACCGTGCAGCGCGACTGGCGCCGCACCCGCGCCTGGCTCGCGGCGAGACTCGGTCACTGATGGACACCAACCGCAGTCCGCGGGCGATGCGCATCTTCGAGCAGCTCATCGAGCTGCCACCGGAGGGGCGCGCGGCGGGGCTCGACGAGTTGTGCGTGGGAGATGCGGAGCTGCGCGCGCTGGTCGAAGCCATGCTGGTGGCCGATGCGCAGGCCGAAGAGCCCTTCGGCGGCGACGCCGCGAAGTGGCAGGCGGAACTGCAGGGCCAGTCCGCGGCGGAGGCGGCGACAACCGCGCAGCTCGGCAAGACGATCGGCGCCTGGCGCATCGTCGGCGAACTCGGTCGCGGTGGCATGGGCACGGTGTACACGGTTCAGCGCAGCGACGGCGCCTATGCGCAAAAGGCGGCGCTGAAGCTGATCCGCAGCGCCTCCGATTCGCCGGCCGCGCGCGAACGATTCGTGCGCGAGCGGCAATTGCTCGCGCAGCTGCGACATCCGCACATCGCCACCTTGCTGGACGGCGGTTTCAGCGCGGATGGCGATCCGTACTTCGTCATGGAATACATCGATGGCATGCCCATCGACCAGTGGTGCGACAAACACCAGCTTGGCCTGCGAGAGCGCATCGAACTATTTCTGCAGGCGCTGGACGCGGTGAGCTGCGCGCATCGCAGCCTGGTCATTCATCGCGATCTGAAGCCGTCCAACCTGATGGTCGATGCCGACGGGCGGGTGAAGCTGCTGGACTTCGGCATCGCCAAACAACTCGATGGCTCGGAGGTCACGGCGACCAGCGACCGCGCGCTGACCTTCGAATACGCGAGCCCCGAGCAGTTGCACGCCGCGCCCATTACCACCGCCACCGACGTGTGGCAGCTAGGCATCGTGCTGCACCGGTTGTTGAGCGGCGCGCATCCGTTCGGCCTGCAGCGCGATACGCCGCTGCCGCAGCAATTGCAGTTACTGGAGCGCGAGCCGGAGCCGTTGACGCGCGCGGCGGCGCAGGCGCCGGCCGAACTGGCCGTCTTGCGCGGCGGGCTGAGTCCGGAGTTGCTCGCGAATAATCTGCGCGGTCCATTGACGCAGATCGTGCAGGGTTGTCTGCGGCGCATGCCGGAAGGGCGCTATGTCAGCGTGGACGCGCTGGCCGAAGACTTGCGCCGCTGGCTGACTCACCGACCGCTGCGCATCGTGCCACCCACGCGCGCATTGCGATTCCGCCTGTGGTGGCGTCGCAATCTCGTGCTGGCCACGGCGGCGTCGCTGGTGTTGCTGTCCGTACTCGGCGGCAGCGGCGCGGCGCTGTGGCAGGCGCGAGAGGCACGCGCGCACGCGGCCATCGCCGAGCAGCAGCGAATCGAAGCGGAACGGCAGAGCGCCAACGCGCGCGAGGCGATGGCGTTCCTCAGCGACACGCTCGCTGCCGCTGCGCCCGAGAACGCGCTCAGTACTGAAGTCAGCGTGCGGCAGTTGTTGGACCACGCGCGCGCCAAGCTCGATGAGCGCGGCGCGGTCGATCCGCAGGTGCGCCAGGCGGTACAGCGCCTGTTAGGGCACCTGTACAACGCGCTCGGCGAACAGCTGATCGCCAGGGAACTGCTGGAAGCCGGCCTGGCCGGACTCGAGCCGCGCAGTCGCGAGGAAGCATTGGCGCTCGCCGAGGATCACGCCGCGCACGCGTTCGTCCTTGGCGCGATGGATCTGGGCGAGGAGAGCCTGGCGGCGGCCGAACAGGCGGCCGCCTTGCGGCGGCGGTTCGCGCCGGACGATCCAATGCAGCAGTTCAAGGCGCTGGAAGCGCTCGGGTACGCGCACCATCGCGCCCGGAATGTCGAAAACGCCGAGGAGCTATGGCTGCAGGCGATCGAACTTGCGAAGGGAGTTCCCGAGTTCGCGCCGAGCGATCTCACGAGCGTCATCAACGTGTACCAGATGCTGAGCAAGCAGTCGGTGTTCACGGGCGATTTCGCGCGAGCGCTCCAACTGGCTGATGACGCTTTGGCCCTTGCCGAAAGTCGTGGCCTTTCGCCGCAGTCGCCGATGAAGGCGGGACTGCTCCAGGCCAAGTCCCAGGCGCTCAGCTTCAATGGCAATGCCGCTGCCGCCGAACCGGTGATCCGCGAAGCCATTGCCATTCACACGAAGACGGTGGGCACCACCGGAAACGAAGCGGGCTCCTTGCACGGCGAGTTGGGCATCGTGTTGAACGAACTGGGCCGTTACCGTGAGGCGATCGAAGAGTTTGACCGCGAGCACCAACTCAGGGCCGCGTCCGTCGAAGCGCCGCTGCAACGAGCTATCAACCTCACCAATCGTGGCGCGGTATACGAGAACGCCGGCGACTATCCACGGGCGCTGGCGTCATTCGAGGAAAGCCTCGCCATCCTCGATGAGAATGGGGTCGGTAAGGACGAGGCGCGGCGGCGCCAACTGGAGCGCAACTATGCGCGCGGCCTGTCGTTGGCTGGCCGCTTCGCGGACGCGGATGCGTTACTGCGGCGGCTGCAAGCAGCCGCGCGGCGGCTCGACGGTGAGGATTCGGCCGAATACGCGCTGCTGACCTGGAACCGCGTGGTGCTGGCGCGGTACCGCGGCGATACCGCCAACGGTCTTCGTTTGCTTGACGAAGCGAAGGGCAAGTGGGCAGAACTCGTTCCCGACACACATCCCGTGGTCACCCAGGCCTTTCGCCATGGCGCCGCCTTTGCGCGGCAGCGCGGAGATTTCGCGGCGGCTGAGCGCGACCAGCGCGAAGCGGTGCGGCGATTCGAGGCGGGCGCCGTGCCGGTCATGCTCGCCACCGCCCGCGCCGAACTGGCCGCCATCCGCTTCGAGCGCGGCGACCGCGCTGAAGCACGCGCGCTGCTCGAGCAAGCCATGCCCGTGCTGCGCGATGCGGTCCTGCCGCTCGAAGTGAACCGCAAACAGGCCGAGGTGTTGGCGCGCAAGCTCGGCGTGTAGGCGGCTCAGTCGACGAACACCGTCGGTGACCCCTGGATAACTTGGCCATTGGGCCCCGGCGGTTGGGGCACATGGACTTGATCACCGACGCGGGCGACTGGCTTGCCGCCACCGTTGAGCTGGACCATCGCGCCTTTCACGTGAGTCTTGTTGCCAGACTGGAGCGTGGCCACCGTGTTGCTCTTCAGGAGCAACTCCGCCCCTGCCTGGATGGTGAGCGCCTGGGCACTCTTGATCGTCAGTGAGTTGCCGTTGATGGTGATGAAGGCGCGCAGTTGCGCGTTCTGCTGTTCCAGCGCGGCGACCTTTTGTTCCGTCGCGGTGATTTTTCTCTCCAGCGCGGCGAGTCGGGCCTCGGAGGTGTCGCGGGAGGAGGCCGGCAGCTTGCCGATTCCTTCCTGTGGGATAGCGACAGCTCCGGCGAGCATGACGGCAGCCGCTGTGGCGGACATTACTAACTTCTTGCCTGACATGATTCGAATCTCCCGCGGAAAACGCTGCGCAAAGAATCGGGGACCTATGAAGCCGGCTCGGACCTTGGTCGCGGAAAGTCGCGGCTCAATTTCCGACGAATACTGTTGAAGCCCCTTTGATGATGTTGCCAATACCCCCGTGCGGGGGCGCCTGAATCTGATCACCGAGACGGGCCACCGGCTTGCCGGAACCGTTCAGGAACACACTGGCGCCCTTCACCCAGGTCAGACCGCCCTCGAGGGTTGCAGTCTGCGCGCCCTTCAGTACCAGTTTCGAGCCAGCCTGGAAGTTGAGATCCGCGGCACTCTTGATCGTCATCGAGCTGCCGTTGATCGTGATGAATGTGCGCAGTTGCGTGTTCTGTTTCTCGAGTTCGGCGATTCTCTTTTTCATGGCGGTGAGCCGGGTTTCGACGGTGTTTTGAGCGGCAACCGCCTGCTGGCTGCTTGCTTCCCGCGAGACGGCGAAAACGCCGGCCAGCATGACAACAGCCGTGGCAGCTGCCCAAGTACGTCTCTTTTCCGACATGATCGATACCTCCGGGATAGTTAGCCTGCTTCGTGGCGAGCTGGACACGCTTGGCAGAGCGACGCAATGCGGTCGTCACTTGATGAGCGTCAGCGTGCAGCTCCACGGTTCCGTGATGAGGATCTGGCCGCCGATGACATTGCGGCCCGGCGGCAGGGTGAGCGTGCCGCTCGTCTCGTCCTTGTCGAGGGCGATGCGGTATGGACCCTCGCCGATGGCGCCGGAATGTTTCCAGTCCCAGGTGCCGGCTCTCTCGCCGCTGGGTGTGAACCGGAAGTGCACGCCGTTCGTCCGTGCATGGAAAGGTCCATCGACGTCGGGAATTTCGCCTTGCAGCGCGCAACCACCGATCGCGTAACCCTTCTTGCAGTTGTTCGCGCTGCGGCGAATCTTGTTCATGCGCTGCTCGACGAGTTGCTCGAGCTCATGTTTGGACCATTCGAGGGCCGGGCCGCTCAGCAGCCCGACCACTGGCGTGAGAATGCCGGCGACCGCGCCGGTCACCGTGTTGACGCCTCGCACGGTGTCATCGGCGATGATGTCCGCGCGCATCTCGTCGAGCTGTTTGAGGATCTTCTCCTTCTCGCCGGGAGCCCACTGTGCGCCGCGCGGATTGCGCTCGATGCACTTGCGCAGTTCGTCGAGTTCCTTGATGCGTTTGAGCGCCTCCTTGGAGAGCTTGCTCAGATCCTTGGCCGCGTTGGCCACGGTGATCTGCGCGCTGATCCTGCCGCCCATCCTGGCGCCGAGGGTCTTCTCGAGCAGCCTGTCGCGTACTTCGTCGCTGGCGGTCTCGGTGAGCCAGCGCTGGAACACCTGTCCGAAACCGCCTGAGAACTGCTGCGCGTGGGCGGTGGGGATCAGCAAGCCGATGAGGTCCAGTTCGCGTGCACGCATCGCGGGCGGCAGCGCGGAGGCGATCGCCATGGGGATGTCCGCTTCCGGCACGTAGTACTGGATCGCGAGCGCGACGCGGCCTGGTTCCACCGACGATTCCAGGATCTCCGCCGGCTCGACCTCGCTGGCGTCGACGCGGCGCACGCGCAACTCGATGCGCGATGTGTCACCCCAAGGGTAGGTGAGCACGACATGCGCCACGCCGGGCTCGGGACTGCTGGCATTCCAGGTGGTCAGGGCCAGCACGCGAGCTTCGTCCGGCTCGGCGCCCGCGGCGATCAACTTCTGCACGATGGCCGGATCCGGCGTGCCGTCCGGGTTCGGCTCGGGCGCCGCGGGAAGTTGCGATTCCGTGGCGGGCGAACTCTGATTTTCAGCGGGCGCATTGCCGCCGCAGCTGGCGAGCACGAGCAGCAGCGGAGTGAGCAGGGCGATGCGTTTCATCGTGGCGCTCCTCATTTCACCAGCGCCTTGAAAACTCCCACGTTCTGTTCGATGAGGTCGCGAAGCTGGTAGTACTCGCCGCGCTTGGCTTGATTGCCCAGACGGATGACCAGGTATTGCGGCTCACCGGCCGCCTTGGACTTGTCCAGGTAGTTCGAGCTCGGCTTGATCGGCACCTGCACGCCGGAGGCAACCTGCGATGCCTCGAGGAATTCGTAGACCATCTCGTAGTTCATGCGCACGAAGGCCGGCTGCTGCAGCCACGCCGCGGGCTGCTCGAGCAACTGCAGGTAGCGCGCGGTGGGTTTTTCGTACTGCATGGCAACGACGCTGTTGATCGTCGCGTGATCGACCGGTTGTCCGCCGCTGGTGTAGGTGCGTGTCATGTCTTTGCGCGTGTGCGCCGCGCCGGTCTGCAGGATGCCGATCTGCTTGCGCAGGAACTCCTCGCGGCTGACGTAGGCGTAGGGCAGCTGGCCGCCGCGGGTGAACCAGTAGATGTCCGTGTATTCGCCGCGGATGTGGATGTAGCCATTCTTCGGCTGCGGCAGGCCATTGACGAGCCAGTCGTCCTCCAGCTTGTAGAAGCCGAATAGCGAGTCCTCGCCGGTGCCGTCACCGTTCGCGCTGTCCGGCGTGAATTTGTCGGGCAGCCGGTATGGGCCATTGTTCAGGCCGTCGTTGATGGTGATGTAGGCGGAAAATGCGTAGTGCCCGTTCCTGGTGAACTTGCCGTTGGACAGGCAGCCATACGGATACGCGAGCACGTGGAAATTCCACGGGTGCATGTTCGCTGGCATTCCGTAATTCGGCGTGAACACGGTGCCGCCGGTGCGGGTCTCGAAGCCGTTCGGTGCGAAGCCGGCGAAGATCGGCTTGACCTTCGCCAACACCGTCGCGGCGCCCGCCGGGCTGGGAGCGTAAGCCTCGTCCTTGCGTGCGGCGGCGGTGCGGTCCACCGCGTTCGCGTCGCAACTGGCCTGCATCTGTGCCAGTGGTACGGGAGGGCCGGAAGGCACCGGCTTGATGTCGGCGGGTATGTCGCGGGCGATACCTTGCGCCTGTGCCGTCTGCGGCAAGGCGCACGCGACAGTAGTCAGTATTGCCGCAGCGATGGGCGCGGCGAGGGTCGCGATTCTCATGTCAAGTTTCATGGACTTCTCGGTAGTTAGTGCGAGTCGCCCTAGTTGGTGGCGATCTTGAAGTTTTCCGGCTTGAAGTTCATGAAGGTGCTCAGGTACAGCGTGTCCCTGTGCTTTGCGGCCGACACTGCGGAATCGCCGGCGTTGAATCCGAGGCGCACCATCTGGTTGATCGGAAATTTCACCGTCACGAGGCCCTGCTGGGGATGCAGGTTGTTGGCGCTGTCCCGAAACTCCATTGCTAACGTGGCGCCGGTCAGGGCCCAGGCATTGGTGGGGATGGCGCCCACGTACTTGATGCGCAGCTTGAGGCCCTGGCGGTAGTTGGTCAGCGAGTTGCTGCTGCTCTGGATCTTCGAGCCGGGAGCCGTCACCAGGTTCAGCGTCTCGGAGGAGTCGGGCAGTATCACTCCCTTGGGATTGACGTAGTTCGGCATATGGAAGGTCTTGGCGGTGCTTCCGGAAAGCGGGTTGAGCTCGATGGTTATCTTGTCGCCCAGGAAGCGACCCAGGGCATGCGGCGGCAACGGCGTGACGACCAGGCCGTTCACCCACGTCAGGGTGACCTTGGTGAGGTAGTACTCGGAGTCAGGCTTTGTCTGGGTCTGGACCTGGGCCTGGGCCTGTGTGATGCCTGCGAGCAGCAATGCCATCCAGGCAAGCATGTGTTTCGATCTCATGTAGCGTCTCCGATGAGCAGTTCGATTGGTGTCGCCGTCGCGATGGGCGCGGCGGTGTTGGCGAATCGCGTGTCAGGTTTCGTGGTCGCAGTCGTCGGTCTGTGTCCAGACGGCCTTGCCGGGTGGTTGCTGGATGCAGGCGCCAGTCGGGAGACAGACGGTGCCCTGGTAAGTCGCGGACATCCGGTTCTTGTCGCCGGTGAGCGTGTAACTGCCGTTGCCGCGGACGCCGCTGTGATTGAAGGTGAATGAGCCGCTGCGTGGGCTCGAGGGCGTGTGTGTCATCGAGCCGCCGCAGGCGGCGAACGTGAATGGCTTGGTCACGTCGCAGACTTTCCACGGGCCGCGACAGTCGCCGACGCCATCGATGACGTACGAGTTCTTGTCGCACTCGGGCGCGCTGCGGCGAATCTGGTCCATGCGCTGCTTCACGAGTTGTTCCAGCTCGTGTTGGGACGACGCGAGCGCGGGGCCGGTCAGGAATCCAACTATCGGAGTGAGCACGCCGGCCACGGCGCCGGTCACTGTGTTCACGCCCCTCACCGTGTCGTCCGCGATGATTTCCGCGCGGGCTTCGTCGAGCTGCTCGAGGATCTTCTCCTTCTGTCCGGCAACCCACTTCACGCCGCTCGGGTTGCCCTCGATGCACTTGCGCAGCTCGTCGAGTTCCTTGATGCGCTTGCGCGCCTTCTCGGAGAGCTCGTGCAGCTCCTTGCCGGCGTTGGCCACGTTGATCGCGGCGCCGACCCTGCCGCCGGTCTTGGCGCCCAAGGTCTTGTTGAGCAGCTTGTCGCGCACTTCGTCGCTGGCGGTCTCGGTGAGCCAGCTCTGAAACACTTCTCCATAGCCGCCGGAGAATTGCTGCGCATGGGCGGTGGGAATCAGCAAGCCGAGAAGATCGAGTTCGCGCGGGCGCGCCACCGGCGGTAGTGCAGAACCCAGTGTCAGCGGGATGTCCGTCTCCGGCATGTAGTAGCGGATCGCGAGCGCCACCCGACCGGGCGCCACCGCGGCATCGAGAATTTCCGCCGGCCGGATCGCGCTGGCATCCACGCGCCGCACGCGCAACTCGATGCGCGAAGTGTCGCCCCAGGGGTAGGTGAGCACGACATGGGCCACGCCCGGCTCGGGGTTGCTGGCTCTCCAGGTAGTCAGGGCCAGCAGGCGAGCCTCGTCCGGTTCGACGCCCGCATCGAGCAGGCGTTGCAAGACGGCCGGGTCCGGCGTGCCGTCCGGGTTCGGTTCGGGCGCGCGCGGGAGTTGACTGGCGCCGTGCGTCGCACCGGTCTGCGCCGCGTCGGGCGCACCTTGGCCGCTGCAGGCGGCAAGCCCCAGCAGCATCGCGGCCGGTAACCCAAGGCGCGTCTTCGTCGTGCCCATCTACTTCACCAGCGCCTTGAAGACTTCGGCGTTCTGCTCGATCAGGTCGCGCAGCTGGTAGTACTCGCCGCGCCGGTGCGAGTTCTTCATGTAGATGACGATGTATTGCGGCTCGCCAGGCGCCTTGGAGTCGTCCAGGTAGTTGGGGTCCGGCTTGATCGGCACCAGCACGCGGGAGTCGACCTTCGACTCGTCGAGGATTTCGTAACTCGCATCCGCCGCGCTCGCGCTCGGACTCAGGATGGCTTTCTGCTGCAGCCAGGACACCGGCTGCTTCAACAGCTTCTGGTAGTTGGCGATGGGTTTGCGGTAGCCGTAGTCGAGCATCTGATCGATCTTCGCGCGGTTGGGCTGCAGGCCGGCGGCGGTGTACGAGCGCTCCAGCTTGCGGCTCTCGTCGGCAAGGCCGATCTGCAGGATGTCGATCTGCTTGCGCAGGAATTCCCCGCGGGTCACGTACGCGAACGGCAACTGGCCGCCGCGCGTGAACCAGTACGTGTCGGTGTATTCGCCAGGGGTGTGGCCCGCGACATGAAAATAGCCGTTGGCCGCCTGCGGCAGGCCATTCCCGAGCCAGTCGCCGCGCAGACGGTAGAAGCCGAGCCTGGCGTCCTGGCTGGTGCCGTCGCCGTTCTCGCTGTTGGGGTCGAAGTCGTGGGGCAGGGCGAACGGCCCCTCGCCCATGCTGTAGTTGACGTTGATGAACGCGTGAAAGCCGTAGTGGGTGTCCTTGAAGAACTTGCCGTTCGAATGGCAGCCGTAGGGTTGCGAGCCCACGGCGTAAACCCACGGGCGCATGTACGCGGGCTGCAGGGCGGTCACGTCGACCGGCTGGCTGACGCTGGCCTCGGTTTCAAACCCATTCGGCGCGAAGCCGGCGAACACCGGCTTGATCTTCGCCAGCACGGCCGCCGCGCCGGGCAGGCCAAGATTGAACGCGGGATCCTTGCGCGCGGCCTTGGTGCGGCCCACCGCATTCACATCGCAACTGGCCTGCATCTTCGCCAGCGGCACGGCGGGGCCGGACGGAACCGGCTTGATGTCGGCGGGCAGGGCATTGACGGTCGGCGTGGCGGCCTGGACCGGTTCCGCGCCGGCTGTCTCTGGACTGGGCGTCGCGTCTGAGTCCGGCACCACGTCGTCAGTCGCGGTGTTTTCCGGTTCATAGGTCTCGACCTTCGAGCCCTTCTTCTTGGCCGCCCGGATGCACTGCTCGTCACCCAGTGCGCAGCGCACCACCTTTCGTGTGGCCTGGTCCGCCTTGTTCTCCACTTCTTCCGTCGTCGTTCGCTTGATCCTGTCCTTCAGGAGGTCGCCGAGGCTCTGCGCCTGCGCCACCTGCGGAAGGGTGCAGGCGAAGGTAGCTAGCACAAGCGTGGCAATGTAGGCGATCGTCGTATGGAGTTTCATGACGGATTCCTGGTTGCAAGTCGGCATAAGGTTAGTAGTTAGAATTTCTTCAGGATGCCCTTGAGAAACTTCTTGCCCTTGCTTTCCTTCTGGCCTTCCTCTTGCGCGGGTTCTTCGTCCGTGGTGTCGGCGTCGGACGCAGCGTCGGCGCCCATGTCCATGCCGCCCATGTCCATGCCGAGCATTGCGCCGGCGGTGGACTTGGTGCGGATGCGCACGTTCCACTCGGGCTTCCACTTCTTCAGCTCTTCCGCATCGGCGGGCTTCGGCGGCCACACCACGTGGGTCTCGGGGCCGTAGGCGATCATGGTCAGCATGCTCATCCCGGCCATGCCGCTCTCGGGGTCGGATCCGTTGGGGGCGGAGAAGATGCCCTTCGGGATGGTGCAGCTCGTGGTGGACGTCGGCAGCAGCACTTTCTCTTTCAGCCAGCGATCGATGTACGAACCCGTCAGGTACTGCTGCAGTCCGTGCCCCGCGCCGGCGGTCTCGGCACTGCTCCACAACACGATGGTGTTCTGGCTCTGCATCGCGAACGCGTTGATGAAATAAGCCCGGGCGCGATCGACGCGCTGCCAATTGAGCTTGATGGCGTCGGTGGCCTCGCCCTGGGCGCTGAGCGCGATCTTCGGCATGAATTCGGCATTGCGGCCCAGGTCGAACTTCAGCGATTCCGGCACGCCGTTGCCGCTGAAGCGGTGGGAGCCGGCCAGCAACGCGCCGTTCGGCACGCGCCGGCCGTCCTTCTTGTTAGGCCACACGGCATAGGCCGGCGTGGCGTCAACGTCGCGATCCGGCACGAACTTGCCCGGCGACATGCTGCCGCTGGTCTGCATGGCGCCGCCCGACATCTTCATCTTGAACTTGGTCGGCTGGCCGGCGCGCACCTTGTCGCCGCAGCCCCAGTACTCGAGGATGGTGACCTCGATATCGGGCAACTTCTGCGTACCACCCTTTGTTTGGGGGGTGGTCTCCCGTGCGGGCGGCGGCGGTGTCAGCAGCAGCGATGTGCCCAGCTTCAAGCCGTCGGGAATCGCGAGCTGCGCCTCCACGCCGGGCTTGAGCTTGTTGTACAGCGCGACGTCGAGGAATAACCCGGACGTGCCGAAGCCCGCGTTGCCGCGCGCGGTGGGATAACGCATGTCATTGCTGGTGCCTCCCGCCATCCGGCCGGCGAGGCCGGCCATCGCGCCCATGTCGGGCATGCCGGAGGTGTGCGTGGAAACGTCGATCCAGACCTGCGTTTCGGGGGTTTGCGCCTGGGCGGCCGCGGTAGTCAGGGCCGCGGAAGACGCGAAGGCGAGTGCGGTGGCCAGCGGCGCGAGGCGCCGACGGTAGTTCGAGCGAGGCATGACGTTTCTCCTGTTCAGCGGCCACTTTCGTGGCCACACGGGAGATATCGGGAAATGGCGCGCAGACCCGTCACGCTCATGACGAGGCGCGGTTCGGCCGGGAAGAATATGTAAGGAGCCGAAAAGCTCTTACGGTCTGACGTTCAGAACGCCTGGAAGAAAGAAGCCCCTCGCCGGGAAACCAGCGAGGGGCTCTTCATCGACACGAATGTTGTGCGGAGCTCGCGAAGTCAGGCCACCGGCAACTCCGATGACGCAGGCGTCTGCCGACGCCGCTGCTCTTCCTGCACCTGCTCGAGCGACAGGCGCGTCGCGGCCGCCACCGATTTCAGCACGGGATGCGATTCGGCACGCGGCAAGGTAAGGCCATGCGCCCGTTCCCACGCGCGAATTCTCGCGCTTGGCGCATTGGCGGTCGACGTCAGGTCGAGTAGTTCGGTCCGGCGCCGCTCATCCGCCGCCGCGCGCTCCTCGGCCAGTCGAACGCGGTACTCCGCGGGAAGTTCACCCGGGTTGAGAGGCGATACGGTGATCAATGCTGCACTCCGGTAATCATGGTGTGAATTCATTTGCCCACCGCGATCGAGTAGTCGATCTGCAAGTCGCAGAGCGCCTTGCCGTGGGGACCGTGACGTTCGCCTGAGCACCGGATGTGTCCTTCCGCATGGTCCGTGCCCTGCGCCGCGATGTCATCGACGTTCGCCGCGAGATCCAGCTCGCCGCTACAGCCGGCGTAGGGACACGGGTAGACGAAGTAGGCGCGCGCGGGTGGGTGCAACACGATGGATTGCGGTGCCGGTGGTCTGGATACCTCGTCATTGAATACGAGGTCCACCCGCAGCGTCGCGAATTGGGGGAATTGCACGCGCAATTCCTTCGCGGCCATGCGATCCCGGCGCTGCCTTTCGAGCCGCAGGTTTCGCGCCTTTTCAGGACTGAGGGCCGTCAGATTCTTCGCGCCGTTGCGAGGTCTCATCGGCGCCCGTACCCGCCGCCGCCACCGCCGCGGGGTTTGTCCTGCGCCTCGTTCACCTTCAGCGGGCGACCGCCAAAGTCCTTGCCATTGAGCGACTGCATCGCGCGCTGCGCGTCCGCACCCGACATCTCCACGAATCCGAAGCCGCGCGGCTGTCCCGTATCACGATCGTTGATCAGGGCGACCTTCTCGACGGTGCCGTGCGCGGCGAAAAGTTCGCGCACGCTGTCTTCCGTGGCGCTGAACGGCAGGTTTCCAACATAAAGCTTGGTCAAGAGAAACTCCTCGAACGGTGATGTAGATAGCCGGCGCATTGCGCCGCTCCGATGTGAATGCTTCAGGTGGCGGCTCGAGGCCGCAACGATGCGTCGGGCGACGCGCGAGCTGGAGCGATACCGGCTCGGATCACAGGGGGTGGTAAAGGTACTTCAAAAGTGCCTTCCCCGGGGCTGAATTTGCGATTTCCGAGCGAAATCGGCCAACCGGGCGGCGGCCTGCGGAGTGAGGACGTAGTTCTGGATAAGCGATTACTTCGGCATGTACCAGCCGGCGCACCGCGACGCGAGCTTCCAGCCTTGCGGGGTCTTGTCGAGCCGCGCGATGTAGCCGCGCTCGCTGTTCACCTCGACGGACACCCAGGCTCTGTCGCCGGCCGGGCTGAACGCGACGCGTGAAAACGCGAAATAGCGCGACGCCCGCTTCTTCTCGCGCACGATCTGGTAACCGACAGCCTCGGCGTCGTCCGAGTCCAGCAGCACCGGCTTCGTGTTCACCTTCTTGAGCTGATCGACCATGGCCTGCGATTCCCGCGCGCTCACGCCGCAGAACTCGTCGCGTTCGGGATCGTCAAGCGCGCTCGCGATGAACGACGCCGCCGAGAAGTCCGAGCGGAAGAACCACGACTTGATGGGCTTCGCGGCATTGTCGGCAGCGACCACTTCCGCCATCGCGCTCCAGACCGCGAGTTCTTCGCCCTGCGCGGCGGCCGGCGATTTCGCGACGGCGGCGGTCATGAACGCCGACACCGCGAGAATCTGGAGGAAAGATGCGAGCCTGAATCGTCCTAAGTAGTTCGTGGTTTTCATGAGCGCGAAAGTAGAAAACCATCGCGCGCAATTCCAACGGAGTTTCCGGACTTGCGAACTGCGTCAGTCGACGCACACTCAGGTTGCGCGACCAGGGAGATCGCGCCAACGCAGTGCGATGACATGTCATGCGGCGCGCTGAATAAATCTCACGGAAGCGCGCGAAAAACTCACGCATGGGCGTCGCGCTACGACCCGCCGCGCGTCACCGCACGGACCTTTCCCGTGCCTCCGCCGCCGCAGTAGAACGTATCCTTCCCATTCGACTCCAGCCCCGACACGTTGACGCCCGCAGGTAGTTGGACGCTCTCCAGCACGTCGCCCGACTTCGGATCCACGCGCCGCAACTCGCTCTCGTCACCTTCCCACGTCGCATGCCACAGCTCGTTGCCGAGCCACGTCACACCGGTGACGAAGCGATTGGATTCGATCGTGCGCAGGACCTTGCCCGTCCCGGGATCCACCTGGTGAATCTTGCGTGCCCGGTATTCCCCCACCCAGAGCGAACCTTCCGCCCACGCGAGCCCCGAGTCGCCACCGTTGCCGGGCGCGGGAATGGTCGAGATCACGTTGCCCGTATCGGGGTCCACTTTCTGGATGTGGCTTTCGGCGATCTGGTAGAGGTGCTTGCCGTCGAACGCCGTGCCCGCGTGAGCCTGTACATCCAGCGAGCGCCGCACCTCGCCGGTAGTTGGATCGATGGCGTTGAGCTTGTCGCCGCAAGCGGCCCACACGTTCTTGCCGTCGAAGGTAACGCCGCCCACCTTGGTTCCTTCGGGAAAGGTGTATTCACGGACGACTTTGGCAGCGGACTTCTTCATGGCGTTCTCCTCGAATGGTCGATGCTCGCCATGCTAGACACCTGGCAGCGGAGCAGGGAGTAACAAGGTGGTCGCGATTCCGGGAAGCGGTGGAGTCATCCAGCGGCGCGAACGACCTGCGCCATAGGCCTCTACCTTTCCAGCCGCCGCGAGATCGTCGAGTGCGCGCTGCACGCTGCGTTGACTGGTGCCGAGCGCCAGCGCCAATGCCGACGTCGGCCAGGACTCGCCATCCGCCAGAAACGCCAGCACGGCGGCGTGTTCTTCTTCCATCGGCCGCGCCAGCACGACGACCTGCCGGGCTTTCGGCTTCAGCACGAAGCCCGTCTTCGTAGCCTCGACGTCTGCAGCACCATTCAGAGCCTTTCGCAGCCGGCCCATTTCCACGCGCAGCCGCGCGCGCAAGGATTCATCCGCGCTCTCGATGCGGAACGCGCGGCGCACGAGCTCGTCGCGCGATAGGTCGTCGGGCCAGGCCTCGGCCAATGCGCGGGCGAGCGTGAAAAGCACCGCGCGTCCCGCGAGCGCGATCGATTTACCGTCGGCGCGCACGGCATACCGACAGTCGTCGAAGATCAGCGCTTTCGAAGCGAATGTGGCTTCGACCTCCTCAAGTGTCACGACGCGATTCTCCCCGCGCGCGAGTAATCGCGCGGCAGGCGCATCGAGAATGCGCGCGGCTGCTTCGACTTCGGCAACGAGCGCCGGAATGCCCGCCACGCGTGCGGCGTCCATCGCGCGAGTCAACGCCGCGCGCGCGAGCCGGGTCCGGATTCGCCGAATGGCGATACCCGCGACGATGAGTTCGTGCGTGGCCTTGAGCGCCGGCGTCAATGCCGTGCGTTCGATCTCGATCAACAGCGCATCGGCATCGTCGAGCCTGCCTATCAACAGCAATCGGCGGATCTGTAGATAGCGCGCGTGCGCGGCGTTCAGCCGGTCACCGTGTCGTTCGAGGATCTTTCGAGCGGCCTCCAATTGTTTCGGCGGCCACCCCAGGTCGCGCGAGGCGAGCGAAAGCTCCGCCTCGGCAACGATGCAGCGCGCACGGTCCACGGACTCCCTCGCGCCAAACGACCGCGCCGCCGCGCGCACCAGCTCCTTCGCGCGCCGAAAGTCCCCGATCTGGGCCATCGCGATGCCGCGCAGCGCCAGCGCCGGCGCATCCTTGCGCAACGCAATCCGGTTGAGCGCGCCGAGTGGGTCGCCGGCGGCCAGCGCTCGCGCCGCGGCGGTGATCAGCGAGTCCATCTGGTTGAACTACGTTGTTCCTAATCCCGACAAAGATGTCACTCCCGCTGCCCGCGCCCGACGCCCAAGAATGGCCGCCTCGATCAACGAAGGAGCCCATCATGACTCACGCAATCGGAACTCGCGAACAATGGCTGAAAGCCCGACTCGAGCTGCTGCAGGCCGAGAAGGAACACGTACGACAGGCGGACGAACTCGCGCGCCGCCGCCAGGCGTTGCCCTGGGTGCGCGTCGAAAAGGATTATTCCTTCGACGCCGAGCAGGGCAGGGTGTCGTTGAAGGACTTGTTCCGCGGGCGCTCGCAGCTCCTCGTCTATCACTTCATGTTCGGTCCCACGTGGGCGCAAGGTTGTCCGTCCTGCTCGGCGATCGCCGACGGCTTCGACGGCATCGCGGTGCATCTCGAGAACCACGATGTGTCGCTGACCGCGGTGTCGCGTGCGCCGATCGCCAAGCTATCGGGCTACCGCAAGCGCATGGGCTGGACCTTCCCGTGGGTGTCCGCCGCCGACAGCGCATTCAACTTCGACTTCAACGTGTCGTTCACCGAAGAGCAGCAGCGCACCGGTGACATCGAATACAACTACGCGCGCAACGCGCACGCGATGGACAAGATCGCGGAAGTGCCGCCGGTGGTGGCGGCGATCGCGAAGGATGCTGGCACCGATCCGGCGAGCTTCACCCGCGATCGCCCGGGCATGAGCGCCTTCATCCAGAAGGACGGAGCTATCTACCACACGTACTCCGCCTACGCGCGCGGCCTCGACCCACTGTGGAACATGTACCAGTGGCTGGACCGGGCGCCGCTGGGACGCAACGAAAGCGGCGTCTGGTGGAAGCGCAACGACGAGTACGGCGCGGCGGATCGCGCGAGTGTGGCGTGAACGCGGACCGGCCATTTCACTTGACGGCGGCGCTGGTGTTCGCGGCCAGCGCTGCCGTAACCGTCGCGTGGTGCGGCTCGATGTCCGCGATGCCGGGCATGGACATGCCGGGTGGATGGACCATGTCGATGGCGTGGATGCGCATGCCGGGGCAGGGCTGGCTCGGCTTCGCCGGCATGTTCCTCGGCATGTGGTCGGTGATGATGCTCGCGATGATGATGCCGGTGGCCGTGCCGATGCTGGCGCGCTATCGCCGCGCCGTGCGCGCGCGCAACATCGATGCGCTCACTGCATGGGTGGCTATCGGATATTTCGCAGTGTGGACGTCGTCAGGCGTGGTGCTCTTTCCCATTGGCATCGTATTCGCCGAATGGAGCATGCGATCGCCGGCCATCTCGCGAGTGGTGCCGGTGCTTGCGGCACTGGTGTTGCTGTCCGCGGGCGCCTCGCAGTTCACGTCCTGGAAGTCGCGCTTGCTCGTCTGCTGCCGTCATTCCATCGACGGCTCCCGGGACACTCAACCAAACTACCGCTCCGCCTGGCGTCATGGCCTGAAAATCGGCCTGCGATGCATCTGGTGCTGCGCGCCCCTCACCGCCGTACTTCTGGCGACCGGCGTCATGGACCTGCGCGCGATGGCGCTCGTGACACTCGCCATCTGCGCCGAACGATTGCTGCCCGCCAGCGTCGGCGGAGCGCGAGTGGTCGGTGCGATCCTGCTGTTGGTGGGCGCCCGCTTCCTGTTCGATGCGGCGATACCTGGCTGACCTATCTACTTCCGGGCGGGGCCAGGGCCGTTCTTTTTCGCGTACTGCTGCAGTAACGGCAACAAGACCTCGCTGCAATCCCCCTGGCTCTTGCTTGCGCAGACCGACAAAAGCTGCGGGTGGACAGGCGCGCCGTGTTCGAGCAAAGCCCGCAGAACGTCACGTCGCTGCTCGTCCTTTTCCCTCGTGGCCATGAAGACCAGCGAACCCACGAGTGACTCGTTGCGGCAGCTCCCATTGACATCCGCGCCGGCTTCGAGCTGCGAGCGAACGATCGCGGGATTGAGCTGATTGATGCCATTGCAGAGTGCATTGCGCCCATATGTGTCCTGTTCTTCCGGATGCACATACTCGTCGAGGAAAGGTTTCAGCTGTTGATACTGCGGCCTGCTCGCCGCGTGTGCCGCGATAGATGTGTAATCGCCGTTCAGCAGCGCATCAGCGCGTTTGACGAGGTGCGCATTCTGACTGCTCGGGCCCGCACTGATCTTCGCGGCCTGCATCAGATACGCCTGAGCGAGCAACATCCGATTCTCTTCCAGCCCCAGGCAGTTTCCCTTCTGCATGCGCGGTGACTCGAGCAGCGTGATCACGTCCGCGAATCGACCCTCTGCCTCGCTGAGCCAGAACGCGAGCTCATGCGCCTTGCAGGCCATGCCCGCATTCGAATCGATGTCCAGCGCCGCGCGCAGCACTTCCTCGAATTCCTTCGAACCCTGATTGGGCGCATGTTTGGCGATCTCCACGGCCTGCTCGCGCGCATTGGGTGGAAAGGCGGGATTGCGGGCGATTTCGAGGGCGCGCGCACGCATGTCGGTCGACGGGTTGCGGAATACCTCGACGCGCATGCGATTGAGGTAGATCCACATGTCGTTCGGCGACCTTTGCTCCGTCTCGTCGAGCAGGCGTGCGACTTCATCGAGGCGTTCCTGTTCAAAGCGAATGCCCGCCAGCAGCACCTTGGCCGAGACGAAATCGGGATAAGCGGAAAGCACGTCATCGAGCACGAGTTCGGCGCGATGCATTCCCATCGTCATCCAGGTCATGCGCGCGACGATGTATTGCGCATTGCGATTTTCCGGGTTCGCATTCAGTACCGTCGCGAGCTGCTTGTGCGCACGCTGCATGCAGCCTGAGCTCATGAGCCGGTTCGCAAGCCGCAGCTCAGGCTCCGTGATATCCGGGATCTCGACCAACCGGCGACCACGAAAAGTCACGGGTCCGTTGACTTTTACCTGGGCGCAACTCGGATCGTCGGAGCCGATGACCTGGGAAAGCATCGCGAGGTCCACCTTCGGCGGCGGCGGCGCCGGCACCGGGCAGCCATAAGCCTTGCGCAATTCGGGCGGCACCGTCTTGCACTTCAGCGGCGCCATATCGTCCTGGGCGAGTGCCGACGCCGGAAAAATGGCAAGGAGGGCGATGATCGCAATGCAAAACGAGGTTTTCATGGTGACGCAGGTTCTCCGATCACGTCGGAATAGTGTGAGAACAGTGTCACGACGCAGGCGCTTGGCCTGACTCTGGAGTTATCTTTCCAGCACGTGTCGAATCGGGCCTCCGCCGTTCGACTGCGTAGTAGCTACCTAGGAGAAGCTCATGTCCCGATATGTAGACGGATTCGTCCTGCCCATCCCGAAGAAGAAGCTCGCCCGCTACCGCCAGATCGCCCGCCTGTCCGCCAAAGTCTGGCGTGACCACGGAGCTCTCGAGTACGTCGAGTGCGTCGCCGACCAGCTCACCAGCAAGCACGACGGCAAGACTTACACCTCTCTCTTTCCGAAACTCGCCAAGGTGAAGGCGGGCGAGGTCGTGGTGTTTTCCTGGATCACCTACAAGTCGAAGGCCGACAAGAACCGCATCATGAAGAAGGTGATGACCGATCCGCGCCTCGCCGACATGATGAATCCCGCCAGCATGCCGTTCGACATGAGCCGCATGGCATGGGCGGGATTCAAGCCGTTCGTCGAAGCGTAGGCTGTGCGATTGGCGCGCTAGAGCGCTTCGAGGAATGCGACCAGATCCTCGCGCTCCTCCGGCGTGTAGACGAAGCCGAGTGCGGTTTCGTAATGCCGCACCACATCCGTGAGCGTCCCGGCGATGCCGTTGTGGAAGTAGGGCGGGCGCGCAACCACTCCGCGCAACGAGGGAGTCTTGAACTTGTTCAGGTCCGCCCACCGACCCGTGCGCAGCGCGCGGCCCGGGTCGGTAGTTAGCCGTTCGGCTCGGGTCGCCTTGTTGCGCACGGTGTAGAGCGGCATTCCCGGCTTGCGGAACTGCTTGTCTGACGCTCCGACGTCGAACAGCGTGCCGTTGACGTTGCTGCCGTCGTTCTGCGCGTTGTGGCAGCCGCGGCAACTGCGACCGTTGGCGTTCACGGCATTGAAGAGTTCCTGGCCGCGCGCGATCTGCGCGCGTTTGCGATCGGCCGGTCTGGTGGTGCACGAGCCCGGCGTCATGCCGATCCAGGCATCGTACAGCGTGAACCGGCCAGCCACCGGCGGCTGCTGCGACAGGTTCTGCGGTCCGCCCTGCGCGCCGCAGGAGCTCAGTGAGCCGACACCGAAAACGGACTGCTGCGCGAAACTCATGCTCCGCTGGTGGCCGACGATCTGCTCGAGCGTCACGGCGCTCGCTGGCGGGGCCTGCAGGGCGCCCGGAAAAGTCCCCGCGGCCTGCGCCGTGAGGCCGGCGTGCACGTCGCCCGACCCATTGGTGAATTGATCGTGCCAACCGATGTTCCGCGTGAACTGGAAGTTCGCGGTCGCCAGCGGCCGGCGAAAGAATTCGAAGCGGCTCGAACTGCCGCCGGCCTTCAGCGGATCGTCGACCTTGACGATTTCGAAATCCGCTTCCTCGGACAGATTGCCGCCGCGCCGGAAAAGTCCCTTGCGCAACATGCTGTACGCGGCGAAACGCTCCTTGCGCGTTCCGGCCTTGGCCAGCGGACTGTCGGCGTCGAGCTTGTTGAAGAGCGGGTCGGTTCCGCCCGTGACCAGGAACAGCAGTTCCACGTCGATCGGGCGGATGCTCCATCCCGCGTGCGGCAGGTGGCAGGACTCGCACTTGCGCCCGTTCGATCCCTGCGGCGGAACGTGGAAAGGATTGCTCAGATCCAGAGCGCCGGTGGTGCTGTAGGTTGCCGCCGTTCCAGCGAGATTGAGGAAGGGAAAGTTGTTGGGAATCTCGACCGGCACTTGGCCTGTGCCGCGTGAAGCTTCCGCCGCGCCGGGTTGACCGGCCGCCATCGCAATGGGTGCGGACCCACAAAGGATCAACAGGAAAACCGTGGTCATGCGGACCAGATCGTTCAGTACGTTCATGTGCCTCTAACTCCTTGGTACATGACCAACGATAGGCGCCTCGCGTGGGAGCCCGCGTGGGAGCTGGCGTGGAAATGGAACGGGCGGAGACCCGGCTTCGCGCGATCACCGCACCTGGTTGTTGAGGCGCAATTTGAGCCACGCGCCGATTCGCCCCGCGAACGCCGGATCGATGTTCGACAGCACCACCACGACGTACCCGGCATCCGGAAGGATCCGCAGGTCCGAATTCACGCCCGGCGCGACTCCACATTCTTGTGCGAGAGCGGTCAGGGTGAGCAGCATCGACAAAACAGCGCGCCGGCACGACCGTTCATGCGGCGCACTGCACTCCCGGACGCGGCGCGTTGCGCGAAAGGACATTTTGCGGTTCGATGAGTCGGAGTAATCTGCCTGGCGCCCGGTTCCGGAGTCGGCCGATGCACATCACATCCTGGCACGTGATTGCGGTCATCACCGCGGTGAGCACGGTCGTGACGCTCGCCGAAATTCCTCGCGAGGACTGGCTCACTACCGCCGCGATCAGCTTGTCATCTGGCGTGTCGGCGCTGTCGCTCATGGGCGCCTCCGCGCTGCTGGGCGGCCGACTGAGGCCCGTCGAGTCGCTGTTCGGTGGGCTGGATCGCGTCTACCTGGTTCACAAGTGGCTGGCAATCTGGGCGCTGGCACTCGCTTCGGTGCATTTCGTTTTCAAAGCCGGCCTGCCCGACTGGCAGACCGCGTCGATCATCACGCTCCCGCCACCCTACACACGTCTGGTGCGCCAGCTGAGTCTGCTTGCGCTGGGATTGATCGTGTTACTCGCTCTCAATCGCAAGATCCCGTACAGCACATGGCGCTGGTGGCACAAACTTTCCGGCCCGCTCTTCCTCATCGTGATCCTGCACTGGTTGAGTTTCAAATCTCCGATCACGCTGTCCAGTCCCGCCGGCATATGGCTTGCGTCAGTGGCGTCGGCGGGCGTGCTGGCGGCCGCATACAAACTACTTCTGTATCCGCTGATTTCCAGGCACCAGCGTTATCGTGTCGTCGCGGCAAACCCCGCGGCGGCCGGACTGCACCTGGAACTGGAGCCTGTGCGCGAAGTCCTGCGGATCACTCCCGGGCAATTCGGGTTTCTTTCGATGAAAGTAGATGGCCTGCGGGAGCCGCATCCGTTCACGATGATAAGCGGTGAATCCACCGCAGGCCGGGTGCACTTGCTGATCCGCAATCTTGGCGACTACACGAGCAGACTCGTGCGCGAGGCGCGCCCTGGCATGGAGGCGGAGATTCACGCGCCTTTCGGTCGCTTCCTGCGCCGCCGGGAGGCGGCGACGGAAGTGTGGATCGCCGGCGGTGTGGGTGTGTCGCCATTCATTGCGTGGCTGGCTGACGCGGCGGACGAAGGGTGCGAGAAGGTCACGTTCTTCTACTTTTACACGCCGGGCCGGGAGTTCCCCACGGCCGAGGTTCTGAATGATCTGGCGAAAAGGCATGGAGCAACGCTCGTCGCGGTGTCCGGCGGTGCGTCGAGTCCGGCGTTCACCGAGCGCTTCCGCGAAGTGGTGAAGCGCTCTGGACCGGAGCAGGTAACCATCAGCTTCTGCGGGCCGAAAGGGCTGTTGGAGCGCGTATACAGGGCGATGGATGAGCTCGGCGTACCGAAGGAGAATCTGCATCACGAGTATTTCGAGTTCCGCTAGGCGCTCCCGCCGATGAGGCGTCGGCACCCGGACGGGCCGATAAGCCGTCGGGTTTCAGCTTCTCCCTCACCGGAATGCCAGCGCAGGCAGCGCGATCACGGACCGGCCCGCCCGGGATCCCGAGACTGCTATCGAAGATGCCGAAATAAGACGCTTCGGACTGGTCGAGCCCTGTAAGGACGATTACTCTCCGACCGCCGATATAACAATGAGAGCGGTAACAATGACTACGACTGCCGAACGTCTGAGCGTGGGGGAGAAGATCGGTTACAGCCTGGGCGACCTGGCGGCCAATCTGATTTTCCAGACTTTCATCACCTTCCTGGCGTTTTTCTACACCGACATCTACAAGATCCCGGCAGGCACCGCCTCCGCGATCATCTTCTGGGGCGGCCTCTTCGGCGGTGTGATCTTCAATCCCATCATGGGACTGATCGCCGATCGCACGAACACGCGCTGGGGCAAGTTCCGGCCCTGGGTGCTGTGGACCGCGGTGCCGTTCGGCGTGTTCTCGCTACTTGCGTTCACGACGCCCGACCTCGGCGAGGACGGCAAGATCTGGTACGCCGCCATCACGTACACGCTGCTGGTCACTATCTACGCGGCAAACAATCTGCCCTACGCCGCACTGAGCGGCGTACTGACCGGCAACATGTCGGAGCGCAACAGCCTGTCTTCGTACCGCTTCGTCGCGGTCATGGTCGCGCAGTTCGTCATCCAGGTCCTGCTGCTGCCGCTGGTGCTCGCGCTCGGCGACGGCGACCAGGCGGAGGGCTTCCGGAAGACGATGCTGATCTTCGCGGTCATCGGCACGATCTTCTTCATCATCACGTTCTTCACGACGAAGGAACGCATCGTTCCGACGCCGGAACAGAAATCCACGGTGAAGCAGGATCTCGTCGACCTGTTCAGCAACAAGCCCTGGCTGCTGATGGTGATCGTCATCGTGATGGTCTTCATCAACCTGGCGTTGAAGGGCGGCTCGTACATCTACTATTTCCAGTACTTCGTCGACCGGGAGGCGCTGACGCAGTTTCTGGACGGCATCGGGTTCCACGGCGATCCCGTGTCCACCGGCTTCGGCATCTTCAATGGCGGCGGCATCATCTTCATGATCGTCGGCATCGGCTTCGCCAGGCCGCTCGCGGACCGGTTCGGCAAACGCAACGTGTTCAGCGCCGGCTTGTTCGCTTCGACGCTGTTCCTGCTGGCGTTCGTGTTTTTCCCGCCCGACGCGATCAAGACCATCTTCGTGTCCCAGATCCTCCACGGCTTCTTCTACGGCATCACGATTCCGCTGCTGTGGGCGATGATCGCGGACGTCGCCGATTACTCGGAGTGGAAGAACAATCGCCGCGCCACGGCTATTGTTTTCTCCGCCATGATTCTCGGCCTCAAGTTCGGCCTGGCGGTCGGCGGCGCTCTGGTCGCGAAGCTGCTGGATGTCTACGGTTACGTGCCCGATGCCGCCTTGCAGTCGTCCGAGGTGGTTCAGGGCGTCAAACTGTCGATCAGCGTTTACGCATCGATTCCATTCCTGATCTGCTGCGTGGTCCTGTTCTTCTACGAGATCAACAAGCAGATGGAAACGCGGATCGAAACCGAACTGGCGCAGCGTCGCCGCGCGACGTCCTGATGTCGCGCGGTTGAGAGACGGCAAACTCAGTCACGAGGAACTCGAGCATCATGTCGAACGATTCAGAAGTCGATTACTCCGGCGAAGACTACGAAGCGCTCACCCGCAGGGCCATTTCCCAGCCGCTGGTGACGAACATCTATACGGCCGATCCGTCGGCGCACGTGTTCGAGGGGAAGATCTACGTCTATCCCTCGCACGACATCGAAGCCGGCATCCCGTTCAACGATCTCGGCGATCACTTCGACATGCGCGACTATCACGTGCTGCGGTTGGATTCGCCGGCGGGTCCGGCGACCGACTGCGGCGTCGCGCTGGACATCAAGGATGTGAAGTGGGCGCAGCGCCAGATGTGGGCGCCGGATGCCGCGACGAAGGACGGCAAGTACTACCTGTATTTCCCGGCCAAGCGTCCCGACGGCATTTTCCAGATCGGTGTGGCCGTCGGCGATCGCCCCGAGGGTCCGTTCAAGCCGGAGCCTGAGGCGATCAAGGGTAGTTATTCGATCGACCCGGCCGTGTTCGTGGATGACGACGGATCCGCGTACATGTACTTCGGCGGCATCTGGGGCGGTCAGCTCCAGAAGTATCGCGACAACAAGTACGGCGAAAAGAACGAGGAACCCGGGGACAACGAACCGGCGCTGTGCCCGCGCGTCGCCAAGCTCAGCGCGGACATGAAGCAGTTCGCCGAGGCGCCGCGCGCCGTGGTGATTCTCGACGAAGCGCGCGAACCGCTGCTCGCCGGCGATCATGATCGGCGCTTCTTCGAGGCGTCATGGCTGCACAAGTACAACGGCAAGTACTACTTCTCGTACTCCACCGGCGACACTCACTACTTGTGCTACGGGATTGGCGACAATCCCTACGGCCCGTTCACCTATCAGGGCCGGATCCTCACGCCCGTGATCGGCTGGACCACGCATCATTCGATCTGCGAGTTCCAGGGCAGGTGGTACCTGTTCTATCACGACTCCGTGCTGTCGAAGGGCGTCACGCACCTGCGCTCCGTGAAGATGGCTGAGCTGACCTACGACGCGAACGGCCGCATCAATACGCTCAGTCCCTACCGGTGACGGAACCCCGGTCGGGAAACCGACGGGAGTTTTTTATTGCTGGACGGCCGGCGGATTCCGGTCGAGTGCGGAGCTTTTCTCTATAAGCCGCAAGGCTGGAAAAACCGGCTCAGTGCAGATTCCTGCGGGCAGATGTCACTGAACTTGGGTCGATGCACCTGCCGACAGCCGCTTGATCTCGGTACGCGCGCGAGCGGTGAGCGTCGAGCGCGGCTCGCTCCTGGTTTCGTCGAGCAACGCCTGCCACGCCGCGAGCGCCTCGTGTTGCCTGGCCGCGGCTTCGAGCGTGAGCGCCGTTATGGCTCGAGTCACCTGCCGCTCCGCCGGATCGAGCGCACCGGAGTCGAGCAAACTACGCTGCAACTCGAGTTGCCTGTCAGCCGGAACCGCGTCCTGGAGAATCCTGCAAAGAGCCGGGTCGTTCAGCGCGAAATAATACAAGTCGTACAGGCGCTGCCAGGTCTCGGGCGATATGGCTTCGCCGCGCGCGCGCATGTCGTCGACGACCTGGAGCCAGCCCGCCTTGAACTCGTCCGACTGGTTGTTGGTGAAGGCGGCAAGCTGAAATCGACGCACCTGATCGCGCGCACGGTCCGTGGACAGCGCGGCCGCGAAGCGGTCGTTGGCTTCGCGAACCGGCCCGCGAGTCCACAGGATCCAGTGCCCCCAGAACACGTTGGCGTACGGGTTTTGCGCATCGATCGCCACGGCTTCGCGATACGTCACTTCCGGCTTCACATTGCGATCGCCGCTGCGATGGCGGAGGAAATACGCCCAGCCCAGGTGCGCGAGCAGATCGGCCTTGCGTGAGCCGTCCGAGGAGGTGGCGCCGGCCGCGAGCACGTTGACCATCTTGTCGGATAGTTCGGCGAAGCTTTCTCCTTCCTTGATGCGGCTGTCGCGAATCCATTGCATCGCCAGGTCTTCCTGGGCGGTGCGCACCCGCTGCCGCTCCTCGCTCAGTCCGCCTAGCAGCTTCGCGAAGAGGCCATCGAGCTGCGCGGTCGTGCTTGCCGTCTGCAGGTTGTCCCACGCCGCTGCGTAGTCGCCTGCCTTCATGTGCTGCTGCGCGGTGACGAGGTGTTCATCGACGACGCGGCGGTTTTCCCGCAATTCTCCCTGCGCTTGCACCAGTTGGTGGACCGCGGTGCCAAAGGACAGCAGCGCGGCGGCAATGCCGACCCACGTCATGAATTTGGCGAATCCGCCGCGTGCTTCGCTCATACGCGTCCAAGCTTAGCCGAAGTCCCCTCACTTCACGCGCCGGTGCGTGATGACGAACTCTCTTACTACCTTCCCATCCACCTCGACATACATCCGCTGCGCCCGCTCGTCGCGCGACCTGGCCACCACCTCGTTGTGCATGACGGCCGGCTTTCCGTTCTCGGTGAACTGCCGCGAGCCGCCCACACCGTTGCCGCGCCATTGGATGGTGGCGGGTTCTTCGAGCAGCCCGCTGTCGCTCACGCGGGCGGTGCTCAGCATCTTCTTGTCCGGGTCGTAGCCCTGGATATCGAGCGCTGAATCCGCGGGGCGGTCGGTCCACTCGTGGTGCCAGGTGCACACGTTGCCGATGCCGTTCACCGCGGCAACGCATTCCCAGGTCGCGAAGGCCTTCGTGCGCTGCTCTCCATTGATGATGACGCCTTCGCTGCGCCATGTGCCGCGTGCTGCCTCCAGCCACGCGACGACGTCAGAGGGCACCGCGGTTCCCGGTGCGGTAGTTCGAGTCACATCAACCGACGCATCTTCGACTCGCCGCTGCGTCAGGCGCCATTCCCGCACTCGCTTGCCGTCCTCATCGAAGGTGATGTGCTGATCCCATTGTCCGGGCTTCGTAACCACGATTTCATTGCGCATGACGCGCGGCTTGCCATCCGGGCTGGTGGACTCCCGCACCACCGTCATGGTGTTTCCGCGCACGGTGACTTCGGCGCCCGCGCCCATGATTCCCGTGTCGTTGACGCGCTGCATCCGCAACACCTTGAGCTTCGGGTCGTATCCCATGATGTCGACAGCGGAGTCGTGGGGCCGGTCGACCCATTCGTGATTCCACGTGCACAAATTTCCCACGCCGTTCACGGCCGCCTTGCATTCCCAGCTCGCCTTCACCGGGGTGCGCTTCTCCCCCTCGATGTCCCACCCCTCGGCGCGCCACTGTCCGCGGTGCTCGAGCAACATCGCGGCGACGTCCGCCGGGATCAGCGGCGATGCGGGTGTTTCGGCCGCGTGGCTCGCGCTGGCCAGCGCAATTGCAGCAAACAGGAAGGATCCGCGGAGTAGTTTCATGGCCTTGTCCTCAGGTCGGGTGGTTTGGGCGGCCCGGACGCTACAATCCCGATGCCTCGCCACGCCTGAGGGAAACCTCAGATTCATCTTAGTTCTGTCGAAGGAACCGACGCTGGCCCCGATGACCGCCACGAAAACCAGAATCGGCGCCTGGATCGCCGACCCGGCTTCGAACCTGCTCTTACGGGACGGGCGATCCGTGCGCCTCGAGCCGCGCGCCATGGATGTGCTGATGCACCTGGCGGCACGGGCCGGCGAGTCGACGTCGGTGGAGGACCTGATGACCGCGGTCTGGAAGAACGTGGTCGTGAGCGATGGATCGGTCTATCTGGCCATCAGCCAGTTGCGCGAGGTGCTCGGGAGTACGGACAGCGGCCAGAGTTACATTGAAACCGTCCCCAAGCGGGGCTATCGCCTCATCGTGCCGGTCGGGCCGGCGAATGCCCCGGTCGTGGACGCGCCGCCCGATCGGGCGGCGAAACGTTCCTGGACGATGCCGGCAATCGCCGTCGCGCTGCTCGCGATGATCCTCGCGCTCGTGTGGGTTTTTCGTCCACAAGAAAAGGCCATCGACCGCTCGCTGGCGGTCCTGCCGTTCGCGGACCTTTCGCCCGATGGCGATCAGGCATACCTCGCCGACGGCATCACCGAGGAAGTACTCAACCGTCTGGCGGGACTGCGCGACCTGCGTGTCATCGCGCGCACGTCGTCCTTCCAGCTCCGGGGGCAGGGAAGCGATGCCCGGACGGTCGGAGAGAAGTTAGGCGTGGAGCATCTGCTCGTCGGCAGCGTGCGCAAGGCCGACGACCGTTTGCGCATCACGGCGCAGCTCATCGAGGCGCGCACGAGCCAGCAATTGTGGGCGCAAACCTATGAACGGCGGCTCGAGGACATATTTGCCGTCCAGGACGAAATCGCGAAGGCGGTCAGCGCCGCGATGCAGGTGAAGCTGAAGTTAGGTGACCTCGCACGCATGCCGGGCATGACGAACGACGTCGAGGCGTACGATGAGTATCTGCGCGGCATGGCGCTCAACATCACCGCGCGGCGCGAGACTTTTCCACCCGCCATCGCGCACTTGCAGCGCGCCGTCAGCATCGACCCGCAGTTCTCGATGGCGTGGGCGGGTCTGAGCGGAACCTACAGCAATGCCGCCTTCGCCATTCCGGAGCGCGCCGCCGAATGGCGACCGGCGGCCGCGGATGCGCTGGAACGCGCGCGGCAACTGACACCCGAAGCGCCACACGTGTTGCTCGGGCTCGGGGTCGTGGCGACACGCAGAGGAGACTGGCTGGGCGGCGCCCAATATTTCCAACGCCTCGAAAAAGTCCTTGCCGAACGTGGAATGTCCGCAGAGTCGGCCGGCCCGCGCGGCATATTTCTGCTGGTGGTAGGCAGGGTTCGCGAGGCAATACCCGTGCTCGAGAGCGCGCGCGCTCACGATCCGCTCGCGCCCGCGTACGCCGGCTTCCTGGGAATGGCCTACCTGGCCAAGGGTGACTATGCATCCGCGCTCCGCGAGGTCGATCGCGGCTTGCAGCTGGACGGATTGCGCGAAGGCCTGCTGGACTTCGGCATGAGCACTGCGCTCGCGAGCGGCGACCGGTCGGAGCTCGAGCGCAGGCTGGACGCGATCACTGACCAGGTCCCCGCCGCGGCCATACATCGCCGCCTGGCGAAATTCCTCGACGACCCTGAGAGCGCCGCGCCACAGATACGTGCGATCGCGGCTACCGCGAACGACACCGAGAAAGTCGCCCTTGCGTTGTGGGCCGCGCATTACGCCGACCCGCAGACTGCGCTGGAAATACTGGACGAGGTGATATCGCGTCGCGCGCATCCGGGTGTGCTCTGGCATCCGCTGTTCGCCGAAGCCCGCAGATTGCCGGGCTTCGCGACGCTGGTGGGAGACCTGGGCATGACCGACTATTGGCGGGTGCACGGGTTCGGCGATTACTGCAAACCCGCTGGGGATCGGATCGAATGCCGCTGAGCGCGTGAACACGCCGACTGGCTGCAGTCGAATGGCTGGCTGAGCCGCCCGCCAGGCTGACGGCGATCGATCCGCCGCTCTCCCGGGGCGCCTGGTAGATAGACCAGGCGCCCACGAGCCGGCTACCAGATCACGACCTTCCTGTCTCCGCTGTTGACCATCGGGTCGCCTTCCTTGCAGCCGAACGCCTTCGCGAACGACTCCATGTTGGTCGGCGTGCCGTTGGCGCGCACACGTCCGGGCGCGTGCGGATCCGAGGCGATGATCAGCTTGGTCAGTTCCGGCGTGTACTTCTCGCGCCAGGCCGCGGCGAAGCCGAGGAAGAACCGCTGATCGCGCGTGAGGCCGTCGATCTTCGGATCGGGTTTGCCGGCCGTCGCCATCTGGAGCGCGTCGTAGGCAACGTTCAGTCCGCCGAGGTCGGCGATGTTCTCGCCGAGTGTCAGGTTGCCGTTCACCTTCTCGGTGAGTCCGGGCGCGGCGATGTAGTCGTTGTACTGCGAAACCAGTTTGCCGGTCAGCTTTTCGAAGCTCGCGGCGTCTTTCTTCGTCCACCACTGCTCGAAGTTGCCCGAAGGTCCGAAGCGCGAGCCCTGGTCGTCATAGCCGTGGATCAGCTCGTGGCCGATCACCATGCCGATGGCGCCATAGTTCAGCGCATCGTCGGCCTGCGGATCGAAGAACGGCGGCTGCAGGATGGCCGCGGGGAACACGATCTCGTTCAGCTGCGGGTTGTAGTAGGCGTTGACCGTCTGCGGCGTCATGTCCCATTCGGTCTTGTCGACGGGCTTGCCGATCTTGTCGAGCTTCCAGCGGTAGTTGAACTCCCTGGCCGCGGCGACGTTGCCGTACAGGCTGTCGCGGCTGGTAGTGAGGCCGGTCCAGTCGCGCCACTTGTCGGGATAGCCGATCTTGGTGTTGAACGCGCCCCATTTCTCCATCGCCTTCTTCTTCGTGGCGTCGCTCATCCACGCAAGATTCTCGATGCGGACTTTCAAGGCAGCGCGCAGGTTGTCCACGAGCTGCTCCATCTGCGCCTTCGAAGAGGCGGGGAACGCCACTTCCACGTAACGCTGTCCCATCGCCTCGCCGACGGAGTTTTCGATCATGCCCAGGACGCGCTTCCAGCGCGGCCGCTGCTCCTTCCGGCCCTGCAGCGTCTTGCCGTAGAACTCGAAACTTTCGGTGACGAACGGCTCGCTGAGATAAGGCGACGCGTCATCGAGCACCTTGAAGCGGAACCAGCTCTGCCACTGCGACACGGGCACGTCCGCGATCATCTTGCTCACTTCCTTGTGGAACGCGGGGACGCCCAGCGAGAACCACTCGGGCGTCGCGACTCCCTGCGATTCGAAGAACTTGGTCCACGGGAAGTTAGGCGCCAGCTTGTCCGCTTCGGCCATCTTCACCGGGTGGTAGTAGAGCTCCACGTCGCGCGAGAGCTGCTCGCTCGACTTCGACGCCTTGGCCAGGCGGGTTTCGAACGCCAGCACCGCGGCCGCCTGCTTCGCGGCTTCGTCGGCCGGCGTGCCCGCGAGCTCGAACAGCTTCGCGATGTGCTTCACGTACGCGTCGCGGATCGGCTTCTTGTCCGCCAGCGTGTAGTACGTGGAGTCGGGCAGGCCCAGGCCACCCTGGAAGGCCGACGCGATGTACATCGTGGAATTCTTGAAATCCGGTTCCCCGCCGAACGTGAACAGCGGGTTCTCGCCGGCCGCGGCGAGCTTGCGCAGATGCTCGGCGATGGAAGGCCCGTCGGTGAGCGCGTCGATGGCGGCGAAGCGGCTCTCGAGCGGCGTCAGCCCCGCCTCGTCGAGCTTCTGCTCGTCCATGCCCGTGGCCCAGAAGTCGCCGATGATCTTGTCGACGCCCGTGGCATTGGGCTCGGCGGCGATGCGCTCGGCGAGCTGCTGCCGAACGCCCAGCGAGCGATTGTTCAGGACGACGAATGCGCCCCAGGCCGGCTCGTCCGCGGGAATCTCATTTTCGGTCAGCCACTTGCCGTTCGCGTAGGCCCCGAGATCCTTGCAGGCGTTCTGCGCCGGATCCAGGTCCGTTGCGGCAAAGCGGATGGGCTGCTGCAGCTTGCTTTCGTCGAGCGTCCAGGCGGCGGGCGCGGCAGCCGTTTTCTCCTCGGCGGCACGCTGGCAGCCGGAGAGCACCAGCAGCACGGCTGCGGCAACGGAGATCGACGTGAGGGATCGGCTCGAGACGGACATGGAATGCTCCTGCAGGAAATTGCTGGGGTGAAGACTAGCGCGCCGTCCCCCGGGTTCCAGCTCGAATTCGCCCAGCCGTGCGGTGAACCGATGAGCGCGGGCGCGGAGCCCGACGCATCATGCCCGGATGCTGACTCGCAGACAGTTTGCCGAGGCCGCGGCCGCCGTAGGCGCCGTGCTCGCCTTCGGGACAGGCAGCGCGGCGGCGCCCACGTGGCGCGAGCGTCGTGAGTCGTATCCGCAGGGGGTTGCCTCAGGGGATCCCGCACCGGAGAGCGTCATCCTGTGGACACGCCGTCAGCCGGCGGAGGGCGATCCGCGGCCAGCCTATCTACTCACCGTGGAAGTCGCGAAGGACCCGGCATTTCGCGAAGTCGTCGTGCGCGGCAAGGCCGAGGTCACGGCCGATACCGACTGGACCTGCCGGTTCATGGCGGCCGGGCTCAGACCCGCGACCGAGTACTGGTATCGCTTCACCGATGCCGACGGCAACGGCAGTCGCGTCGGCCGCACGTTGACCGCGCCCCGCGAGGGAGACGCGCGCCCGGTCCGCTTCACGTTCGTGAGCTGCCAGGACATGACGATCGGCGCCGCGAACGCGTATCGCCGCATGATCCACGAGGACGAGCGCCGCCCGCGCGCGGAGCAGATGGGCTTCGTGCTGCACCTCGGCGATTTCATCTACGAGGTTGTGAAGTACCCTGACGAGGTACCGGACGGCAAGGACCGCGGCCGCCGCGTGCGCGCGCTCTTCAAGTACCCCGACGGCGACAAGGTCGGCAGCTACCACATCCCCGTGACGCTCGCGGACTACCGCACCATCTATCGCGCCTATCTCACCGATCCCGACCTGCAGGACGCGCGCGCCCGCTGGCCGTTCGTGCCCGTGTGGGACAACCACGAGTTCTCGTGGCAGGGATTCCAGGGCATCCAGGTGTTCGGCGGCGAGATGCGGCCCGCGCAGACGAAGAAGGTCGCGGCCAACCAGGCGTGGTGGGAGTTCCAGCCCGCGCGAGTCGCGCAGCCCGGCGCGGCCCGAGATCGCTTCGAGGCGCCCGCGGTCAAGGACACGCCGATCGCGGAGTTCGACGAGAACGGGTTCGGACTCGGCGCGGACAACGCGGCGGCCGTCGGGAGCCTGACTATCTACCGCGCGTTCCGCTACGGCCGCAACGCCGAGTTGATCCTCACCGACAACCGTTCGTACAAGATCGCCGACGCGGACGGTTCCCCGGTGGCGCCGGCGGGTTTTCCGATGTTCATCGACGAAGACACCGCGCGCATCATCGACGACGGCCGCGCCGCGAACGGCGGCAAGCCGCCCGCGACATTGCGGTTCGACGGGAAGGATATTCCGAACCCGGGCGTCGATCAGCCGATGCAGAGTTACCTGGGGCCGAAGCAGCGGGCGTGGCTCATCGATCGACTGACTACGAGCCAGGCGCCCTGGAAGGTGTGGGGACATTCGTTCGGCACACTCTCGTGGCGCACGGACCTCGGCAATCTACCCGAGGGGATGGGTCCGAAGTGGCCGGGCACGGGCTTTGCGCTCGCGAACGGCGGGTACTACGCCGAGCATGCGCTGATCTACGACGAGTTGCGGAAGAAGGGTGTCACCGGGCTTGCGATCGTGGCCGGGGACAAGCATTCGTTCTGGGCGGGACTGACCTCCGCCGATCTGCCGCCACGCACCTATCAACCGGTCGGCGTCGAGTTCGTCACGGGTTCGATATCGGCGCAGGGGCTCGCCGAGATCATGGACCTCATCGTGAAGCCGGATCATCCGCTGCGGGCGCTGTACTACGCGGGCGAGAAGCACGAAATCCCTGCATTCAACTACACGCTGCTGCACGGCGTGCGTGCCGCCATGGCGCTGTCGGAAACGAGCACCGCCGAAGCACGCAAGCTTCACAACCCCGCGGTTGCGCCGCATCTCGAGTTCGTGGATTTCGGCGGGCACGGTTATGGCCTGGTCACGGTGACTCCCGACTGGTTAGAGACCGAATTCGTCTGCATCCCGGTGCCGTTCGAACGCAGCGAGTCGCCGGACGGTGGGCCGCTGCGATATCGCGTGCGGCACCGCGCGAGCCGATGGAAAGCGGGTGAGCAGCCGAAACTCGTGCAGACCGTCGTCGAGGGGAGCGCGGAGTACTCGATCTAGCTTCGGGCACGCGGCAGGCTCGGCGTGTCCCGTTCCCGGGATCACGCGCGGCTAACTTGAGCGCGTTCGCGCGCCAGCGCATAGTCCGCGCATGTCGCGCCGCTGCATCGGGATCGTGGCCGCAACCTTGATTGTCGCGAGCGCGATATCAGTCGCCGTACCGTCGCATGCGTGCGAGCCGCTCGAATCCGATGCCCCCAGTGTCGCGGGGGAAACCCGAAAAGACAGCGCCGGCCGCGCCGTTGCCCGCATCAGCATCAACGGCCAGGGACCGTTCCGCTTCATCATCGACACCGGCGCCAATCGCTCGGTGCTCTCCAGGTCGCTCGCCGAGCGCCTTGGCCTGACGCCTTCGGGCGAAGACGTGGTGCATTCGATCGTCGGCCCCGAGTCCGCCACGCTCGTGCACGTCGAATCTCTCTCGTTCGGTTCGCTTCGCCTGTCGCAAGGCGACACGCCCGTGCTCGACGGCCCCATGCTGGACGGCGAACACGGCTTGCTGGGCGTCGACGGCATGTCCGGGCGCCTGCTGCACCTCGATTTCGACAAACGTTGCGTGGCTATCTACGAGAGCGCCGCGCAGTTGTCGATGAAGGGCTGGCTCAGTGTGCCGGCGCAACTGCGGTTCGGCTCGCTGTTGCTGGTGGAAGGAGAGATCGTGGGCGTGCGCGTCAACGTGTTGATCGACACGGGCTCCGACATCTCGATCGGCAACGAGCGATTCCGCGAGGCGCTGCGCGACGTCGCGGCGCGATCGATCGAGTATCGCGACGGGCACGCCTTCACGTTCGGCCGGCCCTTGCTGCTCGAGGAGAGTGTCTGGACGCCGGCCCTGCGCCTCGGTCGCACTGTCGTCGACGGCGTGCACGCATACATCGGCAATTTCCACATCTTCGATGTCTGGGGCCTGCGGGACGAGCCGACGGTGCTCATCGGCATGGACGTGCTCGCCCAATCGCGCGAGATGGCGATCGACTACCAGAGCGGCGTCGTGCACTTCCGCAAGCGTCCGCGAGGCTACCAGTGAGGCCTGCGCCCGGCGTGTGACGAGGCCGGTTGACCTCTCCGCGCCGATAGGGCAAATGAGTAGCCAGTGCCTGCCCTGATGAGATGGTGGAGGGGCCTCTTGTCCAACTCGTTCGAGGAATTCCTGCCGCGCGTGCTGGCCAGCCTGCTGCTGGTGGCCTCCCTATCTACCGCCGCCGCCGAAAAGAAGGTGAAGTACGTGCCGCCCTCGGGCTTCGACGGCAGAACCTGGGGCGAGCTGCGCGGCACCTTCGATCGTCTGCCCGCCGAACCCATCGGCGTGGGCGCGGGATTCATCGTGCCGGTGCAGAAGCAAAGTGCGTTCACCTGTGTTCCGGGGCGCCCGGGCGGCGGGCCGATGAGTGGCGCCGTCGACGGCTGCGACTTCCACGCCACACTGCAACGAATCTACCGGGATTACGAGGGGGGTGGTTTCTACGTGCTCTCCGAATACCTCATCCCCGGCCAGGGATTCCGCTGGGGTGACGAGCAGACGGGCGTGGTGCTGCACCCGGTCGTCTGGCAGTTCTGCGCGAACTGGAAAGGCTCGGTGAAAAAGAAGGAGCCGCCGCCGCACTTCGACGACATCGACAAGTTCTGCGGCATGCGCCTCGAGTTCCAGAGCGAGTCGCGCGAGGAGCTCGCCAAACTACCGGCGGATCACGTGACGGTTTACGACCGCGCGCTCGACCAGCTCGTGGCCAAATATGGCAAGCCGCGCGGCTACCTGCGCCGCGGGCAGGTGATCATCGAAACCGAGGAGGGTACGTCGACGCAAGCCTCGGAGCGCAAGTTCAGCATCTACCGCTGGTGCCCGGCCACGGGCAACGGCCTGCACACCGACTGCGCGGCGAGCGTCGTGCTGACCATCAACCCGACCACGGGTCGGGGGATGGTGCTGTATTCCACGCCGATGGTCTGGGAATACGCCTATGCGCGCGACACCAACAGGCGGGGCGATCCGCTGTACCGCATCCTGCACGCGCGGCGCTGACCTCGAGCGGGTTGGCCTGTCACGATCGGGCGGCGGGGAGCAGAGGCCACTATATGAAGAACCTCACCGCACTTCTCCTGGCCCTGCTGGTGGCAGGCCCCCTGGCAGCCCAGAGCATCATCCCGCGAGAACGGCCCGCCACCGGGGATCGCGAGGGAACGTTCACGGGCGATCCCTTTCGCAAGGTCATGGATCAGTTCGCGGCGTGCGTGCTCGACATGCGGCGCAAGCGTGTAATGCAGGCGCTGGCGCTGCCGGCCGATTCCCCGGAACAGAACAAGCTGTTCAGCGGGCTCTCGAAGACCCAGTGCACCTACAACACCCAGATCCACTTCAGCGGACCGACCTTCCGCGGCAGCCTGTACAAGGCCCTGGTGCGCAAGGACCTGGGCAGGAAAGACGTCTTCACCGCGGCGGAACCCGGCGCCCAGACGACTCCGGCGGCAAACAAGGGCACGTTCCTCGACGAGACCGATCCACTGAAGTTCGCGAGCTGTGTCGTCCACCTGGATCCGGAGCACGCGCGCGACGCGATCCTGTCCACCGCCGGATCCGACATGGAGGAAGAGGCGATGACCGCGCTCTCGAAGGTGTACGGGCAGTGCCTGTACAAAGGCGAAATTCTTCACCTCTCCAAGGGCGGCATCATCGGCCTGCTGGCCGAGGCTTACTACCGCGATGCAACAGCATCGGCGGAGGTTGCGTCCGCGAAGTGATCCGCTAACAGGGTTCGAGCTCTTTGGCCGCCCGCTCGCGCGAGCGATGGTATCCCTTGTACCCGATCTCCCGCGCAAGCTCGCTGCGAAAGTCCTGGTTCGACGCGACGCGCGCCAGCGCCGCGCGGAAATCGTACACGGGCTTCCAGCCCAACTTCTCGCGCGCGCGGTCGTTCACGTACACGCGGTCGAGCGTGGGCAACATCTTCCAGCCGCGCGCCGCATAGACAGCGGCGTACTCCGGGACGTGACGCGCGAGCACACCGGGCGCGTCGCGGCCGAGCTCCGCAAGGTCCTCGCGCGTGAACGGCGAAGTGGCGGAGATGATGAACTTGTCGAACCCCAGCTCCGGCGCGCGCGCCATGGCGAGCAGGTGCGAGCTCACCACGTCTTCCACGTCCACCCGGCGGTAGAGCAGCTCGTTGAGCTTGAGGTTGGCGTCCTCGTACTCCGAGGCGCGCTCGGGCACGTCGTCGTTCTCCGGAAAGAACCGCGAGGTGCGCAGCACGAGACAGGGTAGTTTGTGATTGCGATGGAAGAGCCTGCACAGATCTTCCGCCGCGGTCTTGGTCACGCCGTAGATGTTCTTCGGCTGCGGCACCACTTCTTCCGTGATCCACGCGGCCGGAGCTCCGGGCGGCGGCGTGAGCGCATCGCCGAAGGTGCTCGTGGTGCTGGTGAAGACGAACGAGCGCACCTTGTTGGCCACCGCGGCCTCGAGCAGATTGAGCGTGCCGGTGATGTTCGTGTCGACGAAGGCCTGGCGCGGATGCGTGGCCACGTGCGGCTTGTGCAGCGTGGCCGCGTGTAACACCACATCCACGCCGCGCATGCACCTGTCGACGAAGGCGCGATCGGCGATGGAGCCCGTCACGTGCGTGAAGGGCGAGGGCAATACGTCCACGCCCAGCGCCTCATGCCCGTGCGCCGGTAGCGTACGCATGAGCGCATCGCCGAGGTGGCCGGAGCTTCCTGTAACCAGAATCTTCATGGGCCCGCCGGCTAACTAGACGAGTCGGGCCTACGCCAGCGCCTTCTTGAACAGCGCCAGCTTCCGCTCCCACCCGCGTTCGGCCGCCGCCGCGTTGTGGTTCTGCGAATCCGGCGGCATCCAGCCGTGGTTCGCGCCCTTGTATACCTCGATCTCCGCCGTGACCTTTGCGTCGTCGAACGCCTTGCGCAGGATGTCCTTCGACGTCGGGTCCTTCTGATCGTCGTTGTCCGCGATCGCGACCAGCATGCTGGCCTTCATCTTCGGAATCAGCAGGTGCGGACTGTCGTCGTTCGTCGTGGTCAATCCACCGCCGTGGAACGAGCAGCCGGCGCCGATGCGTTCCGGCAGCGATGCCGCGGTGCGGAACACGATGGGCCCGCCCATGCAGTAGCCCGTCGTGCCGATCTTGCGTTTCGTGTCGACGGCCTTCTGCTCATCGAGCCAGGCCACGAAGGCCTTCGCATCGCTCACGTGCGTGGTGGGACTGAGCGTGCGCGCGAAGCTGAATGCGTCCTCGCGGCTCGCGGGCTGTCCCTTGACGGAGCGGTAGAAAGGATTGACGGTGAGCACGGCGTAGCCGGCTTCCGCGAGCCGCTTGCCCATCGCCCGGAACGCGGGGCGAAGTCCGAAGATGTCCGGCCACACCAGAACGGCTGCGGTGGCCTGCGCCGGATGCACGAAGTGCGCATCGCAGACACCGTCTGGCGTCTTGATCTCCACCTCGGACTCCGTGACCTCGGCGGCCGAAGCGATCCTGGGCAGCATCGCGGCCAATGTGGCGCCGAGACCCAGCGTGCCGAACTGGCGGCGCGAGAGCTCGTTGCCGCGCAGGATGTCGTCGTTCGAATCGCGCTCGCACATGACAGATCCCCAGGCAGAAGTTGTGGGGGACCGATTCTAGCCGAGCGCGCGGCGTGCGTAGACTCGGGTTACCTCAAACCACCTGCGCCGGCGCGGCCATCCTGGCCTTGCGCCACGAGTAGATCCCGAAGACCACGAGGAACGCTCCCAGCGACAGCGTTGCCAGCGCCACCGCCGCCTCGTCCATTGGCCGCAACCCGAGCGTGTTCGTGACACTGCCCGCGTCATACGAGACCCAGGCCAGCAACCCGACACCGGCAAGCGCCGCCGCTGAACTCAAACCTGCAGACAACTTCATCGCAGTCTCCTGTACTTTTGCAAACAAGGATCGATCGACTCCGCGCTCGGCGGATATCACGCGCAGGCTGCGGCCCGTGCGTTTCTCGAACTCTTTCTTCTCCCACTCGAAATCGAGAATGCTCAGGACCTCGCAGGCGGCGAGGCCATGCCCGACGATGCCAGTGGCCCATCCGATCGCGCCCCAGAGCATCCACGAATGCTCGAAGCCGAAGACGATCCCGCCCGCGACGACAACCAGGCAGAAAAGGAACACGTGGCTCAGAAAATCTCTGAGTCCCTTCAACTCCCTGAGCGCGGAGAGCTCGTCGGCACGCAGAGACCCATTGTCAGCCGGGGTGGATTCGCTGGGCTTTTCATGGCGATCGAGAACCGAGCGATCCACCTGGAACACGGCGGCCAACGCGTTCTGGGTTTCCAGGCTGCACGCCTGTCCGCGCTCGATGCGTTGAATGCTGCGGACACTCAGGCCGCACAGCTCCGCCAGCTGCTCCTGGGTCCAGCCACGCTGCAATCTCAGTTTTCGCACCATGGAGGTCATTTGCGTCGACAACTCCCGGAAGAATGGATCGAGGCGCGCGGTTTGAACACGACAGGAACCTGACAAGGCCGGAATCCGCGCGCAATGATACGGAAATCGAACTGGCACGCGGTCGAATCGGAATTCCGGTCGCCGCGACTGGCCCCCTAGAATGTTTGCGCCACATACGAAGGGGGACACATGGCCGGTACGAAGAAGCGCGCAGGACTCACCCGCCGCGAGGCGCTGATCCTTTCCTCGACCGCGGGCGCCGGACTGGCGGCGACGAACTTCGCTGCCGCGTCGGACAGCACCAAGACCGCCGCGCATCAGGGCCCCGGGAATCTCTCGACGCCGCGTTCGGCCATCGCGAAAACGCAGTACGGAAAAGTGCGCGGCTTCCTGGACGGCGGTGTCTTCACGTTCAAAGGCATTCCGTACGGCCAGACCACCGCCGGTGAGAATCGCTGGCTCCCCGCGAAACCGCCGACCCCCTGGTCGGATGAATATCCCGCGCTGATCTACGGCGCGAACTGCCCGCAGAACACGCATCCGTGGACGAGCATCGAACAGACGTTCATCCAGGACTGGGACGACGGCTGGATGAGCGAGGACATGCTCAAGCTCAACATCTGGACTTCGAGCCTGAGCGGCAAACGCCCCGTGATGGTCTATTTCCACGGCGGCGGTTTCAGCTTCGGCTCATCGTACGAATTGCCATCGCACGAAGGCGCGCAGATGGCGCGGCATCACGACGTGGTGCAGGTGTCCGTCAACCATCGCCTGAACATTCTCGGTTTCTTCGATGCGGCGGAGATCGGCGGGCCTGCCTACGAAGATTCCGCCAACGTCGGCATGACGGATATCGTCGCGGCCCTGCGCTGGGTCCACGAGAACATCGCCAACTTCGGCGGCGATCCGGATCGCGTCATGATCTACGGTCAATCCGGTGGTGGCTCCAAAGTGACGACCCTGATGGGTATGCCGTCCGCGGCCGGATTGTTCCATCGCGCGGCTGCGATGTCCGGCGGCGGTGGAAACATCCCGAGCCGGGAGCAACAGCGCGAGCTGGCCCGACAGACGATGAAAGAGTTAGGTCTCGCGCCGGATGACATCGGATCGTTGCAGAAGGTCGAGTGGGCGAAACTCTTCGCCGCGGGCAACGCGGCGGCGGCCAAGATCAACCCGCCGGGACCCGCGATGGGAGGGCCGGGAGCGCCGGGCGCGCCACGTGTCGGCTGGTCGCCCTGCGTCGATGGAAAGATCGTCAACATGCGGTCGTTCTTCGACGCCGCGCCGGAGATCTCGAAGCACGTGCCGATGCTGATCGGCTCTGTGACCGAAGAAGGCAATCGCATGTCGCAGCGGCCGACCGAAGACGAGTGGCGCGCGAATCTCACCAAGGCCTATGGAGAAGCGAAGGCCGTGGCGATCATCGCGGCGCTCAAGAAGGCCTATCCACAGAAGAAGATCCAGACGCTGTCGTACATCTGCAGTGGCGCGCCGGGCCTCAACGGCCTTTCGATCCGCAATCGCGTGGTGCAGATGGCAGGGTTCAAGCACGCGCTCGATGCCGCGCCCGCGTACACGTATTACTTCACCTGGCAGACGCCGATTCTCGATGGGCTGCCGGGTGCGTGGCACACCGCGGAGCTCGCGTTCTGCTTCGACAACACGAAGCGCTGCGAACAGGGCACCGGCAACACGCCCGAAGCCCAGGCGTTGGCGAAGAAGATGGCGTCTGCGTGGGCGAGATTCGCCGCAACGGGAAATCCGAGCATCCCCGGACTCGCCTGGCAACCGACCGATCCGAAAACTAACCGGACGATGGTCTGGGACAACGAGTGCCGGATGGTGGACGACCCGGACGGCGAGGCACGCAAGATTCTTCTGTCCTAGTCGCCGCGCCCCGCCGCGGGTGAATGAGGTCGTGATGATCAGATCGTTCCGCGCGGCGTTTGCCTGCGTATCGCTCGTCGCATGCCCGATCATGGGAGGCGCGGCATTGGCGCAGTCGTCCGCGCCACCTCCGGACGCCATCTTTCCACCGAAGATGCAGAGCTTTGCGCTCTATGGCGACGCCGCGATCCCGAACTCGAAGCCGGTCTCCGACGAAGAGACTTCGGCGAACGGGAGCTGGATACAGAAAGTCTCGCGGCCCGTCATCCAGGTCTATCTACCTGCGCGGGCAAAGGCCACCGGGGCGAGCGTCGTGGTCATCCCGGGCGGCGGTTACGCGGGTCTCACCTTCGAATACGAAGGCGCCGAGCAGGCGCGCTACTTCGTCGATCACGGGATCGCGGCGTTCGTCGTGAAGTACCGCATCCCCAGCGATCGGACGATGGTCGACAAGTCGATCGGCCCGCTGCAGGACGCGCAGCAGGCGATGCGTTTCGTGCGCGAGCGCGCCGCCCAATGGAACCTCGATGCGAAACGGATCGGCGTCATCGGTTTCTCGGCCGGTGGTCACCTCGCGTCGACGCTCGCGACCCGCTTCGGCGAGTCACGCGTCGAGAATCCGGATCGCGTCGATCTGCGGCCCGACTTTCTCGTCCTCGTGTATCCCGTCATCAGCATGGACGCGAAGATCACTCACATGGACTCGCGCAAGGCGCTGCTCGGCGCCAGCCCGTCGGAAGAGCAGGTTCGCTATTTCTCGAACGAACTACACGTCACGAAGGATTCGCCGCCGACACTGCTCCTGCACGCCGCGGACGATCGCCTGGTCGACGTCGAAAACAGCGTCGTGTTCTTCGATGCGTTGCGGCGCGCGGGTGTGCCTGTCGAAGCGCGCCTGTTTCAGAAGGGCCAGCATGGATTCATCCTCATGCCGCGCGACCGCTGGCAGGGCGCGATCATGGACTGGCTCACGGTGAACGGCTGGCTGAGTTCGAGATGAGCCGCGGGTGACTGGCCGATCCCCGGCCCGGGCCCGGCATGATCCGCCGTACGTCAGCATCCACCCGCAGCGACTGCGGGCCATTCCTACTTTCCGGGTGGTGTCCTGGAACCGCATCTTCCGGACATGCGGAAACCAGCCTTCGGGACTTCGTGCGGTTGCATCGCGGCGATGATGCTCGCGGTCGCGACGTGGCCGGCATCGAGCAGCGCCGCTGACAAGCTCGTACCGCAACATTCCGAAGACGTTCGACCCTCACTCAAACGAGACGCGCACGGAGAATCCGCCACTCTCGAGTTCAAGGCGTTCGACCGGGATTTCCGCCTGCAATTGACGATCAACCATCGGCTCGCGAATGTCGCGGCCGGCGGTTCCGTGCAGCTCTACAGGGGAGCCGTCGAAGGCGTGCCCGGTTCCTGGGCGCGCATCAGCATCCAGGACGGTCTGCCGCGCGGCATGATCTGGGACGGGACCGAACTGTTCGTGGTCGATGCGGCGCCGGAGGGAGTCAATTACGGCGCCGCCGGCACCGTGATGTTCAAACTATCGGACGCCGTGATGGAGCAGAGCGTTTCGCTCGACGGCGACACGGTGGAAAAGCCACCCGAGGCATCGACAGCCTACGACGCCATGATCAAGGACGTGCGCGCCAGGATGCAGGGACTCCAGTCGGGCGCGCCCGATGAAGTCGTCGAGATATCCATCCTCGGCGACGCCGATTACCTGGCTCGCTACTCGAGCGAAGCGCAGGCCCGCGACGCGATTCTCACGCGCATCAACAACGTCGACGGAATCTTCAGCTCACAGCTCGGAGTGCAACTGCAGGTCGTGTCGGTGGACATCGCCGGCAATCACACCGCCGGCCTTTCCGAGACCACCGATTCCGGGAAATTGTTGGAAGAACTCGGACAGTTGCGACGGGACAGGACTTCGCTTTCATCGACCGGACTCACGCACTTGTTCACCGGGCGCCGGCTCAACGGCGACAGCGCGGGCATTGCCTACATGCTCGCGCTCTGCAGCCCACGTTATGCCGCCAGTGTCGCCATGGCGCACGGCAACGCCGCGCTCGATAGTTTGATCACCGCGCACGAGATCGGTCACGTATTCGGCGCACCCCACGATGGCGAGGATCGGTGCTCGGGCACGCCGCAGGGCGAATTCATCATGACGCCGTCGATCAGCACGTCGGTCACCTCGTTCTCACAATGCAGTCTCGACGAGATCGAAGCGGTGCTCGACAGTTACTCGTGCGTGGTCCCGCTGCCGGCATCCGGTCCGGCGCCGCCCGAGCCTCCGGCCCCGCCATCCGGCGACGGCGGCGGCGGCGGAGCAGGCTGCGGCGGCGGATCTTTCGATCCGTCCCTGTTACTGCTCTTGTTCGCGCTCGGGGCAAGAAGGGCGCGTCGAACATGAATCCAGCTTCCGGCGCCATTCACCACGCCTTCTAATTGGCCGGTTACGACCGGCTCGCAACTGAACCAGATATCGCCGTCACCGTGACACGGTAACAAGCTTCCGAGCGGAGGGCCGCCCGCCCCCACCGGCCGCTCCGCGAAACTAGCTACCTGCGGGATTTGAGACCCAACCGGAACTCCCGCCCGGCACAGTCCTGATATAACGCCCCGATGGAATGCCCGAAGTGCCACCATCAGCAGGAATCCACGGACAAGTGCGAGTCCTGTGGGGTGTATTTCTCGAAGCTGGCCGCTACGTCGGCTGCGCCGAAGCCGCCCGCGCGCCGCGGCGGGTCTCGAGACACGCCGACTGAATCGAAGATCGGCATCGGCCCGATCGTCGTCACGGCTGCCGTCACCGGGTTGCTGGTTTTCTGGTTCATGCGCGACAAGGACGAGCGCCCAGCTCCCGTCAAGCCGGTGGCCGTTCGGACGGACTTGCGGACGATCGAGCCTCCGCCGGCGCAAGACGAGGAAGAAGCCGGGGATGAAGAAGAGGAAGACGAAGAGCTCGTCAGTAGTCAGGCCGACCCGGCCGATTCAGCGACACCGCTCGAAGCCGCGCGCGACGCAACGGTTCTCATCGAGACTCCATTCGGGATGGGTTCGGGATTCATCGTCGACGGACAATGCAACGTCGTCACCAACCGGCACGTGGTGGAGATGGACGGGGCCAGGATGGCCGACAGCGCCGTGCGCGATCGGGACACGCAGGCCCGACTGGCCCAGGCCGTGGACCGCCTCCGATACTCGCTTCGAATCGCCGAAGGGCGGCTGCAAAACCTGCGCAATCAGCCCGGGACCAATGTCGAGCAGGCCGTGCTCGAACACAAGATCGCGGAGATGCGCAAAGCGCTTTCGGATCCCGAGAAGCACTTCAAGAATTACGTCATCGAGACGGTCAACAAGGAAAGTCGCGCCGGGTTCTCGGCGACGCTCGCGGACGGCCGACGTTACGAAGGCCTGGACGCGAAGATTGCCGAGGACGTCGACCTCGCGTTGTTCAAGCTACCGGCGAAATTCTGCACGTTCGTGCGCGCGGGTCGATCGACGAACCTCAAGTACGGACAGCGCCTGTACACCATCGGCAATCCATCCGGCATGGCCTTCACGCTGACGTCGGGTGTCTACTCCGGCGAACGCGTCAACGCGGAACGACGTCTGCTTCAGACGGACGCGCCTATCAACCCGGGCAACAGCGGCGGGCCGCTGCTCACCGAGGATGGCCGGGTCGTCGGCGTCAACACCATGGTCCTGCGTGGCACTCAGGGAATCGGATTCGCATTGCCGATCGAGCTGGTGTTCGATGCCTTTCCGGAGCTGGATGCGATGCGTTTCAGGGACTAGCGATACGCCGGAAGCGGCAGCCGCGGACGCAGCGGGCGGGGCAGCGCGCCCTGCCTGCTGCGTTTTCAAGCCGCGCGAAACCGGCGGCGGTACTCGCCCGGGGTCAGTCCGACGATGCGCGTGAACACTTTCCGGAAGGCGTTCGGATCCGCGTATCCCACATCCCACGCGACGCGATCGATGGGCTTGGCCTCGAACTGCAACTTCTCCCGCGCCTTGCCCACGCGCAATTGCTGGGCGTATTCGTTGGTCGTCATGCCCGTCGCCTTGCGGAACCGGCGCATCAAGGTCCGCTCCTCGAGGCCCGCCTTGCGCGCGAGAGTAGCTAGCGACACCTCCCTGGCGTCGTTCGCCTGCATCCAGTGCTGCACCTTGAGAACGGCGGCATCGCCGTGCGTGAGATCGGGCGAGAACGCGCTGTAGTAACGCTGCTCGCGGCCCGGCGGATCCAGCAACATCCTGCGCGCGGTCTCGGCCATCACGGATGGGCCGAGATATCGCGAGATCAGCCGCAGTCCGAGATCCGTCCATGCCATCACGCCGCCTGCCGTGACGATGTCGCCATCGTCCACGATCAGCTTGTCGGTATCGAGCCGCACGTCGGGGAAACGCTGCCGGAATCGTTCGGCGTATGCCCAGTGCGTCGTCGCCGTGCGCCTGCCTAACAATCCAGTCTCGGCGAGCAGGAATGCGCCGGCGCACACCGACGCGAGCATCACGCCGCTCGCGTGATGCGAGCGCAACCAGTCGAGCCAGCTTGCGGCTTCGTGCGCCGGGATCGGTGCGACCAGCGAGGGCGGCGCGATGAGCGCGGTCATCTTCGTCGTGGTGTCGGGCGCGCTGTCGAAAGTGCGGGACGGCGGAGCGTCCGTGGCTCGTTTGCGCCAGTGCGTGACACGCAGCGCGGCGACCGACTGCTTGCGATGGCGCGTCGCGATGTTGCTGGCCATCACCAGCAGGTCGGTCAGACCCAGCACCGCGGCCTCCTGGCAATCCGGATAACACGCCAGCCCGATCTCGATGGTTCGCGCCTGAGCCATTGTCGTTTTCGCCCCGGAGATTGTCGTTCGTGACCCTCGGCAACTGTATCGGGGGAGCCGAGACTGCCGCCACCTCGAATCAACCAGCGACAGGTCAATGCCATGAATACATCCAGGTCCATCGTCACCGCCGTCGTCACCGCCACCACGTTGGCCCTCGGCGCCTGCGCAAGCAGCTCCGGGCAACGGGCACCCGGCGCGCGGGCCACACAGCCCGTGAATTTCCAGCTCATCCGCAACGCGACTCTCAAGCTGGAATACGCCGGAACGACATTCCTCGTGGACCCGATGCTCGGCGACAAAGATGCGTATCCCGGCTTCGCCAACACGGTACGCAGCGAGTTGCGCATGCCGCTGACGGCGCTGCCGATGCCCGTCGAGGAAGTGCTCGACGTCGACGCCATCGTGCTCACCCACCTGCACGCCGACCACTGGGACGAGGCCGCGCGTCGCCTCGTGCCGCGAAACATCCCCATGTTCGTGCAGGACGACGAGGATGCCGCGCGCGTGCGCGCCGATGGTTTCACCGACGTTCGCGTGCTGGGTTCGGCCGGACTCGAGTTCAACGGCACGCGCCTGCATCCCACGGGCGGTCAGCACGGCACGGACCAGATGTACGCCCTCGAGCCGCTTCGCAAGCGACTCGGCAGGACGACAGGCGTGGTCTTCGAGAGACCCGGCCACGCGACTATCTACGTGGCCGGCGACACGACGTGGAGCCCGCCGGTCGAAGCCGCGCTCGAACGGCATCGCCCGGATGTCGTCATCCTGAACGCGGGTTACGCGCAGATCGCCGGCTTCGAAGGATCGATCATCATGGGGAGGGACGACGTGCTGCGCGCGAGCCAGGTGCTGCCCGACGCGAAGATCGTCGCGGTGCACATGGAAGCCGTGAACCACGCAACTCTGTCGCGCAAGGATCTGCGAGCGTTCGCCGACGAGACGAAGTCGGGCGAGCGGGTGCTCATTCCCGCCGACGGGGAGCGCTACACCTTCTGAGGCGCAGGGTCGCGGTCGTCAGCTTTCCGAAGGATCGACGACCCGGCCCTGGAACAGTATCGCTCCGGTCGGGTTGTGACGGACGAAGAACAGGAACGGGCGATCGACGACGAGCGTCGGGGGCGCGGAGACCACTCCCATCCCCACGCCGGTGGCGGCGGAGGCGGTCGTTCCCTTCTCATCCACGGCGATGATCGCCTTGTGGATGACGCTCTGAACCTGCAGGTCGCGCGCGCCGTCGATGCCCGAGAAATCGGCGCCGTCGCCGAATGCCACGGGCATTCCCAGCGCAGACAGTGACTGGTTGAGCGGAACTTCGGTGCCGAACTCGAAGCGCGGCATGATCAGGTTGGCGCCGCCCGCCGGCGGCGCACCCGCGAGTATCGCTCCGGCGGATTCGGTAGTTAGCCCGGCCTCGAAGCCCGAAAACGTGCCGGCGTCCGGAACCACGATGATCATCGTGGTCGTGTCGCCCACGTAATCGAGCGCGCCGGCATTCCAGCCCGGGCCACTCCAGATACCCGCGTTGTATTCGCCGTTCATCATCGGCACGGAAACGTCGCCGGTGAGCGCGTGAAAGGTCGCGTTCGGGCTGTCCTTCCGGAACGGCACTTTCCAGTCGCCGTGGAAGAAGACCGCGTTGGCCAACACCAGCCGGGTGAGCGTGTTGATGGATCCCTCGGGGAACAGTGCCGGTATCTGATTCTCCGTCGCATCGGCGACCCAGCGATTGATCGACTGGCGAGCCGGCTCGGGTGCGGACGAGAAATTCTCCGTGAAGAGGCCGGCGTCGTAATTTTCCGCGAGCACGTCGAGATAGGCAGGCAGGACGTTCAATCCCTGCTGGATCCAGATCGAATTCGCGATGTTCAGGCGAAACGACGCCGAGTCGCCGGCGGGCGGCGGAGTGGTCAGCGCCAGGTCCAGCGCGTTGAAGGCGGCGTGCAGGCGCGGGGCGGGCAGGCTGAAGCGGAGGGCATCGGCCATCTGCGTCGCGGTCGTCGTCCTCGCGCCGGCATACAACATCGCGAGCGCGGTCGAGATGCTGGTCTGGGAGTACACGAAATTGCCCTGATCCTGCGACCGGATCTGGTGGTAGAGGTCGATCGAGAATGCGAGGTTGTCGTTCGCGAAGGTGGCGGCGTCTTCGTAGCTGACCAGCGGCGACGTGAGACGCTGCCTGGAGGAGCGCAGTTCGTTCAACTGGAAGTCGTCGCGTGGGGACGAGCCATCGGCGCTGCCCGAGCCGCCGCAGGCCGACAGCGTCATCACGGACACCAGGACCAGGCACGGCAGCATCACCAGCGAATCGAGCGGACGTCTCATGGCCACCTCCCTCGTAAACGTGGAGGCGAGCTTTGCACGACACCCATCGGGAGTCTGTGTAAATCTGTGTTCCCGGCCGGCCGGTGTCCCGAGTATCTAACTAACTGACGCGAAAGATATTCCGCACCGGGTCGGCCGCGTGCACGGCCAGTGCGCGCCTGGCCACCCTGTCACCGGCAGGTGCCCGGACGCAGAAGAATCAACGAGGTGCTGCAGTAGACTGGCGAAACGGGAGGGATGGGTGACACGTTGGATCCAGTCGGCCGCGGTCCTGTTTCTGTGGGCTGTCATGGAGACGCCGTCGCGGGCGGCCGTCCTGCCTACCGATCTCGAGCCGAAAGTCGACGCCGACCATCAACCCGTGGGTTCGGAGGAGCGCGACATCTGGCTGAAACTGGAACGCGTCGAAGAGGCGATCCGTAATTCCCCTCAGCGTCTCATCGCCCCGGAGCTCGAAGCCTACACTCACGCGATCGTCGAGCGGCTCATCGGCCGGGGCGCGCCGGACCTGCGCATCTACCTGATGCGGGACTCGGCGCCGAACGCGGCGATGCTTCCCTCGGGCATGATGATCGTGAACACGGGCCTGCTGGCCCGCGTGCGCAACGAAGCGCAATTGGCGGCAGTCCTCGGGCACGAGGCGGGGCACTACTTCCGCCGGCATTCGCTCGACCTGCATCGCGACAAGCGCCGCAAATCCGCATTGACCCGCGGTGCCGCCTCCGCGCTCAGCACCTATGGCGAAGGCATGGGCGGATGGGCCCTGATCCAGCAGGCCATCCTGATGTCGAGCTTCAGGTTCAGCCGGGATCTCGAGTCCGAGGCCGATGCCTACGGCCTGATGCTGATGTCGCGCGCGGGTTATACACCGCACGCGGCGTACGAGATCTGGGAGCAGCTCTTGGAGGAGCGCCGTGCGAGCGCCGCCGCGCGCAACAAGCGCTTCACCGACGGGACGAGTTCGGCTCTCTCGACCCATCCGCCCACGAAAGGCCGCATGATCAACCTCGCCGATACCGCGCGGCGCCACTCCGCGCGGCGGGAAGCGGCGGCCGGTGAAGGCTACGAAGTGTGGGCGGCGGCCATCCGCCCGTTCCAGGCCAGGCTGCTGCAGGACCAGGTCTTTCTCAACGATCCGGGCGCCAGCCTCTATCTACTCGAGAGCCTCGCGAAGGATGGCCAGACCGCGCTGCTGCGCTTCTACGAGGGCGAGGCATACCGGCTGCGGAACGCGGAGGGCGACGCGCCCAGAGCCGCGGCCGCCTACGCCGCGGCGATCTCCTTTCCGGATGCGCCGCCCGAAGCCTGGCGCGCGCACGGCTACGCATTGCTGAAGTCCGGCAACCATCCCGAAGCGTACGAGTCGCTGTCGCGGTATCTCGCGCTGAAGCCCGACGCACCGGATGCCGCAATGGTCCGGAGCGCGTTCGCTTCGCCGGAGACCGCGAATCACACGCTCTCCGGCTGCGCCATGACCCTGAATGCCGGTTCCGGCTGGACGAAACTTCCGAAGAGCGTGAGCCAGACCCGGTGGGAAGACGTGTGGACCTGGAACGGCCCGCAGCTCGACAGGATGGCCGCGATCGACGGATTGCCCGACGGCAAGGCCATCGTCTTCCAGAAGGACAAACCGGACCAGCAGGTGCCGCCGTTTCGCGCGGACATGACGGCGCAGGACCTCATGTCGATGCTCGAGGTGTCGTATCGCGTCCATGGCGTGACGGTTTTCGAGTTCGATTCGGTCGAGCCCGTCGACTTTCTCGGCGGCGCCGGCGTGCGGATGCGTTACAGCTACACGTCGGGCATCGACATCGCGAAGAAGGGCGACTGTGTGATGCGCGTCGTCGACGGAAAACTGTACGCGTTGAGACTGGAGAGCGTTGCGGGACGCCACTTCGACGCGGTCGCTCCCGAGTTCGATCGATTGATCGCCGGCGCGCGATTGCGCGAACCGACGCATCAGGGAGGATAGTTCGATGCGCAAGGTTCTGATCTTGACCGCGGCCCTGTGCCTGCTCGGCCCGGGCCGTGCACTCGCGGAGTGGCACGAGGCCAGCAGCGATCACTTCGTGATCTACGCCGACGAGAGCGAGAAGGAGATCCGCAAGTACTCCGAGCGGCTGGAACGGTACAACAGCGCGATGAGCGCGGTGCTGCCGTCGAAGAAGATCAAGCCCAGTCCGTCCAACCGCGTGACGATTTACGTGGTGCGCAGCGAGACCATCGTCCGCAAGCTCCATGGCATGGGCAGGGACGGCCGCTTCGTGAAGGGCTTCTACGTGCCGAACGCGGGGGGCTCCCTGGCCATCATTCCCCCGATCGACATCGTCGGTAGCAAGCCATCCGAGTCGGAGTTCGTGCTGATGCACGAATACGCGCACCACTTCATGTTCGAGAACGCGGGATACCTCGTGCCCCGCTGGTACGCGGAAGGTTTCGCGGAATACTTCGCGACCGCGAAATTCGAATCGGACGGCGGGATCGGGCTCGGGTTGCCGGCGCTGCATCGAGGTTACGAACTGTTCGAAGCGCGGGACGTGAGCATCGAACAGCTCCTGGATTCGAAGCTTTATCTCGCGCGGAAGTGGAAGGATTACGACAACTTCTACGGCCGCAGCTGGCTGCTGTTCCACTATGTATTCACCGACCAGGGTCGTCGCGATCGGCTCGTCGAATACCTGAACCGGCTGAATTCCGGAGAGGCCGAGCTTTCCGCCGCGAAAGCGGCGTTCGGCGATCTGAAGGCCCTGGACAAGGAGCTCGATCGCTATGCGCGTCATTCGAAGTGGCAATACATCAAGGTTCCCCCCGACCAGCTGAACATCGGCCAGATCACGGTGCGAAAGCTGCGCGAAGGCGAGGCGGCGAGCATGCCGGTGCGGATCCGCTCGAAGCGCGGTGTGACTCCACAACTGGCGCTGGAAGTCGTCGAGGACGCGCGGGAAGTCGCGGCAAACTATCCGGACGAACCGGCCGCGCAGGCGGCGCTGGCCGAAGCCGAATACGACGTGGGCAACGACGAAGCGGCCATCCGCGCGGCCGACAAGGCGCTCGCCGCGGATCCCGGCAACATGACCGCGCTCATCCAGAAGGGTTACGCACTGACACGCCTGGCGACCGTGGCCAAGACGGATCAGGCGTGGCTCGCGGCCCGACGGCATTTCGTCTCGGTGAACAGGATCGAAAACGATCATCCCATCCCGCTCATGTATTACTACCGGAGCTTTCTGGAACAGGAAAAGGAGCCGACGCAGGCGGCTCTCGATGGACTCGAGTGGGCGCTCGAACTCGCGCCCTATGACGCCGGCCTGCGGATGATGGTCGCGTCGCGACAGATGCAGGAGCAGCGCTTTGCCGCGGCCATCCGCACCATCAGTCCCCTGGCGTATCACCCGCACGCGGGCGACGACAATCCCGCCATTGCATTGTTGAAAGAGGCGCGGGAGAAGCTGGCGGCCAGGTCGAGTAGTGAGACGGCGGCGAAATAGTTCGTAGCCTGGGCTACGCCACCTGCAGCACGTTTGCCTGCAGAATCGAGCGATTGCGGCCCTGTGCCTTCGCGGCATACAGCGCCTCGTCGGCCTTGCGGATCAATTGCTCTAGTGTCTGGGCGTCGTCGCCGAGAACAGCGGCCGGCCATGCCTCCTGGCCACTGAGTATTCGCGCTCCGCGAGCTCGAAGAAATAGCGCCTGTTGTGCAGACCGGTGAGCTCATCGGTGCGCGCGCGATGTTGCTCCCGATCCAGCGAGGCCTGCAGTTCCTGGTTCGCCTTCTCGAGCGTCTCTCGCGCCCGCAGCAGTTCCAGTTCCTGCTGTTTGCGCGCCGTGATGTCCTGGTTGACGATGATGGCGCCGGTGATCCGCCGCGCCGGATCGTGCAGTGGAATCGCGGAGTTGAGGATGACCTTCATGCTCCCGTCGAAGCACTGGATCCGGATCTCCTCGTCGATGGAGGATTCCCCGTTGCGGACGGCGCGCGCCGCGGCCCATTCGTCGGGTGCGATGGCCTTGCCGGTGTCCATCCACCAGCCGTGATACTCGCCGAAATCCTCGGGGCCGACGTAGCGGGCGCCGCCCCAGATCCTGCGGCCCGCGGGATTGCCGTGCGTGATGCGCCCATCCTTGTCCGTGATCCAGACCCCCACCGGCAGCAGCTCGAGGATGTGCCGCAAAGTATCCTGGGTTTCGCGCAATGCATGTTCGAGGCTCTTCTGTTCCGTGACGTCCTCGTGCGAGATGACTACGCTTGCGGCGGTGTCCCGCGACAAGCGGGTCACGCCGAGCACGAACCAGCTCGTGGTCCGAGGTCCGGCGCACGGATACTCGAGGCGGAACGAGGGCCGTTCGCCGGACATGACCGCGCGGAGTCCCCGCAGCACCGCCGCAGCCACCGCATCGCCGCCGTTCGCGGCCCGCTCACAGACCGCAAGGTAGTTCGTACCGACGAACCCCGCCGCCGCTCCTCCATTGTCGCGCGCGTAGCGCAGCCATGCCTCGTTCACGGCCACGACGGTCCCGGTCGCGTTCAGCACCGCGACATGCGCATCGAGCGAATTGAGGATGTCTTCGGCCAATACCCGGTTCATTCACACGCTCCATCGAGCACGCTGCCCGAGTCACCACCCGCCTCATATTGCATGGCGTGACATCCGATCAAATCGGTAGTTTCACTTCCAGGGGCAGGTACGTTACGTACGGGACACGTTGTACCCGCACGACGCAAGTCAGGCGCTCGGAAGCCAGTCTTCAGTGGCCTCCCGCAGTACCCTGCGCGATCGTCAGTCGTGCGATAGTTCCCGCGCGATCCGACCCACGCGCGCCACCGCATCCTCGATGGAGCGGCTCCAATTCTGCGCGAAGGTGAGCCGGATGCAGTTGCGGAATCGCCCGGTGCTCGTGAACAACGGCCCGGGCGCGATCGCGATGTTCTCGGCGCGCGCACGGCGAAACAGCTCGACCGCATCGATGCGCGCCGGCAGTTCTATCCAAAGCACGTAGCCGCCCCGCGGCTTGGTCAGACGCGAGTCGTGCGGAAAAGACACCGCGACCGCCTCGCGCAACCGTTCCGCCTGGTCGCGCAGCGCACCGCGTAGTTTGCGCAGGTGCAGGTCGTAGCCGCCGTTCGTGACGAATTGCGCGAGCACGAGCTGCGGGATGTGCGGCGTGAACGTGAATCCGGCGACGCTCAACATTTCCACTTCCTGCTGGAAGCGACCAGGCGCTATCCAGCCGACCCGCAGGCCGGGCGCCACCGTCTTGCTGAACGATGAGCAAAGGAGGACGTTGCCGCTACGGTCCCAGGATTTCAGCGGGCGTGGCCGCGTCTCCTCGAAGCTTGCTTCGCCGAACACGTCGTTCTCGATGATGGGCACCTCCCGCTCGGCGCACAGTTCGACCAGTCTCCTGCGCTGATCGTCCGGCATCGTGCTGCCGAGCGGATTGGAAAACGTCGGCACCAGAAGCACGGCGCGCACCGCGCCGTGCTTCTGCGTCGCGAGATCGAGCGCGTCGACGGAAATTCCCGTGCGCGGATGTGTCGGCACCTCGAGCGCCCTCATGCCGAGACTCTGGATCGCCTGCAGAAGCATGAAGTGAGTGGGCGATTCGAGCGCGATGGCATCACCCGGGCGGGCGACGGCTCGCAGCGCGAGCATGATGGCCTCGAGGCAGCCGGCGGTGACGATCAGATCGCCAGCGCCGATGCGCACGCCGCTGTCGAGAGAGCGCCGCGCGATGACGCGGCGCAGTTCTTCGGCGCCGGGTGAATACACCGGGTAGTTGATCGTCAGGGAAGGGTTGCGACGCGCCACCGCCGCCATCAGTTTCGCGAGGCGCACGCCCGGAAACATCGAGGCAGGCGGCACGACGGCGCCGAGATGCATCGCGTGCGGCGCGGAAAACGCTTCGATGTATTCGCGCTGCAGCGACGGCGTGACGACGTAGCGGGCCGACAGTTTCGGACGCGACTCCTCGGGTTCGGCGAGTTCCTGCGGCAGGCGCGCTACGAAGAAGCCGGATTTCGGCCGCGCTTCGATGAGACGCTGGTTCTCGAGGTGCCGCAGCGCCTGCACGGCCGTCGAGATGCTCACCGAATGTTGTTTGCTCAGTCGGCGCACCGATGGAATTCGATCGCCGATCCGCAGGCTACCGGTGCGCATGGCCTCGGCTATCTGCCGCGCGAGATCCCGGTAGAGAAAACCATCCGCGAAAGGCGGCCCTCGTTTTCGTCGCATGTGTGTCGCTGCCCCGCTGCCGTCAGATTGCCGCGCCGATGGCCGTATCGACAGGTACAGAAGTCGCCGAAACGGACCGGTACAGAGAAGCGTCGCTCGAATCTGTACCGGATCATAAACACATTTGCTATGTCTGTTGCGGGACAGACCCGCCGAGCACACTGCGCGCCCTCAACAAGGCAGGAAGCGACACCAATGGCAACCGCAGCATCGATCATTCAGAAAGCGGACAACCCGATCACGTTGGCGCCGGAATCCATCAAGGTCAGGCCGGCGGTTCCGGACGACCGGGCCGCGATACTCGAACTGCATCACCTCTCGCTGAGGACGCTGGGGCGCGCCTTTTACGACGCCACCGAAATAGAGGCGTTCCTGCGTTTCGCGCCGACGCTCGAGGACTATCTATTGGCGGATGGGACTTACTATGTTGCGCACGCCGGCGGGCGGCTGGCGGGCTGCGGTGGATGGAGCCTCAGAGTGCCCGAATACAGCGCGGTCACGGGCAATGCGCTGAAGTCGGCGAAGCCACTGCCGCGGGTGCGGGCCATGTTCGTTCATCCGGAATTCGCGCGACGCGGCGTCGGCCGGCACCTGATGGCGGACATCGAGCGCGCGATCTGGGAATCCGGCCACGACGAGATCCACATCGACGCGACGCTGGGCGGCGTGCCGCTCTATGAGCGCTGCGGATACCGCCGGTTCGGCGAAACGCTCGCCGTGATGCCGGACGGCTCGCGAATGCGTTTCGTGTGCCTGCGAAAGCGCTGCCGATGAGCGCCACGGAGATGGACGTCGCTGGCAGTGAGCCGGCGACTGCGCTCGAGGGCAAACGTGGCAGGTGGTCTTCTCGCGTTTCGTTCGTGCTCGCGGCCGCGGGTTCGGCGGTGGGGCTCGGGAGCATCTGGAAGTTTCCGTACATCACTGGCGTGAACGGTGGAAGCTGGTTCGTCCTCGTATACCTGGGTTGCATCGTGCTGGTCGCGCTGCCGATCCTGATCGCGGAGATACTGATCGGGCGAACCGCGCAGCGGTCTACGGTGGGCGCGTTCCGCGCGCTGTCGGAGCGTGGCGGATTCTGGACCGGCGTGGGATGGCTCGGCATCGTGGCCGCCTTCCTCATCCTCTCTTACTACTTCGTCGTCGCTGGCTGGACGCTGCATTACGCGTGGCTCGCGGTATCGGGTGGTTTGTCGGCACCCTCGGGGTTCGCGGACCTTTTCGGGAAAGTCTATGCGAGCCCGCCGATCAATGTGTTTTGGTTCCTCGTGTTCGTCGCGATTACGGCCGCGGTCGTGATCGGTGGCGTGCAAAGGGGAATCGAACGCTGCTGCCGCGCGCTCGTTCCAATGCTCCTCGTGGTCATGTTGCTGATGCTCATCGAAGCGGTGCGCAGTCCCGGTTTCGGGCCCGGCATGCGCTTCGTGTTCGGTCTCGACGGCAGCGTCACTGGCCGGGGTGTACTCGAGGCGCTCGGTCACAGCTTCTTCACGCTCAGCCTCGGGATGGGCGCCATGATCACGTACGGCAGTTATCTCGGCCGTCGCGACGATGCCGTCGCGTCGGCGTCCATGGTGGCCGGGTTCGATACCGTGATCTCGCTGCTCGCGTGCATGACGATCTTCCCGATCATCTTTACCTTCGGGCTCTCCGCGAACGCGGGCCCGGGTCTCGTGTTCGTCTCGCTTCCCGTCGCGTTCTCTCAAATGCCGGGAGGACCGTTGTGGGCGGCGATGTTCTTCCTGCTGCTCGCGATCGCCGCGCTGTCGAGCACGATTTCACTGTTCGAAGTTCTGGTCAGCCATCTCGTGGACGAGCGGCGCATCGCCCGAGTGCGCGCCTGCCTGTTGACCGCGGGCGCATTGGCGCTGGCCGGAATTCCGGCGGCGTTGTCCGGCGGAACGAGTTTGTTTGGAGCGCAGATGCAGGCCGCGACCGCCGGGTTGTTCGGCGGCGAGGGAAAGAACTGGTTCGACTTCGTCGACTACGTGAGCAGCAACTTGCTGCTGCCGCTCAGCGGACTCGGCATCGCGCTGTTCTTCGCCTGGCGCGTCGGCGCGCAGGCGCGCGAACAGGCATTCCGGTCCGGCTCGCGCTTCGGAAGGTTGTACTGGACCTGGGTCTGGCTGCTGCGCTTCCTCGTGCCGCCCGCGGTCGTCATTGTGTTCCTGCGGGCGAGCGGTCTGGTCGGCAGCTGACTACCGCCGGATCGCGCGCATCCGGCGCGACACCCTCCCGAGGATGCCGGTTTCGACATTCGACCCGCGGACTTGCGGCTTTTTCGACGCGATTCACTTGCGGCGAACTGGACCGGTGGGCACAGTCGCGAGCAGGGAGGAACAACATGAAGAGAGCCGCGCGCCTCGCGCTGGCGTCCGTGGGCATGGCGTGGGCGGGTCTCGCGCTGGCGGAGCCGACGTGCGCATATCGCGAGGAGGAAGTCTCCCTGCCCGCCGCTGCGAAGGATTCAGTGACCTTGTTGGGCGTCGATCCGCCCGAGGGCGGGGAGCTGCGCAAGGAGATGGGCCTTTCCGTCGACGCGCAGTTCCAGATCGCGGACTTCGAGCCCGATACCTACTTCACCATCGTGCTGTTTCCAACCGCGGGTTTCGGAGCGATGAGCCCGGGCGATCTTACGGATACGCCGATGCTCAAACATGCCTCCGGCAAGGTGCATCTGTGTGTGCCGCTGCAGGAGGTCTACGACCATCCGCAGATGACCTGGCCGCTGAGCATCAGTGTTCTCCTGCTCAAGAAGGGCGAAGCAAACCGGAGTGCGTCCGTTGCGTCATCGCGCAAGGTGGCATTCAAGTCGCCGGATGCGCCGGCAAACCGGAAAGCCCTTCCCGACGAGTATTTCGATGCACTGACGCGCACGAATTCCTTTTTCGGGAATCGAGAGGCTATCTACAAGGTGTGCATCGCGCGCTACCCGGCAATGCAGCCCGCGTTCACGAAGGCCTATCGCGCGTGGGAAGCCAGGCACCGTGCGAATATCGAACTCGTGGCCGAGCTGCAATTCGAGCATTACAAGGAAATCACCAAGGGGCGTGCGGACCACGCTGCCAACTTCGCCGATTCCATGACCGCTTCGACCCGCCAGCGCTACGAGAGCATGAAGCCGGCATCGCTGAAGCAGGAATGCGACCGGGAGCTCGCCGAGTTCGTCGATCCGGACGACACCACGGACATCATCATAGGTGACGAGCTGGAGGTGTTGCGCCAGCACTCGGGCAAAGCCGCGGAGAAGAACAAATGAACCGGAACATGCTTGTGTTTGCCTGCTGCCTGATCGCGGCAGCTGCCCGTGCCGCCACTCCGACGTCCGAATTGCAGGCGCGCGTGCGCGCCGCCACGTTCGAAGTCGTGGTGCCGAAACCGGCGGAAGGGGGCGTCACCTACGAACGTCCGCCGCCGTTCGAACTACTGCCCTTCACCGAACGCAGAGACAAGTTCTGGCCGCTGGGGACCGCGTTCGCGATTGCGCCGGGTGTATTCGTTTCAGCGTCGCACGTGATCCAGGCGGGGTTGGGTGGAATCGGGGGACCGCCGCGCCTGCGCGACGCGAGCGGAGAAACCTACGCGATCGAGCAAGTGCTCAAGTACTCGATGCACCACGACTTCATCGTGTTCACCGCGCCGGTGAAGACACATCAGACGCTCGAGATCGGCCGGGAATTCCGTCTCGACGAGCCGGTGTTCGCCGTCGGCAATGCGCTCGGTGAAGGCGTGGTGATCCGCGACGGCCTGCTGACGTCGCTGACGCCCGAAGACCAGGATGGCCGCTGGAAGTGGCTGCGTTATTCCGCGGCGACTTCACCGGGAAACAGCGGTGGGCCGTTGCTCAACGCGGCGGGGCAGGTCATTGGCGTGGTGATCGGCAAGTCGCAGGGAGAAAATCTCAACTACGCGTTGCCGATCGAGCACGTGAACGCCTCGGCCAGCCAGGCGTCCATCGACGTCCGGGGTCCATTGCGCATCCCGATGCTGCGTGACTCCATCATTTCGAAATACGACATCAGGTTCCCGCTGCCACTGCCGCTCGCCGAGTTCGAACGGCAGCTGAGCGAACGGCTGTTGGCGCAATACACGTCGGATCGCGCACGCCTGCTCGCCGAGCAGGCCGCTCAATTGTTTCCGAAGGGCAATGCCGCGGCGCTGCTGGCCGGGGTCGAGGCAGCCTATTGCCCGATGGTGGTCGCGCAATCGGAGGACAAGACCTGGGACGTGGAATACCAGCAGCGCGAGAAGCGCGACCTGCCCGGCGGCGGCAAAGTCTGCTCCCAGGTATCCGGCAACGTCGGAACCTTCCACCTCGAACGCGGCAAGTCGAAGGACCCCGAGTTCTACGCCTCGAGCCGCGCGGCGATGGACCTGTTTCTCGAGGGAGTCGATTTCACGCGCACTTTCGGCAGCGAAGGCGTCAAGGTGACTTCGCTCGGCGCGCCGGTGTCGGAAAGCGCGCACCGGGACAAATACGGCCGCCGCTGGAAGATCGCGGCGTTCGCCATGCCGTACCTCGACATGCACCTGGTGGTGATGTTCCTGCCGACGCCGGATGGATACGCCGGGCTGATGCAGCTCGCGCCGCGCGGCGGTGTCGAGATGACGCTCGATCAGGTGCGCTTCAGCAGCGACTACTTCTACGTGTCGTATTCCGGAACGCTGTCGCAGTGGCAGGCCTTCCTGGCGCGCGCGGATCTGCGACCGTCGGCACTCGACCACATGAAACTCTCGCGCGACGCCTCAGGGCTGCACGTGCGGTCGCGACGCATCGATGTCGACTTGCCGTCGACACTGCTGGCGCTCGATGACTCGAGCAAGGTGGAGATCCAGATGAGTTATGCGCTCGAGCGCGGTGAGGCGGTGTGGGACGCGAGCGCCATCTATGTGAGCCAGGATGAAGACTCCAAGACCTATGTCGGTCTGATCCGCCAGCCCAAGCCAGCCGATACCGCGGGCAAGGACCTCACGGACCGCTGGGGCGAGATGCTCTCGAGCAAGGGAGCGTTCGATCCCGGACGGGGCCACGACTCCGAATTCAAGAAGCTGTGGCGTCGTGCGGCGGTGGGTGCGGGATACACGCCCGGCGCCAGCGTCGATCCCACGGCGACCGTGCTTTACGAAGTGTTATCCGTGGTCCACGACGCGAAGCTCCCGAAGCGGATCGATGACATGCAGGATCTGCTGCTCGAGAACGTGCGGGTGAAGGAGCGATAAGAAGACACGGGAATTCCGGGTCATCGTCGCGACTCGTCGGAGAGGGCGGACAGCTCGCCCCGAACGGAAGTCGATTCGGCGGTCGGAAAATCCTCCGGCACCGGCCAGGTGACCGGCCTGCGGGCTAACCACTGCAGCGCCCTGACGAGCAGCGTCTGTACGCCCACATCGCGCACGGTCACCGGCTGCACATCGCCTTTCCACACGTGTCCCAGCGTGGAGGTGTAAACGCGGCCTTCTCCGTAGCTCACGGTCCACTCGATGGGCCAGTTGAGGTTGGTGTGCGGCTCGCGCGCATGGGAGAGGACGTCGACGTTTTTCGCCGGGCCGCGCACGTGGTAATAGACCTCGATGTCCGCGGCACGCCACGCGCGCGGCAGACCTCGATGGATGGGATGTTCGCCGCGGCGCACGACGAGCGCGTCGAACCGCTTGCCGTGGCCGGTGTCCTCCCCTTCGCCAGGCGGAATTCTCAGGATCTCGCCATCGTCCGATACCGCGAGTGCCGTGCCCGAATTCTTCTTGCGCCAGCCGATGCCGATGATGTCGTCGTAGGCCGGCCAATCCGCGAACGCGTTGTTGCCGGAGTGCCAGACGTACACCCCGCCGCCCCGGCGCACGAATTTCTCGAACGCATTGCGCACCGGTTCCGGCCACGCCGGTCCGCCATTGATGTCGTTGCAGTTCTGGATGACGACATCGTAGGCGGAGAAGTCCGGTCGCCATTCATCCCATCCGGCCGAATCCGCGGTTGGGGGCGAGCTCGATACATCCACGGAAAAGAGGCCAGTCGGCTCGATGATCGCGCGTATCGACCGGGTAGTGAGGCGCCAGTCGTGATTGCTGAAGCCGTCCACGATCAACACGCGAACCGGGCGTTCCACCCCCGCCGCCTGGGTGGGAGGAAAGGCGAAGGCCAGGAAGGAGATCAGCGTCGCAGCGAACTTGAGTGACATTGTCGGGAGATACGCCCTCACTTGATGGCCCGATGGTATCAACGTCCTGCTTCGAGCTGGCTGGCCCCGGATTTCCCGGCGAGATTCTCGGCCAGGAACGCTTCTATCTCCTTGAGCATCTGTGTGCGCGTCGGCCCGGTGGACAGCCAGTGATCGTCGCCTTTCATCTCGACGTAGCGCACTTGCTTGCCGGCGCGTTTGAGCTTGTCGGCCATCGATCGGGATTGCTCGACCTCGACGACCGTGTCGTTCTCGCCGTGCAGGATCAGCACGGGCGCTTTCACCGCCTCGGCATGGCGCATCGGCGAGACATTGCGCAAATGGTCCTTGTCGTCGCCCATCGAACGTCGCCACCACTCGGCGATCATCTGGTGTTTGCCACCGCGGTGAGCCTCGCTGAACAGCCGCTCCGGATCGCTCAAGCCGTTGACGCTCACGGCGCACGTATATCGATCCGGTGTCAGGACGACGCCTGCCAGTGCGGAGTAGCCGCCATACGAGCCGCCCATGATGCAGACTCGAGAGGGATCGGCCATGCCGCTTTTGATCATCGCCGCGACACCGTCTTCGACATCGGTCTGCATGACGCCCGTGCCCCAGCCGCCACGGCCCGCGTCGAACCAGGCGTATCCATAACCTGTCGAGCCTCGGAAGTTGGGCTGCAGCACGGCGTAACCGCGCGAGGCGAGGAAACTGGCCCACCAGTCGAACGTGAAGATGTCGCGCGAGTGCGGCCCGCCGTGCACGAGCAGCACGAGCGGAAGCTTCTTCGCGGCGACTCCAGCCGGCAGTGTCAGGTAGGCCGGGACCGGGGTGCCGTCACGCGCCGAGTAGCGGATGGCTCGCCGGTCACCCAGGCTTTCGGCCGTCGAAAGCGTCGGATATTGCTGGCCGATCGAGCGCATCTTGCCGGTCGCGGTTTCGTAGACGTAATAAGCGCCGGCATCGCCGGCTCGTTCGCCGAACACGACGACTCGGCGGCGGTCGCGCGACCAGCTCGTCAGCAGTACGTAGCCGCTCTCGAACAGCGGCTGAACGGCGGTATAAATTTCCTGGAGCTGCGCATCGAAGAAAAATTGCTTCGGCAGATCCTCGACCCAGCGGACGCCCACGGTACGGAACATCCAGGCGTCGCGGATGGGAGCGACGTCGCTCCCATCGGTCTTGTAGAGCGACGTCTTCTCTCCGCTGCGCCGATCGATCGCGAGCACGGTATCGCGCGCGCCGTTCTCGTGCGGGTCGACGCCTACGAGTCGGCCGTCGGCCAGCGGAGGATAGAGATCGAGGGGCATGCCCATTTCCGACACATCCTCGAGCAGCAGGCGATCCTTGCCATCCTCGTACACATGCAGACGCCACCTGTCGCGGCGATCGTTGATGTCCACGCGCGCGGCGATGTTTCCTTTCTCGTCGATGAGGAACTCGGCCGTCTGCGAGTTGCCGGCCGTTTGAAGTGATGCGGTGCCCTTGTCCAGATTGACGCGATATACGGCGAGTTTGGGCCGCGGAGCGCCGACTCCGACCGAGGCGCCGTAAGCAATCATTCGGCCGAAACCGGGATCGTCCACGATCGGGGCGGTGAGGAATACGAGACTGCCGTTGCCGACGAAGTCCTTCGCGCCCATCAGCAGAGTCGATTGGCGCTTGTCGAGCGAATACACGTAGAGTCGCCAGAAGGTCGCCAGCGGCCCGGCCGGCCGCGGACCATCCCAGCTGACGATCATCTTCATCACGTCCATCGCGGCGCTGGCCGTGTAGTAAGGACGCCCGTCGTCGGCCCATCCCACGCTGCGCAGCTTGGCGCCGTCGGGCGGCGCGACGGTGTGCTCGATCGTGCCGGACTCGAGATTGATGACGCGAAACACGTCGACGTCGAGCGACACGTCGCCGCCGCGGTCTTGCGCGGATACCGCGATCGCCACCCGCTTGCCGTCAGGGGACATTCTCACGTCGTGGATGGCGGGAAGCCTCCCATAAGCCTCGACCGGTGGTGGTTGGGCGCCGGCCCGCGCGGACATCATGCACGCGAGCAATGTCATCGAGAATCCCGCAACTCTCATCCCGGCCTCCCTCAACCAGCGCTCGAGCGTCGCCCCCGGCAATCGGGACGAGGCTAACCGACCCCGCCGTCCTCCGCCACCGCTCCCCTGAAGTTAGTCCCGCCTCGGGGTGGGGATAGCGGTGCCGGTGTAAAAAGTGGGGAAAGTGCCGCCGGGCACGCAGGTCGCCGACTGCGATACGATCTTCCAAATGAAGAACATGTTGGCCGTCCTGGCCGTATTTCTGGCCGCGCTTTCGCCGCAGCTTCGGGCGCAGGACCCGCCATCGAACAGGTCCCGCCTGCTGGTACTCACCGACATAGAAGCCGATCCCGACGACACGCAGTCGCTGGTCCGGCTGCTGTTGTACTCGAACGAGATCGACATCGAGGGCCTCGTCGCGACGACTTCCACTCATATGCGCGACGAGATCCACCCCGACAGCATTCGCGCCGTGCTCGACGCGTATGACAAGGTGCGCGCCAACCTTCTGCAACACGCATCGGGATATCCGCCGACGAACGAGTTGCGCAAGCTCGTCGCGGAAGGCCAGCCCGTCTACGGCATGGCGGCGGTGGGAAAGGGCAAGGACACTCCTGGCTCGCGGCTCATCCTGAAGGCGCTCGAGTCGCGCGACCCACGGCCGCTGTGGGTCTCGGTCTGGGGAGGGGCGAACACCCTGGCGCAGGCGCTGTTCACGTTACGGGACACGCAGGGCACGGATGCGGCGGCGAAAGCGATTGCAAGACTGCGCGTCTACACGATCTCCGACCAGGACGACAGCGGCGCGTGGATCCGCAGGGAATTCCCGGGCCTGTTCTACATCGTCAGTCCGGGTGGATACGGCGGCGCGACGTGGACCGGCATCCATAGCGTCGTGCCGGGTCTCGGCGATCATCCGATCAACCAGGTCATCGCCAATCGCTGGCTCGCGGAACACGTCCAGCAGGGTCATGGTCCGCTCGGCGCGATGTATCCGGACGTCGCATACTCGATGGAAGGCGACACGCCGGCCTACCTATCCCTGATCCCGAACGGCCTCAACGCGCCGGAGCATCCGGAGTGGGGCGGCTGGGGCGGACGATACGAGCTCTATCTACCCTCACTCGAATCCATCGACACGAAGGGATTCACGGGCGGCGTGCCGGTGGAGCCGGAGACCCGCGCCATCTGGACGAACGCCCTGGACAAGGTGACACCGGATGTCGCGCCCGAGCATGGCCGGGCCGCGAAACCGGGCGACATGTCCTCGACCGGATACCGCGAAACAGTCTGGCGCTGGCGAGTGGCAATCCAGAACGACTTCGCCGCGCGCATGGACTGGACCGTCCTGCCGCCGCGTGACGCCAATCATCCGCCGGTGCCGCGCCTGCGCCACGGCAACGCGATCTCGGTTCGGTCCGGCGGGCACGTCACGCTGGACGCCGCCGCCAGCAGCGATCCGGATGGCGACAGTCTGAGCTACCGCTGGTATCACTACCCGGAGGCGGGTAGCTGGAAGGAATCCGTCGAGGTGCGCGGCGCCGACAATCTGAGCCGCCGTGAATTCATCGCGCCCAAGGTGACGAAACGCGAGACCGCGCACTTCATCCTCGAGGTCACGGACAAGGGATCTCCGGCGCTCACCCGCTACGAGCGGGTCATCGTCACGATCGATCCCTAGTCACCCCGCGACGGAAGACTCGCCCACAGTCAGTCGCGCGTATCCACCGCGATCCAGTTGACCTCCCACGTCTTGCCGCCGTCGGCCGAGAAGGCCTGCTCGAAGCGGCAGGACTCGGGCGTGATATCGGAGATCACGAAGCGCACCAGGATATCGCGTCCGTCCAGCGTGTCGTGGTTGTAGAACTCACCACGCCCGTTGCTGAATCCGCCCAGCGCCGGCGCCGCCATGACGCCGCCGCGCGCGTTCGCGAAGTTGAGACTCCACTGGCGCGTCTCCGGATTGAAGAGTCTGAGGCTCAGCGCCTCGATCTGGCCCGCGGGTCCCGTGACGTCCAGTTCGACGAGATTGGCCCGGCCGTCCCACACCTTCCTGACAAGCGTCGTGCCGTCGTACTCGACCCAGGTGCCGGAGCCCGTGAGCGGCTTCGTCAGGCGCTTGAGGTGGGTCTTCCATGTTCCGATTTCGAAATCGAAGTCGTCTGGCGCGCCGCGCTTCGTGAATTCGGCCGGAAGATCCGCGGAGAAGAGCACCGGCGCGAACATCGCGCAGGCGAGCATTGCGGTCAGTGTGCGAGCCCAGTTTTTCATGGCCTTCTCCTCCGTGCGTTTCACGATGTGCCGATGGTGTCCGCTCGGCGGCACGGAAGGCTAGCCGAGGGAGACCTCGGCTGCCACGGAATGACCCCTGGCGCGCGATCCGAGTGGACAAACGAGCCTCCGCGGGAACAACAATATGCCCCGGGAGGCCACCCATGCGGCGCAGAATCTTCGTCACCTCGGTCCTTTCCGCCGGCGCCGCAACGCTGCTGCCGGCGCGGCGCTCGCTCGCCGCCACCGCGGACACGCCGGCGATCGGCAGAACGGGCAGGCAACTCGTGCTCGGCGGCCGCGACATCGACGAACTGCGCGGCGCCATTCGCGGCCAACTACTCACGGCCGGCGAGGAAGGTTACGAACAGGCGCGGCGCATCTGGAACGGGGCGTTCGATCGCCGGCCGGCGCTGATCGTCCGATGCGCCGGCGCGTCGGACGTCGTGCAGGCCGTGAACTTCGGCCGCGACCACGACGTGTTGATCGCGGTGCGCGCCGGAGGGCACAGCCTGTCGGGACAGTCCGTCTGCGACGGTGGCCTGATGATCGACCTGTCGCGGATGCGTGGCGTGCGCGTGGACCCGATCGCGCGTACGGCGCGCGTCGACGCCGGCTCCTTGTTAGGCGATCTGGATCGCGAGGCCCAGGCCTTCGGCCTGGCGACGCCCGCGGGCCGCGTCTCGCACACGGGCGCCGCGGGACTGACGCTGGGCGGAGGATTCGGGCGGCTCACGCCCCGCTTCGGACTTTCCTGCGACAACCTGCGCGCCGCGGACGTGATCACGGCCGCCGGCAAATACGTGCGCGCCGGCAAGGACGAGAACCGCGACCTCTTGTGGGGGCTGCAGGGCGGCGGCGGCAATTTCGGCGTGGTGACTTCCTTCGAGTACCAGCTTCATCCGGTGTCGCCGAACATGTACGGAGGCGTCCTGGTCTATCCACTCGCCAAGGCGCGGGAGCTGCTCCGGTTCGTCGCGGAATTTTCCGAACGCAAGCCCGACGAACTGTTCGTCGACACGATGCTCGGCAACCCGCCGCAGGTCGGCAAGGCGCTGGCGTTTTCCATCTGCTACAGCGGGGCCCCGGACAAGGCCGAAGAGGTCGTCGAACCACTGCGGCGGTTCGGCCCCGTCGCGGATGCGCTCCGGCCTGCCACCTACATCGAACTGCAGTCGGCCCAGGATCGCGGCGCGCAGCACGGCCGCGGCTTCTACGAGCGCTCCGGGTTCCTCACGAGCATCGCGCCGGAGCTGGTCGATGCCGCCGTCGATGCGATGGAATCCGCCCAGCCGCCGGGCGCGCGCATCATGTTCACGGGCGAATGCGCGGGCGCATTCAACCGGGTCCCGCGCGACGCCACCGCGTTCTGGAACCGCGATGCGCGCGCCACGCTCATCGTGCAGAGCTCCTGGGACGATCCGCGCGACGCGGCGGTTTCCGAGGCGCACCTGCGCTGGGCACGCGCGACGTTCGACCGGCTCGCGCCATACACCAAGGGGTTCTACGTGAACACGCTGGCCGCGGACGATCCGCAACAGCGCGTGCGCGCGACCTATGGCGACAATTTCCCCCGGCTGGTGGCGCTCAAGCGCAAGTACGACCCGGCGAACCTGTTCCGGCGCAATGCGAACATCGATCCGGAAGCCGGCTGAGTAGCGAGGCGGCTAACTTTCCACGCCGCGACATCGTTGCCGGGCGGTGGAAAGGTGTAAGCTGCCTCAGCCGGCCGGGTGTCAAGCACCACGGCCGGTCCGCACAACAAGAACATCCACGAGATCGAGGGAGAACCATGTCCAGCAATCCGTATACGCCACCGCGAGCCGCCGTCAGCGACATCGCGTCGGAGCAGGAATTCCAGGAAATACGCATGTGGGCTGCGAGCGGCCGCATCGGTCGATTGCGTTATCTCGCTTACACGACGGGTGCATACCTCCTTGCCGCGGTGATCGTCGCCTTCGCGAGCGCCTTGCTGAGACCGGGCGAGACCGGGGCGATGATCCTGCTGATCGTGATCTATGTCCCCATGGTCATCTTCGGCGTGCTCGCCGCGATACAGCGCAGCCACGACATGGATTGGAGTGGCTGGACGGTGTTGCTCCAGATCATTCCGTTGATCGGATTCATCTGGGTCTTCAACCCCGGCACTGACGGTGAAAACAAGTATGGGCTCCCCCCGCCCCCCAACACCGTGGGCGTGAAGATCCTGGGATTCGTTCTCCCGGCCATCTGCATCGCCGCCATCCTTGCCGCCATCGCCCTTCCTTACTACGTGCGGGCGGCGAGTTGACGCGCGCGGGTAGATAGAGAACCTCCGCCGGAAGAGCCGGCGGAGGTTCCGCGTTCAACGCTGCTACGCCTTCCGAAGAATCCCGACTTTGAACAGCGCCTGCAGGTGAGACACGATTTCCATCTGCGGCGGGCCGAGGGAGTCCTGCCGCCACGATAGGATTTCCGGTACGGAAACCGGCGTCGATCCGGAAGCGAGCCGACGGAGGATGGGGGACATCGAGATCGGGAAGCTGAGAAAGCCGTGTTCGCTCGGTACGATCACCTTGTCCCTGGTTTCGATGAAACTCAGCGACGGCGCGACACGGAAACGATCGGCCGATGTCGCTCTCGGAACCTCCGACATGGGATCCGGCTGCCACCCGGTGTAAGGACTGTCCACCAATGAAGTCAGCCAGGACGCGTCCACGGCATCCGGCTGCTCGATCAACTTCAAGGCCAGCCTGTGGAGTTCATCGAGCCGCTTGCGCATGTAGTCGGAGATGGCCTCCGGCATCTTTCCCTGGACTTTCTCCACTGTGACGGGCGGCCCGCCGCGCCATTGCTCACTCGCTGCCGCGAATTCCTGGAACAGTGGCGTCAACCGGTCGAACAGGTTGCGCGGGGAGAAATGGAGATTCAACGCCAGCGAGAAGCCCACGCCGCGCGCCGCATGCCATGCTCCGGCAGGCAGGCACAGCAGATCACCGGCGCTCAGCTCCACCTCGCGAAACTCCATCTCTTCAGGCCGTTTCCCATGAGCTTCGCCCACCGGCTCGATGCGTCCGTTCTGATACAACCCGTTCTGGTTAGGCCATGCCGTCGACGCTGACGAGGAAAATTTCCAGCGCTTCGACCCGGCGATCTGTAGGGTCGTGGCAACTCTCTTGTCGTAGTGCATCGGCAACCCGGATCCGTCCGCCGAGACGTAGCAGTTCACGCCGACGGTGCCGGTGAAATTGAGTTGCGCGCGAATCGACTGCGCCCACCGGGCGAGACCCGGATCTGCCATATGGATGTTCGTGATACAGATCGTCGCGCCGGAGTTGAGCAACTCGCTCACCTTGTCGATGGTGGTCACGAACATCTGTTTGCTGCTTCCACCTTCTTCGCCGCCCGCGAAGGACGCCGTCAGGTTGAAGCGCTTGTCTTGGATCTTCCGCCCTCTGGCGAGAGCCTGCTTCAGGCCCTCCCAACTGAAGATGTGGTCGAACTTCTTCTCATGCCCTTTCACGTGAAGTGATTGGCGCGCGAAGTAGTTGTTCGCGAATTCCTCGCAGGAAAGTGGCGCAAGAAGCTCCTGCAGCTCGCGGCCTGTCACTGGAATGGCCGAGCCCGATTCCATGGGTGAGGCGGTGTCGAGCAATGCCCGGAAGTCTTTGATCATCGTCGGAGCTCTCGTCAGGGATGGTCGCGCTTGCGCCACACAGCGGGCCTTTCGGGGTCAGGGCGGTGTATTGGGTTGCGATCCTAGCGCCAACGCAAAAGGCGATCCAATCCCGCCGAACAGTGGGTCGGCGGGGCCACGATCACGCATTTCGGTAGTGATCCTGCATCGGATAGCGACGCGCGTACCACGCGAACGCGAGCGCGACCACGAGTGCGAATGCGGCGAAGAAGAACATCAGGAATGCGCTCTCGGTGAGACCGGTGCTGGCCACCCGCGAGATGACCGCCTCGTTGCGAATGGTCGCGTTGACCAGCAGCACCCAGAGGTTGCCGATGGTCACCGCCAGGTACCAGAACGCCATGATCACGCCCTTCATCGATTGCGGCGCCTGGCTGTACGCGAACTCGAGCCCCGTCGCCGACACGAGCACTTCGCCGAACGTCAGCAGCACGTAGGGCAGCACCTGCCAGACGATGGATACTGCGTCGCCGCCATCGATCGCCAGTTGTATGGCGCCGGCCGCGATCCACGCGAGACCCGAGAATGCGATGCCGAATCCCATCTTGCGAAGCTGCGTCACCTCGATGCCGAGGCGGCGCAGCGCGGGGTAGAGCACGAGGTTGTTGAAGGGAATCAGGATCATGACGAGTGCCGGGTTCAGCGCCTGCATCTGCGCGGACGAGAACCACTCGGGCTTCGTCATCTGGTCCGCCTGCAGGATCCACGTCGACGCCTTCTGGTCGAACAGCGACCAGAACGGCGTCGTGAGCGCGAACACGATGAGTATGCGCAGCACCGCGCGCACGCCTTCGATCTGTTCCAGCGGATGAACGTTGCTCGCCCGATCGAGCTGCATGTAAGCGCCGGTGCCGCCGAACGCCAGCAGGAAAACGAGCGCGAGACACACCGATGCGACGAAGCCGAGCGACCCCATCATCGCGAGCGCGCCGACGGCGAGCGCGGCACCGATGCCCGCGATCACGAGCCCGGGGCGCCCCTGCCCCTCGGTGCGCGACCACAGCGCCGTGTGTGCGACCCGCAGGAACGAATGCGGATCGGCGGCCGCGGGTGGAACGTTCACGTACTTCCTGCGCCCCATGAAGAAGATGACCGTCGCGATGAACATCAGGATGCCGGGAATGCCGAACGCCCAGGCCGCGCCGTACTTGCGCAGCACGATGGGCATGAGCAGCGAGGCGAAGAACGATCCGAAATTGATCGTCCAGTAGAACGCATCGAATACGACCTTCGCGATGTGCTTGTTGGTCTGGTCGAATTGATCGCCGACAAACGAGACGACGAGTGGTTTGATGCCGCCGGAACCGAGTGCGATCAGGAAGAGCCCGGTATAGAAGCCGGTGCGGTTGTCCTCGAACGCCGCGAGACAGGCGTGCCCCACGCAGTAGACCAGCGACAGGTAAAGGATCGTGCGGTACTTGCCCAACAACCGATCGGCGATCCAGCCGCCGAGCAGCGGGAAGAAGTACACGCCGATCACGAAGGAGTGGAACACGTCCTTGGCGATCCCGGCTCGTTCGGCTTCCGGCGCATATAGAAGGAGTGAGGTGACCAGGAACGGCGTGAGGATGTTGCGCATCCCGTAGAAGCTGAAGCGTTCGCAGGCCTCGTTGCCGATGATGTAAGGAACCTGGCGCGGCAGCCGGGCACTGGCGGGAGCGGCCGGTGTATTGAGCTCGGCGGTGGACATCGATGGCAGGCCCTTCAGGAGGTCACTGACGTGAACGGTGCCGACGAATGACTGATGGGTCAATAAGAGTCGCCGATCTCACCCGAGGCCTAGGCGGTTCGTACTCCAGCGCCCTCGCGCACGACGTCGAGGATCGCCTCCCCATATCGTTCGAGCTTCGTCGCGCCGATTCCCGAGATTCCCCGCAGCTCGTCCAGCGACTCGGGAAGCCGCCGCGCGATCTCGAGCAGGGTGGCATCGTGGAACACCGTGTACGCCGGTACCGCGTGCTCCTTCGCCACGCCCTTGCGCCACGCCCGCAGCGCCTCGAAGATTTCTCCCGTCTCGCCGGAAGGGGCCTCGCGCGGGCGCTCGGTAGATAGTGCGCCGCGCTTGCTCCGCGGCTGCCGCGTGGGCTTCTCCGACGGCTTCCGCAGCGTGAGCTTCCTGCGCCCGCTCAGCACCTCGCGCGCGTCCGGCGTCAATTGCAGGACGTTGAACCGGTCGTAGTCCACGCGCACCAGCTTCAGCGCGACGAGCTGGCGAATGACGGCGCGCCATTGCAGCGCGGAGAGCTCCGTGCCGATCCCGAACGTGCTCACGCGGTCGTGGCCGAACTGCTCCACCTTCGCGGTGCGTTGCCCGGTCAGCACGTCGATGATCTGCACCGCGCCGAATCCGAAGCCGCTCGCCTGCTCGCAGCGATAGATGCAGGACATGAGCTTGCGCGCGGCCTCGGTCGCGTCCCATTCCTCGGGCGGCGTCAGGCAGTTGTCGCAGTTGCCGCATGGGCTGCTCGCTTCGCCGAAATAGTCGAGCAGACGGACCCGGCGGCAATCGGCGGCTTCGCACAGCCCCAACAAGGCGTCGAGCTTCGCGCCCGCCACGCGTTTGTATTCCTCGCCCGAGGGCGACTGGTCGATGAGCCGCCGCTGCTGAACGACGTCGGCGAGCCCGTAGATCATCCACGCATCCGCCGGCAGGCCGTCGCGCCCGGCGCGGCCGGTCTCCTGGTAATACGCCTCGATGCTCTTCGGCAGGTCGAGGTGAGCGACGAAACGCACGTCCGGCTTGTCGATGCCCATGCCGAACGCGATGGTCGCCACCATCACGATGCCGTCCTCGCGGATGAACCGGCTGAGATGTTCGTCGCGCGTCTCGTGTTCCTTGACCGCGTGATAGGGCAACGCGTCGATGCCGGAGTCCTGCAGGAAGGCCGCGGTCTCGTCGACCGACTTGCGGGTGAAGCAATAGACGATGCCGGAATGTCCGGCGTGCTCCTCGCGAATGAACTGCAGCAACTGCCTGCGTGCATTGTCGCGCTCGGCGATCCGGTAGCGGATGTTCGGCCGATCGAAGCTCGCGATGAAGACCCGCGCGGAATCGAGCTTCAGCCGTGCGAGGATTTCCTTGCGCGTGATGGCGTCGGCCGTCGCGGTGAGCGCGATGCGCGGCACTTTCCGGTAACGCTCGGCCAGCACCGCGAGCCGCAGGTACTCCGGGCGGAAGTCGTGACCCCACTGGGACACGCAGTGTGCTTCGTCGATCGCGAACAGCGCGATCGCGCTCGCATCCAGCAGCTCGAGACAGCGATCCGTCACCAGCCGCTCGGGGGCCACGTACAGGATGTCGACTTCGCCGGCGCGAACGGACTTCTCCACGCGCTGCTGCTCGGGCCACGACAACGACGAATTGAGGAATTCGGCGCGAACGCCGGCTTCGCGCAGCGCCGCGACCTGGTCCTGCATCAGCGCGATGAGTGGGGAAACCACCACGCCCATTCCGTCGCGCACCAGTGATGGAACCTGGTAACAGAGGGACTTGCCGCCGCCCGTGGGCAGCAGGACCAGCGCATCGCCCCCGGTCGCGACGTGGCCGATGATCTCCGCCTGCGGCCCGCGAAAACCGGAGTAACCCCAGATTTCGCGCAACAGCCGGGTCGCCCGGCTCATGATTTCGTTCATTGCGCCGATTGTTGGCGGATTCGGTGCGGACGCAAGACTTCGTTCGTCGTGAAACGGGCGAAATGCGCGCCGGCGGCAGGGAATTCGGCCCCGCGTCGTGGCAGGGCAAAACGAGTACGGGGAAACACCGGCCGGCCGGATCGGGGATTCTGGCGGTCGATCACGTCCGTCCCCCGCCGCGGCGAGTCATCATGAGAGTCGGATATGCGCAGTTCCCGCGGCAAAAGGCTCAACCAGTCGGTTTTCCTGCTGGTCGGCATCGTCATCACGCTCGTGGTCATGGCGGCGCATCGCCTGCTTCCGGAGCGGCGATTGCTGCTCGATGGGGCAAGAGAAGGCGCGGTCTTCTCGCTGTCGCAGCATGTCGACGGGCCGCCGGTACTCATGGATTGGATCGACGAGCGCAAGCTTCACTTCACCTGCCGGTTTGCCGAGGACTCCGTCGGCCAGAATTGCATCTTCGCCTATCTGCTGTATTCCACGACCGCGGATCGCGGCATCGATCTGTCGGGTTTCCGGTCGTTGACCCTGAACGTCCGCTACTCGGGCGACGCCCAGTTCGTGCGCGTCGGCATCCGCAATTTCGATCCGAGATTCTCGATCGTCGAGGATTGGAATTCTCCCAAGTTCAACTCCGTCAACGTGCGCGCCAAGGACTTCGCCCGGCCCGTACGGATCAGCCTGAGCGAGTTCACCGTGCCGGAGTGGTGGGAGACCATGTACGACCTCCCACGGGAACTGAACCGTCCCGATCTCAGCAACGCCACGGTCGTTACATTCGACCTGGTGGGTCATCACGCGGGCAGCCTGCACGAATTTCAGATCGACAGGATCGAGTTCACGGGCCCCTGGATCAGCGCCGAATCCTGGTACCTCGGCATCCTGTGCGCCTGGCTGCTGCTGGCCACCACCTATGGCCTGTCGCAGTGGCTGCGACTGCGGCGCAAGCATCGCGAGCAGCGGCGGAAGATCCACGCCCTGGTGGACACCAACGCGCAGCTGCAATCGGAGAAGGAGAAGTACCGGAAGCTGTCGACGATCGATGCGCTCACCGGCGTGATGAACCGGCATGGCATCGAGCAGTACGTCGAATCGATCCACGCGGCCGGCACGTCGGCCAGCGTGATCGTCATCGACCTCGATCACTTCAAGCGCATCAACGACCAGCGTGGTCACCACATCGGCGACCGCGTGCTCGAAGCCGTGAGCGACGTCCTGAAGTCGCAGATCCGCGCCGCGGACGGCCTGGGACGCTGGGGTGGCGAGGAATTCGTGCTCGTGTGTCCGGGAACGAGCCTGCCGCAAGCCGCGGATCTCGCGGAGAAGCTGCGGCGCAGGATCATGGACACCAACTTCATTCCCGAAGATCCGCTCACCGTGACCGCGAGCTTCGGCGTGGCCGCGGTGAACGCCGCGCAGGGTTTCGAGGATGCCTTCCGGCAGGCGGACCAGGCGCTGTACCTGGCGAAGAGCCGCGGCCGCAATTGCGTGGTCGCCGCGACGGAAGATCAGCTCCACAAGGTCACCGGCGCGCGCAAGAGCACCTGGGCGCTGATCAGCGGGCGCTTCAAGCTGCACCACTAGTTAGAGGACGGCAGGCCTCGGCCGCGAGGCCTGCCGGATTCGCCCACGACGGGCGGGTGCGCCTCTCAGACCGCGAGCTGGATCACCGAGTACGACCGCGGCGGCAGCTTGATCGTCATCTTTCCGCCGGCGGTGATGCCATCGAGCTTCGCCGCCACCACCTTGTTGGGATCCTCGAAGGTATTGAACGCCTTGAGGTCGCTGCCGGTGACGGTCTCCGCGGCCACGACACTCGTCGGCGTGACGTCGTCGAACCGCAGAGCCAGCTCGCGCTCGTCGCGCAGGTCGCGATTGAGCGCGAACAGCGCCACGCGGCGGTTCTTCGCATCGTAGGTGCCGACCACGTCCACGAACGGCACGTGTCCGTCGCGCGCGTAGCTGCCGCGAATGCCGGCGGCGCGGATCGGGTAGGTCTCGCTCTCGATCTGCAGGTCGAGCACGCGTCCGTGACCGTACTTGAGCGCCATGGCGTAGGGGTAATAGGTCGACTGGCGCAGGATGCCCTTGTCGCTCGTCATCAGCGGTGCGATGACGTTGACGATCTGGGCCAGGCAACCGACTTTCACGCGATCCGACTGCCGCATCAGCGTGTTCAGGAGGCCGCCGACCACCAGCGCATCCTCGAGGTTGTAGACCTCCTCGAGCAGTTTGGGCGCGAACTTGCCGTGCCCGTTGGTGTGATCGCCCGAATTGGCGCGGTACCACACGTTCCATTCGTCGAACGACAGCCAGAGTTTCTTGGGCGAGCGCTTGATGCCCTGCACGTAATCGCACACGGCGCCGATCTCCTGGATCTGGCGCTCCATGTCGAGATTCATGGCGACGTAACGCTCGGTCTTGCCGGCGGTGGTTTCGGCATTGCCGTAATAGCAATGCAGCGAAATGCCGTCGACCATGTCGTAACACTCCTCGAGCACCTCGCGATCCCACTGCAGGTAGGTCGCCATGCCGGGCGCGCTCGAGCCGCAGGCGATGAGTTGCACGTCCGGATCGATCACGCGCGCCTGCTGCGCGATGTCGCGCGCCTTGCGGCCGTATTCGCGCGCGGTGAGCGTCCCGATCTGCCACGGCCCGTCCATCTCGTTGCCGAGGCACCAGTACTTCACCTTGTGAGGCTGCTCGTAGCCGTGCGAGCGGCGCAGGTCGCTCCACTTCGTGCCGCCCGGGAAGTTGCAGTACTCGATGTAGGCCACGGCCATCTCCGCGGTACCCGTGCCCATGTTGAAACCCAGCAGCGGCTCCGTGCCCACGGCCTTCGCCCAGTCCATGAAATCGTTGGTGCCGAACTGGTTGGTCTCGATCGAGTTCCAGGCGCGCTCGAGCACCGTCGGCCGGTTCTTGCGGGGACCCACGCCGTCGAGCCAGTTGTAGCCCGACACGAAATTGCCGCCGGGGTAACGCATGATCGGCACGCCGAGCTCCTTCACCTCGCGCAGCGTGTCGGTGCGGAAGCCGCGCTTGTCGGAGAGTTTCGAGCCGGGCTCGTAGACGCCGGTGTAGACGGCGCGGCCCAGGTGCTCGAGGAAGGCGCCGAACAGCCGGCGGTCGAAGTCCTCGCGCGGCGTCACGAGTCCCAGCGTGACCTTCGCGGTGCGGCCCGCCGACTGCGAGTAGCTAGGGAGCGCGAAGGCGGAGGCTGCCGCGATGCCCGCACCGGCGAGCGAGGCTTGTTTGAGGAAGCGGCGGCGGCTGGTGCGATTCATCGGCGATACTCCGGAAGGTGAGTGAAATCCGAGTATAGGCAGCGGCGCCGCGCATACCCATACGCGCGCGCGTATGGATCAAGCCGTGATTTTGTATTCGATCTCCGCGCGGTAGGGATCGCCTGGCCGCAGGATCCCGCTCGGAAAATGCGGATGATTCGGCGAATCGGGAAGTCCCTGGGGTTCGAGGATCAGGCCGCTTCCCAGCCCGGGATGCGCGCGCGACAGGAATTGCCCGTTGTAGAACTGGAGCCCGGGACCGGTGCCTTTCATCGTCAGCGTGAGGTCGCCGCTGGGCGAGGTGAGCTCGCAGGTGCAGTCGGCATCGCGGGACAACACCCAGCAATGGTCGTAACCGCCGCCGAGCGCGAGTTGCGGATGAGAGTCCGGGGGAGGTGGGGCCAGCCGCCGCCGTGTGCGGAAATCGAAGATGGTGTCGTCCACGCGCGCGATTTCGCCGGTCGGGATGAGCCCGGGTCCCACGGGTAGATAGTGATCCGCGGGAATGCGCAGGCGATGTTCGATGGCGGGCGAGTGCAGGTCGCCGGAGATGTTGAAGTACGGGTGATAGGTGAGGTTGATGGGGGTCGCCGCGTCGGCGCGTGCGCCGAAGCGGATGGTGAGCGCGTTCCTGCGCACGCTGAGCTCGATCGTGACGTCGACGTTGCCCGGATAACCTTCCTCGCCCGCGGGCGAATGCAGGCCCAGCGACACCCGCTCGCGATTCCGCACGTCGAGCACGCGCCACAGCCGCTTGTTGAAGCCGATGTCGCCGCCGTGCAGGTGGTTGACGCCTTCGTTGGTGGTCAACTGGTGCGTGACGCCGTCGAGCGTGAAGCGACCGTTGGCGATGCGGTTGCCGAACCGGCCGACCACGGGACCGACGTTATCGCGATCGCGTTCGTATTGTTCGATCCGGTCGAAGTGGAGGATGAGATCGCGGCGTACGCCGCGCACGGGATACGTGAGCCGCCGCAGTATGGCGCCGTACGTGAGGACCTCGACCTGCAGCCCGTCCTCTTCGCCCAGCGTGATGGCCTCGACTTCGCGGCCGTCCGCGAGACGGCCGAAGGAACGCACGTTCGAGCTCACGTCATTTCCCTGTCGACGAGAGGGCGAGCTCGAACGAGCTCACGGGCAGGCCGTTCTGCGCCTTGAGCTCGCAGACGCCACCATCCGACCAGCAGTAACGTACGCGCGTGGCCGAGGGCTGGACGGCGCGATCGATCTCGATCCGGCTGCCACGCTGCCTCGCGGCGGCCGCGACGCAGCTTTTCGGCTCCGTTCCGCACAGCGCGAATCCCGCGACCGATCTTTCGGCCGCATCGGTCGTGGCCAACGCGGGCGTGAATTCGAGTACCCATGATTTGTCCGCCGCCGCGACGCGCGGCACGACGCCGTCCTTTGCGCCGGTTCCCTTCAGCGCTCTCGATACTTCGTACGCACGTTGCGCCACGACGTATTTCCGCCGCGGGTGAATGTCCGCGTCCTCGCCCACGTCCTGGGTGACGACGAGGCCCACGTGCGGGTCCCGCAGCGCGACCTGCTGCTGGATGTTGCGCAGGCTGGCCCACTGCGATTCCGCCGGCGGCTGCTGGATGGCGCCGTAGTTGGGCAGTTGCACGACGATGATCGGCAGTTGCTCGCGGTCGAACCAGCGGCGCCAGTCATGCACCAGGCCCGGGAGCAATTGCGAGTAGTCGCCCTTGTCGACGTTCGATTCGCCCTGGTACCAGATGACCCCGGTGGGCGCGAGCGGCTGCAGCGGCGCGATCATGCCGTTGAACATGCCGGTGATGCCCGTGACGCTTTCCCACGGCGTGCGCGGTGGATAGCCGGTCTCCTTCGGCACGAAGCGATACTTCCAGCCCTTGCCGAGCGGAATGAACTCGCCGTCGTCGAAGCGGATGCCGACGTCGGCTTCCGGCCCGTACATGCCGCCGGCGTCCCAGGTGCTCGTGACGAACACGCTGAACTGGTTGACGCCGGGCCGGAGCATTCCCGGCTCGAGGCGATATTCGCGATGCGTGCCGTAACCGAACGTGTTGGCGACGAACTTGCCGTTGAGCCAGGTCGTGTCCACTTCGTCGATCTTCCCCAGCACGAAGGTCGCGGCCTTCTTGCTCTGCGCCTCGGTGAGCTCGAAGTCATTCGAGTACCACAGGCTGCCCGTGAACTTCTCGAGGCGCGGGTCCGGATACTTGCGCCAGTCGAGGAGCGCCGCGTCTTTCCACTCGGCATTGCCGTCCAGAAATCCCTTCTCCCAGACAGGACCCATCGAGGAGTTCGCCAGCCACCATTTCACCCATTCGCCGGCGAACGCGACTTCCGCCGCGCGCGGTTCGGATCGGTACTGCCGGAGCAGCTCCACGCGCCTGCGGTAATCGGGCAATTTCGCGAGCTCGGTCTCGCCGATCCACGGCTCGATGGCCGCGCCGCCCCACGAGGCGTTGATCAAGCCGATCGGAAGTCCTTCCTCCGAGATCTTGCGGTGCGCGAAGAAATAACAGACCGCCGAGAAGCGTTTGATCGTCTCGGTATCGGCGACCTTCCATGAAGGCTTGTTCTCGAAATCCTCGCGGGGCGTCACCGCGGTCTGGTGAGCGACCGCGAGCAGGCGAATGGACGGATGACCCTGCAACACGTCGGCCGGCTGGTCAGTGGACCGGGCGACGGGGTATTCCATGTTCGACTGGCCGGAACACAGCCAAACTTCTCCCGCCATCACATCCGATAGCGTCGTCGCGGCGCCGTTGTCATCCTTCAACGTGAGCGTATAGGGTCCGCCAGCCCGCAACGGTGCGGCCGAAACGCGCCAGCGTCCGTTCGCGTCGCTCTGGAGCGAATAGGCGGAACTATCTACCTGCAGCGTGAGTTTCCGATGCGGCGCCGCCCGGCCCGTGAATACCAGCGGTACGCCGTGCGGCACCACCATCCCGCTGCCGAACACGTCGCCGAAAGTCGGGGCGGAGGCGGGCGCGGACTCCGCGGCGGCGGCCGATGCGCAAACAACCAGGGGAAGAAGTACGGAAGCGATGCGGGTGAACATGCCCGTCATTTTGCGCCCGCGAGCAGCTCGTCGCGATGTGCTTCGAACAGTTCGCGCACGCTCGTGGCCTGCCGGCCGGCGATTTTCGCGAAATCTTCGCTCGTCACGGCCATCGCAGGACCCCCGAATCCGCGGCGCGCGGCAGGGCCGTCGGCATCTGCGGCGGCCAGTTCGATGGGCTTGCCCGCGACCGCGCTCGCGGCCTGCGCAATCTCGCGCGGACCGATCAGGTCCGGCCCGGTGATGTCGTATGCACGGTTCTCGTGACCGGGGGAGGTGAGCACGCCCGCGGCGGCAGCCGCGCAATCCTCGCGCGTGACGTAGCCGATGCGCGAATCGGCGTCCGATACGCGCGCCTTTCCTTCGGCCAGCATCTTCGCCGCCTGGCCGACGAGGCCGTTCGAGTAGATCGAGTTGCGCAGCATCGTCCAGGCGACGCCGCTCTTCTTTATCAGTTCCTCGGTCTGAAAATGATCGCCGGCGAGGCCGGTTGTTTCACCCTTGCTGATCGCCACGAACGAGGTGTACACGATGTGTTTGATGCCCGCGGCTACCGCGGCGTCGATCGCGTTCTCGTGCGCCTCGGGCCGCGGTCCCGCGCCGAAACCGATGCTGATCAGCAGCAGCTTCGTGCCGCCCGCGAACGCCTTCGGCAGGGATTCGGGCTTCGCGAAATCGCCGAAACGCGTCGCCGCGCCCAGCTTCTCGAACTCGGCGAGTTTCCCGGGCGTGCGGCTGACGAGAATCAGATCGCTTGCAGGCACGCCGCGCGCGAGCAGTTCCTTCACGACCAATCCGCCGAGCTGGCCGGAGGCTCCGGAAACGACGATCTTGCCCTGCGATGCGCCGGCGGACGATGCAGTGCCGGTGGCGCCCATGATCATCGCGCCGCATGCGAGCAGGAGCGCGAGCGACGTGCGCCGCGTGTGTGTCGGGTTTCGCATGGGAGTCAGCCGCTCACTTCCGGGCCTTCAACATGCCATTCGATTCCAGCCACAACATGAACTGCGGGAACCATCCCGTGCTGGTCTTCGGCGGATTGCCCAGGCCGAAGCCGTGTCCACCGTTCTGGTACAGGTGGAATTCGACCGGACGCTTCGCGTTCTTCCAGGCGGTGATCAACCCGTACTCGTTGTTGCCGAACAGCGGATCGTCGGACGCGAGCGCGACGAACATGGGCGGCGCGTCGGCCGGCACTTCGACCGCCCGCAGGCTGCCGTAGATAGGTGCGATGAACGCCGGCCTGTTCTCCGTCGACTGCAGCGTCGCCGCCATGGTCGTGCCGGCGCCGGCCGAGAAGCCCATCATGCCGATGCGATCCGGATCGATGTTCCACTCCTTCGCACGCGAACGCACGAGCTTGAACGCCGCGGTAGCGTCCTCGAGCGGCAGCTTGATGATCGCCGCGAAATCGGGCGGACCCGGCCGCGCACCTGGCGTCGGCGCGGTGAGCGGATTGCCTTTGTTGAACTCTTCCCAGTCTGGTGCGGTGGGCAACAGGCGGTATTTCAGGACGAACGCCGCGACGCCGCGCTCGTTGAGCGCCTGCGCAACTTCCCAGCCTTCATTGCCCATCGAGAGGATGCGGAAGCCGCCGCCCGGCGCGACGATCACCGCGGCGCCATTGGCCTTGGCCGGGTCCGGCAGGAAGGGCGTGAGCGTCGCGTGCGAAACGTTGCGCACGAACGGATCGCCCCACTGCTTGTACCAGGTCTCCTGCGCGGACTGGCCCTCGACGCCGCCCGTATTCAGGCGAATGGCGTTCGGTTCCGACGGGGCTTCGATCTGTGTCTTGGGCGGTTCCTGCGCGAGCGCCAGGCTGGAGAGGCACAGCAGTGCGATGAGCACGCCGCGGGAAGAGTTGTTTGCTGCGGGCATGAGGTTCTCTCGGTCGTTGCGAATCGTGGGCCGATCATGCCACGGCGACCGGGGGCCGCCGCGAGGGCTGTCAGTTCTGGTATTGCACCGGATGAATTCTCACATCCATGGGCCGGCGCGAGTAGTTAGGGCCCGGAGGTTACCAGCGCTGGTGAACGAAGGGCTTGACGTCCGTCGAGTACAGGCTGGCCAGCTCCGCCAGCAGCCTGGCGTCGAGCGGCCCCTTCGAGCCCGCCGCGATGTTCTGCTCGACCTGTTCGACGCGCCGGGCACCGGGGATCGAGCAGGTCACGGCGGGAAACGAGGCGATGTAACGCAGCGCGAGTTCGGGCAGTGTCATGCCGGGAGGCGTCAGGGCGCGCAATTTCTCCACGACCTCGAGCCCCCGTTCGTAATCGAATCCTGAGAAGGTTTCGCCCTTGTCGAACGCCGCGCCTTCGCGGTTGAAGGCGCGGTGATCTTCCGGATCGAAGCGCGTCGCGCTCGACATCTTCCCGGTCAACATGCCGGACGACAGCGGCAGTCGCGCGAGGATCCCGACCTTGCGCTCGGTCGCGCGCGGGAACAGCAGTTCGGCGGGACGCTGGCGCAGGATGTTGAAAATCACCTGCAGTGTCTGCAGCGCGGGATACTCCAGCGCCTTCAATCCTTCTTCGACACGTTCGACGCTGGCTCCATAGAAGCGGATCTTTCCGGCCTTCGCGAGGTCATCCAGCACCCCGAAGACCTCGGGCATGTAGTAGACGTCGGTGGGTGGGCAGTGGAGCTGCACCAGGTCGAGCGCTTCCACTTCGAGATTCTCGAGGCAGCGCTCCACGTAGCGCGTCAGGTTCCCCCGCGTGTAGCTGGCCGCGTCGTGAGGACTCGAGCGGCGGCCGACCTTGGTGGCTATCCAGAACGGATCGCGCCGTTCCCGGCGCAGGCGGGCAAGGAGCCGCTCGCTGTGCCCGTCGCCGTAGACATCCGCCGTGTCGAAGAAGTTGACGCCCAGGTCGAGGGCGCGATGCAGGCAGCGCATGGCCTCCGCATCGTCCAGCTGACCCCAGGTGCCGCCAATGGCCCATGCACCGAAACCGACGGTGGAAACCTCGAAGCCGGTTCTACCCAGCATCCTGTATTGCATGGACACGTGAACTCCGATGATTGCGTATTCGAGACAGGGACGCCGGCGGGAAGAATATCCGTCAACCCGATGACGTCGCCAGAGGTCCCGGATCATGCCGAGGGCGTGAGTGACGAGGTCGCCGCCGCCGATCGGGCCGGCGTCGGCGAGCGGCTTTTTCGCTCGTTTTCCCCGGCGGCGGAATATGCGCACGTCAACATCCAAAATGCTTCGAGCTTCGCGTGTGCGCCACGGATCGCGCCAGGCGGAAACGGTAGTTGGAGGCACCACGTTAGGTAGCTAGGACGCACGGCCGAGCTGTCGCCGTTTGGCGAATCCGCCGTCGCCTGAGCGACAACGTGCGTCGCTGTCGGACAAAGGCCCGGGCAACAGGAGGCCGAAGACGATAGCGGGCGCTCCTGACTACCTGTCTAGTCAGGCCGCATGAACCTCGCTACCCGCGCGCGCCGCGCAATGCCGGCGCATTCCGGTCGTTTGGCCGTCCCACTGGCAATCCTCGCCTGCCTCGCATCGCAGTGGATAGGCATCGCGGGCGCGCAATCGGGCGATACGACGCCACCCACCGCGCCGGGCACGCCCATCGTCACCTCGCCCAGCAGCACGCAACTCGTCGTCGCCTGGCCGAGGTCGATGGACAACGTCGGGGTGGTCGGTTATCGCGTCTACCGCAACGGATCGAGCACCCCGCTGCTCACGCAGAGCGCGACCAACTTCACCGACAACGGATTGTCGCCATCGACCACCTATTCTTACGTGGTGCGGGCCATCGACGCGGCCGGCAATGCATCGGCCGCCTCCAACGCGGGCAGCGGCACGACGCGCGCGGGATCGTCCACTCCCGACACCACGCCTCCCACGACGCCGGGCACGCCGGTGGCGACAGCCGTCAGCAGCACGCGGATCGATCTTTCGTGGACGGGCTCGACGGACGCCGTCGGCGTGACCGGTTACCGGATCTACCGCAATGGCTCGACCACGCCGCTCGCCACCGTCACGACGACGAGTTACTCCAACACCGGCCTGTCGCCTTCCACTACCTACTCGTACACCGTGCGCGCGATCGATGCGGCGGGAAACGTTTCGAACGCCTCGGGAGCGGGCAGTGCGCGTACCTTGTCGGCTCCGGGCTCGGATACGACGGCGCCGACGACACCGGGAACGCCATCGGCGACGGTCGTCAGCAGCTCGCGCATCGATCTGACCTGGACCGCCTCGACGGACGCGGTCGGTGTGAGTGGTTACCGGGTCTATCGCAATGGTTCCAGCACTCCGCTGGCGACGGTCTCTTCGCCAAACTACTCGGACACCGGGCTCGCGCCTTCGACCACCTACACCTATGCGGTGCGGGCCTTCGACGCGGCCGGCAACTTGTCTGGTGCCTCCGGTGCGCGCAGCGCCACGACATCGGGAGGCTCGTCGGGAGGTGGCGATGCATCGCCACCGACGACGCCGGGAACTCCGCTGGTCACGGCTTCAAGCAGCACACAGCTCGTGGTTGCGTGGCCGAGATCGATGGACAACGTCGGCGTCGTCGGCTACCGCGTCTATCGCAATGGTTCGACTACGCCGCTGGTCACGCAGAGCGCGACGAACTACACCGACGCCGGACTGGCGCCGTCGACCACCTACTCGTACGTGGTGCGGGCCATCGACGCGGCCGGCAATGCCTCGGCCGCTTCCGACGCGGGCAGCGGAACGACGCTTGCGGGATCTTCGCAACCGCCTCCGGGCGGCGGGCTCGATTCGCGTCCGTCGAACGCCTCGTGTTTCGCGTGGGACCGGCCGAGCGCGGGCAGCACGATATCGCTTTCCCGCTTCACGAACCTCTCCTTCACGGCGCCGGTGAAGATGCTGCAGGCGCCGAACAACAATCAGCATTGGTATGTGCTCGAGCAGCGCGGCATCGTGCGCCGCTTCACGGGCGCGAACCCGTCGAGCGCGGTGACCGTGCTCGACATCTCGAGCCGCGTCTTCAGGGTCTCGCAGAGCGAGGCGGGCCTGCTGGGCATGGCCTTCCATCCGAATTTCCCCGCCGATCCGCGCGTGTTCCTCTATTACATCGACCCGACTCTCGTCGGGCGCCTGTCGGCGTTCACCGCGACCGTGGATTCGAACGGCGCCGCCACGATCAACGCATCCTCCGAGCAGATCCTGATGTCGATCAACAAGGACCTGGATCCGAACTCGGGCCCGGCCGCGCAGGACAATCACAACGGCGGCGACATCGCGTTCGGTCCCGACGGCTACCTCTACCTGGGCACGGGCGACGGTGGCGGTGGCGGCGATCCGCAGGAAAGCGCGCAGCGGCTCACTACCTTGCTCGGCAAGATGCTGCGTATCCGCATCAACGGTCCCGGCGCCGCGTACGGCATCCCGTCGGACAATCCCTTCGCCGGCAACCCGGCGTGTCCCTCGACCGCGCGCGCGAGCGGCAATTGCCCCGAGATCTACGCCTGGGGCCTGCGCAATCCCTGGCGCTGGAGTTTCGATCGCGGCGGCGGAACCTTGTGGGCCGCGGACGTGGGGCAGGGCATGTTCGAGGAGGTCAACACCATCCAGCGCGGCGGCAACTACGGGTGGGATTGCCGCGAGGGTGCGCACAACTACGAGACGGCCGGCTGTCCGTCGAGTGGTTTGATCGATCCGGTCGCGGAGTACGGGCGCGCGCTCGGCGAGTCCATCACCGGCGGTTACGTGTACCGCGGATCGCAGTCCACGACTCTCGCGGGCCGATACCTGTTCGCCGATTTCATATCCGGACGCATCTGGGCCTGGATCCCCGATCCGGCCAATCCTGCCTCGCGCGCGCCGACACAGTTGTTGCAGACGTCGCTCAACATCTCCTCCTTCGGCCAGGGCAACGACGGCGAGTTGTACGTCACCAACTACACCGACGGCACACTGCACCGGATCAATTTTCAGGGCGGCGGTGGCGGCACGGCTCCCGCGCGCCTGAGCGCGACCGGCTGCGTGAACCCCGCGAATCCGGCGCAGCCGGCCGCGGGACTGATTCCCTATTCCGTCAACGCGCAATTCTGGTCCGACGGTGCGGCCAAGGACCGCTGGATGGCGCTGCCCAACAACACGACGATTTCCGTCGGCTCGAACAACGACTGGGATTTCCCGAGCGGCACCGTGCTCATGAAGAATTTCCGCATCGGCTCGCGGCTCGTCGAAACGCGCCTGCTGATGCGCCACCCCGACGGGGATTGGGGTGGTTTCACCTACGAATGGAACAGCCAGCAGACCGATGCCAACCTCCTGACCGGCGGCGCGTTGCGCGACATCGGCGGCCAGCAATGGATCTTCCCGAACGAGGCGCAATGCCTGCAGTGCCATACCGCGGCCGCGGGTCGCTCGCTGGGGCTCGAGACCGCGCAGCTCAACCGCGATCACACCTATCCACAGACCGGACGAACCGCCAACGAATTGCTGACGCTCAACGGCATCGGATTGTTCACGCCCGCGATCACCAACCCGTCATCGCAGCCGGCACTGACCGACCCGACGAATACCGGTGCTTCGCTCGTCAACCGCGCGCGTGCCTATCTGCACACCAACTGCGCGCAGTGTCACCGCCCGGGCGGGCCGACCGGCGTCAACCTGGATCTGCGCTACACGACGTCGTTCACGGCCACGAACACCTGCAACGTCACCCCGCAGGGCGGCGACCTGGGTATCGGGCCGAACGCGCGCGTCATCGCGCCCGGCAACGCCGCGAATTCGGTGCTGATCCAGCGTGTGAACCGCCGCGACGGCTATGGCATGCCGCCGCTCGGTTCGCGCCAGGTCGACGCGGCGGGAGTGACCTTGCTGAGCCAGTGGGTCAACAGCCTGTCGGGTTGTTAGTCGCCGGTCACCGGTTGGCCACCGACGGCGCGGCGCGCGGTGCGCCGGGCGCGAAGGTGTCCCCGAAGTAATTGCCCTTGAACCACAGCGGCCGCTGGTCCGCATCCGACAGCGCGCGCGTGATGCGATAGTTGGCCTCGGCGAAACGCGCGCCCGCCTGCCAGTCGATCCGCTGCGCGATGTCGTCGCGCGGACTGTGATAGTTGCCGCCCAGGAACTCGTCCCAGAACTTCCCGCCGCCGTTGGCGGTGCCGGTTGCCAGGAACACCGCGGGCACACCCTGCTTCACGAACTGATAGTGATCCGACCGCGTGAACACGCCCTGCTCGGGCCACGGGTCCGGAGTCAGTTTGATGTTCATCGGCGCGACGGCCTTCTCGACCATCGGGCCGATCGTGGAATGGCCGGCGCCGAAGGCGACCACGTCCGTGAACGGATAGAGCAGCAGCGGCATGTCGAGATCGACGTTGCCGACGATCTGGCCGATGGGCACGGTGGGATGGCGCGCGTAATAGTCCGCGCCCAGCAGGCCGTACTCCTCGCCCGTCGTGGCGATGAAGATCATCGAACGGCGCGCCTTGTTCGGATCCTTGGCGGCGGCACGTGCGACTTCGATCATCGTGGCGACACCGGCGGCATTGTCGAGCGCGCCGTTGTGGATGCGGTCCGCGTTCGCGTCCGCGCCGGCCACGTCCTTGATGCCCAGGCCGTCGAGGTGGGCCGACAGCACGGTGTACTGCTTCGACAACTCAGAATCCGAGCCCTTCAGGATTCCGATCACGTTGGGGCTCGAGACGCGCTCCCAGGTCGCGGTGGTATGAACGGCCGCGCGCGTCTTCAGCTTGAAGCCGCGCGGCATGCCCCTGGGCTTGTCGGCCTCCGCCCTGATGTCGGCCAGCGTGCGCGGCGCGCCGGCGAACGCCGCCTCGGCCGCCGGTCCATTCAGAAAGCCTCGCGCGAGGATGCTCGCCGCTTCGTCGAAGGCCTGGCCGTCCGGCTGCACCCACGCGTAGTCGGGATCGTTGGCGTATTCGAGAATGCGCGCCCAGGGGAATGCCTTTTCCGACTGCAGGGTCTGCACGCTCAGCATGCCGATTGCGCCGTGCTTCTGCGCGTTCACGCCTTTCATGGCGCTCGCGTTCGCACCTTCCTCGCTCGGCATGCCTTTCGGAAAGCCGCGCAACACGACGACGATGGCGCCCCTGACGTCGAGTCCCTTGTAATCGTCGAGGCCGAGTAGTTTGTCTTCCAGGCCGTATCCCACGAACACCAGCGGGCCGACACGTCGAGGTTCGGCTCGCGCGGGTGCAGGCCGACGAGCGCGTTGTCGGCATGATCGAACTTCCGCTCGCCGCCGGGGCCGGAAATCTTCACCCATCCGCGATCCGCGCCGCGCGTGGTTTTCTGGAACGTCACGCGCTGGAACCAGGTGCCGTCATCTCCCCCCGGCTCGAGCCCGTACGAGGCGAGCTGCGCCGCCACGTAGCGCGCGGCGACTTCGTGGCCGCGCGAGCCCGTGTCGCGGCCTTCCAGCAGATCGTCGGCCAGGAATTCCACGTGAGCGCGAAATCGATCCGGCGAAAAATCGGGCAAAGGGGACGCAGCGTGGGCGAGGGTGACGACCAGCAACGCGGAAATGATGGAGATGATTGTTTTCATGCACCCATGGTCCCTGCGCATGTCAAACAAGTCCAGCCCGCCGGCCGCGGGTTACCGCATCGGACCCGCAATCGGGCTCGTTTCATCGCATGGCGCGGCCTCGCGACCGGGCCGATCCGGTAGAGTCGGGGCATGAAACCGCACGCACGCCGTCACGTCTCTTCGGCCCGCCGCGATGAAGTGCGGCGGATCGCCGCCACGTCGAAGCCCTGATCGCCCGCGGCTCGCCATCGATGGCCGGAATCCTGGCGCGCGTCACGGGCGCGCTGTTCATCGCGACACTGATCTCGTTCACGGGACGATGGCTCTGGGCGGGCGAGATGCTCGTCAACTTCCGCACGCACTTCGCGCTGGCGCTGGCTCTCGCGCTGATTGCCTCTCTTGCCTTGCGACGCTGGCGCGTCACGGGCTTTGCCGTCGCCGGGCTCGCGCTGAACGCGTGGCCGATGTACGGCGCATTCTTCGGGCCCGCGCCGCAACCGCTGGCGGACGCGCGGCCGGTACGCGTGGCCGCGTTCAACGTGCACGTGACGAACGAGAACCTGGCCGACATCGCGGCTTACCTGGACGCGCTGGCGGTCGACGTCGTGGTGCTCGCCGAACTGACGCCGACGGAGCGGGCGGAGCAGCTCGCGAAACTTCTTCCGAAGCTGCCGCACCACTACCTGGCGGAGAACGATGGTTTGTGGGGCGTTGCGATCCTGAGCCGCTGGCCGCTCGTCGCGCCGCTGGTGGCGACGCGCGACGGAGTGCGGGTCGCGGCGCGCGCCGACGTCGATCTCGGCGATCGGACATTCCGGCTCTATGGCGCCCACTTCATCTGGCCCGTGATGCCGGATACGGCCCGCGCACGCAACGCGCAGTTGCAGGCGCTGGGCCGCGAGCTCGCGGAATGCACGCATGCCTGCGTCGCGGTCGGCGACTTCAACGTGACGCCCTGGTCGAGTCATTTCCGCGATGTGCTGAAGAATCCCGGCGTCCGGGATTGCGCCGCCGGCCGCGGTCTTCTGACTACATGGTCGTCGCGACTGCCGGCGGTGCTGCGCATTCGCATCGACCAGTGCCTCGTCACCGGCGCGGTGAGCGTGGGCGACGTGCGGGTCGGCGAAAGCGTGGGGTCCGACCACTTCGCGACGATCAACGACCTGTCGATCGGCGCCCGGTAGTTCGTCAGACCAGCTCTTCCACGGGCCGCTGTACGGGACTGAACGAGAACCGGTCGACGTGCGTGACGGAATCGACGAGCGGGCCGACGTTCTTCACACCCCACTCGCGCAGGCGGTCGAAGGCCGGCTGCAGTTCCGCCCATTTGCCGCGCTGTTCGAGCTTGAGCTGCTTGGCGACCTTGCGCGCCCAATCTTCAGGTGACTGATCGCGAGGCGCGTCTCGCAGGCGCGCCAGCAGCGCGGGGGCGGCTTCCGGGAAGCCGGTGATGATGGCGAGGAGCAGCATCGACGTCCTGAAACTTCCCGACCGCATCGAACGCGCCAGATCGGTGGGAGGCATGGTGGACTTCAGCAGCCGGTAACAATTCACGTAGCGCTTCACCGAGCGCGGCGATCGGCCGATGATCGCGGAGAGCGACACCATGTAGTCGCGCTCCTCCTGCGTGAGCATCAGTGTTCGCGGATCGGGTTTGACCGGCGTCCAGTCGGGCAGGGCGGGTTCGGCCCGATTGTCGTTGTCCCCATCTGCGTTTCCACTTGCGCCGGGCGATGCCGCTGACGCCGGATACGCGTTCGTCGCTCCGGCGCTTCCGGCAGCAACCTCATTGCCGAGTAACCTGGTCGTACCGCCCTTCATGGCGACCGATGCATCGCCGCCGCCCGGATCGGGTTTCGCCGAAGGCGATGCGCCGGAGGTGTCGGGAGGATTCTCGACATCGTGTCGCGTCAGCGCGAGTACGAGCTGTTCCGAGCCTTTGCGGGTGAGTGGCCGGATCCAGAAAGGCACCTGGAAAATTTTCTCCAGGTAGTCGTCCGGCGAAGCAGTCGCACGCCAGGCGATATTTTCCTGCGGCTCGACTTCCGAGCCGTTGGCGCGAGCCCGATCCGCGGCGTGCGATTCGCCGGTGAGCATCAGGGAAAACTGGTCCTTGAGAGACCGCTTCATCCAGCGCGCATCCACGGCGACCACCACGACGAACAGCCGGAAGGCGAGCAAGAGGTGGATAGCCCTGAGGACGTCGACGACCTTGCCGGGAGGGCACCGGTCGAGGTCGTCGATGTAGAGAATGATGCGGTTGACGATGGTCGGGTCGTTGTTCTGGTTGCCAGGACCGCCGCAGTCCTGCCTGACTTCCTCGGCCTTGCGCTGAGTTTCGAACATCGCCGCCAGTTTTTCGAAATCCCGCCGGATCAGCGCGGGGACACCGAGATGTCGGCGATAGTCCTTCGCCGCGGCCCGGTCCTGGATGAACGTGGCGATACGCCGCTCGGGACGAAGCGCCTCCGCCTCCTGTGCCGTCGCGATCGCGAGCGCTCTTTTCTCCGCGGCTTCCTTCGCTACTCGCTCGGCTTCCGCGCGTTTGTTCTCGGCATCCTGCCGCGCCTTGATGGCCTCGGCGGCCTTGTTCGCCGATTCCTGTTGCTGCTTCACCGCCTCCTGCTGCAAGGCGACGATGTCCTGTTCGAGTTGCGCCGCTTCGTCGGCCCGCTTCGATCTTTCCGCTTCGACCAGCTTCTCCACTTCGGCGCGCTTGGCCTTCATCGCATTCACGGTGTCGATCACTTTCTGGAGCTGCGGGGACAGCTTCTTCCACGACGCGATCGCGCTCGACATCAACACGAAGAGTCCGGATATCGCGCTGCCGAGTCCCTTGAACCACGCGGTGTCGGAGGCGCTCGCCAGCAGATCGAACACGAATCCCGCGATGGCGACGGCCAGCGGTATCGCAATCGCCCACAGGAGCAGCAGCCAGCCGCCGTTCCGGCGCAGCAATCCGAAGCCTTCGGCGATCACCTTTCCGGAGTCGGTCGCTTCCTTCAACGCGTCCCTGAGACCCTGGATGGTCTGCAGCTGCTCCTTCTTGATGCCGAACTTGTCGAGCTCGGACGTCACTTGCGCGCGGAACTCATCCGACAGCTTCACACTCTCGGCCGCGTCCTTGAGCAGCATCGTGCGGCGGATCTCCGCGGTCATCTGCGCGTTGGCATGTTTCTGCCTCGCGGCCTCGAGCGCGGCGGCACTGTCGAGGGCCGCCTGGTCGGCGCTCGCCTTGAGCTTCTCGGCTTCGCTTGCCGCCACCGCGGCGTCCGCTTCCGCCTTTTCCGCTTCGTCCTTGCGTCGCGCCAGCTCCTGGTCTTTCGCGTCCGCCTCGCTTACGCGTTCGCGCACGAGCTCGAGCATCTTCTCCAGCCGCTTCTTGATGTTAGGCTCCGAATCGAGATCCTCTTCGGCCGTGCCTTCGAACCTCAGGTTCGAGAAGATGTGTTCGACGAGACTCGCCCAGAGATTTCCCTCGACGTAATGCCAGGCGTTGAACTCGATCTGGACGATGTTCTTGTAGTAACCGAAGTCCCGCTGCGGCTGATTCGACTTGCGTGCCTCGATCGCGATCTGCTTCACGCGCTCCTTCATCTTCTGCATGAAGAACGACTTGCCCGAGCCCCATTCGCCGAAGAGCCCGATCGAGAGCGGCGGTTCGATGGACCAGGCGCACACCAGCGACGCCATCGCTTCGACTTCGCGCTTGATTCCGATCAGGTCGGGGCCCGCCGCGGAGTCGGCCGCGTAGACAGGCAGCCGAGGTTCGACGTCGACGTCGACGGGTTCGAGCACATCGCGCCAGGCATTCACGTCGTCGCCCAGATTCCACGTCGGCAGAATCGCGATCAGCCGCTGGCGCAATTGATCCGCGTCGACCTGGTAGTCGCGCAACAACTTGTACACGCTCGAGTTCCGGCCGGTCTGCTGCAAGGTCGCACCGAGGAGATGCCGGGCGCCGATCAGCACCGGCTTCCCGGGCCTGGTCACGGTGGCCAGGAGCCTCGCGTTCTCGAGGGTCGCCTGGAGCTTTCCGGTCATCACCTCCGAGCGGACCAACCTGGATTTCAGGATCGCGTCGAAATTCTTGTACAAGGCGACCGCGGGATACCGCGTGGAAATCTTCCTGCGAAGCTCGGCCGGCTCGACGGGAAACTGTTCGACCAGCCATCGGCAAGAGCGTCCATCCTTGCTGCTGCTCATGCCGGCGAGCAGCATGGCCGCCATCAGTCGCCGCGAAGAGGTCTCGGGTCGTGGCCGCGCCTGGCCGAGGCGCCTGGCGACCTCGAGGATCTCCCAGGCGAGCTTCGAGAAATCCTGCTGCCGGAGTTCGGCGAATGGATAGGTGCTGGGCGATGCCTCATCGTCGACCGAATCGTCGGCAGTCGCATCGGCGTCTTGCTCGGCCTGGTTCTGCGCCGGCTCGACATCGAGCAGGTTCGCGAGGAGCAGCGGAGCGAACGCACGCAACGGCGTGAGCTCGCTCCGTGCGAGCCTGGCGGCGATCGTGTCGAAAGCCGCGGATACTTCGGGCAATCGAACTTTCGTGCCCGGCGTGTCGCGGGACGTGATCGCGCTGCCCGGCCGGAGGTTTGCCGAAGTCGCGACGAAAAGGATCGCGGGGTTCGAGACGTCGCTCAGTTCGGCGAGCGAGTGCAGCACGCGTTGCGCGAAATCCGTCACTCCGCCGACGTGAAGCAGGACGAGGACGTCGCCGTGGGTCATCGCCTCGCCGAGAAGTTGCGTCGGCGTGGCGGCCGTCATGACGCTGGCGAGGTCCGGACGCGCCGAGCTGGCAAAGGCCTGCCAGGATTCGAGGTCGACATCGTCGATCGCAACGACGACCGGGGTCGGCGCGCTGGCCTCGACTGGCGCGTTGGCGGTCTGCGCCTTCTGTGTGGGCGCTGGTTTGGCCATTCTCGTCGCAACCCGCGTGCTGGAGGATTGCGAGTCTAGGAGATATTGCGATGCGGCCGCCAGCGAATGTCAGCCCGATCGACTAACCACCCTGGGCGGCCGCGACCGGCCGGTAGATAGTTTGCCGCCGATGAGGCATCAACTCGTTGAATATCCTCGTGAACGGCCTGGGATGTACGCCTGCATCATTCCGGAACACCGATCCCGGAGCCGCCCAGTTCCGCCGGGAAATCCTTGAGCTTCGGCTTGCCGTCGTGGATGCGCAGCACCGTCTCGGCGTAGTTCACGTGCACGCCGGGCTCGAATCTCAGCTTCGGGAGCAGGGCGGCATAGACGTCGACGAGACCGAATCCGGGATGATCCGTGAACAGGTGCCCGCCGCACTTCTTGCACCATTGCCGTGAGCTGCCCGGAGTCTTGTTGAACGTGCCGATGCTCCCGGCGCCCTGCGTCACCTTGAGCGCATCCGGCTTCCACAGCGTGAATGCATTCACGGGGCCCGCCGACCAGTGGCGGCAGGAGGAACAGTGGCAGTAGCCCATGGCGACGGGCTCGCCCGTCACCTCGAATTTCACTTCGCCGCAGAAGCAGCTGCTCGAATGCGTCATCGTCGTCACTCCTGAATGGTTGCGCGGCACTGTAGCCGCGCGGCGAGACCTGCTGAATGACTGGCCGTCCGGCGTTCATGCGCGATCGTCCGGGAGATGTCCCTGCGCCGGCCCCTGTGCTTGAATCGGCCCAACCACGCACTGGAGCGGAACATGCGCCTGGCACTCGCCTCGATACTCGTTTGCCTCTCGACTCTCTCGCATTCGCAGCCGGCGCTGCCGCCCGGATACTGGCCCGAGGCGCAATCCGCCGAGATCCTGGCGAAGACAGAGCACATCAGGCTCGCGCCGTCGCTCGATGCGCTGACGGATGCGGAACGCGCCGCGCTGCAGGACCTGCTGGCGGTCGGCGCGCTCATGCAGACCGTGTTCGAGCGCTCGCGGCATGCACAAGCCGAGGCCGCCGTCGCGAACCTCACGTCGCTGCATACGAAGCTCGGCAAGCCGGTCGCCACGCAAAACCTTCTCGATCTCTACCGGCTCAACCAGGGTCCGATCGCGACCACGCTCGACAACCGGCGCGTGCCGTTCCTGCCGGTCGCCGAGGAGTCGCGCGGCAAGAACGTCTATCCACCGGATGCGACCCGGCAGCAGCTGGATGGATTCCTTGCCGCCAACCCGGCATTGCGCGACGAGATTCTCGCGGAACGCTCGGTCGTGCGGCGCGCGACGCGCGCGAACATCGACGCGGACCTCGCGACGCTAGAGCGGTTCCCGCTGATCCGCGAGCTGCATCCAGGCAGGAAAGAAGGCCTGCAGGCGCTCGCGAAACGCGCGTCGCCGGATGCGTTCTACGCGGTGCCGTACGCCATCGCCTATCCACGGGAAATGACGCGCGCGTTTGCATTGCTGATGAGCGCCGCCGACAAGGTCGACGCTTCGGATGCCGAGTTCGCGCGCTACCTGCGTAACCGGGCGCGCGATCTCGTCTCGAACGATTACGAGTCCGGCGACGCGTCATGGGTCACCGGCCGCTTCGCGCGGCTGAACGCGCAGATCGGCGCGTATGAAACCTACGACGACGCATTGTTCGGCGTGAAGGCCTTCCACAGCATGAGCATCCTGCTGCGCGACGAAGCCGCTTCGGAGGAATTGCGCGAGGCGCTCGGCGGCATCCAGTCCATAGAAGACGCGCTGCCGTACGAGCCGCGCAAGCGCGTGCGCGACGACATCCCGGTCGGCGTCTACGACGTCATCGCGGATTTCGGCCAGGCGCGCGGCACCAACACCGCGACCATCCTGCCGAACGACGCGTTGTTCTCGCGGCGCTACGGCCGGACCATCCTGCTGCGCGCGAACATCATGAAGAACCCCGTACTGTTCGCGGCTGACGAACGCATCTGGCGCGCCGCCACGGCGGACGCGCACGGCGGCGATCTCAAACCCGAGGGGAACTTCCTGCGCACGTTGTGGCACGAGATCGGCCACTACCTCGGCCCCGACCGCGACCGACAAGGGCGAACGCTCGACGTCGCGCTCGCCAATCACGCGGACGCCGTTGAAGAAATGAAATCCGATCTCGTATCGCTGTTCGCGCTGCACCGGATGAAACATCCATCGTTGCGCGCGATTCAGGCGAGCGGCATCAAGCGCACGTTGCAGAACGTCAAACCACGCGCCGATCAGCCGTACCAGACCATGCAGCTCGTGCAGTTCAACTGGTTCCTCGACAAGGGGCTGCTGAGCGCCGATCCGGCGACCGCCCGGCTGACTATCAACTACGACCGCTACGGCGAGACGATCGAGTCGTTGCTGAAGGAAGTCCTGCGCCTGCAGCAGGAAGGCGACGAGCCCGCCGTCAACGCGTTCTTCGCGCGGTGGACGACGTGGAAACCCGAGTTGCACGACAAGCTCGCCGAGAGGATCCGCGCGGCGCAAGGGGCGCGGTTCCGGATCGTCAGGTACGCGGCGCTGGGTGAATGAGGCCGCGGCCATGAACTTCGCGCGGGCATCGATCCTGGGCGGCGTGGGGGCGACTCCAGCCGGCCGGAAGTAGTCAGGCGAATTTACATATTGAGGATCGGGGGGCCGGACTTCAGTTTCGGTCCGCCGCGCCGTTAACCGTCGACCATGATTGCCGCCATCCGCTCCGGGATCGGCTCCCTTGTGGGTCAATGGTTCGGCGCGGCGCGCAGGCGCACGCGCGAAATCAACGATCGGCAGGGAAGCCGCGCGCAGCCTCGCCCCACGGGCGCGGCGGTGGGCGATGCGCGTTTTCCGGGTGCACATGCGGACGTCGCGATGCGGCGGTTCACCGCGCTCGCGCTCGATGCAAGCCTCGAGGACCTGCGCCGTGAGGCCACCGCGCCGGAACTCGCCGAACTCGAACCGGCCGCACGTGTGCTCGGCGATCTCGAGTTGCAGGCGAAGTATCTGCCGCGTCGGCCGTCGCTGTTGCCGCGGCTCATGAGCGCGATCAACAACGACTCGAATTCCCTGCGCGAGATGGCGAAGATCATCGGCGAAGATGGCGCGCTCCTGGGCGGGCTGCTCAAGCTGGCGAACAGCTCTTTCTATCGATTGAGCGGCAGCAAACCCATCGAAAGCCTCGAGAAGGCCGTCGCGCTCGTGGGCACGGATGGCTTGCGTTCGCTGATCGCGACCGCGTTGCTGCATCCCGTGATGACGGGCGCGCGCGGACCGTTCTCTTCGTTCGCCGAGGCGACCTGGGAGCACAGCCAGTTCGCGGCCGCGAGCGCCGAGCTCCACGCGATTCGCATCGAACGCGTGGACGCGTTCAGTGCGCGCCTGCTCGTGATGCTGCTGGGTCTCGCGAGCAACGCGGTGTTCCGCATCGCGCGCGAACATTGCCCGGGCGCCAACAACATCCGCCCCGCCGCCATGGCCAGGCTACTCGACGACTGGGTGCCGCCCACGGCGATGCGCATCGCGGAGAACTGGCACCTGCCCGCGGATCTGCGCGGGATCCTGCTGGCGCCCGGCGAGCCCGGGCTCGCGCGCGCGGTGCGGTTCGGGCGGCTGGCCGGCGCACTGCTGATGCTCGTGAAGCGCGGGCACATGCGCGAATTGTCGGCGCGCGCGATCGTGCTCGCCGACGATCATCGCCGCGCCGAAGTCGATCGCCTCTGGTCGCGTCTCGCGATCATGCATCTCGCCGCCGCGCGCTGAACGTCGCGCGGTCGGGGTTTCCCGGAACGAAGGCTGGCACGAATTTCGCGGCTGAATTTCCATCACATCATTCGTCGCGTGTTATCCGTAGAGTCGGATCACCTGATCAGGGATCCACCGATGAACATGATTGAAAATGCTCCGCCCCGCGGCGCTCGCCGGTCCGCTTTTGTTTCGACGTTCCTGGGTTTCGTCCTGCTCACCGCCGCGCAGACTTTTGCGCAGCAGGGCGAGCCGCGTGTCGCGGATCCGGCCGTTTGGGGAATCTATGCGCAGCTCGTCGGCAACCGGTGGAACGGAACGATGGGGCCCGCTGAATGGCAGTGGGCAAGCGACGACACGATTCTCGAGAAGCGCCAGGCATTCAAGGACCAGATCATCCATCGCGGCGCGAATCCGGGTGAGCTGATCGCGTACTACGGCTCGGGACTCGGCGCCGCCACCTACGATGGCCGCATCGCGGCTGACGGTTCGGTGCTGTGGATCCGGCGCGGCCTGATCAAGACGCCGATGCGCGCGTCGATCGTCGATGGCCGCTATCGCGAAGAGCTCGTGAAACTCGACGACGCGGGTCAGGTCGTGAAAGTGCGGAGCACGGGCTGGTACGACCGCACGGGTGGTGCGCCCATCGTCGCGTCAACGGCGACCGAGAAGCTCTCGACCGCGGAGCCGGGCAAATCGGTTGCGGCGTCCGCCGCGGTTCCCGCCGCGGCGCCGGCCATTGCGGCATCGGCGCCCACTGTTGCGGCGACCGCTCCGCCGGTTGCGGTCGTCGCTCCGCCTCCACCTGCGTCGATCCGCGACTTCGAGCGATTCGTCGGCAAGCATCTCTATTCGAAGGACCGCGGCGAATTCCTCGACATCGTACGCGGCGGCGATGGCAGCCTGTCCATCCAGACCCGGCTTCTCGATGGCCACGTCAACTGGCGTTACGTGCTCGCCGAGTCGAAGAAGAAGCCGGGCAAATGGGAACTGCTGGAGGCGCCCAGCGAACATCGCTTCTATCGCACGGCGGAATGGCCGGCGGACAACAAGCTCGAGGTGTCGGCGAAGGACGGCAGGCTCGGCGGCTGGTTCCACAACCTCGACCTCATCGCGGACGGCGGTATCGTGAAGGCGCGCAGCTACGGGCACATGGTCAACAGCATCGGCCTGTTCACCGGCCACGAGTACGACTGGACGTACGAATACGCAGTCATCAGCGATGCCGCGGTCGCCCAGTTGCACGCGGAGATCCGCGAGGCGCAGCGACGGATGGCGGAGTGGCAAGCGTCGCAGCCGAAGAAGACCGATGCCGAGATCTACGCGGAGCGCATGGCCGTACTGGCCGAGCTCGCGAAGGACACGGACTCGTACGAGGCGGAGATCTACGCCGAGCAATACGGGCTGCCGTACACGCCGCCCCGGCGCGAGGCGCCGGGCGTGTCCCCGGCCTTCCAGGCGTTGCTCGATGCGAACGCCGCGGCCTCGGCCAGCGAGGCGCGCTCGCGCGCGGCGCTCGATGCGACGCTGGAGCAGGCCGCGCGCCAGGCGGCGTACGAACGCGACCTGGCCGAGCGTCGCCGGCAGGACCAGGAGAACGCACGCCGCGCCGAAGATGCGCGCCGTGCGCGCGAGGCCACGGAACGCCAGTACGAAATCGCGCGCCAGCACGAGGCGCGGCAGGAAGCGCAGAGACAGGCACGCGCGCAGGCGGAACGTGACGCCGCGGCGGCTCGCTCGCAGCAGCCGGTCTACACCGGCGCCACGCGGCCCATGGCGACCACCATCGCGGAGCAGCGCTGCGAGATGATTCACCCGAACTACAACGACACCTTCAACACCGTCAAAGGCGAGGAGTTCGGCAAGAAGTACCTGCGCGACCGCGCCGAGGCTTCCTGCCTGAGCCGCACCGGCAACTCCGGCATCGACGGGGATGCCACGTGTACGGCGGATGGGCCGCACGTGTCGAAGTGCAAGATTCTCGTGAAGTGCGTGGGCACGATGCGCAGCCCGAGCTGCGCGAGCAACGCGCAGTGAGCTGACGCGGTGAGTTGAAGAGGGTGTCGGGCTTCAGCGCGGGGGCGCGAGCCCGATTTCGATCAGCTTCACGGACTGGCGCGGCATGACAAGGTTCAGCCGCGGGTCTCCGGCGGGAGACTTCTCGAGTTCAAGCGCAACCGCATGCATCTTCGCGGCCGCATGCAGCGCTGCGATCTGATCCTTCGTGGGTGACTGCGGCGACCCCATCGCGAGCCACGCGGTGTACGCATTGCCGGATCGTTCGTCGATCGAATACTCCACCGCCCGCGTTTCGCGCGCGATTTTCGGAAGTCCAGCGACCGTGAGCTGCACTTTCCGCCGATCGTCGTAGCCGCCGGCGACATCGTGATAGTTCCAGACCAGGATGGTCAGACGCGACTTCGCGTCATCCACCGAAGCGATGGCCCCGAGGTCGGGCTCGCCGCGCACGCTGTCCGCGATGATGGCATCGACCGGGATCATGGACGGCGCGTCGACGGCCACGCGCTGGTTACCCAGCCGTGAGAACAATTCGAACGTATTGAACACCGGCAGCGCCACCTCGTTCGTCGTGAGCGCGCGCAGTCCGTTGAACCACGGCTGCTCGGCGAACGTGAATGCCCACGACACCGCGCCCTGCAGGTTTCCGCCCGTGCGCGCGAGAAGGTCCTGCTTGCGCAGGAACGAAGCGGCCGTGTACGCGGCGAACTGCGACGTCCGGCGATAGTCGCGCTGGGGGTCCAGCGTCGCGGGGCAACCGGCGCAGCCTTCCGGGTCCGACTCTCCTATGTAGATAGGCAGCCGCGCGAACTCGGGAAAACCCGCGATGATCCGGCCATAGGTGTCGATGGTCTTCAAGTGATTGCGCAGGTTCATCTCCACGCGCCCCTTGTCATCGAGCCGGGTCGTACCCTTGGCGTGGAACGCCACGAAGTCGAGCGGCGCGCCGACGCCGCCGGTCGCGCTGTTCTTGCCGGACCGGCAATGCTCGAGGAATTCGCGCATGAAGACGTCGCCGTTCTTCCAGCCCGGGTCGGTCACGTGTGGACCGCCGACGCGCGCTTTGGGCAGCGCGCGCTTCACCGCGGCGGCGAAGTGATCGTACAGCTTGAAGTACTCTTCCCTCGTGCCGCGCCAGTACGGCGACTCGGGCTCGTTCCACAGCTCCCACAGCCAGGAGGACGCGCGTTCGACGCCGTAGCGTTCGCCGCTGTGGCGCGCCCAGGCCTCGATGAGCGCCTCCCACTTCTTGTAATCCTTGGGTGGATAGAACGCGCCGCCCGACACCATGTCGCGCGGCAATCCGGTCTTCACCAGCGTGGGCGTGTATGGCTCGGGCTTCGAGGAAAGCGCCTGCGGCATGAAGCTCGCCTGCACGAACGGCTCGATGCCGGGCCGCGTGAGCTCGTCCATGATGGCGTCGAGCCGCGTCCAGTCGTAGCGCGGATTCCCCGCGGCATCCTCGGTGTAGACATTCGTGCTCGACCACTTGAGCGCGAGCGTGCCGTCGCCGCTGGTCAGCAGGTGATGCACGCGAATGCGGATCGGCTCGTCGCTGAGCGCGTTCAGTTTTACCAGCAGGTCGCGGCCTTCGCGGGTCAGCGTGGTGCCGGCCTCGTCGTAGCCGAAGTAATTCCAGATGGGGCGGATCTCACCGACGATGCGATCGGCGTGTACGGTCACGGGGACCGGCGACGCGCCCAGGGCGGCGCCGCACAGCGGGAGCGAAATCAGGAGCCAACGCGATACTTTCATGAGGCAGAGAGTACCGCGACGTTCACCACGGCGCGGGCTTGTAATCCTTGAGGAACTGGCCCCAGACGTGTTCGCCGGTGAGCTGCCCGGCGAAGATCGGATCCACGATCCGAGCCGCGCCGTCGATGATGTCGAGCGGCGGCGCGAACCCTTCTTCGGCCTTGCGGGCCGCGTGAACCGCCGGATCCTCGTCGGTGACCCAGCCGGTATCCACCGCGTTCATGTGGATGCCGTCCTTCACGAAGTCGGGCGCGCTCGTGCGCGTCATCATGTTGAGCGCCGCCTTCGCCATGTTGGTGTGCGGGTGCTTGTCCGTCTTCGTGGTGCGATAGAACTGTCCTTCCATCGCGCTCACGTTGACGATGTGCTTGTGCGCGCCGGGCGCGCGCAGCATCAGCGGCTTGAGGCGCGCATTGAGGATGTACGGCGCGATGGCGTTCACGAGCTGCACTTCGAGTAGTTCGGGCGTCTCGACTTCGTGCAGACGCAGGCGCCAGCTGTTCACCTCGCGCAGGTCGACTTGCTGCCGGTCTTCGTCGTAAAGGTTCGCGGGGAAGAGCGCCTCGCCGCCGCGATAGTCCTCGTCGAGATAACGGCGCTGCGACAACGCGGCGCTGTGTACGAGCCCCTCGCCGGGATGATGTTCCGCGGCGAGCAGGGCGCCCGCTGCCTGGGTGGGCGAAGCCGCGAGCATCCGGCGCAGCGCTGCGTGATCGGCGAGCGTGGACCGCATGTGCGACGGCAATCCGTCGATCGACTCCGCCTCGCGCGCCAGCAGGTGCTCGAAGAATCCCGCGGGCCGGCGCACCGTCTGGCAGGCGTTGTTGATGATGTAATCGAGTCGCGGGAGACGCTCCACGAGAAACTTCGTGAAGAGCTCGACGCTCGGCGAATGGCGCAGGTCCAGTCCGTGGATCTGCAAGCGTCCGCGGAACGCGGCGAAGTCCGCCTCGCCGGAATAACGGTCGGCCGCATCGATCGGGAACCGTGTGGTCACGACGACCTGCGCGCCGGCGCGCAGTAGTTTGAGCGACGCCTGGTAGCCGATCTTGACGCGCGCTCCCGTGACGAGCGCGTAGTGGCCGGTGAGGTCCGCGGTCTGCTCGCGCTTGGCGTAGTTGAAGTCGCCGCAGGGCTCGCACATGGAGTCGTAGTAGCGGTGCACCTTCGTGAACGCCTGCTTGCACACGTAGCAATCGCGTTCCTTGTTGAGCCGCGGCCGCTCTTCGCGTTCTTCCGGCTTGGGCGGTTCGAGCCACAGCGGCGCGAAGACCGGCGAGCGGCGCTGGACGCGCAGGCCCGCCTGCTCGATGGCCTTGCGATCCTGCTCCTTCGCGGCTTCGCGCTCCGCACGGCGGAAAGCCTTCGCCATCTTCACGAGATCGTGGCGCTCGGGCTTGGCCACGAGTCCCGCGAGAGTCAGCAGGTCGCGGCGTTGTTCCCGGGTGAGCCTGGTGAGGTGCGCGCGATCCGCTTCGATGGCGCGCAGTACCCGCAGGCAGGCCTGCAGGTCGTCATCTGAAAAGTCCATGCGGCATTGTATTGAGCCGTCAGCCGCGCGGGGCGGCGAACGTCTGCACCCAGTAGATCTCGCCGCGCCTGGACCCGGTCGCCACGCCGACGCCGATGTGTTTGAACCTGGAATCCATGATGTTCGCGCAATGTCCCGGGCTCGCGAGCCACCCGGCGACGACTTCCTCGGCGGACACCGGGCCGTAGGCGATGTTCTCGCCCGTGAGGCGCGGCTCGTAGCCGGCGCGTAACACCCGGTCCTTGGGCTGGCTGCCGTGGGCGCCTTCGTGATCGAAGAATTTCCGGCGCGCCATGTCGCGCGCGTGCCGCACAGCCGCGTCGTCGAGCTTGCGCGAGGCGCCGAGCGGCGGCGCGGCGGCGCATCGCTCCGAGCCGCAGCGCCGCGCCCGGCCACGCGCCTCGTTCACCAGTTTCACGACACGCTCGCGCACGGCGCCGTTCGAGGCGCGGCCGACCACGGCCTCCGCCGCGATCGCGCCGGCACTCATCGCCAGGGTCACGAGGAGGGCGATGCCCGGCATTCGCATCCGGCACCCGATCCGCTGCGCAAGTCTCGTCATGGCCGGCAGTATCGCGCCGGCCGGCTGAATGCGTCGTGAATCGGCGCACGTACTGCTCAGCGGCCGAGCACCACGACGCGTTCGACCCAGATCCGCATGGCGCGCATGAGATCCATGCTGTAACCCATGCCTTCGTCCTCGAGCAGGCCGATGGGGATGTAACGAATCGTCGCGCCCTTCATGCCGAACAGCGCGGCGTCGGCCACTTTCCATTTGCCGCCTTCGCGTACATCGGCCCACGCGTGACCGAACGCGCCATGCTCGTTCTCGTTAGACACCAGCACCACGCCGACGACGACGCGCGCGGGAATACCCTGGAGTCGCGCGAGCGCGGCGGTGAGGACCGCGTGTTCGCTGCAATCGCCCCGACGCTTTCGCGCGACGACCGAGGCGAGATCCCAGCCGCGTTCGGCGCTCGGCTCGACGAGGCCGGCGACGTATTCCACGAGCTCGATGCGCGAAATCCTCGTCTTGCGCGCGCCGAGTTCATTGCGCAGCGGCTCGAAAACGGGCTCCGTGTAGTCGATGACGAAGGTCGACTCGAGCCAGGTCCGAGCCCTGGGGCCGGGCAGTTGCGGGTATTGGTCGATGACGTATTCGAACGAGGACTGGCCGGCGGGTAGTTTGACGCCGAGCGCCGCCGCGAGGCCCTGCGCATCGGGACTGACGAGCCGCACGCGCGCCGGGCGGTCGGCCGCGATGGGATGGGTCGACTGGTTTTCGGTCGGAATGATGTGCAGCGGGGCGAGCTGCGTCGGTCGATCGTCAGCCGCGGGGGCTGCTGGTGCCGCGGTGGCTGCGCAGGCGGCCAGCGAGCACGCCGCGAGTACGCTGCGGGGCCGCGCCCGCATCAGAACGTTCCGCTCGCGAAGACGCGGCTCATCCTGATGCTTATGGCGCCTACCTTGATGTCGATCGTGCTCGCCATGCCGTTGGACTTGTCGAGCGTGAGGTCCGCGTTGATGCCGCCCAGGTCCGAGCGCGCGACGAAACTCCGATCGTCCTGTTTCGAGAGGATCTTCGTCTTCGCAACGGTGAGTTTTTCAGGGTTCTCGGCGAGCCAGATGCCGATCGAGTGTTCGCGTCCGATCGGGTCCGGCTGGTTCATCAACTCGCGCAACTGCTTCGCCTGGGTCATCCAGTTGCCGGGCTGCGAGTCTTTCGGCAACGTGGTGTGCACGGCCTTGCCCTGCACCTCGCCGGTCACGGTCCAGAGGCCTTCGTCGAACTTGAGCGCGAGATCGTGCGACACCTCGCCGTTGGAGACTTCCGACTTCACGGCGTTGATGACGTCGCCGTTGGGGTGCAGCCAATAGAGGTGCGTCGCATCCTGGGACATCACGGCGCCGTCCTGGGTCGGAACCAGCATGGACGTGACCTGGAGCGCCTTGATGTCGCCATCGGCGTCGCGCTCCAGGGTCGAGACCGCGACCCCGATCTTCATGCCCGACATGGTCGCGGTGGCGATCTCGACGTAGTGCGGATTACGCGCGGGCTCCTGGGACTCGAGCGATTCCGCGAACGCGCGCGCGATCGTCGCGAACGTCTGCGTGTAGCCCAGGTCGTTGTGCGCGCAGTAGATGCCCATGCCGTTCTTTTCCATGACGACCTGCTTGAGCGCGCCGACGCGCAAACCGTCTTCCGCGGCGACGCGATACAGCCACGCCAGGCTCATGTAGGGCACGGCGCCGTAGGCGCCGGCATCGGAGCCCTCGAGCGCGCGTACTTCGATCTTGCCCTGCGACGATTCGATGTTCGCGAGAGAGTTGAGCAGCGTCTGGCGCAGCGCATGCGCGAGGTCGATGCCGTCCGGATAGACCTCGCAGAGCACGGTCGCGTCGCCGCCGACGTCGAGTTCCACGGAGTAGGAGCCTTCCATTTTCTCGACGGAGCCGACCTGCTTTCCGGGTGTCCGGACCTTGAACCACCCATCCTTGCTCGTGATCTCGGCGGCTTTCAGCGTTTCGCTTTCGCGAGCCCGCGCATCCTTGAGCCATTGCGGTTCGTCGGCGCCCATCGCGACCGTGCACAGGAGAAACGAAAACGCGAACGCTGCGCGCTTGAACATGAGATGCCCCTCGGTCCGGACATTACGTCCAGGTCGAGCAACTTTACTGGGGATAGCGGTGCCGGTGTAAAAAGTGGGGATTGAAGGGTTCCATTCTCGAACCCAGCGCTCATCCCCACTTTTTACAC
>JAFAGC010000054.1 GCA_023423065.1 Pseudomonadota bacterium
GGGGCCCCGCCGGTTTGGCCGCCGCCCCACGTTGCGCGTTACCTTATCGGTCGAATGTCGCCGGCCAATCTCAGGAACGAACTGCGCGCCATCGTCGGCGAGAACGGCATTCTCGAAGGCGCGGCCGTGCGCGAGCGCGCGGGCAATCTCTGGCATGGCCGCGTCGAAGCCGAACTACTCGTCCGGCCGCGCGATACATCCCAGGTCTCGTCCATCCTGCGTTTGTGTCACGAGCGCGGCCAGCCGGTGGTCACGCATGGCGGCCTTACGGGCCTCGTCAACGGCGCCGATGCCGGCGCAGGCGAAGTCATTCTGTCGCTCGAATCGATGAACGCCATCGAGCGGGTGGACGTCGCCGGTCGCTCGCTGCGCGCCCAGGCGGGGGCGAAGCTCGGGCAGGTGCAGCGCGCGGCGGACGAGCAGGGACTGGTGTTTCCGCTCGATCTCGGCGCCCGCGACAGCGCGACCATCGGCGGAAACATCTCGACCAACGCCGGCGGACTGCGGGTGTTCCGTTACGGAATGATGCGCAGTCTCGTGCTCGGCATCGAGGCGGTGTTGGCCGATGGGACGGTGCTCACGTCGCTCAACCGCATGCTCAAGAACAACGCGGGCTACGACCTCAAGCAGCTGTTCATTGGCAGCGAGGGCACGTTGGGCGTCGTCACGCGCGCGGAGCTGCGCCTGGTGTCCAGAACGCGCAGCCAGGAAACCGTGCTTGCGGCGACTTCGACGTTCGAAGGACTGGTGGAGCTGCTGAACCGGCTCGACTCCGGACTTGGCGGACAGCTCGCGGCCTTCGAAGCCCTGTGGGGCAACTACTACGACTTCAACACGGCGCCGCCGGCGCATAATCAGGCGCCACTCGCGCGCGGCGCCCCGTTCTACGCGATCGCGGAGACACTCGGCGGGGACGCGGTCGCGGACCGCGCGCGACTCGAAGCGGTGCTCGGCGAAGCGCTCGAGGATGGCGTCATCACCGACGTGACCATCGCGAATTCCGAATCGGAGCGTCGCGCGATCTGGAACATCCGCGAAGACGTGTGGCAGGTAAAGGACATTGCCCCGCTGCTTACATTCGACGTGAGCCTGCCGATCGAGAACATGAAGGACTACTCGCGCGAGGTCTGCGAGGCGGTTCGCGCGCACGTCGGCGAGGAGCGCGCGTTCGTGTTCGGACACATGGCCGACGGCAACCTGCACATCGTGATCGCCGCCGGCGACGACGCCGCGACGCGCGCGAAGATGGAGGACATCGTCTACCGGCCGCTCGCGGCGATCGGCGGCTCCGTGTCCGCCGAACACGGTATCGGGCTGGAGAAGCGCGCCTATCTGCCGCTGTCGCGGACCGCTGCTGAAATATCGACGATGCGTCTGCTCAAGCAGGCGCTGGATCCGAAGGGAATACTCAATCCGGGCAAGGTGTTCGCATGAATCAACCCTCGCATCTGCATCGGCCAAAGCGGGAAGTGACCGTCGCGGCGTTGCAATTCGCCTGCGGATGGGATGTGGGCGCGAACATCGCGACCGCCGAGCGACTCGTGCGCGAGGCGGCGAAGCAGGGCGCCCAGATCATCCTGATCCAGGAACTGTTCGAGACGCCGTATTTCTGCATCGAGCAGGATTCCCGGCATCTGCGACTCGCGACCTCGGTGGACGAGAATCGCGCCATCGCGCATTTCACGAAGGTCGCGCGCGAGCTCGGCGTGGTGCTGCCGATCAGCTTCTTCGAGAAGGCCAACAACGCCTTCTTCAACTCGATCGCGATCCTCGACGCGGATGGCCGCAATCTCGGCGTGTATCGCAAGGCGCACATTCCGAACGGCCCCGGGTACCAGGAGAAGAACTACTTCAGCCCCGGCGACACGGGGTTCAAGGTCTTCGACACGCGCTTCGCCCGGATCGGCGTGGCGATCTGCTGGGACCAGTGGTTTCCCGAGTGCGCGCGGGCCATGGCGCTGCAAGGAGCGGAGCTGCTGTTCTATCCGACCGCGATCGGCAGCGAGCCGCCGCCGGCATTGCCGGTGAATTCGCGCGATCACTGGCAGCGGACCCAGCAAGGTCATGCCGCGGCCAATCTCACGCCCTTGATCGCCTGCAATCGCATCGGTACCGAGCGGGCGCTGCAGGATCCCGAAAACCTGTACATCCGGTTCTACGGGTCGAGTTTCATCGCGGACGCCACGGGCGCCAAGGTCGCCGAGGCCGGCGAAGACGAGGAGGCCGTCATCGTGGCAAAGTTCGATCTCGCCGCGATCGCGGAACTGCGCAACAACTGGTTCGTGTTCCGCGACCGGCGCCCGGACCTGTACGGTGCACTAACTACCTACGACGGAGGGACCCATGGTAAGTCGGGCTGAGGAACTGGCTGAGATCGACGCGCTGTTCGCGCGCGCGGACGCCGACGACGACGGGCAGATCAATTTCGACGAGTTCAAGAGTCTCGTGCGAACGCTCGACGAGGTCATCAGCGAAGAGGAATTGCGCATCGGTTTTGCCGAGACCGACGTCGGCGGCAACGGGCGCATCAACATCGACGAGTTCCGCGCGTGGTGGCTCAGCTGAGCCACCGCGGCGGCGAATTGGTGGAGCCGGCGAGAATTGAACTCGCGTCCGCAAGCACTAGACGTGAGGATCTACGTACGTAGCTGCTTCTTTGATTTCTCGCCTTGCGCTACCCGAAGAGCAGGGAAAACGCCCGACCAGCTGCGGTGACTCTTAACGGTTCCGCCCGTAGCACACGGAACCGCGATCCTATGAGCGCGACCCTGGTTTCAGTGGCATAGGCACCAGCTGGTCCAGGGGTCAGCTGCGACTAGGCAGCCAGAGCGTAGTTGTCGTCGTTGGCAACTATGATTTGCATGAGGATTTACGAGGTTCATACACCCTCGGTACGCCTCTCACGGTTCGCAACCCACGTCGAAACCGGTCGGCCCCGTAAAAGCACCGCGAGCATACATGGAGCCGCGGACGGATGCTTCAACCTCGTCGGAGAATTCTGGCCTTGTCGCGCGCCCAGTCGCGTTCCTTCTCGTTGGCGCGTTTGTCATGTTGTTTCTTGCCCTTGGCAAGTCCGATTTCGAGCTTTGCACGGCCGTCTTTCCAGTGCAGATCCAGCGGCACCAGGGTGTAGCCCTTGCGCTCCACGAGGCCCACGAGACGCGAGAGCTCGGCCTTGCTCAGCAGCAGCTTGCGCGTGCGTTTCGGATCCGCGACGACGTGTGTCGAGGTCGTATTGAGCGGCGTGATGAGGCCTCCGAACAGGAACGCCTCGCCGTCCTTCAGGTACACGTAACCCTCGGCGATCTGCGCCTTTCCGGCGCGCATCGACTTCACTTCCCAGCCCTGGAGCACGAGCCCGGCCTCGAGGCGTTCCTCGATGAAATAGTCGTAGCGCGCCCTGCGGTTCTCCGCGATGAGGCGAGGCGTTTCCTTGCGGTCGGGTTTGTTCATGGGTTCTCGTGCTCGCGATATTGTAGATTGGCCGAATGCGGGAAGTCAGGCGCTCGGCGCTCATCGCGGAATCGCCGCGGCGGATGTACGGGCTGATCAACGACATCGAGCACTACCCGGAGTTCGTGCCGTGGTGCGCGGCCGCGCGCGTCGAGTCGCGCACGCCCACGGAAGTCGTCGCGACCCTGGACATCAGGCGCGGCCCGCTGCACGCCGAGTTCACGACGCGCAACCTCCTGGAACCCGACAGGCGCATTCTCATGCAGCTCGTGCGCGGGCCATTCCGCGTGCTCGAAGGACTGTGGACCCTTACCCCGCTCGGCGAGCTCGGTTGCCGGGTCGAGCTCGAGATGCGCTTCGAATTCTCCAGCCGGGTCAGCGGTGCGTTGTTCGAGCCGCTGTTCGAGAACACCGCGGCATCGCTGGTCGATGCCTTCGTAAAGCGCGCCCGCGAGCGTTCGGGTAGCTAGGCGATGAAAACCTGCATCGTCGCGTTCGCGACACCATCGTGCCAGTGGCTGTGGACGGTGACACTCGAGGATGCCGCCACGGTGGAGGATGTCCTGGCCGCGGCGCGTTCTCAAGCAGGCGAAACCCCTGTGCCATGGGATGCCGACGTCGGCATCTTCGGCGAGTCCTGCGACCGCACGGCGGTGCCGCGCGACGGCGACCGGATCGAGATCTACCGGCCTCTCAAGTGGGACCCGAAGGAGACCCGGCGGGCTCGGGCAACGGCGCGGCGGGCGGAACGGGATTCGGCGGTTCCGCGGCCTTATCCTCGATCTTCGAGCCGGAGGGACTAGCCGATTCGGCGGGATCGTCCTTGCCGAACCACCGCTGCCAGATGCTCTTCCGTCCCCGCGTCGCCTCCTGCGCCTTCCTGAGCTGCGCCTCGATCTGCTCGAGATCGGTCTTGGTGGGTACGCCGACGTTCTCGTAGCGAGCGACCTTTTCGTCCTCGAAGAAAACCGTGAGCCTGAGCTTCACCGGGTTCTTGAACTGTCGCGTCTTGTAGAAGTAGTAGTAGTCCCACCGCTCATCGTTGAAGGCGTCCGGCACCATCGGCGTGCCGAGCAGAAAACGCACCTGGCTGCGCGTCATGCCTTCCTTCAACTGCGATACGGAGTCGCCGACAAGGTAATTGCCCTGCGAAATGTTCATCCGGTAGACGCAGCCGCTGGCGAGCAAAATGCTTCCGGCCACGATAATCATTCGTAGTGCAAGGCGTTTCATGGTGGCGCATCATACCCGAACATTTTCAGGAGACCCCTCGCTTGGAAAGCAAAGACCTGCGCAAGGCCGGACTCAAGGTCACGGGCCCGCGGCTGAAAATCCTCGAAATCCTCGAGGGCAGCTCGACCCGTCACATGTCGGCCGAAGGCATCTACAAGCGACTGCTCGAATCGAACGAGGACATCGGCCTCGCGACCGTGTACCGGGTGCTCACTCAATTCCAGGCCGCGGGCCTGGTGTCACGACACCACTTCGAAGACGGCATGGCCGTGTTCGAGCTCAACCAGGGCACCCACCACGATCACATCGTGTGTCTGGACTGCGGGCGGGTGGAAGAGTTCATCGACGAGTCGATCGAGGAACGCCAGGAGGAGATCGCGAAACGCCTCGGTTACGAGCTGCGCGATCACGCGATGACGCTGTACGGGCATTGTCACAAACCGGGATGCCCTTCCTACAAAGGCCCCCAGAAGTCGGGCAAGCACAGCTGATTCGGCGCTTTCGCGCCGCCGTCACGCCTTCCGTTTTCCGGCGCGCGCCTTCTGTTCGGGCGTGCCCGCCATCTGCAACATCTCGCGCGCGTGCTCGCGGGCCTTGCCCGTGATTTCCTTGCCGCCCAGCATGCGCGCCACTTCCTCGACGCGTTCGTCCATCGTGAGTTCGGCAATGGTGGTGCGCGTGGTCTTTCCATCCGTCAGCTTGGAGACGCGCAAATGATGGTGCCCTTGCGCGGCCACCTGCGGCAGGTGGGTCACGCACAACGTCTGGCCCGAGAATCCGAGAGCCTTGAGTTCGCGGCCGACGATCTCGGCGACGGCGCCGCCGACACCCGAATCGACTTCGTCGAACACCATGCATCGTGAATCCTGCGCGGTGCAGGCGACCTGTACGGCGAGGGAAAGTCGGGACAACTCGCCGCCCGAGGCTACCTTTGCAAGCGGTCGCAGCGGCTGGCCCGGATTGGCAGTCACGCGGAATTCCACCGAATCGATTCCATGCGCGGCGGGTTCGCCATTGGGTTGCGTGATGTCGATCAGGAACCTTCCGCCGGCCATGCCCAGCGTCTGCATCCGCGCGGTGATGTCCTTCGACAACGTGCGCGCGCTGGTCTGGCGCGCGGCCGAGAGCTGGGTCGCGAGCTTGCGGTAGATATCGAGCGCTTCGACCTGTTGCTTCTTGAGCGCGGAGAGATCGTTGTCGGCGCTCGTGAGCTCGGCGAGGTCTTTTTCGAGCTTCGCGGCGTGAGCGGTCAACTCGTTGACCGGCACGCGATGCTTGCGGCTGAGCTCCTCGATCGCGGCGAGTCGTCGCTCGACTTCTTCCTGGCGCGCGGGATCGATGTCCAGCGTCTCGAGATAACGCGACAACTCGCGCGCGGCTTCACGGATCTGGATGGTCGCCTCGTCCACGAGCGGCACGACCTTCGCGAGACGTTGGTCCACGCCCGACAAGGTGCGGATGCCGGCGAGGGCGCGCGATGCCGTCGCATGTGCATTGCCCTGGTCCGAGTCGTAGAGCAGCGCCACCGCCGCCTGCGCCGCCTCGGCGAGACGTCCCCGATTGGAATGGCGGGTACGTTCCTCGGTGAGCGCGGCCACTTCGCCTTCCTTGAGATCGAGCGCCTTGAGTTCGCCCACCTGGAACTTGAGTAGTTCGATGCGCGAATCGCGGTCGCGCGCCTTGCCTTCGAGCTCGGCCGCGCGATTCACGTAGTCGAGCCAGGTCTTGTAGGCGGCGCGCACCCCTTCGGCGAGCTCGGTGTTCTCGCCGAATTCGTCGAGCAACTCGCGCTGCGCGCTCGTCCGCGTCAGCGACTGGAATTCGTGCTGGCCGTGGATGTCGACGATCAGCCCGCCCACGTCGCGCAGCAGCGAAAGCGGGACGGATACGCCGTTCAGGTAGCCGCGCGAGCGGCCGTCGTTGGCGATGACGCGGCGTACGGTCAGCTCGTCCCCGGCTTCGACGGATTGTTCGGCGAGGATTTCGCGCAGCGCGCTGGGGCTCTTGCGGATGTCGAAAGTCGCCGAGAGTTCGGCGCGGTCGCATCCCGCGCGCACGACCTCGGCGCCACCCTTGCCTCCGGCGAGCAGCGCGAGTGCGTCGACGATGATCGACTTGCCGGCACCGGTCTCGCCCGTGAGCACGGTGAGGCCCGCGCGTACCTCGAGCTCGATCAGATCGATGATGGCGAAGTCACGAATCTGCAGGTGGGTCAGCATGCATTCACTCGGGATGGGAGTTGAAGCCACCGCGACCCCAATGGAGCTTGGAGCGCAACAGGCGGTAGTACTCGAACTGGTTCGGATGCAGCAGCGTGATCTTGCGCTGCGTGGGATGGATCTCGAGCCGGTCGCCGGGAAGTAGTTCGGCGAGCGGCACTCCGTCGCAGGTCACCTGCGCGCGGGTGTCCGGCCGGTCGATGAGTTTGACGGCGATGACCGAACGACCCGAGATGACGATCGGGCGATCGGACAACGTGTGAGGGCAGATCGGCGCGAGGACGAGGACGTCGAGATGCGGAGCGACGATGGGACCGCCACACGACAGCGCATACGCCGTCGATCCCGTCGAGCTCGCGACGACGAGGCCGTCGCCGCCGTGAGAGTTCACGTACGCGCCGTCGATCCAGGTTTCGAAGTCGAGCATGCGCGCGGTTTCCCATTTCTGCAGCACGACGTCGTTGAGCGCGAGCGACTGCGCGGTCACGCCCTTGGCGCCCACGATGCGAGCTTCGAGCAGGGCGCGCTCGTCGCGCTCGCAGCGGCCTTCGAGCGCCGCGTCGACCGAATCGAGTATGTCCTGCGGCAACACGTCCGTGAGGAATCCGAGTCGACCGCGGTTGATGCCGATCAGGGGAACGCCCTTGTGCGCCACCAGCCGGGCCGCGTAGAGGAGGGTGCCGTCGCCGCCGATCGCGATGACCAGGTCCGCGCGCTCGGCGATCTGGTCCTCGGGGACCCGTTCGACCAGGCCTTCGGGTGCATTCCAGGCATCGGAATCCGGCAAAAACGCCCGCACGCCGCGCTTCTTGAGATGCGGCAGCAGGATGAGCGCGGATTCGGCGACGCGAGAATCGCTGAATCGGCCTATGAGCGCGCAAGCTTGCGCCGGTAGTGCCATGCTGCCTTGTAGCATGCGACATACAGTCGGCCAATGCACTGAATCTCATTGAAAACTGCCGATTGGCGCAGGCTGTCTTTTCTTGACTGGCCCGATACCCCTCAGTAGCTTTTCGCCGTGGCTACCGAATCTCACGAAGAAGTACTTTCCGAGCGCGAGCAGCTGCTGCTGCGGGTGCTCGTGGGAAGTTATATCCGCGACGGCCAGCCGGTCGGCTCGCGGTCGCTGTCCCGCGAGTCGGGCCTCGCGCTGTCGTCGGCGACCATCCGGAACATCGTCGCGGACCTCGAACAGCTCGGCTTTGTTAGCTCGCCGCACACCTCGGCCGGCCGCATTCCCACGGACAAGGGCTACCGGTTCTTCGTCGATTCCCTGCTGAAGGCCCGGCCGCCCATCGACGACGATCCGGCCTTCGAGGAATTGCGCAAGAAGCTCGATTCGTCCAACGAAGACCCGAAAGCTCTGGTCGCGGCGGCCTCCCGGTTACTTTCGAACGTCACGCGCCTGGCGGGTGTCGTCACGTTGCCGCGCGCGCAGCAGGCGTCGATCACGCAGATCGAGTTCCTGGGTCTTTCGGACAATCGCGCGCTCGTCGTGCTCGTGTTCAACGATCGCGAGGTTCAGAACCGCATCATCCAGCTCGAGCGCTACCACTCCGCCGACGAGTTGCGACGCGCGGCCAACTTCCTGACCGAGCGATGCCGCGGCAAGACGCTCGCACAGGTGCGCGCGGACATCCTGCGCGAGATGCACGAGGCGCGCGAGGGAATGAACGCGCTCATGAAGGACGCCATCAACGTCGCGGAGCGCGTGTTCAAATCCGACGACGCGAATCGCATGGAATACGTGATCGCCGGCGAAACCAACCTGATGGGCGCCGGCGAACTCTCCTCGGTGGACAAATTGCGGCGGCTCTTCGAAGCCTTCAACGAAAAGCGCGACATCCTCAACCTGCTCGACCACAGCCTGCGCGCGGATGGCGTGCAGATCTTCATCGGCCAGGAGTCAGGCTTCCGAATTCTCGACGACTGCAGTGTCGTCACGGCCCCATACAGCGCCGACAACGAAGTCATCGGCGTCATCGGCGTGATCGGTCCGACGCGCATGGCCTACGAACGCGTCATTCCGATCGTGGACGTCACCGCCAAGATCCTCGGCGCGGCACTCAACCGCCGCTGATTTCTCAGTACTTTCCGACTTGATTCCCCGGAGCCGGGCCCAACATCGGCCGCAGACTTTTAGCCATTCGTTTCCAAGCTACTGATTTTACTGAGGTCATTGATGAGCGATCCGAATACCGATCACAACATCGCAGGTTCCGAGGACAAGACCACGGTGTTGCCGGAAACGGCGGTGGCGCTCGTCGAGATGGAACGTCTCCAGAACGAGCTCGCGGCTGCCGAGGAGCGCGCCAAGAATCACTGGGAGCAGTACCTGCGTTCCTTGGCCGAGATCGACAACGTGCGCAAGCGCGCCGCGAAGGATCTCGAGAACACGCGCCAGTTCGGCATCGAGAAGTTCGCGCAGGACCTCATCGGCGTGAAGGATTCGCTCGAGCTGGGCCTCGCGACGCTGCAGAAGGAACCCACCGGCAATGTCGACGTGGCGAGCCTGATCGAAGGCCAGTCCGCGACCCTGCGGCTGCTGGCCAAGGCCTTCGAGAAGGCGCAGATCGAGGAGATCGATCCCGAGGGCGCGGCCTTCAATCCCGAACTGCACGAAGCGATGATGACCCAGCCCTCCGATGCGCCGCCGAACACGGTGATCGGGGTGATCCAGAAGGGGTACCAGTTGAACGGGAGACTGCTGCGGCCGGCGCGCGTCGTCGTGTCGGCGGCCAAGAGTTGATTCGCGGGGTTTCTTGAAACATGAGGCACGGGCTCCACAAACGGGGCCACGAGTCAGACCAAAAAGTTCTATCGGAGAGTAGTCATGGGCAAGGTTATCGGCATCGATCTGGGAACGACGAATTCCTGCGTCGCCATCATGGAAGGCGGGAAGCCGCGCGTCATCGAGAACAGCGAGGGCGACCGCACGACGCCGTCGATCGTCGCGTTCACCAAGGACAACGAGGTGCTGGTGGGCCAGTCCGCCAAGCGCCAGGCCGTGACCAATCCGCAGAACACCCTGTTCGCGGTCAAGCGTCTCATCGGCCGCAAGTTCGACGACGCGGTCGTGCAGAAGGACATCAAGATGGTGTCCTACAAGATCGTGAAGGCCGACAACGGCGACGCGTGGGTGGAAGCCCAGGGCGAGAAGAAGGCCCCGCCGGAAATCTCCGCGCGCGTGCTCATGAAGATGAAGAAGACCGCCGAGGATTTCCTCGGTGAGCCGGTGACCGAAGCGGTCATCACGGTGCCCGCCTATTTCAACGACTCGCAGCGCCAGGCGACCAAGGATGCCGGCCGCATCGCGGGCCTCGAAGTCAAACGCATCATCAACGAGCCGACCGCGGCGGCGCTCGCCTATGGCCTCGACAAGGCCGGCAAGGATCGCAAGATCGCGGTGTATGACCTGGGTGGCGGTACGTTCGACATCTCGGTGATCGAGATCGCCGACATCGATGGCGAGCGCCAGTTCGAAGTGCTCTCCACCAACGGCGACACCTTCCTGGGTGGCGAGGACTTCGACCTTCGCATCATCAATTTCCTCGCGGATGAATTCCTCAAGGAGTCCGGCGTCGACGTGCGCAAGGACCCGCTCGCCGTGCAGCGCCTCAAGGAAGCGGCCGAGAAGGCCAAGATCGAGCTGTCCTCGAGCCAGCAGACCGACGTGAACCTGCCGTACATCACGGCCGATGCGTCGGGACCGAAGCACCTCAACATCAAGCTGACGCGCGCGAAACTCGAATCGCTGGTCGAAGAGCTGGTGAAGCGCACCATCGAACCCTGCCGCACCGCGTTGAAGGACGCGGGCGTCGGTACGCAGGACATCGCCGAGGTCATCCTCGTCGGTGGCCAGACGCGCATGCCGCTCGTGCAGAAGTACGTGAAGGAGTTCTTCGGCAAGGAGCCGCGCAAGGACGTGAACCCGGACGAAGCCGTCGCCGTCGGCGCGGCCATCCAGGGTGGCGTGCTCGCGGGCGAAGTGAAGGACGTGCTGTTGCTCGACGTGACGCCGCTGTCGCTCGGCATCGAGACCCTCGGTGGCGTGATGACCAAGCTCATCGAGAAGAACACCACGATCCCGACCAAGACGTCGCAGACGTTCTCGACCGCGGACGACGGACAGTCGGCCGTGACGATCCACGTGCTGCAGGGCGAGCGCGATCGTGCCGCCGACAACAAGTCGCTGGGCAAGTTCGACCTCACGGACATCCCGCCGCAGCCGCGCGGCATGCCGCAGATCGAAGTCACGTTCGACATCGATGCCAACGGCATCATGCACGTGACCGCGAAGGACAAGGCCACGGGCAAGGAACAGAAGATCGCCATCAAGGCGTCTTCGGGCCTGTCCGAGGAAGAGATCAAGCGCATGGTCAGCGACGCGGAAGCGCACGCCGAGGAAGACAAGAAATTCCGCGAGGTCGTGGAATCCCGAAATCGCGCGGATCAGCTCGTGCATGCCGTCGAGAAATCCCTCAAGGATCTCGGCGACAAGGTCGATGCGGCCGAGCGCGCGAAGGTAGAGTCCGCGCTGTCGGATCTGCGCGGCGTCCTCAAGGGCGACGACAAGAACGCCATCGACAAGAAGGCAGAGGCGCTCATGCAGGCTTCCGGCAACATCGCGCAGCAGGCCGCGGCCGCCCAGGCGGGCGGCGGTGCGTCGGCTGGCGCGGGTGGAGATTCGGGCGCTTCGTCCGGCAAGGCGAACGACGACGCCGTCGACGCCGAATTCGAGGAAGTGAAGGACAAGAAACAGGCGTCCTGACCGGACGCCTGACTTGTAAGGAGTGAGTCCTCGGGAGGGGACGACGCCTCATGTCGAAACCAGACTATTACAAGGTGCTCGATCTGCCGCGCACCGCGACCGAGGCTGAGGTCAAGAAAGCCTATCGTCGGCTTGCCATGAAATATCACCCGGACCGCAATCCGGGTGACAAGGATGCCGAGGAGAAATTCAAGGAGGCCAAGGAGGCCTACGAAGTTCTCTCCGACACCGACAAACGCGCGATCTACGATCAGCACGGCCACGCGGGCATCGATGCCTCGCGCCAGGGTGGCGGCCGCGGCGGATTCCACGGCGGCGATGCCTTCGGCGAGATGTTCGGCGAAATGTTCGGCGACATCTTCGGCGGCGGTCGCCGCGGCGGCGGCCGCTCGCAGGTTTTTCGCGGTGCGGATCTCAAGTACGAGCTCGAGATCGATCTCTCCCAGGCCGTATTCGGTCACTCGGTCGAGATCGACGTCGCCAAGCTCACCGAGTGCGACACCTGTGGCGGCAGCGGTGCGGCGAAGGGGCACAAGCCCGTCACCTGCGAGACATGCAACGGGGTCGGCCAGGTGCGCATCTCGCAGGGCTTCTTCCAGCTTCAGCAGCCGTGCCCGAAGTGCCGCGGCGCCGGCACCATCATCAAGAATCCCTGCGACAGCTGCCTCGGCCAGGGGCGCGTGCGCCGGAGCAAACGTCTCGCGGTGAAGGTTCCCGCGGGCGTCGACACGGGCGATCGAATTCGACTGTCGGGCGAGGGTGAGTCGGGACGAAACGGCGGACCGCCGGGCGATCTGTACGTCGAAGTCCACGTGCGCGAGCACGAAATCTTCGAGCGCGACGGCGAGCATCTGTCATGCGAGGTTCCGGTGAGTTTCGCGACCGCCGTGCTGGGTGGCTCGGTCGACGTGCCGACACTCGATGGTCACGTATCCCTCAAGATTCCGGCCGAGACTCAGTCCGGGCGCGTTTTCCGCCTGCGAGACAAGGGCGTGAAGCCCGTGCGTGGCGGCGCGCGCGGCGACCTGTTCTGCCGCGTCGTGGTCGAGACTCCGGTCAACCTGAACGCCGAGCAACGCGAGTTGCTGCGCAAGTTCGACGAATCGCTCAGCAAGGATGCTCACAAGCACGCGCCGCGCGGCGAGAGCTTCCTTGCGGGCGTCAAACGCTTCTTCTCGAGCGAGCCTACCTGACGCGAGTCACGACGGGCCGTTCGTCATCCAGGGCCTCCACGAACTCGAACGGGTCCGATGAGGCAAGCGTATCCCAGTCGCTGGTTTGCGCCGCATGTCGCGTGGCGGTCGACGCGGCGACGCGCTCGTCGAGGTGAGCCAGGTACTTGAAGGCGCGACGCTGCCGGAGCGCGGCCGATTCCGGTAACGCGTCGTCCAGCGTGACCACCACTGCGGGCCTCGCGACGTATGTCGTGCCCACGTCCGCCAATGCTCTCCTGAGCAGTGCTTCGGCCGACGACGGGTTGTCGCCGGGAGCAGAATAGTCACCGCCGATGCCGCGCCCTGTCAGAGTGGTGTTGGCAAACAGAAGGCAGATACTGATCAGCACGACGAACCAGTTGATTGGACGCCCCATGAAATACTCCCTCCATCGATTTTCACCCGACAGTCTCGGGGGCGGAGCGCCGGGCGTCTGTCGCGACATTGAGGAAAATCGTGAGTATCTGTATCCGGCGTATCGGTTCGCGCCGCTACACTTTTTTACAAACTCCACCCGCCGTTGAGCGATGCTTCGTTCCGTCATGTGGGCGCACGACTACAGCTACGGAAAATTGTTGAAAATCGCGATCTTGTGCGCCGCCAGCACACTCGCGTACGGGCAGGCCGTCGAGACTGAAACTCCAGCCGCGGAGCCGGCGCCCGCGGCGTCGAATTCATCCGCGCCGGTGATCGAGCTGCCCGCCGAAAGACGTTGGCGGCTCGGTGTGGCGCTCGGCTACGGAGTCCGCTCCAATCCGCTGATCCAGTCCGACGACATCCCGGTGATCGTCGACCTCGATTTCGGCTGGTTCGGCAAGCGCTGGTTCATCGACAACGGCGACCTGGGTTTCACGCTGGTCGACAACGCGCGTTCGACCACGAGCATCGTGGCTCGGCTCAACAGCGACCGGGTCTTCTTCGGCAAGACGAATACGCGCTACGTGAATTTCACCTATGCGGGTCGCGGTAACACCCTCGCGTTCTCGCCGCCGACCGATCCTTCGGTGCCGGGCGCCATCGACGTTCAGCCGGTCGAAGTGGAGCCACCGGAGCGCGACTACGCAATCGAAGTCGGCATCGAAACGCTGATCGACGGCGAATGGGGGACCGCGACGCTGCGAGCGTTCCACGACGTCAGCGGCACACACGACGGATACGAGCTGTCCGCGGATTTCTCGAAACGCTGGACGTCCGGCCGCTACTCGTTCGCGCCGATGCTGGGCGTTTCGTACAAGAGCGCCGATCTCAACGATTACTACTGGGGCGTGAATCCGGAAGAATCCAACATCGCGTTGCCGACGTACCGCGCGGGCGCCGGATTCGCGTTCCAGGGCGGGCTGCTCGCTAACTACTACGTCACGCGCAACCTGCGCCTGGCCGTCTCGCTCAACTACGAGAGGCTGCCCGACGATGTTGCCGAAAGTCCGCTCGCCGAGGACGATTACGTGTTGGGTTACTTCTCCGGACTCGCCTGGACTTTCTGAACCCCGGACTTTTTGAACGATGCGAAAACTCGCGTACCTGATCATCGCCAGTTGTCTCGCCGGGATGCTGCCGGCGGCCGCCGCCGATTCGCCGGCGGTGCGCCTGGTCGTCAAGCCGCTCCTGTGTGTCACCGATCGCGATGCACCCGTGTGCACGATGACGTTCAACATTCGCTGGAAGGGCGAAACGCCCGCGGACTATTGTCTCAACGACAGCGCGCTGACCGCGCCGATGCGCTGCTGGGCGAGAGCGCTGTCGGGCAGCCATTCCCAGCGCCGCGAGGTGAGCGAGGCCTTCGCGTACTGGCTGGGCGTGCCGGGTGGCGCCGAGCGGGTGGCGGAGGTCAAGATCGAAGTGCTGCGCCTCGACTCGGCCGACCGCCGGCGCGAGCGGCGCACGCGGCATGTGTGGGACGTCCTGTGAGCGCCTCGAACGTCGACATCCTGCTCGTCGAAGACGATGCGCGCCTCGCCGAGCTGACGGCTACCTACCTCGGGCAGAACGGATTGCGCGTGTGCGTCGAGGGCCGCGGCGATCGCGCGCTGCATAGATTCGCGCAGGAGCGTCCGCGCCTGGTGCTGCTCGACCTGTTGCTGCCCGGCCTGGATGGCCTGTCGATCTGCCGCGAGATGCGCCGCACGCACGACGTGCCGATCCTGATCCTGACCGCGAAGGACACGGAGTTCGATCACGTGATCGGCCTCGAATCCGGCGCGGACGACTACGTGATGAAACCGGTCGAGCCCATGGTGCTGCTGGCGCGCGTACGCGCGCTGCTGCGCCGTGCCGAGCGCGGCGGGACGATGAACGAACGCCGTCCCGACCTGCAGCTCGGCGGGCTGCGCATCAGCGAGGCGTCCCGCGAAGTCTGGCTGCAGGGCAGGCCCATACCCCTCACCACGCAGGAATTCGAGTTGCTCAGCCTGCTGGCGCGGCGCGCCGGCGAACTCGTCAGCCGCGACGAGGTATTCCGCAACATCCGCGGGATCGACTACGACGGTCTCGACCGTTCGATCGACGGCCGCGTATCCAAGCTGCGTCGCAAGCTCGGCGACGATGCCGCCGCGCCGACGCGCATCAAGACCGTCTGGGGCAAGGGCTATCTACTCGTGCCCGACGCCTGGGAAGCTGCAACTTGAAGAAATGGCTCGCGGCCGGCGAGCGTGGGCTCTTCATCCGCTCATACGTCATCCTGGCGGGTGGGTTGCTGCTGGTCGCCATCCTGCTCGACCTCGGCTTCGGCGCCTTGCAGGCCCGGCAGGTGCGCGCGGCCGATCCATGGCTCGTGTCCACGCTGCGACTCATGGAGAACGACCTCGCGCGGGCCCCCGCCGGATCCCGCCAGGAACTCGCCGCGGAGCTCGGCGACAGCCTCGGGCTCGAGGCCGTACTTCTCGAAGCAGGCGACATATCCAGCGCGACGCCGCTGGGCGACGCTCCGCTCGAATTACGCGACGACTCGGGTAGGGTCTACTACCTGTGGCGCTCAGATGCGCTCGCCGGCGCGATCCGTCTCGGTCCTTTCGAACCTCCGTCCGAAGGATGGCTGTCGCTGCTGCCGGTGCTGTTCTACGCGTCGATCCTGCTGCTGGTCGGATTGTGGCTGCGCCCGCTGCTCAACGACCTGCGGACACTCACGGAGGCGTCGCAGAAATTCGCCTCCGACTACCGCGAGCCGCTCGATACGGCGCACCGGACCACGCAGCTCAAGAGCCTCGCGCGCAACCTCGACGAGATGTCCGCGCGCGTCAGCCAGCTCATCCAGAGCCAGAAGGAAATGACCGCGGCGCTGTCGCACGAGATGCGCACGCCGCTGGCGCGCGTGCGGTTCGCGGTCGCGGTGCTCGAAGGCGAAGTCGACGAACGCCTGCACCTGCAATTGCGCGCGGTGAGCAACGACGTGCAGCAACTCGACGATCTCATCTCGGACATGCTCGACTACGCGCGGCTCGACCATCCAGGATTGCGCATGGACTGCAAGTCCGTGCCAGTGGGCCCGTGGCTCGAGCAGGTGCTGGCGGCGTGCCCACCGCACGATCGCACGGTGACGACATTGCGGCGCGGGGACCTCGAGTCCCTGTGGATGGAGCCGCGCCTGATGGAGCTCGCGCTCAGCAATCTGCTCGCGAACGCGCTGCGTTACGCGCGGCGCAAGGTCAACATCGAGATGGCCTGCGAGAAGGGCACCTGCCTGCTGGTCGTCGAGGACGACGGAGAAGGGATCCCCGAGGCGCACCGGTCTTCCGTGTTCCATGCATTCACGCGGCTCGATACCAGCCGCAATCGCGAGACCGGGGGCTTCGGCCTCGGGCTCGCGATCGTCGCGAGGATCGCGTCCTTGCATCGCGGTCGCGTGACCGTCGGCGCGAGCGCCAGCCTGGGCGGCGCGCGGTTCGCGCTCGAGTGGCCCGCGGGCTGAACATTTCCGAGCGCTTCGCGCAACTCGGCGCGCGCGCCGGCGGCGGCTGCCTGATATTCGGGCGAGTCGAGCAGGTGGGCGACGAGCCAGCTTGCGCCCAGGCGACCTGCCTCGAGATCGCTGAAGAAGTGCACGCCGCATACCATGCGCGCCCGCGCGAACGCGTCCGCCCGCTCGATCAGGGCAGCATGGCGCTCGGGAACCATTTCCGCCAATAGATAGGCTACGGCGTAGCCGTACGTCGCATGGCCGCTCGGGTAGGACCGGTCGCCCGCGACATCGCCGATGCAGGGCTGGATCGCCGGTTCGACCACGTAGGGCCGGTCGCGCGCGAATTTCTTCTTGGGCGCGCGGACGTAGCGGCTGACGTCGTCTTCCACGTCTTCCATGAGCGAACGCAGCTTCGGGAGTCGCGGCGGGTTCCGCGGGTCGAGACCCAGCGCTGCGTAGAAGCGATCGACGTCCTTGCGCCGATCGTCGCGCGAGGCCTCGACGTCGGCCGCGGTGCGTGCCCGCTGCAGTGCGAGCAGTTCGTCGAGCTCGCGCCGTTCCTCACGCGATCCGCGCGCGGGCGGCGGCGGGAATATTGCCACGAACTTGTCCGCGTCCGCGGGCAGGAAACGGGGCGGCTCGTGTTCGATCGCGACCCACGCGCCCGCCGCCAGGGCGAGGAATGTCGCGCCGAGCATCCAGGCGCGGGCGGGATTTCGAAGCCTGGTCGCGAGCATGTCAGTCCGTCGCCCAGTGCCGCGATCTGTCCACCGCCTGCTGCCAGCGCGCGCGCCGCGCCGCGGCTTCTTCGCGCGACATGCGCGGCTCGAAACGCCGCTCGAGCGACCAGAGCGCGGATACCTCGCTTTCGTCCCGCCAGATGCCCGCGCCGAGACCGGCGAGCGCCGCGGCGCCGAACGCCGTGACCTCGGTAATGGCGGGACGCAGCACCGGCACTCCGAGCAGGTCGGCCTGGAACTGCATGAGCAGGTCGTTGCGCGCGGCGCCCCCATCCACCCGCAGCTCGTTCAGGCACTGGCCGCAATCGCGCTGCATGGCTTCGATCAGGTCCGCGGTCTGGAACGCGATGCTCTCGACCGCGGCGCGCGCGATGTGCGCGCGGGTGGAGCCGCGGGTCAGTCCCACGATCGTGCCGCGCGCCGCGGCATCCCATTGCGGCGCGCCGAGCCCGGCGAACGCGGGCACGAGATGAACGTCGCCCGTGTCGGGCACGCTGAGCGCCAGCGCCTCGACGTCGGCGGAGCGCTCGATGATGCCGAGACCGTCACGCAGCCACTGGATCGTCGCGCCGCCCATGAAGACACCGCCTTCGAGCGCGAAGCAAGATTTGCCGGCGCGCCGGCTGGCCACGGTCGTGAGCAGCCGATGCGTGGAGCGCCGCGGCTGCGCGCCGACGTTCATGAGCGCGAAACAGCCGGTGCCGTACGTGTTCTTGGCCATGCCCGGCGTGAAACATCCCTGACCGAAGAGCGCGGCCTGCTGGTCGCCGGCGATACCCGTTACAGGTAGTTTGACGCCCTCCAGTTCGACTTCGATGGCCGCGTCGCCCTCCAGGCTCGAGTCGACGATTCGCGGCAGGCAGGCGCGCGGAACGCGCAGCAGGTCGAGTAGTCGATCGTCCCAGTCGCCCGTCTGCAGGTTGAAGAGCAGCGTGCGGCTCGCGTTGGTCGCATCGGTGACGTGATGGCGGTGACCGCTGAGCTTGAAGATCAGCCAGCTGTCGATGGTACCGAAGGCCAGGTCGCCGGCCTCCGCGCGCGCGCGCGCGCCCGGGCTGTCATCGAGCAGCCACGCGAGCTTGGTGGCCGAGAAATAGGGATCGAACAGCAACCCGGTGCGCGCCGAGATTTCCTCTTCGAAGCCGGCCGCACGCAGCGACTGACACGCCTCCGCGGTGCGCCGGTCCTGCCACACGATTGCGCGACCCACGGGCTCGCCGGTCGCGCGATCCCACAACACGGTCGTTTCGCGCTGATTCGTGATGCCGATGGCGGCCACGTCGCGCGGCGACGCCCGCGCCGCGCGCAGCGCTTCGAGAATGGTCGCGAGCTGCGTGGACCAGATTTCCCCGGCATCGTGTTCCACCCAGCCCGGACGCGGGAAGTGCTGCGTGAACTCGCGCTGCGCCAGCGCGACGATGCCGCCGGTCGCGTCGAACAGCAGCGTCCGCGAGCTGGTAGTGCCCTGGTCGAGCGCGAGCACGAGGCGTGCGGGGGCGCTCACGGCACGTTTCCCTCAGGCGGGAAGTCCGCGCGGCTTCAAGCCCGCGGCCCGGTAGATGGCGTCGATCGCGCGCATGTTGTTCAACGCATCCTCGCCGCCGGTGATCGGCCTGGCGCGCCCCGCGATCACGTCGAGCACGTGCCTGAGCTGGTGATGAAAAGTCGTTTCGCCGCCCGAGACGATCTGCGGCAGGGGAGCATTCGGCGCCTCGATCGACAACGTCGCGCCGGAGTGCGGCGTCACGGGGTTGTCGAATTCGAGCATGCCGGCGTCGCCGTGCACGCGCAGCCGGCGGAACAACCTGCCGTCGGACGGCTGCATGGAACATTCCAGAGTCGCGGTGGGACCGCTCGGAAACGCCAGCTCCGCGCTGGCCTGTATGTCCACTCCCGGCGTGATGCAACGCGCGCTCGCCTTGACCACCTCGGGCTCGTCGCCCACCACCGTGCGGATCCAATGCAGGCAGTAACAGCCGAGGTCCATGAGCGCGCCGCCGCCGAGCTTCTCGATGTAACGCAGCTCGCCGGGCGTGTCCGGCAGGTCGGCGTTGAACACCGCCTCGACGTGTGTGACGCGGCCGATCGCGCCCGCGCGCAGTTGCGAGAGCGCCTGCAGCATGAGGGGATGGAACCGGTAGTGAAATCCTTCGATGAGATGGCGTCCCGCCGCCTTCTCGGCCGCGACCATCTGCGCCGCATCCTGCGCGTTGTTGGCGAAGGGTTTCTCGACGAGCACGTGTTTGCCGTTCGCGAGCGCCGCCGTGCACCACTGCAGGTGCGCGGAGGGCGGCAGGGCGACGTACACCAGGTCGATGTCGTCGCGCGCGATGAGCTCGGCATAACTACCGAATGCGAGCGGCAGCGAATGCTGGGCGGCGAAGTCCCGCGCGCGCTCCAGGTTGCTCGCGGCCACCGCGGTGACCTCGGTGCCGAGCAGGTCGTTGGCGGGGGTGATGATGCCGCGCGGCGCAAGGCGCCCCGCGCCGAGGATGCCGATGCGTATCATGGGGCGGCAGTCTCGCACGACTGCCGATGCTGCGGCACACTGTCGCCTCGGAATCGAGAAGGGAGACAACGTGACGCGAGCAGTCTTGATCGGCGCGACCGGTCGCATGGGAACGGCCATCGTGCGCGCCAGCGCCGCCGGCGGCATCGAAATCGTCGCCGCGGTCGCCTCGGCCGGAAGCAAGTCGGCCGGACTCGACGTCGGCGAGGTTGCCGGTACGAAGGCACTCGGCGTTCGCGTCGCCTCCGAACTACCCGCGAAGCTGGACGGCGCCGACGTGGCCATCGATTTCTCGCGGCCCGATCTCACGCTGCGCGCGCTCGATGCCTGCAGGGCCGCGCGCGTGCCGATCGTGATCGGCACGACCGGACACGAATCCGGGTTCGATGCGCGCGTGCAGGATGCGGCGCGCGACATCGCGGTGCTGGTCGCGCCTAACACTTCGATCGGTGTCGCCGTCGCGATGGAGCTGGTGCGCATCGCGGCGCGCGTGTTGCCCGCGGAGTTCGACATCGAGATCGCCGAGGCGCATCACAAACACAAGGTGGACGCGCCGTCGGGCACCGCGCTCGCGCTGGCCGCGGCGGCTGCCCAGGGACGCGGGCTCGATCCGCGCAAGGACGTGCGCTCCGGGCGGTCCGGAAACGCGGCTCGTCGGCCCGGGGAAATCGGCATCGCCTCGATCCGCGCCGGCGACGTGGTCGGCACCCACACCGTCCTGTTCGCCGGGACGGGGGAGCGGCTGACGGTCGGCCACGAGGCCACCGACCGGTCCATATTTGCCCAAGGCGCCGTCCGGGGGGCGAAATGGCTTTCGACGCAAAAACCCGGCCGATACACGATGGCCGACATACTTGGTTTGAAAACAATCAGTTAAGGGGCTTTTCGCGCCGGATTCATTAGAACTTCCCGCGCCGTTTCCCCCGAAAACGGGCAAGAAGTTTCGTGGACACCCCGGGGCGCGCTTCGTAAAATTGCCGCCTAATCCGAAACGGGTTAGTCCAACGCAGGGCGGGAGGATCTTCGAGAGAAGTCCTCCCGCTTTGTGCATGTACGCTCCGCGCGGAGAGCAACCAATCGTTTGAACCTTTAATGTCGGGCCGCGCAGGTCCGAGGGGAGTACCCGCGTGACGGTAACCGCGGTTCTGGCTCTGGAAGATGGGACCATCTTCAACGGCCAGTCTATCGGCGCCAAAGGCAACACCACTGGCGAAGTCGTTTTCAATACCGCGCTGACCGGTTATCAGGAAATTCTCACGGATCCGTCGTATTCACGACAGATCGTGACGCTGACCTATCCACACATCGGGAACACGGGCACCACGCCGGAGGATCTCGAGGCGCCGACCGCCTTCGCGGCGGGGCTGGTAGTTAGGGACGTGCCGCCGCAGGCGAGCAACTGGCGCAAGAACGAGGATCTGCGCGAATTCCTCGTTCGCCACAAGGTGGTCGCGATTTCCGGCATCGACACGCGCAAGCTGACCCGCATCCTGCGGGAGAAGGGCGCGCAGGCCGGCTGCATCATGACCGGCGACAAGATCGACGCGAATGCCGCGGTCCGCGCCGCGAAGAAATTTCCGGGCCTCAAGGGGATGGACCTCGCGAAGGTCGTCTCGACGAAGCGCACCTACCAGTGGAACGAGGGTTCGATCTGGCAGCCCGAGAACCGCCCGGTCATGCGCGCCCACCAGCGCCTGCACGTCGTGGCCTACGATTTCGGCATCAAGCGCAACATCCTGCGCATGTTGTCCGACCGCGGTTGTCGCATGACCGTGGTGCCCGCGCAGACCACCGCCGAGGAAGTGCTCGCGCTCGATCCGGATGGCGTTTTCCTGTCGAACGGCCCCGGCGATCCCGAACCCTGCGAATACGCGATCGAGGCGATCCGCGCGCTGGTCGTCGCGGAACTGCCGACCTTCGGCATCTGCCTCGGACACCAGCTGCTGGGGCTCGCGAGCGGCGCGCGCACGATGAAGATGAAGTTCGGCCACCACGGCGCGAACCACCCGGTACAGGATCTCGAGACAGGCCGCGTGTTCATCACGAGCCAGAACCATGGTTTCGCGGTGGACGAGAGCGAGCTGCCCTCGACGCTCAAGGCGACGCACCGCTCGCTGTTCGACGGTTCGCTGCAGGGCATCGCGCGCGTGGACAAGCCCGCGTTCAGCTTCCAGGGTCACCCGGAAGCGAGCCCGGGACCACAGGAAATGGGCGGGATGTTCGACCGCTTCGTGCACCTCATGCTGAGGCGCCTTCAAGCCAAGCTCCGTGCCCGAACCTCCGGCAAGCAACCGCCACCCGACAAGGCCGCCTGATAACTCCCTAACATGCCAAAACGTACAGACATCGAAAGCATCCTGATCATCGGCGCCGGCCCGATCATCATCGGCCAGGCGTGCGAGTTCGATTATTCGGGCGCGCAGGCCTGCAAGGCGCTCAGGGAGGAGGGCTACCGCGTCATCCTCGTGAATTCGAATCCGGCGACCATCATGACGGACCCGGAGATGGCCGATGCCATCTACATCGAGCCGATCAACTGGCGCACGCTCGCGCGGATCATCGAGAAGGAGCAGCCGGACGCGCTGCTGCCCACGATGGGCGGACAGACCGCGCTCAATACCGCGCTCGACCTGGTGCGCGAAGGAGTGCTGGCGAAACACGGCGTCGAGCTGATCGCCGCTTCGCGCGAGGCCATCGACATGGCCGAGGACCGCGAGCTGTTCCGCAACGCGATGCGCGAGATCGGGCTCGAGTGTCCGCGCGCGGCCGTCGCGCATACGCTCGCGCAGGCCTTCGAGATCCAGCAGGGGCTCGGCTTCCCCTGTGTCATCCGGCCGTCCTTCACGATGGGCGGCTCGGGCGGCGGCATCGCCTACAACCGCGAGGAATTCGAGCAGATCGTCGAGCGCGGCCTCGATGCCTCGCCCACGACCGAAGTGCTGATCGAAGAATCGGTGATCGGCTGGAAAGAATTCGAGATGGAGGTCGTTCGCGACCGGAACGACAATTGCATCATCGTCTGTTCGATCGAGAACCTCGATCCCATGGGCGTGCACACGGGCGACTCGATCACGGTCGCGCCCGCGCAGACGCTCACGGACAAGGAATACCAGCGCATGCGCAACGCGTCGATCGCGGTGTTGCGCAAGATCGGCGTCGAGACGGGTGGTTCGAACGTGCAGTTCGCCGTGAATCCGAAGGACGGCCGCCTGCTCGTCATCGAGATGAACCCGCGTGTCTCGCGCTCGTCCGCGCTCGCGTCGAAGGCGACGGGCTTCCCGATCGCGAAGATCGCCGCGAAGCTTGCGGTGGGTTACACGCTCGACGAACTCAAGAACGACATCACGGGCGGCGCGACGCCGGCCTCGTTCGAGCCGACGATCGATTACGTTGTCACGAAGATCCCGCGTTTCACGTTCGAGAAATTCCCGGCCGCCAATTCGCGCCTGACTACCCAGATGAAATCCGTGGGCGAGGTGATGGCCATCGGCCGCACCTTCCAGGAATCGCTGCAGAAGGCGCTGCGCGGACTCGAGACAGGACTCGACGGCCTCAACGAACAATTCACGTTCGGCCGCGACGGCGAAGCGCTCAGCGAGGAAGACCGCGACAAGCTCGCCTACGAGCTGCGCGCGCCGGGCCCGAGCCGGTTGTTGTACGTCGCGGATGCGTTCCGCGCCGGCTGGTCGCGCGAGCGCATCCAGGAGCTCACGTACATCGATCCGTGGTTCCTCGCGCAGATCGAGGAAATAGTGACCGAGGAGGCGGGCGTGCGCGAAGGCGGCGTCGCGGCGCTCGAGACCGAGCGGCTGCGCGACCTCAAGCGCAAGGGATTCTCCGACAGCCGCCTCGGAAGACTCACGGGCGCGGGTGAAGCGGCGATCCGCGCGAAGCGGCATGCGCTCAACGTGCGTCCCGTCTACAAGCGCGTCGATACCTGCGCGGCGGAGTTCGCCACGTCGACCGCGTACATGTACTCCACCTACGATGAGGAGTGCGAGGCGCAGCCGACGAAGAAGCGCAAGATCATGATCCTGGGCGGCGGACCGAATCGCATCGGCCAGGGCATCGAGTTCGACTACTGCTGCGTGCACGCCGCGCTGCAGCTGCGCGAGGACGGCTTCGAAACCATCATGGTCAACTGCAATCCGGAAACGGTGTCGACCGATTACGACACTTCGGATCGCCTGTACTTCGAGCCGCTCACGCTCGAGGACGTGCTCGAAATCATCGCGAAAGAACAGCCCGAAGGCGTGATCGTGCAGTACGGTGGCCAGACGCCGCTCAAACTGTCGCGTGCGCTGGAGGCGGCCGGCGCGCCGATCATCGGCACGTCGCCGGATTCGATCGACATCGCCGAGGACCGCGAGCGCTTCCAGGTGCTCGTGAAGAATCTGGGTCTCAAACAACCCGCGAACGCCACCGCGCGTACCGAGGAGCAGGCCGTCGCGCTCGCGCGCACGGTGGGATTCCCGCTGGTCGTGCGGCCCTCGTACGTGCTCGGCGGCCGCGCGATGGAAGTCGTCTTCAACGAGGACGACTTGCGCACGTACATGGCGACGGCCGTGAGCGTGTCCAACGACAGCCCGGTGCTGCTCGACCGCTTCCTCGACGTCGCGATCGAAGTCGACGTCGACGCGTGCTGCGACGGCGAGGACGTGCTGATCGGCGGCATCATGGAACACGTCGAACAGGCGGGCGTGCACTCGGGAGATTCCGGTTGCTCGCTGCCGCCCAACAGCCTGAGCGACGAGACGCAGGCGGAATTGCGCGAGCAGACCCGCAAGCTCGCCAAGGCGCTCAACGTGATCGGGCTCATGAACATCCAGTTCGCGATCCAGAACGGCATCATCTACGTGCTCGAAGTGAATCCGCGCGCCTCGCGCACGGCGCCCTTCGTGTCGAAGGCCACGGGCGTGCCGCTCGCCAAGATCGGCGCGCGCGTGATGACCGGGCGCAAGATGAAATCGATCGAAAACCTGGTCGAGGTCGTGCCGCGTTACTTCTCCGTGAAAGAAGCCGTGTTCCCGTTCACCAAGTTCCCCGAGGCCGACCCGATCCTCGGGCCGGAAATGAAGAGCACGGGCGAGGTCATGGGCACGGGCCGCACGTTCGGCGAGGCCTATGCAAAGGCCCAGGCCGCCTCGGGGGTCACACTGCCGCGCTCGGGCGTCGTGCTGATCAGCGTGCGCGAACGCGACAAGCAGGGCGCCGTGGTGCTCGCGAAGAAGCTGGTCGAGAAGGGTTTCGAGCTCGCGGCGACCGACGGCACGGCCCGCGTGATCAACGATGCGGGTATTCCTTGCAAACGCGCCAACAAGGTGCGCGAGGGCCGGCCGCACATCGTGGACATGATCAAGAACGACGAATTCGCGATGATCATCAACACCACGGAGGGGAAGACGGCCATCGTGGAGTCGAATTCCATCCGTCGTGAGGCGGTGCACAAGCGGGTCACGTACTACACGACCCTCGCGGGCGCGCTCGCAACCTGCGAAGCTCTGGATCACCTCGACGCGGTCGAGGTAAACAGACTCCAGGACCTGCACGAAGAGGCGAAGGCATGAAGCGGAACCCGATGACCCTGCGCGGCGCCGAGGCCTTGCGCGCGGAATTGAAGCGCCTCAAGACGGAGGATCGTCCGCGGGTCATCAAGGCGATCGCCGAGGCGCGCAGTCACGGCGACCTGTCCGAGAACGCCGAATATCACGCCGCGCGCGAGCAACAGGGCTTCATCGAAGGCCGCATCAGCGAGATCGAGGCCAAGCTCTCGACCGCGGAGATCATCGATCCGGCCGCCGTGAACAGCGGCGGAAAGGTGATTTTCGGCGCCACCGTGGATCTCGAGGACCAGGACGGCGGCAAGAGCCTCAGCTACCAGATCGTCGGCGAGGACGAGGCCGACATCAAATCGGGCCGTATATCGATCACCTCGCCGATCGCGCGCGCGCTGGTCGGCAAAAGCGCGGGCGACGTCGTCGACGTCGCGGCGCCGGGCGGTACCCGCAGCTACGAAGTGGTCAAGGTTCGCTACGTCTAGTTAGCGGGTTCCGGTTGTAGATCCGGTTTGGGGGGGGACGATGAGACGCATCGCGCTCGGAGCATTCTTTTCGCTGGCCATTTCCGCCGCCTCGCTCGCGGGTCCTCAGGAGTGGATTCCGCTGCAGGACGGCAAGTCGCTCGCCGGCTGGAAGGCCGCGGAGCGTCCCGAGTCCTGGGTGGTCGAGGACGGCGCATTCGTGTCGCGGGGCGACCGCTCGCACCTGTTCTACGTCGGCAAGGTCGGGAAACACGATTTCCGCAACTTCGAATTCTCCGCCGACGTGATGACCTCGCCGGGCTCCAACAGCGGCATCTACGTCCATACGAAGTGGCAGGGGCCGGGCTGGCCTTCGGCGGGATACGAACTGCAGGTCATCAACTCGAATCCTCCGGCCGAGTCGATGAACGGCTACGTCGAGCACAAGATGACGGGCAGCATCTACGCCGTGCGCAACACCTGGATCGCGCCCGTCAAAGACAACGAGTGGTTCAACTACCGCATCCGGGTGGTCGGCAAGACCATCCAGACCTTCATCGACGACCGGCTGGTGGCCGAATACGCGGAGCCGGACGCCGCGTTCCGGCCCGACGACAAGCAGGGCAGGTTGTTGGGCTCGGGCACCATCGCGTTGCAGGCGCACGATCCCGGCAGCGTGGTGAAGTACCGCAACATGAAGGTGAAGCTGCTGCCCGACGATGCCGCGCCGCCGGCCGGGCTCGTGCCGATCGCCGACCGCGAGCTCGACCAGCTCGTCACACAGGCATCGAACGACAACATCCCGCTGATCGATCTCGGCCTGGCGCCGCCCGCGGGTGACGCGGCCAAATTCTGGAGCGACGTGTATCGCTACGGCCTGCTGCCCGGCAGCCAGCTGCCCGACGGCGCGCTCGCTAACTACCCGGCCAGCGTGGTCGTGATCGTCGACAAGGACCGGGCGCCCGACGTGGAGCTGCTCAAGAGCGCGAAGGCGGCCGGCGCGAAAGTCGCGTTCAGCTCCGGCGGTGCGACCTCGGTCGACGAAGCGCGTTTCAAGGCCCGGCTGCAGGCCATCAAGTCGGCCGGCCTCGGCTGGAAGGACTTCTGGATACCGGGAAAAAGCCTGGATTGAATTGAACCGCGGCGAAGCCGCGGGGCTCGAAGCAGGGGTTGTGTTGGAGCGGCACCACGCGCTCAATGGGTTCATCCGTTACCTGGATTCAGAGTGGAACGACATCAGCACAGATACGTGGGCGTTTTGCAGTGCCTCGGCGCGATCGCGGCGTGCGCGACTTTCGTCGCGCCGGCGTCGAGTTGCATCAACACATTCGAGCCCGAGTTGCTCTATTCACTGGAACAGCGCGACGCGGAGGCCGCGAGAATCACGCAGGACCTCGAGAAGGCCCACGCGCAGAGACCCACGCTCGAGAACAGCAACGATTTCGGCGTCGCGCTGCTGCTCTCCGGAAGAACCGACGAGGCGGTCGCGCTGTTCCGCGAAACCGAGAAGAAATTCCCCGACAGCGCGCGCGTCGCGGCGAACCTCGGATCGGCCCTCGAGTTGCAAGGCAAATACGACGAGGCCCTCGAGTGGATCCGCGAAGGCATCGTGCGCGACGTGAGTCTGCACAAGGGTTCCGAATGGCTGCACGAGCGCGTTCTCAGGGCCCGCGTGGTGATGCCGTACGACCCGAAGTGGTTCGATCGGGAATCGGTGATCGGTCTCGATTTCGGCGACGGTGAAGTGCCGGTGGCGCCCGAGATCCTGCCGTTCGAGAAGGGCAAGCTCAAAGGCGCGCAGGATCTGCTGAGGCAGGTCGACTACCAGTTGCTGGAGCGCACGAAGTTCTCCAAACCGCCGGATCCGGTCATCGGCAACCTGTTCGCATCGGGTGGAGATCTCGTGATCGCGTCAGGCCTGAGCCTGCTCGATGGCGGGACCGAAGATGCAAAGCGCTACTACGAAAACGCGCTGGAATACGGCGCACCGGGCGCGGATCTCGTCCGCAAGCGGCTCGTCCGCTACGAGTCGGACCTGGCGAAGATGCCGCCGCCCAAGCCGAAGGAAGAGGAGGAAGTCGCCGAGTACCCGACGGCGGTGGAGTCCCTCGAATCGAGCGGGCGCATGTTCACGATTTTCGTCGTGGCGGCGTTCGTGCTCGCCATCGGTGGAATCATCGTACACATGCTCCGCCGCCGCGGACGCAAGACCCCGCGGTAATCAGGAAGCGCTGCTGCGGACGATTTCCAGGTTCGGACCGCCCGCGAGCGGCGCCGCGCCGCGCATGGTGCGCAGCAGTTCGTGTGTCTCGTGCGCCGAGATCGGCTTCGAGAAGAAGTATCCCTGACCCGTGGAGCAGCCGAGCGCGAGCAGCTGCGAGGCGTGTTCGCGCGTCTCGATGCCCTCGGCCACGGTGCCGAGGTGCAGGCTTTGCGCCATGCTGATGATGGCGCGCACGATGGCCGCGTCGTTGCGGTCGACGTTCATGTCGCGCACGAACGTGCGGTCGATCTTGAGGTAGTCGATCGGCAGGTTGCGCAGGTAGGCGAGGCTCGAATAGCCGGTGCCGAAATCGTCCACCGAAACGCGCACGCCGAGATCGCGCAGTGCATGCAGCTTGGTCACGTGTTGTTCGGAATCCTGCATCGCGACCGACTCCGTGAGCTCGACCTCGAGCTGGTGCGGCGCGATGTCGAATTCATGCGCGATCGCGACCAGCCGCTCCGGCAGGTTCGAGCGCTTCAACTGCTTCGCGGACACGTTGACGGCCACCGGAACGGGCTTGAGGCCCGCGCGTTGCCAGGCCGCGATCTGGCGCGCGACGTTCCTGAAGACACACTCGCCGAGTTCGACGATCAGATCGGAAGCTTCGGCGACCTCGATGAACGCCAGCGGCGGCACCGAGCCGTGACGCGGGTCGTTCCAGCGCGCGAGCGCTTCGAACGAGACGAGCCGTCCGCTGCGGATGTCGACGATGGGCTGCAGCTGGATTTCGATCGCGTCGCGATTCACCGCGCTGCGCAGGTCCTGTTCGAGCGCGAGGCGCGTGTGCACGCGCTTGTTCATCGCCGCGTCGAACATCTGCACGTTGTCGCGGCCACGGGCCTTGGCCTCGTAGAGCGCGATGTCCGCCGAACGCAGCAGCTCGCTCATCGTCGTGGCATCGCGCGGATACACCGACATGCCGATGCTCGTGGTCGCGGAGTAGGTGGCCTCGCCGAGGCGCACGGGTTTCTTGAGCGCGGCCGCGACGCGCTCGGCAATGGCCGCGCTGTCGGGCTCGAGCCCGTAGTGGCGGGTCACCACGAGGAATTCGTCGCCGCCCATGCGGACGACGAGGTCGGGGCTCGCGATGGAGTCGCGCAGGCGGCGCGCCACCGAGCGTAGATAGTCGTCGCCGATCGAGTGACCGCGCGAATCGTTGATGTTCTTGAAGTTGTCGCAGTCGATGTAGAGGATCGAGAGCGAATCGCCGCGCCGCGCGGCCTCGTCGATGAGACGCGGCAGCTCTTCGTTGAGGAACGTGCGGTTCGGCAGGCCGGTGAGCGCGTCGTGTGTCGCGAGGTGCTGCAGGGACATCTGGTGTTCCTGCGCGCGGCGTTCGGCCTCGCGGCGGTGCGAGACGTCCTGCAGCAGCATCGCGTGCACGCGGCCGGTGCCCGGCTCCAGGTCGGCGATCGAGAATTCGACGTCGCGGCGCTGCTCGTCGGTGCGGATGACCTGCGCCGGGCGCGTATTCGCCGCCTCGTCGCGCGCGTTGCCGGGCTCGAGCGAGACGGGTGTGTCGAAGATGGTCGCGATGTCGCGGCGCCGCAGCTCGTCGAGCGACGCACCGACGAGATGCTGCGCCTGTGAGTTCGCATCGAGGACGCGGCGCGAAGTCGGATCGAACAGCACGATGCCCGAGGCGGCGCGGTCGAAGATCGCGCGATAGCGGGTTTCGTTGGTGGCGGCCAGCGCGGCGGCGCGCTGCAGGCGGCGGCTGTACACGTGCCAGGCCGCGACGACGATGCTCACGAGCAGCGCCACCCAGCCGACGAGATAGCGCACACCCTGCTTGCCGCTCTGCATGACGTCGCGTGGCTGGGTGGTCCACAACATCGCGACAGGCCGGTTTTCGATGGTGTCGAGTCGCAGCTGTCCTTCGATGGTGGTGTCCGAGCGGCGCACGATGCGGCGGCCGTCGGGCGCCACGAGCAGTTCGGGCGTCTCGGCGGAAACGCGCGCATCGCCGAGCATCGCGAATTTGACGTCGAGCTGGGTGTCGGCGCCGATGCCGGCGATTTCGGGCGCAGCGATCCGGCGCGCGAACACGAGCGTGCCGTTCGCCGGGCCACTGCGGTCGGTATGCAGGACGGTATTGGCTGCGATCACGTGCGGCACGCCGTTGATCTCCACGAGGCGCAGCGTGCCTTCCTGGTCGACGACGCTGCGCACCAGCGGAACCAGGCGTTCGATCTCGGCCTTCACGGCCGGGCTCGCCGGCGTGCGATACAGCGCATCGTCGGTGTCGTTTTCGAAAGAGGAGAGGATCTTGCCGGCCGGGTCCAGCACCCAGACCAGGTCGACGTTCACCTCATCGAGGCCGGCTTCGGAGAAATTCTCGTACTCGAAGCGCGGGTCGAGATTGGTGGCGTACGAATACATCGCGTCCCAGCGCGCGAAGTCGCGCGAGACGATTTCGATCTCCGAGTTCGCCGAGACGAGCGCCTTGCGCATGACCTCGATGCTGCGCGATACGTCGTTCTGCTCGATATTCTCGAACTTGCGCAGGATGAGATAATGGGAAGCGGCCCAGGTACCGAATACGACCAGTGCGGTGGCTAGATAGACCGCCACTGCCTCGCGCCCAAACGAACGTGTGTTCTGAGCCGACATGTGTCCCTGATATACGACTTATTCCAGCAACTTACCACTGGAACTGCGGCAGTGATTCCCGTTGGGCGATCCTCGCCCTCACTGAAGAAATCGGCCAGCGGCGCCGAGTCTTTATGCGTCGGGGATCACAATTCCGGGTCGGTCATTCCGGCGTTTGTAGTAGAGGGCCGTATGGCCGATCCGATGCACCAGTACGCTCGAGGTCGCGGTGGCTAGTTGGGCGAGACCTGCGTCACGCGCATCGCGCTCCGCGCCGCGGAACTTCACCTTGATGAGCTCGTGGTCGTGCAGCGCGCGGACCGCTTCCGCGATGACCGCTTCGCTGACGCCCGCGGATCCGATCCATAACACCGGGTTCAGCTCGTGACCCAGGCCGCGGAGATATTTGCGTTGTCGCTCGGTGAGTTCCATGGGCGGCATTGTAAGTGTTCGAATTGCGCCATTTGCGCCTCGGGGTTGAAACCAAATGGTGCAGGCCACATCAAAACGGCCCAGGACACCGCCAAATCAGGCTGATACAGCCGGGCCAGCGCTTCTGAGCTTTCCCTGCTGGCAGGTGTTTTGGGGATGGTGTAGCGTGCCCCTGATCCTGCATGCCGGGCTGGTCGCCCCGCGAGGGTAAACCTTTGAATGATCTGACGAAAAATATCCTGCTTTGGGTTGTTATCGTGATGGTGATGGTGGTGGTGTTCAGCCGCTACGTTCCCACCGGCACCGAACCCACGCAGGTGGCGTATTCGGCCGTACTCGATGACATCCGCAATGGGCGCGTCGACACCGTGACGTTGCGCGGTGACGAGATCATTGGGATCCGCAAGGACAAGACGAAGTTCAAGGCCTACAACCCGGAAACGGACAACACGAGCCTCATCGGTACGCTCGACAAGGCGCGCATCGAGTTCAAGGGCGAGCCGCCCAAACAGCCGAACTTCCTCATGCAGCTGCTGTTGCAGCTCGCGCCCGCGCTGCTCCTGATCCTGGTGTTCGTTTACATGCTGCGCCAGATGCAGGGGTCGGCCGGCGGCCGTGGGGCCATGTCCTTCGGCAAGAGCCGCGCGCGCCTCCTCGGCGAGGACCAGGTCAACGTCACGTTCGCGGACGTCGCGGGCGTGGACGAGGCCAAGCAGGAAGTAGGCGAGATCGTCGACTTCCTCAAGGACCCGTCCAAGTTCCAGAAGCTGGGCGGCAAGATCCCGAAGGGCGTGCTCATGGTCGGCTCGCCCGGCACCGGCAAGACGCTGCTCGCGCGCGCCATCGCGGGCGAGGCGAAGGTGCCGTTCTTCACGATCTCCGGTTCCGACTTCGTCGAGATGTTCGTCGGCGTGGGCGCGTCACGCGTCCGAGATATGTTCGAGCAGGCGAAGAAGCACGCGCCCTGCATCATCTTCATCGATGAAATCGACGCGGTCGGCCGCCATCGCGGCGCCGGCCTCGGCGGCGGTCACGACGAGCGCGAGCAGACCCTCAACCAGCTGCTCGTCGAAATGGACGGCTTCGAAGGCAACGAGGGCATCATCGTCATCGCGGCGACCAACCGTCCCGACGTGCTCGATCCCGCGCTGCTGCGCCCGGGCCGCTTCGACCGCCAGGTCGTGGTGCCACTGCCCGACGTTCGCGGCCGCGAGCAGATCCTGCGCGTTCACATGCGCAAGGTTCCCCTGGCCGACGACGTCAAGCCCGCCTACATCGCGCGCGGCACGCCCGGATTCTCCGGCGCCGATCTCGCCAACCTCGTCAACGAGGCCGCATTGTTCGCGGCCCGCGCCAACAAGCGCATCGTCGGCATGGAAGAGTTCGAGCGCGCGAAGGACAAGATCTACATGGGCGCCGAGCGCCGCTCGATGGTCATGTCGGACGAGGAGAAGCGGATGACCGCCTATCACGAGGCCGGTCACGCCATCGTCGGCTACCTCGTGCCCGAGCACGATCCGGTCTACAAGGTGACGATCATCCCGCGCGGCCGCGCGCTCGGTCTCACCTGGTACCTGCCGGAAGGCGACCGCTACAGCACGAGCAAGCGTCGTCTCGAGAGCAAGATCTCGTCGGCCTTCGGTGGCCGCGTGGCCGAGCAGATCATCTTCGGCAACGACGGCATCACGACCGGCGCGTCGAGTGACATCGAGCACGCGACCGATCTCGCCCGCAACATGGTCACGAAGTGGGGCCTTTCGGACAAACTCGGCCCGCTCACGTATTCCGAGGACGACGGCGAGGTGTTCCTCGGCCGCCAGGTCACACAGCACAAGCAGGTGTCCGACGAGACCGCACACACCATCGACGAGGAGATCCGTCGCCTCATCGACGTGAACTACAAGCGCGCCAAGGAAATCCTCGAGACCAATCTCGACAAGCTGCACATGATGGCCGACGCGCTCGTGAAGTACGAAACGATCGACGAGACGCAGATCAAGGACATCATGAGCGGCAAGCCGCCGAAGCCGCCCGCGGACTGGGACGATTCGGTCGGCGCGCCCCAGTCGAAGCGTCCGGAAAGCGCACCCGAAGGCGGCAACCCCGTCGGCTCTCCGGCCTGACGCGGCCCCAAGGCCGTAGCCAAGGGCCGTAGACCCGGGCCGTCGTCGGGATGCGTATCCCCGAAACCTGGCAGTGCCGGGATCGAGTCATCGATCTCGGCACTCCTGCCGTCATGGGCGTGCTCAATGTCACGCCCGATTCCTTTTCCGATGGTGGACGATTTCTCGCGCGCGATGCGGCGATCGAGCAGGCGCGCCGGCTGATCGCGGAAGGCGCGGCGATCATCGACGTCGGTGGTGAGTCCACGCGTCCCGGGGCCTCGCCTGCGACGACCTCCGAGGAGCTGGATCGCGTGGTGCCGGTCATCGAAGTCGTGCGGCGCGAATTCCCCGCGACGTTCATCTCCGTCGACACCACCAAGGCCGAGGTCATGAAAGCGGCCATCGCCGCGGGCGCCGACATCATCAACGACGTGCGGGCTCTCGCCGAGCCGGGTGCGCTCGCCGTGGCCGCGTCGAGCGGCGCCGGCGTGTGTCTCATGCACATGAAGGGCGAGCCGCGCACGATGCAGGACGCGCCTTTCTACGAGGACGTGGTGAGCGAGGTCAGCGCGTTTCTCGCCGAGCGCGTCGCCGCGGCGCGTGCCGCGGGGATCGAGCAGAGCCGCATCGCGATCGATCCCGGTTTCGGATTCGGCAAGCGCATCGTCGACAATCTCGCATTGCTCCAGCGGCTCGATGAACTCGCGTCGCTCGGAGTCGCGCTGGCGGTCGGCCTGTCGCGCAAATCGATGCTCGCGAAGATCACGGGCCGCGCCGTCGGCGAACGTGTCGCGGGCAGCGTGGCGCTGGCGGCCATTGCGGTTCTCAACGGAGCGCGTATCGTGCGCGCCCACGACGTGGCCGCGACGCTCGATGCGGTGCGAGTCGCGGCGGCAGTGGTTCAGGGAGCGGATTTCGATGTCTCGTAAATATTTCGGCACCGATGGGGTTCGCGGACGAGTCGGCGAACATCCCATGACGGTGGATTTCGCGTTGCGCCTCGCGAGTGCGGCGGCGCGCGTGCTCGCGCCCGAGGGCGGTACCGTGCTGATCGGCAAGGACACGCGACTCTCGGGCTACATGTTCGAGGCGGCGCTCGAAGCCGGTTTCGTCGCCGCGGGCGTCGACGTGTTGCTGATCGGTCCGCTGCCTACGCCCGGCATCGCGTACATGACGCGCAAGTTCGAGTGCGACTTCGGCGTCGTCATCAGCGCCTCTCACAATCTCTACGACGACAACGGCATCAAGTTCTTCGATCGCGACGGTGGCAAGCTCTCCGACGAAATCGAAGAGGCCATCGAGGCCGAACTCGAGAAGGGTCCGATGACGCTGTCGTCCGTCGATCTCGGGCGCGCCACGCGCGTCGACAAGTCGCGGCGTCACTACCAGGACTTCTGCCGCGAGTCGCTGCCGAAGGGCATGACGCTCGAGGGCATGAAGCTCGTGGTCGATTGCGCCAACGGCGCGGGCTACAAGGTCGTGCCGCGCACGCTGACGGATCTCGGCGCGGAAATCATCCCGATGGGTTGTTCGCCGAACGGCCGCAACATCAATGACGGTTGTGGTTCCACTTCACCCGGACTGCTGCAACTGACGGTGCCGGGCGTGCGCGCCGCCGCGGGAATCGCGCTCGACGGCGATGGTGACCGCCTCGTCATGGTCGATGGCCTCGGCCGCGTCGTCGACGGCGATCAACTCATCTATATCATCGCGACCGCGCGCAAACGCGCGGGCACGCTCGAGGGTCCCGTCGTCGGCACCGTCATGAGCAATCTCGGGCTCGAGGTCGCACTGCGTCGGCAAGGCATCGACTTCCGGCGCGCGCAGGTCGGCGACCGCTACGTGTTAGGCGCCTTGCGCGAGACGGGCGGCGAGGTGGGCGGTGAATCGTCCGGGCACATCCTGTTGCTCGACAAGACGACCACCGGCGACGCGATGATGGCCGCATTGCAGGTGCTCGCCGTCATGCGCGAGACCGGCCAGAGCCTGGCCGAACTCGCGGCCGGCATGGACCGTTTCCCGCAGACCATGATCAACGTGAAGGTGGCCAAGCGCTTCGATCCGAAATCGGTCCCGGAGCTCGGGGAAACCGTGCAGCGTGTGGAAACCCAGCTGGGCGACGAGGGCAGGGTGGTGCTCCGGCCCTCCGGCACCGAACCCGTGATCCGCGTCATGGTCGAGGCCCGGGACGAGACCGATACACAGCGTTGTGCGGAAGAAATCGCGGCCGTCGTGCGCCGCGTTGCGTCCTGAAGGGCCCGCCGCTATCATCCCGCCCCTTTTTTGAGCGGCCCCCCTCAGCCGCCGGCAGAAGACATGCGTCGTCCGATCATCGCAGGTAACTGGAAAATGCACGGCTCGCGCGCGGAAAACGCGGCGCTGGTCGAGAACATCGTGCACAAGCTGCCGAACTCCTCGGCGGAGGTGTGGGTGTGTCCTCCATTTCCCTATCTCGCGGAGGTCGGTCGCGCCCTGGCGGGCTCGCGCGTGAGCCTGGGTGCGCAGGACTGCTGCGCGGAGACCCAGGGTGCGTTCACCGGGGAAGTTTCGGCCGCCATGCTGAAGGACGTCGGTTGCGCCGGCGCCATCGTGGGCCATTCGGAGCGCCGCGCGCTGTACGGCGAGACGGATCAGCTCGTGGCGCGCAAATTCGCGGCGGTGCTCGCGGCGGGTCTCGTGCCCATCCTGTGCGTGGGAGAATCGCTGGCGGAGCGTGAGAGCGGTCGCACGTTCGAAGTCGTGGATCGCCAGCTCGACGCGGTGCTCGATCTCTCGGGTGTGGCGGCATTCAGCCGCGCGGTGATCGCATATGAGCCCGTGTGGGCCATCGGCACCGGCAAGACGGCGACGCCGCAACAGGCCGAGGACGTGCATGCCCACATCCGCGGGCGCGTCGCAGCCCGCGATGATAAGATCGCGGCCCTCGTCAGAATCCAGTACGGCGGCAGCGTCAAGGGCGCGAACGCGGCGGAGCTGTTTTCGATGCCGAACGTGGATGGCGGCCTGATCGGCGGAGCCTCGCTCAAGGCCGACGAGTTCCTTGCGATCGTCGCAGCCGCCCGCGCCTGATTTGGGACATTCAAGATGTTGCGAACCATTCTCACAATCGTGCAGGTCCTCTCGGGCCTCATCATCGTCGGACTCGTGCTGTTGCAGCGTGGCAAAGGCGCGGACGCGGGTGCGGGTTTCGGCGCGGGTGCATCGGGAACGGTTTTCGGAGCGCGCGGGGCTACTACGGGCCTGTCGCGCATGACGGCGGTGGTTGCCGCCATTTTCATGATCAACAGCCTTTTTCTGACATACGCGTTTCGGGGCGAGGTTCGCGCCGCGCCGGAATCGCTGCTCGACAAGGTTCCCGTGACGACGACCGCCCCGGCGCCCGCGCCGACGGCACCTCCGGTCGACGCGAATGCCGTGCCGGTTCCGGCCGCTCCCGTCGAGCAGCCGGCCGCGACACCGGAAAAGCCCTGACGAATTTTTGAACACGCCGACGTGGTGGAATTGGTAGACACACTAGCTTGAGGGGCTAGCGGAGCGATCCGTGGGAGTTCGAGTCTCCCCGTCGGCACCATCACTTTCCTTCGACCTGATACAATCGCGCGCGAATTTTTCCGGGGGCGGTTGTCTCTCATCATCGAGAGGTTGCTGCCCCTTTTCGTGATGGCGCAGAACTGTCAGACATGCTCGAAAATTACCTGCCCGTTTTGATTTTCCTCACCGTGGCCACGGGCCTTGCGCTCGTGCTGCTCACGCTCGGCATCGTGATCGGCCGCTGGAAGGCGAAGGCGCGCACCGACGCCGAGAAACTCTCGCCGTACGAGTGCGGCTTCGAGGCGTTCGAAGACAGCCGCATGAAATTCGACGTGCGGTATTACCTCGTCGCCATCCTGTTCATCATCTTCGACCTCGAAATCGCCTTCCTCTTTCCGTGGGCGGTGGTGCTCGACAGCATCGGTGTGTTCGGTCTCGTCGCGATGGGCATCTTCCTGTTCATCCTCGTCGTGGGCTTCATCTACGAGTGGAAGAAAGGAGCGCTCGAATGGGACTAGCAGATAATGCGCCGGACAACGAACCGCAGGCCGGCTTCGCCGAGCGCGGATTCCTGACGACTACCGTCGATACGGTCTTCAACTGGGCGCGCACCGGATCGCTGTGGCCGATGACCTTCGGTCTTGCCTGCTGCGCGGTCGAGATGATGCATGCGGGCGCGTCGCGCTATGACCTCGACCGCTTCGGCGTCGTGTTCCGTCCGAGCCCGCGCCAGTCCGACGTGATGATCGTCGCCGGCACGCTCGTCAACAAAATGGCGCCGGCGCTGCGCAAGGTCTACGACCAGATGCCCGAGCCGCGCTGGGTCATCTCGATGGGCTCGTGCGCGAACGGCGGCGGCTACTACCACTATTCTTATGCCGTGGTTCGCGGCTGCGACCGCATCGTTCCCGTCGACGTGTACGTGCCAGGCTGTCCGCCGACCGCCGAAGCGCTGCTCTACGGAATCATCCAGCTGCAGAAGAAGATCGAGCGCACCAGCACGATCGCCGCGTAAGAACACGATGACCGAAAAAATCGCAGCCCTTGCCACGAAGATCGAAGCGCGCCTGCCGGGACTGGTGTTCCGCGCGCCGTCGTTGTCCGACGAGCTCTGCTACGAAGTGCAGCCCGAAAAGCTGCTCGAGATCTGTCTCGCGCTGCGCGACACGCCGGGGCTGCAGTTCGAGGTGCTCATCGACCTCGCCGGCATCGATTACATGGATTACGCCACGTCGGAGTGGAAGACCTATTCCGCGACGACCACGGGCTTCAGCCGCGGCGTGAACCGCGGCGGGCCGCGAAGGCCGCACGATGGCGCGAGATTCGCCGTCGCGTACCAGCTGCTCTCGGTGAGCAACAATCAGCGCCTGCGGCTGCGCGCGCGCTGCGAAGACGCGGAAGATCCGATCATCCCGTCGGTGGTCGACATCTGGCCGGGCGCGAACTGGTTCGAGCGCGAGGCGTTCGACCTGTTCGGCATCCTGTTCACGGGGCATCCGGACCTGCGCCGCATCCTCACCGACTACGGCTTCATCGGCCACCCGTTCCGCAAGGATTTCCCGCTGATCGGCAACGTCGAGGTGCGTTACGACGCGGACAAGCAGCGCGTGGTGTATGAGCCCGTGAGCATCGAGCCGCGCACGCTGGTGCCGAAAGTCATCCGCGACGACAACCGTTACGACCCGGCCCTCAAAGCGCAGAAGTAATGAACGAGATCCGCAATTTCACGATGAACTTCGGTCCGCAGCATCCCGCGGCGCACGGCGTGCTGCGCCTGGTGCTCGAGATGGACGGCGAGGTCATCCAGAAGGCCGACCCGCACATCGGCCTGCTGCACCGGGGCACCGAGAAGCTCGCCGAGTCGAAGCCGTTCAACCAGTCGATCGGCTACATGGACCGGCTCGATTACGTTTCGATGATGTGCAACGAGCACGCGTACGTGATGGCGATCGAACGCCTGCTCGGTGTCGAAGTGCCGATCCGCGCGCAGTACATCCGCGTGATGTTCGACGAGGTCACGCGCATCCTGAATCACCTGATGTGGCTGGGCGCGCACGCGCTCGACATCGGCGCGATGACCGTGTTCCTGCTCGCGTTCAAGGAACGCGAGGACCTCATGGATTGTTACGAGGCGGTGTCGGGCACGCGCATGCATGCCACTTACTACCGCCCGGGCGGCGTGTACCGCGACCTGCCGGACTCGATGCCGAAGTACCAGGCCTCGAAGTGGCGCTCGCAGAAGCGCGCGGACCAGATGAACGCGGCTCGTGCAGGGTCGCTGCTCGATTTCATCGACGAGTTCGTCGGACGCTTCCCGAAAGCGATCGACGAGTACGAAACGCTGCTCACCGACAATCGCATCTGGAAGCAGCGCACCGTGAACATCGGCGTCGTGACGCCGGAGCGGGCGATGGCGCTCGGTTTCTCGGGGCCGATGCTGCGCGGCTCCGGCATCGTGTGGGACCTGCGCAAGAAACAGCCCTACGAGGTCTACGCCGATCTCGACTTCGACATTCCGATCGGCGTGAACGGCGACTGCTACGACCGTTATCTCGTGCGCATGGAAGAACTGCGCCAGAGCACGCGCATCATCAAGCAGTGCGTCGAGTGGCTGAAGCGCAATCCCGGCCCGGTGATGATCGACGACCGCAAGGTACGTCCGCCGCGCCGCGAGGAGATGAAGGGCGACATGGAATCGCTCATCCATCACTTCAAACTGTTCACCGAAGGCTACACGGTGCCCGAGGGCGAGACCTACGCCGCGGTCGAGGCGCCGAAGGGCGAGTTCGGCATCTACCTGATCTCGGACGGCGCCAACAAGCCGTATCGACTCAAGTGCCGCGCGCCCGGCTTCGCGCACCTGTCGTCGCTCGAGGAAATGACGAAGGGACACATGCTCGCGGACGTGGTCGCGGTGATCGGTACGCAGGACATCGTGTTCGGAGAGGTGGATCGATGACGCACGTCGTGAAGACTGCGGATGGTGGAGCGTTCGAGCCCGTGCTCGGCGAGAAGTCGCGCCTGTTGAACGAGCACACCCGCCACGAGATCGACGAGTGGATCGGCCGCTTCCCGACGGGCCGCCAGCGTTCGGCGGTGTTGTCGGCGCTGCGTTTCACGCAGGAGCAGAACAACGGCTTCCTGACCCCGGAGCTGATGGATGGCGTCGCGGAGTACCTGCGGCTGCCGTCGATCCAGGTGTACGAAGTCGCGACCTTCTACTCGATGTTCGAGACGCATCCCTGCGGCCGGCACCACGTCAGCATCTGCACGAACATCAGCTGCATGCTGAACGGCGCCGAGGACCTGGTCGCGCATTGCGAGAAGAAGTTGGGCATCAAGCTCGGCGAGAGCACGCCCGACGGCCGCATCTTCCTCAAGAAGGAAGAAGAGTGCCTCGCGGCCTGCACCGGCGCGCCGATGATGATGGTCGATCACGTTTTCCACGAGTACCTGACGCCCGAGAAGGTGGACAAGGTGCTCGACGAGCTGAAGTAGGAAAGAGACTAGCTACATGGCAGGCGCACTCGAAAAGTGGCGGGACAAGATGAACCTCACGGTGTTCGAGCCGTTGAAGTTCGAGGAATCCTGGAAGCTCGAGAACTACCTCAAGATCGGTGGTTATGACGCGTGGAAGAAGATCCTCGCGGAGAAGCCGACGCGCATCTCCGTGGTCGAGCAGGTGAAGGCCTCGGGCCTGCGCGGCCGCGGCGGCGCGGGCTTCCCCACCGGCACGAAGTGGAGCTTCATGCCGCGCGACGCGACGATGCAGAAATACGCCGTGTGCAACTCGGACGAATCCGAGCCTGGCACCTGCCATGACCGCGACATCCTGCGCTACAACCCGCACTCGCTGATCGAAGGCATGGCCATCGGCGGCTACTGCATGAACGCCACGGTGGGCTACAACTACATCCGCGGCGAATTCCTCGGCGAGCCCGTGCCGCGTTTCGAAGCGGCGGTGAAGGAAGCCTATGAAGCAGGCTTGTTAGGCAAGAACATCCTCGGCTCCGGCATCGACTTCGACCTCTACACCGCGGTGGGCGCCGGCGCCTACATCTGCGGCGAGGAAACCGCGCTGCTCGATTCGCTCGAGGGCAAGCAGGGCAAGCCGCGCTTCAAGCCGCCGTTCCCGGCCGCGTACGGCCTGTACGGCGCACCGACGACCATCAACAACACGCAGAGCTACGCGTCGGTGCCGACGATCCTGCGCAAGGGTCCGGAGTGGTTCGCCAAGCTCGGCGTCGCGAACGCCGGCGGCACGGCCATCTTCTCGGTCTCGGGCCACGTGAACAAACCCGGCAACTACGAGTTGCCGATGGGTATCCCGTTCGCCGAACTCCTCGAGATCGCAGGCGGCGTGAAGGACGGGCGCAAGCTGAAGGCCGTCATTCCCGGTGGCTCGTCGGTGTATGTATTGCCGGCCGACAAGATCATGGCGGCGAACATGGATTACGACTCGCTGAAGGCCGCGGGCTCTTCGGTCGGGTCGGCCGCGGTCATCGTGATGGACGAGACCACCTGCATGGTGAAGGTGCTCGAGCGACTGTCGCGCTTCTACAAGAGCGAGTCCTGCGGCCAGTGCACGCCGTGCCGTGAAGGCACCGGCTGGATGAACCGCGTGATCCGCCGGATCATGGCGGGGCAGGGCAACAAGGGCGATCTGCAATTGCTGGTCGACGTCGCGGGCCGCATCGAAGGCCACACGATCTGCGCGCTCGGCGACGCGGCTGCATGGCCGGTGCAGAGCTTCCTCAAGCATTTCCGCCACGAGTTCGAATACATGATCGACAACGGTGGCCGCAGCATCGTCGACGGCTTGGGCCGGAGGGCGGCATGAGCACGCCAGCCGACAAGGCCGCGCCGCCCCCGGCCGCTCCGCCGTCCGACGTGGTCAACGTCGAGGTCGACGGCAAGCCCGCCAAGGGCAAGAAAGGCCAGATGATCATCCACGTCACGGACGCCGAGAACGCGTACGTGCCGCGCTTCTGCTACCACGACAAACTACCCATCGCGGCCAACTGCCGCATGTGCCTCGTGGAAGTGGAGAAGGCGCCGAAGCCGCTGCCGGCCTGCGCCACGCCCATAACCGAGGGCATGAAGATCTTCACGAAGAGCCCGAAGGCCATCGGCGCGCAGAAGGCGACGATGGAGTTCCTGCTCATCAACCATCCGCTCGACTGCCCGATCTGCGACCAGGGCGGCGAGTGCGAGCTGCAGGATCTGGCGATGGGCTTCGGCCGCGACATCTCGCGCTTCAACGAGCGCAAGCGCGTCGTGAAGGACAAGAACATCGGCCCGCTCGTGTCCACCGACATGACACGCTGCATCCACTGCACGCGCTGCGTGCGTTTCGGCCAGGACGTCGCCGGCATCCAGGAACTCGGCACGACGGGCCGCGGCGAGCAGATGGAGATCGGCACGTACGTCGAGCGCGCGGTCGATCACGAGCTGTCGGGCAACATCATCGACCTGTGCCCGGTGGGCGCGCTCAACTCGAAGCCGTTCCGCTATCGCGCGCGCTCCTGGGAAATGACCCAGCACCCGTTGATCTCGCCGCACGACGGCACGGGTACGAACGTGTTCGGCCACGTGCTGCGCGGCAGGCTCATGCGCGTCGTGCCACGGACCAACGAGGCGATCAACGAGACGTGGATCGCCGACCGCGACCGCTTCAGCTACGAAGGCCTCTACAGCGCCGATCGCCTGGATGCGCCCATGGTGCGCCAGGGAGAAGGCAATGGCAGCGAGTGGAAGAAGGTGACGTGGGAAGTCGCGCTCGAGACCGCCGCGAAGGCGCTCAAGGCCGCCGGCGCCGATCTCGCGACGCTCGCGAGCAGCTCGTCGACGGTCGAGGAGCTCTATCTTCTGAGCAGGCTCACGCGCGCGCTCGGCTCCAACAACATCGATCACCGCCTGCGCCAGGCGGATTTCCGCGACCAGGCGGCCGATCCGGCGGCGCCGGGCCTCGGTGGTCTCGCCATTGCCGGCATCGATAAGCTCGACGCGCTGCTCGTCGTGGGCAGCAACCTGCGCCGCGAGGTGCCGGTGCTCGCGAACCGCGTTCGCACGGCCGCGAAGCGCGGCGCGCGGATCGCGTTCGTCAATCCGGCGCGCTTCGAGTACCTGTTCCCCGTTGCCGGTTACCTCGAGTCCGCGCCTTCGAAGCAGGTCGCGGATCTGGCGGCTATCTACTCGGCCTGCCTGGACGGCGCGGCCGCGCCGGCGCATCTCGCGGGCCTGGTTGCCGGTGCGCAGCCGAACGTGGGCCATCGCTCCATCGCCACGTCGCTCAAGACCGGGCAGAACCGTGCGATCTGGCTGGGGGCCCTGGCCCTGCGCCATCCCGCATTTGCCGATCTGCGTGCCATCGCCGCCGGAATTGCCGCGGCCACCGGCGCGACGCTCGGCGTGCTCGCCGAAGGTGGCAATGCCGCGGGTGCGTATCTCGCCGGCGCAGTGCCGCATCGCGACGCGGGCGGCAAGTCCGCCAACGTCGGCAAGAACGCGCGCGAGATGCTCACGCAGTCGCAGAAGGTCTACCTGCTGTTCGGCGGCACGGAGCCTTGGGCCGACGGAATCGGCGCCGAGGCGCTCAAGGCGCTGGGCGGCGCAAGCTATGTCGTCGCCGCCACGCCTTACGCCGACGAGCAGTTGAAGTCGGTGGCGCACGTGCTGCTGCCGACTTCGACGTTCGCGGAATCCTCGGGCACGTACGTGAATTTCGAAGGTGTCTGGCAGAGCTTCGCGGGCGCGGCCCGGTCTCTCGGCGAGTCGCGTCCCGGCTGGAAGGTGCTGCGCGTGCTCGGCAATCTCGCCGGCGTCGCGAACTTCGAATACCAGTCGTCGGAGGAGGTGCGCGAGGAACTGCGCGCGCGCTGCGGCGATGTCGTCGCGAGCTCGTACCAGGGCACGCATGAAGTGAAGGCGGGAAGCTCCGACGCTCCCAAGTCTGATCAGCGAATAGTGGACGTGCCGATGTACTCGATCGACGCGGTCCTGCGCCGCGCGCCGTCGCTGCAACGTACGAAGGAAGGCAAGAAGGCCGCCGAAGTGTACGGAGGGCAGGGCGCGTGATTACCTGGATCAGCGAACTCATCCGCTACCCCTCGTGGCACCCCGCGCTCCAGTCGACGTTCTGGATCATCGGCGTGACGGTCGCCCTGATCCTGTCGGTGGCGTTCACCACGTTGTGGGAGCGCAAGGTCATCGGCTGGATGCAGCTGCGCAAGGGTCCCAACCGCGTTGGCAGCATCTTCGGGCTCGTTCCGGGCATCTTTCAGCCCTTCGCGGACGTCATCAAACTGCTGATCAAGGAAGTCGTCATTCCGTCGCAGTCCAACAAGGTGCTGTTCCGGATTGCGCCGATCATCACGCTGGTCCCCGCGTTCGCGATCTGGGCCGTGATCCCGCTCGACCCGAACCTCGTCATCGCCGACGTCAACGCCGGACTGCTCTACGTGCTCGCGCTCACCTCGGTGGGCGTGTACGGCGTGATCCTGGCCGGATGGGCGTCGAACTCGAAGTACGCGTTCCTCGGTGCGATGCGCTCGGCCGCGCAGATCGTCGCGTACGAAATCGCGATGGGCTTCGCGCTGGTCGGCGTGGTCATGGCCGCGGGTAGTTTGAGCCTCGGGGACATCATCGAGGGTCAGCGCGGCGGCTGGTTCACCTGGAACTGGACCTGGCTCTTTCCGCTGTTCGTCGTGTATTTCATCTCGGGCGTGGCGGAGACCAATCGCGCGCCGTTCGACGTGGCCGAAGGCGAGTCAGAAATCGTCGCCGGCTTCCACGTCGAGTATTCGGGCATCGCGTTCGCGCTGTTCTTCCTCGCCGAATACGCGAACATGATCCTGATCTCGGCCCTGACGGCCGTGTTCTTCTTCGGTGGGTGGCTGAGCCCGTTCAGCGGTTTCGTCGACGTCGAGGCGGTGCGCGAGATCGCGTACATCGGCTGGTTCCTCGCGCTCATCGTGGGCGACGGCTTCCAGTGGCTGTTCCTCAAACTATTCATTTTCCTCTTCATGTTCCTCTGGTTCCGGGCCACGTTCCCGCGCTACCGGTACGACCAGATCATGCGTCTCGGCTGGAAGATCCTGATTCCGGTGACCATCGTCTGGATCGCGGTTGAAGGCGTGATGGCGTACCTGAAGGTCGGACCCTGGAGGGTAGTGAGCTAATCATGCGCAGCATCATCAAGACATTCGCCCTGTGGGAACTGCTCAAGGGCATGAGCGTGACGATCCGGAAGTTCTTCACGCCGAAATTCACCGTGAACTACCCGGAAGAGAAGACGCCGCAGTCGCCGCGCTTCCGCGGCCTGCACGCGTTGCGCCGTTATCCGAACGGTGAAGAGCGCTGCATCGCCTGCAAGCTCTGCGAGGCGGTGTGCCCGGCGCTCGCGATCACGATCGAGTCGGACGTGGCCAACGACGGCACACGCCGCACGACGCGTTACGACATCGACCTGTTCAAGTGCATCTACTGCGGCTTCTGCGAAGAGGCCTGCCCGGTCGATGCCATCGTCGAGACCCGCATCCACGAGTACCACATGGAGCATCGCGGCGAGAACATCATGTCGAAGGACAAACTGCTCGCGGTGGGCGAGCGCTATGACGCCCTGATCAGCGCCGACAAGGCCGCTGACGCGTCGTACCGCTGAGAGAGGGGAGCTGGGCTTGCTGGTAGAAATCCTCTTCTGGGTCTTCGCGGCGCTTCTGGTGGCCGCGGCGCTCGCCATGATCATGGTGCGCAACCCCGTGCACTCGGCGTTGCTGCTGGTCTCGTGTTTCTTCACGAGCGCGTCCATCTGGCTGCTCATCGAGGCCGAGTTCCTCGCCATCGTGCTGATACTCGTCTACGTCGGTGCGGTCATGGTGCTGTTCCTGTTCGTCGTGATGATGCTCGACATCAACATCGAGGAAGTGCGCGCGCGCGTGACGCGTTACGCATTGTTCGGTGGCATCGTCGCGGGCGTGGTCGTGTTCGAGATCGTGAGTGTCGTGTGGGCGAAGAGCCTGGGCGTAGAGTCCGGCGCTCCCGTGCCGGTGCCGGCCGACCACAGCAACACGGCCGAACTCGGCAAGGTGCTCTACACGGACTACGTGTACGCGTTCGAGCTCGCGGCCGTGTTGCTGCTGCTCGCCATCGTCGCGGCGATTTCGCTGACGATGCGCAAGCGTCCCGGCCTCAAGCAACAGGACATCGCCAAACAAGTCGCGGTGCGGCGCGAAGATCGCGTGCGCGTCGTGTCGGTGCCCGCGGAGAAGCCGGCCGCGTCCGCGCCACCCGCTCCGGAGAAGGCGCCATGATCGAACTCAACTGGCTGCTGACCCTGTCCGGCGTGCTGTTCGCGATTTCGGTCGCGGGCATGTTCATCAACCGCAAGAACCTGATCCTGCTGTTGATGTGCGTCGAACTCCTGCTGCTCGCCGTGAACTTCAATTTCGTCGCGTTCTCGCGCTTTCTCGACGACATCAACGGACAGATCTTCGTGTTCTTCGTGCTGACCGTCGCGGCGGCCGAATCGGCGATCGGTCTGGCGATTCTCGTCGTGCTGTTCCGCGAGCGGCGCACCATCAACGTCGAAGACGTAAGCACCTTGAAGGGTTGAGCGTGAGTCTGAATCCCAACCTGCTGCTCGCCATCCCGCTGTTGCCGCTGATCGCGGCGATCGTCGCCGGATTGTTCGGCCGCACCATCGGCCGTGTCGCATCGCATACGGTCACCATCCTGGGTGTCGCGATCTCGTTCGGCCTCTCGGCCTACGTCGGCTGGCAGGTGTTCGCGAACGACGCGCCCGTGTTCAACGGACCTGTCTACCAGTGGCTGATCAGCGACGGCGTCGGCATGGAAGTCGGCTTCCTGGTCGACGAGCTCACCGCGCTGATGATGGTCGTCGTGACCTTCGTGTCGCTGTGCGTGCACGTGTACACCATCGGCTACATGGCCGACGACGACGGCTACCAGCGCTTCTTCAGCTACATCTCGCTGTTCACGTTCTCGATGCTCATGCTGGTCATGAGCAACAACTTCATGCAGCTGTTCTTCGGCTGGGAAGCGGTGGGCGTGGTCAGCTACCTGCTTATCGGCTTCTGGTACAAGCGGCCGACCGCGATCTTCGCGAACATGAAGGCGTTCCTCGTCAATCGCGTGGGCGACTTCGGCTTCGTGCTCGGCATCGCGGGCGTCGTGTACTACACCGCGCAGTTTGGCGGCGCGTCGCTCGACTACAACGCGGCGTTCGCGGCCGCGCCCCAGATCGCGGAGCAGACCTTCGCGCTGCCCGGCACCGACGGCGTGAATGCGATGACGTTCATCTGCATCTGCCTGTTCATCGGCGCGATGGGCAAGTCCGCGCAGGTTCCGTTGCACGTGTGGCTGCCGGATTCGATGGAAGGCCCGACTCCGATCTCGGCGCTGATCCACGCGGCGACCATGGTGACCGCGGGCATCTTCATGGTGGCGCGCATGTCGCCGCTGTTCGAGTTCTCCGCGTACGCGCTCAACTTCGTGCTGTTCATCGGCGCGACCACGGCGCTGTTCATGGGCTTCCTCGGCATCATCAACAACGACATCAAGCGCGTGGTCGCGTACTCGACGCTCTCGCAGCTCGGTTACATGACCGTGGCGCTCGGTGTGTCGGCGTACGGCTTCGGCATCTTCCACCTGATGACGCACGCGTTCTTCAAGGCGCTGCTGTTCCTCGCGGCCGGCTCGGTGATCATCGGCATGCACCACGAGCAGGACATGCGGAAGATGGGCGGTCTCAGGAAGTACATGCCCGTCACGTACTGGACCAGCGTGATCGGCACGGCGGCGCTCATCGGATTCCCGTTCTTCTCGGGTTACTACTCGAAGGACCTGATCATCGATGCGGTGAAGCATCAGCATCACCTGCAGCCGGACAACGGCATCGTCACCTACGCGTACTGGTGCGTGATGATCGGCGTGTTCGTGACGGCGTTCTATTCGCTGCGGCTGCTGTTCATGACCTTCCACGGCGAGCCGCGCTTCGACACGTCGGGCGCGCACGCGCATGCGCATGACGACCACGCCAGCCACGCGCACGATCCGCACGCGGACACACACCCGCTGCCGCACGGCGCTCACGACGATGCGCACGCGTCGCACGACGATCACGGGCACGGCCATCACGGCGGTCCGCCGAAGGAAAGCCCGTGGGTCGTCATCGGCCCGCTCGTGGCGCTCGCGATCCCATCGATCATCATCGGCGCCTGGACGTTCCAGCCGCTGCTGTTCGGCGGCGGCTTCGGCGAGTCGATCTTCCTGACCGAGCACAATCGCGAATTGCTGCAGGAGATCGGGCACAGCGTCGGCGGATGGGCCGGATTCGGCGTGCACGCGCTGGCCAATCCCGTGTTCTACATCATGATGGCCGGCGTCCTCGCCGCCTGGGCGCTCTACATCAAGTGGCCGCACCTGCCGGGCATCATCGCCGCGAAGCTGCGCCCGCTCATCGTCATTCTCGAGAACAAGTACTTCTTCGACTGGTTCAACGAGAACGTGATCGCGCGCGGCAGCCGATTGCTGGGCACGATTTTCTGGAAGGGCGGCGACACCGCGATCATCGACAAGACGATCATCGACGGTGGTTCGGGCCTCATCGGCTGGTTCGCGGGGGTCGCGCGCCGCGTGCAGAGCGGGTTCCTGTATTCGTACGCGTTCTGGATGGTCATCGGCCTCGCGGTGATGCTCGGCTGGTTCCTCGCGAAGTTCTAACAAGAACGAGAACACATGAAGGGTTTTGGACTGTTATCGCTGCTGACCTGGCTGCCCATCGTGGGCGGACTGGTCGTGCTGTTCCTCGGTGACCGGGGCATCAAGGCCGGACGCTGGGTGGCGCTCGTCACGGCGCTCGTCGTGTTCGGACTCTCGATCCCGTTGTGGACGGGCTTCGACACCGGCACCGCGGCGCTCCAGTTCGTCGAGCAGCTGCCGTGGATCCCGGCGTTCCACTCGACTTACTACCTGGGCGTCGACGGCATCTCGATGCCGCTGATCCTGCTCACCACGTTCATCACGATCCCGGTCGTGGTCGCCGCGTGGACGGTGATCGAGACGCGTCCCGCGCAGTACTACGCCGCGTTCCTGATCATGGAAGGCCTCATGATCGGCGTGTTCGCCGCGGCCGACGCGCTGCTGTTCTATTTCTTCTGGGAAGCGATGCTCATCCCGATGTTCCTGATCATCGGCGTGTGGGGCGGTCCGCGGCGCGTGTACGCGACCATCAAGTTCTTCCTGTACACGTTCCTCGGCAGCGTGTTCATGCTGGTCGCGCTGATCTACATGTATCTCAAGTCCGGCGACTACAGCATCGCCGCGTTCCACAGGCTGCCGCTGACGATGGCGGAACAGCACTGGATCTTCCTCGCGTTCTTCGCCGCGTTCGCGGTCAAGATCCCGATGGTCCCGGTGCACACCTGGTTGCCGGACGCGCACGTCGAGGCGCCGACCGGCGGCTCCGTGGTGCTGGCGGCGATCATGCTGAAGATGGGCGGATACGGCTTCCTGCGCTTCAGCCTGCCGATCACGCCGGACGCGTCGCGCGAGCTCGACGTGCTGCTGATCACGCTGTCGCTGATCGCCGTGGTCTACATCGGCTTCGTCGCGCTCGTGCAGACGGACATGAAGAAGCTCATCGCGTATTCGTCCATCGCGCACATGGGCTTCGTGACGCTCGGTTCGTTCCTCGTGTACGACATCGTCGCGAACACCGGCAACGTGCAGGGCGCCGGCATGGGCATCGACGGCGCGATGGTGCAGATGATTTCGCACGGCCTCATCTCGGGCGCGTTGTTCCTGTGTGTGGGCGTCATGTACGACCGCGTGCATTCGCGCGAAATCAGCGCCTACGGCGGCGTGATCAACACGATGCCGAAGTTCGCCGCGTTCATGGTGCTGTTCGCGCTGGCCAACTCCGGCCTGCCGGGCACCTCGGGTTTCGTCGGCGAGTTCCTCGTGATCATCGCCGCGTTCAAGGCCAACTTCTGGTATGCGTTCCTCGCCGGTCTCACGCTGATCCTGGGCGCCGCGTACACGTTGTGGCTGGTGAAGCGAGTGATCTTCGGCGAGGTCGCCAACAAGCACGTCGCGGAGCTGCAGGACCTCAACGCGCGTGAATTCATCGTTCTCGGGGCGCTCGCCGTCGGCGTGTTGCTCCTCGGCGTGTGGCCCGCGCCGCTGCTCGAAGTCCTGCAGGCCACCGTCCAGAACCTCGTTCAGCAGATTTCCGCCAGCAAGTTGCCGTTATGACCCCAGATCCATCAGCACCCTTCACCTGGGCGAGCCTGCAACCCGCGCTGCCGGAGATCTATCTCGTCGGCGCGATCTGCGTGCTGCTGCTCGCGGACGTCTTCTTCGGCGACAAGCGCCGCGGTCTCGCGCCCACGCTCACGCTGGTGATCCTCGTGATCGGCGCGTTCCTGACCGCGAGGTACGCCAACGTCACCGAGCGCGTGACGCTGTTCAGCGAGAGCTACGTCGCCGATCCGCTCGCGGTGCTGCTCAAGTTGTTCGGCTTCATGAGCATGGCCGTCGCGCTGCTGTATTCGCGCGAATATCTCGAGCGCCGCGGCATGATGCGCGGCGAGTACTACGTGCTCGCGCTGACCGCGTTGCTCGGCGTGTTCGTCATGGTGTCGGCGAACAGCCTGCTCACGATGTACATCGGTGTCGAGCTGATGTCGCTGTCGCTGTACGCCATGGTCGCGTTCGACCGCACGTCCGGCATCGCGGCCGAGTCGGCCATGAAGTACTTCGTGCTCGGCGCGATCGCGTCGGGCATGTTGCTGTACGGCATGTCGCTGATCTACGGCCTCACCGGCACGTTGCTGCTCGACGATCTCGCCGCGATTGCGGCGGGCGAGCCCAGCATCGGCGTGGTCTTCGGACTCGTGTTCATCGTGGTGGCCGTCGCGTTCAAGTTCGGCGCCGTGCCGTTCCACATGTGGCTGCCCGACGTGTATCACGGCTCGCCGACCGCGGTGACGCTGTTCGTGTCGACGGTGCCGAAGATCGCTTCGTTCGCCTTCGCGTTCCGCCTGCTCGCTCACGGCCTGGGCGGCGTCGGCGCGACGTGGCAGGACATGCTCGCGCCGCTCGCGGTGTTGTCGATGGTGTTCGGCAACGTCATCGCGATCGCGCAGACCAACTTGAAGCGACTGCTCGCGTACTCCGCGATCGGCAACGTGGGCTTCATCCTGCTCGGCTTCGTGGCCGGCACCGCGATGGGCTACGAGGCGGCGCTGTATTACACGATCGCCTACGTGATCATGACGCTCGGCTCGTTCGGTGTACTGGTGCTCGCCAGCCGCGCCGGGTTCGAGGCCGAGGACCTGGATCATTTCAAGGGCCTCTCGAAGCGCGATCCGCTGCTCGCGTACACGATGATGGCGCTGATGTTCTCGACCGCCGGCGTCCCGCCGTTCATCGGCTTCTGGGCCAAGTTCAACATCCTGCAGGCGCTGTGGCTCACGAATCACGTCTGGCTGATCCTGATCGCCGTGCTCGTGTCCGTGGTCGGCGCGTTCTATTACCTGCGCGTCGTCAAGATCATGTTCTTCGATCCGCCGGGCGAGCTGCCGGTGGGCCGGTCGAGCGGGGTGGCCGTACGCGGCGTGCTCGCGCTGAACGGCCTGGCCGTTCTCGCGCTCGGAATCCTGCCGGACGTCCTGATCCAGCTCTGCGCCAAGGTCATCGGCTGACGGCAATCGGTTAAACGGCGGCCCGCACGAGGGGTTTGCAAACCGCGCGCGCTTCGACCAGAATGCGCGCCCCTCGATCGAGGGGATCGGTTGCGGGGTGGAGCAGTCTGGCAGCTCGTCGGGCTCATAACCCGAAGGTCGCAGGTTCAAATCCTGCCCCCGCTACCACTTCACCGTTTCACCTGCTCCAACGGTTCAATACTCCGGGTAGTGAGAACGCGCCGTGCTTCGCGCGCCCTGAGGCCATCAAGGCCGCGAAGGCCGCGCGTTACGCGGCGGACACGGAAAACGGCAAACCAGTCGCCGAGTCGTGCCTCGAGCACGAGATCTAGTTCGCCCTGAAGAAGCGAAAGATCTGACGTAACCCTCCTGTTTCCCGCCCGGCCGCGTCCCGAATCGGCGCGGCCCTCTTTGCCTCGTCGACATAAATCCTTGTCCCGACGGGAAATCCAATCTGGTTAGAAGTTGGTGATCGCCAGGTGAGGACAAAACCGGCGCGGTTCCGTTTGATCGCGGGAAAAGGCGGCCGTGGCCGTGGATAACAAGAAAGGGAACGGGGACGCATGCGATTAGGGACGTTGTCGGGACTGTTGGTCACGGTGTTGGCGCTGGCGGCGTGCAGCGGCTCCAACGATGCAGGGGGTGAGGCAGCACACGGCAAGGAGTCCGGCCCCTCGAGAGGCGACGCCACCACCGCCGAGGAGGTCGCCAGACAAGCCCGCGGCAAGGTGAAGTGCCCGGCCAGGATTTCCACGCCACCGCGTGGCGAGGGCGCACCGGTCGATGACGTTGTCGGTGTGCGGCCCGGAATGACCTACGACGAAGCGGTGAACGTGGTGCTGTGTTCGCACGACCTGCTCGTCGTCGAGCAGGATGACATGCGCGCATTCCAGATCCAGGCCTTCGGCCAGAAGCTGCGCCATGGCTTCAATGCCCGCTTCGCCGCGCCTCCGAAGACGTCCGAGCAGATCATCGCCGAGATGCAGGACCGCGCGACCGCGCGCGGCAACAACCAGGTCATCGAGGACATGCAGCCGGGGCAGTCGAAGTGGTACGTCGCGACCATCGGTCTGCCCGGCCAGGAGAGGGTGCTGAGCGCGGCCCGCGAGGAATGGTTTGCGGCGGATCGCTACCCGACGCTTGCCAGCGTCCAGAAGGCGCTCATCGACAAGTACGGCCAGCCCACGGACGCCCACGCGGAGCAGAACTACCAGACGAAGACGTACCGCATGCAGTGGCGCCGCGATGCCCGGCAGCAGCCGGCCGCGGAGGGCCGATGCGCCACGGGCGCAGATCCGGACTCGGCCACTAACTACTCGCCAGACTGCGGAATCAGCGTGGCCGCCAATCTCCGCCAGCGCGCCGACAACCCGGACCTGGTCGAGTTCCTGCAGGTCTCGGTGATCGACAAGGCCGGCGGTTACGCCGCCATCGTCGCCACGGAGCAGGGGCTCGAAAGTCTCGATGCCGAGCGTCGCGCCGCGCAGTTGCAGCAGGCCGAGAAGAACTCCGACGCGCCCACACTCTGAGGAATCGCCGCATGAAGAAAATTGCCATTGCAGTCTGCATCGCGATGTTCGCCGCCGGATGCGCGCCGGGCGTCGGCGGCACCTACAAGCCGGCCAACGGCAACGCCATCTTCCAGTCGCTCACGTTCAAGTCCGGCGGCAAAGTGGAAATCGAAGTGTTCGGCTCCGTGGTCGAAGGCAACTACGAGGTCGAGGACGGCAAGGTGAAGCTCACCGGCCCGGAGGGCAGCCGCCTGATGACGATAGAAGGCGACTGCATCGACGGCGGAACGGGACTCATCGGGCTCGGGCGGTACTGCCGCTCCTGATGACTGCAACTAGATAGAGACAAAGGGAGACAAGATGCGACAGTGGCTTCATTTCGACTCGATGGTCACTCCGAAGATCATCACGTTCATCTACTGGCTGATGCTGGCGGGCGCCGCGCTCGTGGGCATATCGATGCTCTTCAAGGGCTTCGAGACGATGCGGTACTCGGGTTTCGCGGGATTCGGCATGGTCGTGTGCGCACCGCTGGTCGCCGGGTTGATCGCGCTGATGTCCCGCATCTACTGCGAACTCATGATCGTGCTGTTCAAGATCAACGAAGCGTTGCAGGACATCCGTAAAAAGTAGCCAGTAAGCCATGAAGAACGCGATTGCAGAAGGACATTGGGATCGCACGAGGCTGTGTGCCGCGGCAGTCATCTGTCTCGGCAGCGGCCTCGTCTTCAGCCAGGCAAACACTGACTACGCGGTCGAGAGGCAGCTCCAGTTCATCTCGGGCGACGCGAACATGCGGGCGGGGCTCGGCCGTCAACCCGCGGTCAGCGAACTGGTTGCCGGAGAGTTCACCATCAGCGTCGACGATCTCGACGACGACGGCGCCCGGGAAATCATCGTCGTCGGTTCCGGTCCGCAGTTCTGCGGAAGCGGTGGATGCCTGACCGTGGTGCTGCGCAATGCGGGGCCCGGCCAGCTCGAGCCCATCTTCCAGCAGAACCTCTTTCCCCGGCTGGGAGTGACGCGGGAGAAGGAGAACGGATATCGCCTGCTCGCCGCGCTCGACGGCAGGGGCAGGATCGCGCGCGGCGAAAAGCCGGGGACTCCGCTGTTCGGCAAGCCCATGGTCTATGCGATGACGGCGGCGTCGACGGCGAAGCCTCAGGCGACATCCGCGCAGCCTGTCGCCGCGGCGCAAGCGTCATCGGGCGGCGGCGCCGCCATCGACGTGCTCGGGATGAGTCTGGGCAAGTCTTCGATCGCCGACGTGCGCAAGGCGCTCGCGGCGGTGCAGCCGGCTCTGCGCCTGAACGAAGGACAGATGACGCTGGCCGGCCGGTCCGCGACGGCGGGCATCACCCGGGGACCCATCGAGGTGGGCGAGGGACCGTTCCTGCGGCTGATCGAGGCAATCACTCATACGTCCAACTTCAGTGCGAGGTGCGGCAACGTTGCGACGCAGGGTCCGAATGCCTATTGCGAGATCGTCCGTGTGTCATTTTCGGCGCCGCCCACGGCGGGGATCGCGCAGGTTGTGGATCGCGACGTGTACTTCGGACCGAACGGGCCGACGTTCGACAACATGCAGGCGAGCCTCACGAGCAAGTATGGTCCGGTGGGATTCCAGAAGGCTTACGGCGACGCCGGACAGTCTATCCACCTGCACTGGGCGTGGGACGCGGCGGGTCGGCCGATTCCGCTCAACGAGCGCCATACGTGTGCGAATGACCGGGTAGCCATCGCCGCCGGGCTCATGCTCCAGGAGGAACAGAAGCGCGCCAACGTCCACGTCGAAGCCGGCTGCGCGACCACGTTGAAAGTGCAATACGGCGGACGCAATCGCATCGTCACGAATCTCAAGATCGTCGCGGTCGATCATCGCGCCGTGCGCGACCTCAATGCCCGGACGAATCAGTACGTCGATGAACTGGTCGCCGAGGTGGAGCGCAAGGAGCGCGAAAAGGCCGGCGCGGTCGCCACGCCAAAACTATAGGAGTCGCGCCTACCCGGTAATCACGACATAAATCACTCCCGGACAGCCCCGCCTGTTAGTTAGCGGGGGTTGGCGAGGCTTCCAGGCTGCCTGCAACGCTGGCGGCCCGATGCCTTGCCGGCCAAATGCCGCCCGGCTATCCTCGAACCGAAACAAGAACTACAAGTCGGTCTGTGCCTGGAAACGGGCACGCGGGGATGGGGGATGAACACCGGAGCAGCGACCCGCCAGGTCGCGCAATTCCGTTACCGATTCGGCAGGGCGGAGTTCGACGAGTCGCGCTTCGAATTGCGCGTCGATGCCCAGGTCGTGGACGTCCAGCGCAAGCCGCTGGAGATCCTGGCATTGCTGCTCTCCCAGCCGGGAGAGGTGGTCACCAAGCAGGAGTTGCTGGACATCGTCTGGGACGGCCGGCCCACCGTCGACAACGTGGTCGCCAACGCGCTTTCCAAGCTGCGCACGGCGTTGGGTGAACCGGATGCCGCGCGCATCGTCACGCTGCCGCGGATCGGTTACCGCTTCGATGGTCCGCTCGAGCGAGTCGCGGTAGGTTGGGCGCTGCCGAGCGTCCTCGGACTGAACGTCGGCGAGCCGGTACCGGGCCGACCTAACTTCCAGCTGGAAGAAAGAATCGGCCAGTCGTCGAGCAACGAGGTCTGGCTGGCGCGGCAGGGCAAGACACGCGAACGGCGCGTGTTCAAGTTCTGCACCGACGGTGGGCGTCTGTCGTTGCTGAAGCGCGAGCTCACATTGTCCCGTCTGCTGCAGGAAAATCTCGGCGAGCGCGCCGTCGCGTTCGCGCGCGTCCTCGACTGGAATCTCGAGACGCCGCCGTTCTTTCTCGAGTGCGAGCACGGTGGTCTCGACCTGTTGCGCTGGGCCAAGGCGGACGGGCAGCTCACCGACATGCCGCTCGACGCGCGTCTGGAGCTTTTCCTGCAGATCGCCGATGCGGTGGCCGCGGCCCACACCATCGGAGTCCTCCACAAGGATCTCAAGCCGGCCAACATTCTCGTGTCTCGAGAGGGCTCGGGCTGGCGCGTGAGGCTCACGGATTTCGGCAGCAGCCACCTGCTGGATCCGCAGCGGCTCGCGGAACTCGGCATCACGCGGCTCGGATTCACGATGACGGGGAACATGCTGGGTGACCCAACGCTCGGGACGCCGATGTATCTCGCGCCGGAAGTCATCACGGGGCAACCACCCACGGCGGCCGGCGATGTCTATGCGCTCGGCGTGATCCTCTACCAGATCGTCGTCGGCGATCTGAATCGCCCACTGGTGCCGGGTTGGGAGCGCGGGGTGCCCGATGTATTGCTGGGCGAGGACATCGCGCGCGCCACCGACGGCGATCCCGCGCAGCGGTTCTCGAGCGTCGACGAACTGACTACTCGCATCCGTGGGCTCGCGGTGCGCCGCGCCGAACGACTGGAAAGCGGGATGGTCGTCGCAGCGGACGTACATCAGGGGAAGCGAAAGGCCGGCGGGATGCGGTTGTGGCTGGCCGCGGCGGCGCTCGCCGCCGTGGTGATTCCGGGCGCCGTGGCCATGATCGGTCGCTCCGACAGGATCGAATCCGCCGCCGCGCAAGATCTCCTGCCCCTGGGAACCATCTACGCCAAGGTCATGGACGTCTATCGCCATTACCTGTTCACCGACGAAGAACTGGTGTCCGATCCCGCGGACCGCGCGTTCCGCCTGCAATTGAATCTCGCGATGTACGGCGAGCCGCCTTTCACCCGGTCGGAGCTCGACGAAGCCGGACTCGACCCCGCGGAGATTCCGTTGGCCATGGAGCTGCTGCTGCTCGTCAGGAACAACGACCTGCGCATCGCGGATGTGCTCGACAGCAACGCGGCCGATCAGCAGTCGGTCCGGGCGCAAGTCGAAAGGCTGCGGAATCGGGTGAAGAACACGCGCGACATGGCGTACACCATGCTGTCCGCGCTGCACGAGCGAGATGGCCGCGTTGGCGAACTACCGCCGCCGCCGGCCGTCGATCAGCCCTTGAATCCCTTGGCCACGATGTAGACCTCGCGCGACTGCGCGCGCGACGCGGCGGGCTTGCGAATGAGCACCTTGTCGAACGAGGTGCGCAGCTCCTTGAGGTATTGGTCCGACCCCGCGCCCTGGAACATCTTCGCCACGAACGTGGCGCCGGGCTTGAGCGTCTTGCGCACGGTATCGAGCGCGAGCTCGAGGAAATACATCGAGGAGGCCTGGTCGGCCGAATCGATGCCGGTGATGTTGGGTGCGATGTCCGAGACGATGAGATCGAACTTCCCGCCGCCTAACCACGCGAGCAGCTTCTCGACGGTTTCGTCCTCGGTGAAGTCCCCCTGGACGAAATCCACGTTGGCGAGCGAGGCCATCGGCAGGATGTCGGTCGCGAGCACACGGCCCTTCGCCCCGACGAGTTTGCCCGCCACCTGCGACCAGCCGCCGGGCGCCGAGCCCAGGTCCAGGATCCGCATGCCGGGACGGATCAGCCGGTCCTTCTCGTTGAGCTCGACGAGCTTGTACGCCGAGCGCGAGCGATATCCGTCGAGCTGTGCTTTCTTCACGAAAGGGTCGTTGACGTGACGTTGCAGCCACTGATTACTGCTCTTCGAACGCGGCATAATGCGCGCATTCTACCTCTGCCGGGTCGACCGGCCAGGAACCACGGTGATTCGCATCACTGAGCTGGCACTGCCGCTCGACTACACACCCGAGGCGCTGCGCGCCGCCATCGTCAGGCGGCTCAAGATCCGCGACGCGGAACTGCTCGAATACACGTTGTTCAAGCGCAGCTACGACGCGCGCAAGAAGAACGAGGGCATCCGTTTCATCTGCATCGTCGACGCGCGGGTCGCCGACGAGGCGGCGGTGCTCGCGAAATTCGCGCGCGACCGGCAGATCGGCGTTGCCCCGGACACGAGCTACCACAGTGTCGCGAAGGCGCCCGCGCAGCTCGCCGAGCGGCCGCTCGTGATCGGCTTCGGGCCGGGCGGCTTGTTCGCCGCGTTGCTGCTGGCGCAGATGGGCTTCCGGCCGATCGTGCTCGAGCGAGGCCGCGACGTGCGCCGGCGCACGCAGGACACCTGGGGCCTGTGGCGCCGGAATATCCTCACGCCCGAATCCAACGTGCAGTTCGGCGAGGGTGGGGCGGGCCTGTTCTCGGACGGCAAGCTCTACAGCCAGATCAAGGATCCGAAGTTCTACGGCCGCAAGGTGATGCACGAGTTCGTGCGCGCGGGCGCGCCGCCGGAGATCCTCTACGTGAGCAAGCCGCACATCGGCACGTTCCGGCTGACCGGCATCGTCGAGCGGATGCGCGCCGAAATCGTCGAACTCGGCGGCGAGGTACGCTTCGAGAGCAGGGTGACCGACCTGCTCATCGACGACGGTCAGGTCGAAGGAGTCGTGCTCGAGAACGGAGAAATACTGCGCAGCCGGCACGTCGTGCTCGCGCTCGGTCACAGCGCGCGCGATACGTTCCGCATGCTGGAGAGGCGCGGTGTGTTCGTCGAAGCGAAGCCGTTCGCGATCGGCTTCCGCATCGAACATCCGCAGTCGCTGATCGACAGGGCGCGCTTCGGAAAATTCGCCGGCCACCCCGAGCTCGGCGCCGCCGACTACAAGCTCGTGCATCACGCGAGCAACGGCCGCGCGGTCTACAGCTTCTGCATGTGCCCGGGCGGCACGGTCGTCGCCGCGACGTCCGAACCCGGGCGCGTCGTCACGAACGGCATGAGCCAGTATTCGCGCAACGAGCGCAATGCCAATGCGGGCATCGTCGTCGGCATCGAGCCGGCGAAGGATTTTCCGGGCGGCCCGCTCGCGGGGATCGCCCTTCAGGAGACGCTCGAGTCGCATGCGTTCGAGCTCGGCGGGCGCGACTACTGCGCGCCCGGTCAGCTCGTCGGAGATTTTGTGCGGGGCGTTCCGTCGCAGCAGTGGGGCGAGGTGGAGCCGTCGTACAAACCCGGCGTCAAATTGGGCGACCTGGCCAGCGCGCTACCCGGCTACGCGATCGATGCGATTCGCGAGGCGCTGCCGGTGTTCGGCCGGCAGATTCACGGCTTCGATCGCGACGACGCGGTGCTGACCGGTGTCGAGAGCCGCACTTCGTCGCCGGTGCGCATTTCGCGCGACACCGCTTCGATGCAAAGTCTCAACACGCGTGGCCTGTACCCTTGCGGTGAAGGCGCGGGTTACGCCGGGGGGATCCTTTCCGCGGGCGTCGACGGCATCAAGGTGGCCGAGGCAGTCGCCCGGGCGCTGGCATGAAACACGACGACATCAAGAAACTGCACCAGAAGAAGTTTCGCGAGGAACTCGGGCATTTCGTCATCGAGGGCGAACACCTCGTGCAGGAGCTCGAGAAGGCCGCGGCGGGCGACGCGCGCCTGCGCGCCAGTGAGATCTACGTGACGCGCGACTACGAGAACTGGTCGAGCAGGCTTCCGGTCCACGTGATCCAGTCGAAGCAGATGGCTCAGATCAGCGAGACGCGCTCGCCGCAGGGCATCGCCGCGGTCGTGCCGCTGCTCGAAGCGCCGGCGCCGCGGGCGGGTGAACGCGCGATCTATCTGCACGAGATCCAGGATCCCGGCAATCTCGGCACGATCCTGCGCACGCTCGCTTGGTTCGGGAATTTCCGCTGCCTGCTGAGTCCGGACAGCGTCGACGTGCACAACGGCAAGGTGGTGCGCGCGAGCATGGGCGCGATCTTCCACGTGCCGGTCGAGCGCGACGTGCCGCTCGACTCGCTGAACGCACGTTTCCCCCGCATCGCCTGCCTCGATCTCGGCGGACAAGCGGTCGCCTCGCCGGCGTTCCGCGATTTCGATTGCTACGTCTTCGGCAACGAGGCACGCGGCCTGCCGCGCGAGCGGATGAGCGCGCTGCGCGCGCAGGCCTTCACCGTGCCGGGAACCGGCGCGATCGAATCGCTGAACGTCGCGGCGACGGTGAACATCAGCCTCTACGAGCTCAATCGGACCGCGCCATAGGGCCGGCGCGGGACCAGTCGACATATTGCGCAATTCCCGCTCGCGGGGTTTCTCGTCGCGCGGCCGACTCACTATGATTCGAGCCTGCCCGCAACGGCCCATTTCCCGCAGAGGAAGGCGCATGGGAGAGGTGACCCAGCTGCTGGATGACGCGCGTCGAGGCGACAAGGTCGCGCTCGAGCGCTTCTACGCACGCGTGTATCGCGAGCTGGAGATCGTCGCGCAGTCGCACCTGCGCCGGCAGGGGCCGATGACACTCATCGATCCTTCGTCGCTGGTCAACGAGGTGTACCTCCGCATATCCCGGCAGGAGTCGCTGCCCGGCGATGGGCGCGGCGCGTTTCTCGCGTACGCGTCGTCGGTCATGCGCAGCGTGATAGTCGACTACCTGCGCGCGCGCGGCAGCGAACGCCGCGGCGGCGACCAGGTGAAGGTCACTCTCAATACCGCGGTCGAAAATCGGGACACGGGCGAATTCGATTTCGACTCGCTGAACTCGGTGCTCGGCGCGCTGCAGCGCGTCGACGAGCGCGCGCACCGGGTCGTGGAGATGCGCTACTTCGGCGGCATGGAGATCGAGGAGATCGCGCGTTTCCTCGACGTTTCGCCGGCCACCGTGAAGCGCGACTGGACCAAGGCCCGCATCTACCTGCGCCACCAACTCGTGAACGAGGCAAGTCGATGAGCGGCTCGCGGAACGAAGACCTGCAGCGCGAAGCACTGGCGCAGATCGACCGCCTGCTCGACAAGTCCCGGGCCGAACGCACGGCGGCATTACACGCCCTGGCGCACTCGCGTCCGGATCTCCACCTGCTGGTGATGGAGATGCTCGAACACGAGGAGTGCGTCGGGCAGGGATTCATGGAACCGGGAGGTGCGCCGTCGAGTGGCGTGCTGCGGCCCGACGCGCGGCTCGGTCCCTACCGCATCATCCGCCTGCTCGGCGAAGGCGGCATGGGCGAGGTCTGGCTCGCCATTCGCGACGATGGCCTCTACGAGGGCCAGGTCGCGATCAAGACGCTGCATCCGTATTTCGCGGGCGGCGCGCTGCGCGAGCGATTCCTGCGCGAAGCGAAGGTGCTGGGCCGCCTGGCCCACTCCAACATCGCGCGCCTGCTCGATGCGGGCATCCACGACGGTGTCGTGTATCTCGTGCTCGAGTACGTCGTGGGACGCCCGATCGACGTCGCGTGCGACGAGGAGAAGCTCGATGTCGCGGCGCGCCTGGTGATTTTCCGGCGGCTGTGCGACGCGGTGGCGCATGCGCACGCGAGCCTGGTCGTGCATCGCGACATCAAGCCCGGGAACGTGCTGCTGACCGCGGACGGCGCCCCCAAACTACTCGACTTCGGCATCGCGAGCTTCTACGAACCGGACAAGAGTGGTGCGCAGTCCGACATCACGCGCCTTACCGGCCGCATCTTCACGCCCGAATACGCGGCGCCCGAACAGGTCCTCGGCCAGGAGATCACGACAGCGACGGACGTGTATTCGCTCGGCGTCCTGCTGCATGCGCTGCTCACCGGGGAGCATCCCTACGAGCCTCCGGATGCGGCGCGCAGCCAGTGGGAACACGCGGTGCTGCATCGCGAGCCGCAGCGTCTCGCGCGTGCGATCGAGGAGCGGGGCGAAGACAAGGCCGCGAAGCGCTCGACGCCGCTGCCGAAACTGCGCCGCGAGCTGTCGGGCGATCTCGAAAACATCGTGCAGAAGGCGCTCAGGAAGCGTCCCCAGGAGCGATATCCGACGGTCGCCGCATTCGCGGACGACATTCGGCGTTATCTCGAGGGCGAGCCGGTCCTCGCGCGCGCGGACTCCGCCTGGTATCGCCTGCGCAAGTTCTCCAGGCGCAACCGCCTGGCCGTCGCATCCGCCGCCGCGGTCGTCGTCGCGCTGGGCGCGGGTCTCGCGGCGGCGCTGTGGCAGCTCCAGGTGGCGCGCGCCGAACGGCAACGCGCCGAAGAGGTGAAGGATTTCGTCGCCTCGATCTTCCGTTCGGCGGATCCCTTCTTCACGGGCAAGACCTCGATGACCGCCGCCGAACTACTCACGCTGGCGCGCGAACGCATCGACCGCGAGCTCGTCGCGCAGCCGCGCAACGCGATCGAACTGCTGCACATCGTCGGCGAGAGCCAGGGCAACCTCGAGCAATACGAAGCAGCGAAGGCGACGTTCGAGAAGGCCATCGAGCTCGCCGAGCAGCAGCAGCCACGCGACGAGGTCTCGATCGCGGAGGCGATGAGCTGGCTCGGCACGATCGCGCGCAACGAGGGCAAACTAGAGGAGGTTCGTTCGACGCTCGAGAAGGCGCTGCCCGTCCTGCGCGCCAACCAGCCGCGCACCGGCAAGTCGCTCGCGGGTGCGCTGATGGAGCTCGCATATCTGCAAGTGGAGGCGGGGGATCTGGACGCCGCGTTTCCGCTCGCGCGCGAGGCCGTGGCGGCCGTGGAGAATGCGCTGGGGTCGGCGGACACGGAAACGATCCTGATGAAGCGCCACGAAGCGCTGATCCTCGTGCTCGCGAAGCGCTTCGACGAAGCCCTGCCACGCGTCGAGCAGACCCTGCGCGACGTCGACTCGGTGCCCGATCCCGCGCAGCGGCGCGTCTTGCGTTTCACGACCGAATCGCTGTACGGACGACTGCTGCTCGACAGCGGCGCGGACGTCGGCGAAAGCGTCCGGCATCTCGAGACCGCCATCGCGCTCGGCACGGATCTCTATGGCCCGACGGGCGATGCATTGCTTCCCGTCCTCTCGTTGCTGACGAAGGCGCAATCACGGCAGGGCGACGTGAAAGGCGCCACGATGACCGCCCGGCGCGCGTACGAGACGACCAAGGGCGGGCTGCTCTCGGCGCGGGCGATGAACAATCTCGGTCGCTACACATACATGGCGGGCCAGGTAGAAGCATCGATCGAGCCTCTGCGACGCGCCATCGAACTCGGTCGGGAGCACGACACCGGCAAGGGCACATGGATGTTCCTCGCACAGGGCGACTACGCGAGCGCATTGGCGCTGACCGGACGGTTCGCAGAGGCCGAAAAGGTATTGAGCGAAGCGGTGCCGGCGGCCAAGGCTTCGGGAATGCCGGGCAACACGTCCGTGATGCTCGACGCGCTGGGACTGACTCGCCAGCTGCAATCGCGCTGGGCCGAGAGCGAGCGCGCCTACCGGGAAGCGCTCGAACACACTTCGAAAACAGATCTCAGCCAGCTGGTCAGGTCCGAAGCGCTGCTTGGCATCGGCGTCGCGCGCCTCGAACAGGGTCATGCCGCGGAAGCGGAGGACTGGATCCGCCAGGCTGACGAAGCCTTGCGGATCACCTTCCTCAATCCCATCCCGCTGAGCGCGAAGATTTCGCAGCAGTTAGGGTGTGCGCTGCTGGCGCAGGGCAAGACCGATGCGGCACGCGAAGCGTTCGGCTTCGCGGACAAGTACTGGCGGGGATACGAGCCGACCCATCGCGGCGCCGGTGAAGCTGCCTACTGGCTGGCCCGCGGCCACATGGCGGCCGGCGACAAGACTGCGGCGCGCGAGGCGCTGCTGCGCGCCGTCGAGATCCTCAAGGCCTCCTCGCTGCGCGCGGATGTGCGGCGGGCCAAGGATGCACAGACGATGGTCGCGAAGTTGTGAGCCGGCTCAGGCCGGCCTGGCCGGATCGCGGGGTAGCACCCGACCGAGGTAGTCGCGAATGTCCGCGACTTCCTGTTCGCACAGGGAGTGTGGCATCGGGTAGGCATGCCATTCGACGCGGAATCCCGTCCCTTCGAGTATGCGCCGCGACTCTTCGCCGAGCGCGATCGGTACGACCGGATCCTGCGTGCCGTGCGCCATGCAGATGGGCGTGGTGAAGTTCGCGGCGCTGCGGTCGGTGGCGAACTCGCGCGCGAGCGGTAGATAGCAGGAGAGGGCGATCACGCCCGCGAATTTCTCCGGGTGACGCGTCGCGATGTGCAGCGCCATCGCGCCACCCTGCGAGAAGCCGGCGAGCACGATGCGATTCGTGGCGACGCCGCGCGCGTTCTCCGCGCGGATCAGCGCGCCGATCTGCGCCGCCGACGCGGCGATGCCCGCGCCGTCCTCGCGCGCGCGCCGGTCGATTGCGACGATGTCGTACCAGGCACGCATCTGGTAACCGTTGTTGATCGTGACCGGCCGCACGGGCGCGTGCGGAAAGACGAAGCGCATCGCGGGCATTCCGGATAGCGCGAGTTCGGGCACGAGCGGCTCGAAGTCGTGGCCATCGGCGCCGAGGCCGTGCATCCAGATGATCGAGCAGACGGGATTGGCAGCGGTTTCGACGGTGACCGTCTCGAGCGGTTTCGAAGCGAAGTCGTTCAAGCGATCGTTTCCGAGAGCGTGGTGACGGTGAGATTGGCGGCCCACATGAGCTGGTCCATGACTTCACGCACGCCGGGGAAAACATGGTACGCGCCCCACAGCAGCAGCACCGTGCCCGCGATCCACATGAGGCCGTGCAGTGCGCCCCAGCCCGGGTGATAGCCCTGGCTGCGGTGGCGCACGTACTTGAGGGGCGCCGACGCCGCGAAATAGATGAACGCGAGCGCGACGATGCCGACCCACAGCGGGATTCCGTGCGGCAGGCCCCAGCCGAAGATCGACTGCTGCGTGATCAGGGAGAACGTCGCGAGGATCCACGCGACGAACATCACCGCGCCGATGAACGCGGCGATCGGCAGCGTGATCGCCATGATGCCGTTGCTTACAGGCGGGACCTGCTGGGCCATCTGCGTGGTCGCCGCCCGCAGCTGCTCGTTCATGCCGCGGAACTGCCGGTTCAGGTACCGCTGCTGCCGGCGCCATTCGCGCCGCCAGCGGTACTTCTTTCCGAATTCCTCAAAGTTTTTTTTTGCGCGGTTGATGAGTTCTTCGGTGTTGAAGGGCATTCCGAACGCCGCGGCGCGCTCCTCGGCGGTCGTCGCGACGGGCACGATGAACATCAGCACGAAGTACACGACGAGCCACAGGCCCGAGCTGAAGATCGTGAGCAGCACGAACGCGAGGCGCACCCAGGTCACGTCGACGTTGAGGTACGCGGCGATCCCGTTGCAGACGCCGGTCCAGACCGCGCCTTCGCGGATCTGGTACAGGCGCTTGCGCGGGGGAGGCGCGAACGTCGATCCGCCCTGCGAGGCCGAGTCACCTTCGGTGGATCCCTGGGCCGCCTTTTCGTCGGCGGATTCCACCGGGCCCATTTCCGCGATGATGCGCTCCACCTCGTTCGTGTTCACGACGGTCTTGTGAGGCCCGAGCATGGCGCGGCATTTCTCGCCGATGGCCTGCTCGAGGTCCGCCATGACCTCGCTGCGGTCCGGGCTGTCCTTGAGGCGCGATTCGGCGCGAGCCAGATAGGCGCGCAACTGGTCGTAGCCCGGTTCTTCGAGTTGGTAGGAGTTTCCGTTGAGGCTGATGCTGACCACTTTCTGCATGGCTTATTTCCCAAATTCGGCGAGAGTGCGGTTGAGGTCTTTCCAGTAATCGTCGAGCGTCGACAGCTGCGTTCGCCCCTTGGGCGTCAGCTTGTAGTACTTGCGCGGCGGGCCCGCTTCGGACTCCTGCCACTCGTAATCGACCAGCTCTTCCCGGCGCAGCTTCGAGAGCAGGGGGTACAGCGTGCCTTCCTGCGTCGCGAACTCCGTCGGCCCCAGCAACTTGAGCATGTCCGCAACGTAGACCTTGTCTGCCGCCACGATCTTGAGGATCACGAATTCGAGCAGGCCTTTGCGGATCGGGGCGAGTTTTTCGCTGATGTTGTCCATGTCTTGAACAGCTACCTTGGGTTGGCAAGGTACTTGAGTTGGGCACGGGCCGTCAAGAGGGCTGTAAACCGGGAGCCGTGTGCCGTACAATCCGCGCCCTCGATGGGTGGGGGCGGACTGGTCCGCAGCACCCCCAGGTACGATGTGAAGGCCCCGTTGGGGCTTTTATTTTTTAGACCGGCGCCCTTCTTGAAAACCGAGGAAGGCGGCGGATTTCTGGGGGCCCGAGAGGGCCTTTTTTATTGGAGGGCGAGTGGACGCGGCATTGCATGACCGTCTCATCGCCCGTTTTGAGCCGGTTTTGGGCGAGCTTGGCTTCGAACTCGTCGAACTCGAGTTCGTGCCGGGCCCTGGTGGCGGCACGTTGCGCATCTATATCGACAGGCCTCCGGAAACGGACAAGGCCATCGATGTCGACGATTGCGCGGACGTGAGCCACGTGGTGTCGGAATTGCTCGACGCGGACGATCCATTTCCAGGCAGGTATTCGCTGGAAGTGTCGTCACCGGGTCTCGATCGGATCCTGCGTACGCCCGAGCATTTCGCGCGCTACGTGGACAACCGCGTGAAGGTGGAGCTTGCGGTGCCCCGCGAGGGACGCAAGCGGTATACGGGGATGCTGCGCCGTGCGGACGGCGAGAGCATCGAGATGGATGTGGACAATTTTTCGGTGAGCATAAGGCTCGCCGAGATCAGCAGAGCGCGCTTGGCGCCGCTTTGACGATGATGGTAGTTAGTAGTTTATTTGCCAAACGTACGGCGCCCGCGCTCTGGCGGGCGACGATTGATCAGGAGCCGAAGGCTCCGCGTGTTGGCCGGAGGCCATGAAGTGAACAAAGAGATTCTGTTGGTCGTTGACGCCGTCTCGAACGAGAAGAGCGTCGACAAGGAAATCATCTTCGGCGCCCTCGAGGCGGCGCTGGCCTCGGCTACCCGCAAGAAACACGGCGAGGAATGGGACGTGCGCGTCCAGATCAACCGCAAGACGGGCGACTACGACACGTTCCGCCGCTGGAAGGTCTTCGCCGACGACTCGCGCGAGATCGAGGTGCCGCAGCGCGAGCTGCGTCTCGAGGACGCGCTCGACCTCGACAAGAACGCGCAGGTCGGCGGTTACGTCGAGGAGCCGATGGAGTCGGTCGCGTTCGGCCGCATCGCGGCACAGCAGGCGAAGCAGGTGATCGTGCAGAAGGTGCGCGAGGCCGAGCGTTCGCAGGTCGTCGAGGCGTACAAGGACCGCGTGGGCCAGCTCGTCTCGGGCGTGGTCAAGCGCGTCGACCGCAACGGCATCTACGTGGATCTCGGCGGCAATGCCGAGGGCTTCGTGCCGCGCACGGACATGATTCCGCGCGAAATCGTGAAGAGCCAGGACCGCATCAAGGCCCTGCTCAAGGAAGTGAAGAGCGCGACCGAGACGCAGCGCGGACCGCTGCTGTTCCTCTCGCGCACGGACCGCAATTTCCTGATCGAGCTGTTCAAGCTCGAAGTTCCGGAAGTCGGCCAGGGCCTGATCCAGATCCTGGGCGCCGCGCGCGATCCGGGCGTGCGCGCCAAGATCGCGGTCAAGAGCCTCGAGCCGCGCGTCGATCCCGTCGGCGCCTGCGTCGGCATGCGCGGCTCGCGCGTGCAGGCGGTCTCGAACGAGATCGCCGGCGAACGCGTGGACATCATCCCGCACGACGAGAACGCGGCGCAGTTCGTGATCAACTCGATGTCGCCGGCCGAGGTGCTCTCGATCGTCGTGGACGAAGACGCGCACAGCATGGACATCGCGGTCGCGGAGGACAAACTGTCGCAGGCCATCGGCCGCGGCGGCCAGAACATCCGCCTCGCGAGCCAGCTCACGGGCTGGGATCTCAACGTGATGACCGAGTCCGACGCCGAGGCCAAGAGCGAGACCGAGGCCAAGACGCTGATCGAAGCCTTCATGAAGCAGCTCGACGTCGACGAGAACGTCGCGACGATCCTGGTGCAGGAAGGTTTCTCCACCGTCGAGGAAGTTGCCTATCTACCGCAGTCGGAACTCGCCAACATCGAGGAATTCGACGACGAGATGGTCAAGGAACTGCGCAACCGCGCGCGCGACGTGCTGCTCACGCAGGCCATCGCGAGCGAGGAGACGCTCGAGGCGGGCATGCCCGCGGACGATCTGCTGCTGCTCGAGGGCATGAAGCCGGATCTCGCGCTCGCGCTGGCGCGCCGCGGCGTGCGCACGCGCGAGGATCTCGCCGACCAGGCGGTCGACGACTTGCTGGATATCGAAGGGCTGTCGGCCGATGAAGCCGGCAAGCTCATCATGAAGGCCCGCGAAATCTGGTTCGAAGCCGGGCGCGCCTGAGGAGACTGAATGTCGGACGTCACCGTTGCACAATTCGCCGAAGTCCTGAAGGTCCCCGTGGATCGGCTGCTCGTGCAGCTCGAATCCGCGGGAATCCGGGTCGCTGGCCCCCAGGCTCTCATCAGCGACGAGGCCAAGCTCGAACTGCTGACGCATCTGCGCCGCGCTCATGGCGCCGCCGAACCCAGCAAGACTCCGGCCGGCGTGGCCGCGCCGCGCAAGATCACGCTCGCGCGCAAGACGCAGAGCGAGCTCAGGCAGGCGAGCGCCCAGGGCCGCGCGCGCACGGTCAACGTCGAGGTTCGTCACAAGAAAACGTACATCAAGCGCGACGTTCTCGAAGAGCAGAACAAGCAGCACCAGGACGAGGCCGATCTCAAGCGCAAGGAACTGGAAGCGGCCGAAGCCGCCGAGCGCGAGCGCCAGGAAGCGGCTCGTCGCGAAAGCGAGCGCATGGAGGCGGAGAACCGCCGCCGCATCGAAGACGAGGCGACGCGCAAGAAGCAGGCGGAGGAGCAACGCCGCCAGCAGGAAGAAGCTCGTGTGCGCCAGGAGCAGGATGCGCAGCGCCGCGCCGCGGCTGAAGCCGCCGCCCAGGCTGCGCCGCGCACGGAACAGCGCCACAAGCCCGATAAGGCGCCGGCTCCCGCGCCCACCGCGGCCGTCGATGCCGCCAAGGACACACGCTACGGGCGGCAGGAGCTGCACGTCGCAAGCGGCGCGAGCGCGCGTAACAAGAAGAAAAAGCGCGTGCGCGAACGCACGGGCACCGGTGGCGTGGCCTCCGAGACTCGGCACGGCTTCGAAATGCCGACCGCGCCGATCAAGCGCGAAGTGACCATCGGCGAGACGATCACGCCGCAGGAAATCGCGCAGAAGATGGCGGTCAAGGCGACCGAGGTCATCAAGACCATGCTCAACATGGGCGTGATGGCGACCATCAACCAGCCGATCGACCAGGACACCGCGATCCTGATCGTCGAGGAGATGGGCCACGTCGCGAAGGCGCTGAAGGCCGACCAGGTCGAAGAGGATCTGCAGGGCGAATCCGCGCCCGAGACCGAGATGCCGCGCCCGCCCGTGGTCACCATCATGGGCCACGTCGATCACGGCAAGACCTCGCTGCTCGATTACATCCGCCGCACGAAGGTGGCGGCGGGTGAGGCCGGCGGCATCACGCAGCACATCGGCGCGTATCACGTCGAGACGCCGAAGGGCATCATCACGTTCCTCGATACGCCCGGTCACGCGGCGTTCACCGCGATGCGCGCGCGCGGCGCGAAGGCGACCGACGTGGTCGTGCTAGTGGTCGCGGCCGACGACGGCGTCATGCCGCAGACGATCGAGGCCATCCAGCACGCGAAGGCGGCCGGAGTGCCCATCGTCGTGGCCGTGAACAAGATCGACAAGAGCGATGCGGACCCGGATCGCGTGCGCACCGAACTGTCGAAGCACGAAGTCATCGCGGAAGAATGGGGCGGCAGCAACATGTTCGTGCCCGTGTCGGCGAAGACCGGCCAGGGCATCGACCAGTTGCTCGATGCGATCCTCCTGCAGTCCGAAGTGCTCGAGCTCAAGGCGGCGGCCGACGGGCTCGCCACCGGTTTCGTCATCGAGGCCTCGATCGAGAAAGGCCGCGGCGCCGTCGCCACGGTGCTCGTCAAGAAAGGCACGCTCAAGCTCGGCGACCCGATCATCGCGGGTCACGAATTCGGCCGCGTACGCGCGATGTTCGACGAGAACGGCAAGCCGGTGGATAGCGCGGCGCCCTCCATGCCCGTCCAGGTTCTCGGCCTGCAGGGCACGCCGAACGCCGGCGACGAAATCCTCGCCGTCGAGAACGAGCGCAAGGCGCGCGAAGTCGCGCTGTATCGCCAGGGCAAGTTCCGCGACGTGAAACTCGCGAAGCAGGCTTCGAAGATGCAGGACGTACTGGGCCAGCTCGAAGAGCAGAAGGTCGGCAGCATCGCGATCCTGCTCAAGACCGACGTGCAGGGCAGCGCCGAGGCGCTGCGCGACGCGTTGAACAAGCTGTCGACCGAGGAGGTGGCGGTGAAGATCATCGCCAGCGGAGTCGGTGGCATCACGATTTCCGACGTTCAGCTCGCCGCGGCATCGCAGGCGCGCATCATCGGTTTCAACGTGCGTGCCGACGCGGCGGCGCGTGACGCCATGAAGGACGGTGAGGTCGACGTCCAGTACTTCAGCATCATTTACGAAGCCATCGACTACGTTAAGCAGTTGATGAGCGGTCTGCTCGCGCCCGAGATCAAGGAGCAGATCGTCGGCACGGCCCAGGTGCGCGAAGTTTTCCGTTCGAGCAAGTTCGGTGTCGTGGCGGGCTGCCTCGTTGTCGAAGGCTCGGTCAAACGCAACAACCCGATCCGCGTGCTGCGCGACAGCGTGGTGATCTTCGAAGGCGCACTCGAGTCGCTGCGTCGCTTCAAGGACGACGTCAACGAAGTGCGCGCCGGCACCGAGTGCGGCATCGGCGTGAAGAACTACCAGGACGTGCGCGTCGGCGACCAGATCGAGTGTTTCGCTCGTGTCGAGGTGGCGCGCAGCATCCAGTGACGCTGTGCGGCCAGAAAGGAACGGCCCATGAGTGGACCATCATGAGTGGAAAAGGGCAGCGACTCGCCCGCATCGAGGGCGAGATGCAACGGGTCCTTTCGACCCTCGTGTCGCGTGAAGTGCGCGATCCGCGTGTCGGCAACGTGACGCTCACCGCCGTGAGCGTGACCCCCGACATGTCGGGCGCGCGCATCTGGTTCGTGCCGTTCGGCGATGCGCATTCGCCGGAGGAAGTCGGCGAAGGCCTGAATCGCGCCGCGGGATTCCTGCGCGGCGAAGTCGGCCGCGCGCTGCAGCTGCGGCACGCGCCGAAGCTCGAGTTCATCTACGACTCTCAGATCGAGCATGCCGACAAACTCACGCGCCTGATCGACGGCGCCGTGAAGTCGGATCAGAAAGACAATTCGTAGGCCACCGTGCCGAACGGCATCATCCTGCTCGACAAGCCCCAGGGGCTCACGTCGAACGGCGCGTTGCAACGCATCCGCAAGGCATTCCGCGCCGAGAGCGCCGGACACGTGGGCACGCTCGATCCGATGGCCACGGGCATGTTGCCGGTGTGCCTCGACGAAGCGACGAAGGTCATCGCCGAGATCGAAGGCGGGGCCAAGAGTTACGAATTCACGCTGGCGCTGGGACGACGCACCGACACCGGCGACGCGGAGGGGCGCGAAATCGAGTCCCAGCCCGTTCCCGCCCTGACCCCCGAGAAAATCGAAGCCGCCCTCAGGGAATTCACGGGCGTCCAGAAGCAGGTGCCGCCGATGTATTCGGCCCTCAAGCGCGAGGGCCGCCCGCTGTACGAGCTGGCGCGGCAGGGCGTGGAAGTCGAGCGCGCCGCGCGCACGATCGAAATCCGCCGCTTCGAGCTCGTCGCGGCGCGCCCGGACGCGCTCGACCTGACGTGCGACTGCGCCAAGGGGACGTACATCCGGGTCCTGGGCGAGGATCTGGCGCGTCGGCTCGGTACGTGCGGCCACCTCACCCGGCTGCGCCGGACGTGGGTCGAACCCTTTCGTGGCATGGGCATGGTGTCCCTGGAGGAGGCGCTCGCCGGGAGTAAGGCACAGCCGCAGCCAGGCTGGTTCCTGCGCCCGGACGCCGCGCTCGGGCACCTGGAGGCAGCGACATTCGATGCCGAAGGGGTGGCGCGCCTGCGGCATGGGCAATCGGCCCGGAGCCTCGGCGATTCGCCAGGAGGCGCTCGTCGCGTGCGTCTTTACGGCCCCGGAGAGGAGTTTCTGGGGCTCGGTGAGGTTCTGCCCGACGGACGGCTGCAGCCTAGACGACTGCTGCAGCAGCCGGGTGCGTAAGCCTATGCTTCCCGGCATCTTTTCGATAGAATTCGCGCCCGCAAAAACAGGCACAAATTTTACGTTTTCAAGGAATCAAATCTGATGTCTCTTGCCACTGAAAAGAAGACCGGCGTCGTCACGCAGTTCCAGCGTGCAGCCAACGATACCGGCTCGCCGGAAGTCCAGATCGCATTGCTCTCCGAGCGCATCAACGGACTGGGCGAACACTTCGGCGCGCACAAGCGCGACCATGCCTCGCGCCGCGGGCTCGTGAAGCTCGTGAACCAGCGCCGCAAACTCCTCGATTACTTGAAGGCGACGAAGCCCGCGAAGTATCAGGAGGTCGTCGAGCGCCTGGGACTCCGGCGCTAACACCGCAGAACACGAGGCCGCGCACCCGCGCGGCCTTTTTCGTATTTCCCAAGTAAATCCAAATCTCAGGGGCGGGTTTGCCCCACGTAAGGAACTCGAAGCGTGAGCGCTTTAAAGAAATCATTTCAATTCGGTCAGCACACTGTCTCCATCGAAACCGGCGAGGTCGCGCGTCAGGCGTCGGCATCCGTCGTCGTCTCGATGGGTGACACGGTCGTTCTCGTCACCGCCGTCGCCGCCAAGAAGGCAGTGCCCGGCAAGGACTTCTTCCCCCTGACGGTCAACTACATCGAGAAGACCTACGCAGCGGGTCGCATCCCCGGCGGCTTCTTCAAGCGCGAAGGCCGGCCCACCGAAAAGGAAACGCTGAACTCGCGCCTCATCGATCGCCCGATCCGTCCGCTGTTCCCCGACGGCTTCTTCAACGAAGTGCAGGTCGTGGCGCAGGTGGTCTCGATGGATCCGGACATCGACGCGGATATCCCCGCGTTGATTGGCGCCTCCGCCGCGTTGTCGCTCTCGGGTGTCCCGTTCGCGGGCCCGATCGGCGCCGCGCGAGTCGGTTACAAGAACGGCCAGTACCTGCTGAACCCGACGCAGAAAGAGCTCAAGGAATCGCAGCTGCACCTCGTCGTCGCCGGTACGCAGAAGTCGGTGCTGATGGTGGAATCGGAAGCTTCGGGCCTCTCCGAGGAAGTGATGCTCGGCGCCGTCGTGTTTGGCCACGAGCAGATGCAGATCGCGATCAAGACCATCAACGAGATGGTGGCCGCGGTCGGCAAGCCGAAGTGGGACTGGAAGCCGAACGCCGCGAGCGCCGAGCTCGACGCCGCTGTCGCCGCGCAGGCGCAGAAGGCCCTGTCGGATGCATATCTGATTACCGTGAAGCAGGACCGGTACGCGAAGATCGGCGAGATCAAGGCCGCCGTCACGGAAGCGCTCGCCGGTGGCGAGACTCCCAAGTTCACCGCGGATGACGTGGACAACGCGCTGTTCAAGCTCGAGAGCAACATCGTTCGTCAGCGCATTCTCAACGGCGAGCCGCGCATCGACGGCCGCGACGCGACAACCGTCCGTCCGATCACCGTGAAGGTCGGCGTGCTGCCGCGTACGCACGGCTCGGCGCTGTTCACGCGTGGTGAAACCCAGGCTCTCGTCGTCACGACGCTCGGCACGGGCCGCGACGCGCAGATCATCGACGCGCTCGAAGGCGAACGCCGCGAGCCGTTCATGTTCCACTACAACTTCCCTCCGTTCTCGGTCGGTGAGACCGGAATGATGGGATCGCCGAAGCGCCGCGAAATCGGCCATGGCAACCTGGCCCGCCGCGGCATCGCCGCGATGATGCCGGACATGGAGAAATTCCCGTACGTCATCCGCATCGTCTCGGAAATTCTCGAGTCGAACGGTTCGTCGTCGATGGCCTCGGTCTGCGGCGCTTCGCTGTCGCTGATGGACGCGGGCGTGCCGATCAAGGCGCCGGTCGCGGGCGTCGCCATGGGCCTCGTGCTCGAAGGCGAGCGCTTCAAGGTCATCACCGACATCCTGGGTGACGAAGATCACCTGGGCGACATGGACTTCAAGGTGGCGGGTTCCAAGGACGGCGTCACCGCGCTGCAGATGGACATCAAGGTCGAAGGCATCTCGCCCGAGATCATGAAGGTCGCGCTCGCGCAGGCGAAGACCGGCCGGCTGCACATCCTCGGCGAGATGAACAAGGTCATTGCCTCCACGCGCGACAAGATGTCGGAGTGGGCGCCCTCGATCATCACGATCAAGATCGACCCTGAGAAGATCCGCGACGTCATCGGCAAGGGTGGCGCGGTCATCCGCCAGATCACCGAGGAGACCGGCACGACGATCGACATCGAGAACGACGGCACGGTCAAGATCGCCAGCGTCTCGGGCGCCGCGGGCCGCGAAGCCCTGTCGCGCATCGAGTTGATCACGGCCGATGTCGAAGTCGGCCGCGTGTACGAAGGCAAGGTCGTCCGTCTCATGGACTTCGGCGCGTTCGTCACGATCCTGCCGGGCCGCGACGGTCTCGTGCACATCTCGCAGATCAGCGAGGAGCGCGTCGAGAAGGTGTCGGACAAGCTCAAGGAAGGCGACAACGTCCGCGTGAAGGTGCTCGAGGTCGACCGCCAGGGTCGCGTGCGCCTGTCGATGCGCGACGTCCCCGCGTCCAACTAGAGCAAAAGGGACTGATTTAAGAAAATCGGGGACAGAAAATCGGGGACAGATCTGTTTATCGACGATAACTGGTCTGTCCCTTTCGATCGCAAGAACGCCCGGGTCATTCCGGGCGTCTTCTTTTTCGCGCGCCGTTATCGTCGATAAATAGATCTGTCCCCGATCTGCGCCCGATCTGCGATTACCTGCGGCGGGCCAGGCGGGCGATGATTTCCTGCTTCGCTGGCTGCGACTGCAGCCAATCGGCGAATTCGGCCACGCGATCGTAGTCCGTGCCTAACAAGTCGCGCAGGCGCTGCTCTTCCATGGCCGAGCTCACGCCGGCGCGCACCGAGTATTGCCAGGCCTGCGTGAACACCTTCGCAAATTCGCCGGTGACGACCAGGCCTTCGACGAGTTGCCACTCGCCGTCGTCCAGCCAGATCTCCTCACAATGCGGGCAGAAGTCGAGGCGATTGGTCTTCGCCGCGGTCACGCGATACTTGCTCATGAGCGATCGGCACTTGGGGCACTTCTTCGCGCCGACCGAATCCGGAGGATCTAGGTCGGCAATCGACGCTGGCGCGTTCCTGATGGCCTCGCGCCCGGCGGCGCTTTCGCGCCACGCGCGATAGGCCACCAGGCTCACGAGCGTGCCTAGACACTTGCCGCAGCTGTAGCCGGCGAGATTCTCCGAGAGCATCGCGTGCACGAGCGGAGAGTTCTCACATTGAGGGCAATGTGCCATGCGTGGTGAGAGTCAGTAGACAGATCCCGCGCCGGTGGGCGCGGAATCCGGGTGATCGTCCGCTACTGGTGGCTCGGCGTATCGGTCGGCTTCTCGCCACCGTCTTCGCGCCCGCGGCCCGCCGCGTTCATCAGCGTCCGGAAAATCTCGTCCTGCACCGAGCGCCAGCGCTGGTAATTGCGCTGCGCGACGCCCGCGACGGTATCCACGGGGTCCATGCCGACCACGGCCTTCACCTTTTCGCGCAGCTCGCGTTGCTGCGAGTTGAAGAGCTTCATGCTCTGCTCGAGGTAGCTCGAGAGCACGCCTTGCAACGTGCCGCCGTACGAGCGGATGACCTGCGCGAGGAAATCGCGGCTCATCACCGGATCGACGCCGTGCTCCTGCTCGGCGATCACCTGCAGCAGGATGCTGCGAGTGATGTCTTCCTGCGACTTCTTGTCGATGACCACGAACTCGATGCGTTCCAGCACCAGCGACCGGATGTCGCTCAAGGTGATGTACTTGCTCTGTACCGTGTCGTACAGACGGCGGTTCGGGTACTTCTTGATGATGCGCGGTTCGCTCATGCGTCACCCTCCCTGTGGGAGCCTACCTTAGTACACTGCACCGCAACCCACAATTTTCCCCGCGCATTCTGCTCAGTTGTCGCCCGGCGCTGACAATCTGGACTGAGTACTACCGGCCAGCCGATCGGGCCGCCAGTTCGCAACTGCCCATTTCCAAACGTCTTTAATCGAGGAATCGGCCAGATCGGGGGGTGGAGCTTGCGACAAATGCGTAAGGGTCGCAGTCAGCCCTTGGGGAGCCGAGGATGGGTCGAGCGGGACCGAATGCTTCGACTTGGATAGTTTGGACCCGTCGTTTTCCACCACCAACGGCAGGTGTCCGTAGATAGGCCGTGACGCCCCGAGCGCGTTCTGCAGGTCTATCTGCCACGGCGTGCTGGAAAGCAGGTCCGCCCCTCGAACTACTCGCGTGACTCCCTGCCAGGCATCGTCGACGACCACCGCGAGCTGGTAGCTCGCGATACCGTCGCGGCGCCGCACGACGAAGTCGCCGCACTCGCGCAGCTCGAAGCACTGCACTCCGAGGAACAGGTCGTCGAAATCGATGCGTCCGTCGCTCACGCGGAATCGCACGGCCGTCGGGCCTTCGCGCGTCGGGCCGAGCCGGCACGTGCCTGGATACCCGTGGGCTTCTTCCGCTCCGTTGGTGGACAGGTCCTTGCGTGAACAACTGCAGCGGAACGTTCGGCCGGCGGCGGCGAGAAGCTCGAGCGCTTCGTCGTACGCCTCGCGCCGCGTACTTTGATAGACGACGGGACCGTCCCATTCGAAGCCGAACGCTTCGAGCGTGCGCAGCATCTGGTCCGCGCACCCGGGCACGACACGTGGAGTATCGAGATCCTCCATGCGGACCAGCCAGCGCGCGCCGGTCGCCCGCGGGGGGGGGTAGCTGCCGACGGCGGCGAGCAGGGAGCCGGCGT
>JAFAGC010000087.1 GCA_023423065.1 Pseudomonadota bacterium
AGCCGGGAGAAGCGACTTCTCCCGGCTTTTCCGTGCCAGGCACCCTCTTGAGGCAAGTCGGGAGTAGTTATGGACGCGCTATCGGATGTACTGCGGGCCGTGCGGCTCTCGGGTGCATTCTTCTTCGACGTACACGCACGCGCGCCCTGGGTCGCGGAAACGCCGCTCGGCAAGAGCGTGGTCGACTCCATGTTTCCCGGCTCGGACCACCTCATCTCGTATCACATCATGATGGAGGGAAGCTGCTGGTTCAGCATCGAGGGCGAGGAGCCGATGAAACTCGTCGCCGGCGACATCATCGTGCTGCCGCACGGCGACACCCACGTGCTCGCAACCGATCTCGGCATGCGCAAGTCGCCGGAGCTGTCGATGTATCGCCGGCCAGACAGCGGGCTGATGCCTGCCCGGATCCTCGTCGGCACGGATGGCGGCGAGCCCGCGCATTTCGTGTGCGGCTTCCTCGGCTGCGATTCGCGCCCTTACAACCCACTGCTGACCGCGCTGCCGCGCGCGATCCGCATCAACGACATCGGCAGCGGCGCGCTCGGCGCGTACTTCCGCGCGGCTCTCGCGGAGTCGAAGGAACGCATGGGCGGCGAATGCATGCTGGGCCGCATCAGCGAACTCATGTTCGTCGACGTGGTGCGTCGTTATCTCGAGAACCTCCCCGCGGACCGCAACAGCTGGCTCGGCGGGCTGCGCGACCCGCACGTCGGCCGCGCGCTCGCGGCGTTGCACGAAAGCCCCGCCCGCGACTGGACGCTCGAGACGCTCGCCGAGATCGCCGCGTTGTCCCGCTCCGCGTTCGCCGAGCGATTCGCGAATTTCGTCGGGCACCCGCCGATGCAGTACCTCGCCAACTGGCGCATGCAGCTCGCGTCCAACTACCTGCGCAACGGCGCGGACAGCGTTGCCGCCGTCGCAAACCGCGTGGGTTACGACTCCGAAGCCGCGTTCAGCCGCGCGTTCAAGAAAGCGCTGGGACTACCGCCCAGCGAATGGCGAGTGAAGACGGTGCCTGGCACGGAAAATCCGGGATAACCTACGGGTTGGGAATAGGAAAACTAAACAATCCCTCAGAACTCCGGAACACAAAGCCCGGGCCGCGCGGGCAGGATGCGCTCCTCCAAACACACACCAGACATCGAGAGGAGCACACATGAAATCGATCGAACTACTCACCGCGGCCGTCGCCGCCCTGGCCCTGGGCGGCATCGCGCAGGCCGAGGCGCGGCACGAGACCGTCAGCGTCGTCGTCAAGTACGGTGACCTGAACCTCGATTCCGCCCAGGACGTCAAGATTCTTCGCAAGCGCATCCGCAACGCCGCGCAGTCGGTTTGCGGATCGATCGACACGAGGATCCTGGGCCTGCGCGACGCGTACGAGGATTGCGTCGAGGAAGCCTTCACCGGCGGCGTCGCCGCGGTGGGCAACCCGAACGTCACGAACTACCGGCCGGCCACGCGCCTGACCGAGGTCGCGTCCAATCGAGGCTGACAGCCCCGGGGCGTTCCCCATTCTCACCTGCAATGCCGCGATCGAACGGGAATTGATCCCCGTTCTTCGCGGAATCAGCTGACGCGGCCGTGCAGGCCGGCATGTGGACCGCCCCGTTTCCGACAGATATCGGCCATCGGGATTGCGATGCTGCGTGTATTCCACACGGAGCACGCCATGACCACGGACGCCGAAATCGAAGCGAAATTCTGGAAGGCGCTCGCGGAAGACCGCGTCGCGATGCTCGGACTCGAGAGCGAGTCCGGCCACACGCGACCGATGTCCGCGCAGATCCGCCATGAAGCCCACGAACGCGGGCCGATCTGGTTCTTCAGCGTCAAGGGCACGGAGCTCACGGAAGCGCTCGACGCTCCACGCCGCGCGGTACTCCAGTTCTCGTCCAAGGGGCACGAACTCTTCGCGTCCGTGCAGGGCGAGCTGTCCGTCCACAACGACCGCGCGATCATCGATGAACTGTGGAACCGGTTCGTGGCCGCGTGGTACGAAGGCGGCAAGGACGATCCGCGGCTCGCGCTGCTGCGCTTCGAACCCGACCGCGCCGAAATCTGGCTCAACGAGTTCAGCCTGGTCGCGGGCGTGAAGCTGTTGTTAGGCCGCGATCCGAAGGCGGATTACCGCGACAAGGTCGCCGACATCCAGATGGGACGTCATTGAGGTGTTCCGCCGGCCGAGTTTGCGCGAGCCTCGTCGAGCGCCTCGCGCAGCAGACCGGCCCACATCTCGAGGGCGCGTCGCGCGTCGGATGATTCCAGTACCGAGTCCTCGACGCGCAAGTCGCCCGCGGCGCGCACCGTGCCGCGATCGATGGCGCGTACCAGCAGCACCCCGCTGCGCGAGTCGCGCAGGTCCATCAGCAGCACGAGGTCGTCCGACGAGACGACGTACGACGGTCGCTGCGTGGCGGCATCCGCGGACGACCTGGTGACGTCGAGATTCGAAATCGTCGTGCTCACGCGCAGCACATCGGAATCGGGCTGAGTAGTGAGCCCGTAGCCGTCGTTCGAGCTGAGAGCGAACCCGAAGATCTGCCGGAACGCGGCGCCCGCCTGCGAGCGGATGCGGGTGATGTCGTCGGCGGTCAGCCCCGGATTGCGCTGCTCCCAACCCTCCTCGAAGCCGATGTCCACCGGATCGAGAATGAGGAGGCGGTAGTTGGCCAGCGACACGCCCGGCGCCGCGAGCACGGTGTCGACACGCGTGGCCGGCATGCGGACCAGCCCTTCGACCGCTTCCGGATCCGTCGACGCGGACTCCGTCGTCGCGCAGGCGCACAACAGCGCGACGATCGAGACCAGGGGAACCAGGTGCGGACGGAGCGGCATGATCCGCCGATTCTCGGACTTTGCCCGCGATGCGAAATAGGACCTAGGGAACCAGCACTGCCGCGCCTTGCAGGTCTCCGCCGCGCAGTCGCGCGAGCGCCTCGTCGGCGCGCGCGAGTTCGAATAGTTCGACCGCCGGGCGCAGCCGCACGCGGGCCGCGACGCGCATGAAATCGGCGCCATCCGCGCGAGTCAGATTGGCGATCGACCGGATCGAGCGTTCCTGCCACAACAACCGGTATGGAAACGCCGGGATATCTGACATGTGAATGCCCGCGCAGACCACGCGCCCGCCCTTGCGCACGGCGGCGAGCGTCGCGGGCACGAGCGCGCCCACCGGCGCGAAGATGATCGCCGCGTCGAGCGATCGCGGCGGCGCTTCGTCGGACCCGCCGACCCAACCAGCGCCGAGCTCGCGCGCGAAGCGCTGGCCGGCCACGTCTCCCGGCCGCGTGAGCGCGAAGAACTCCCGTCCCTCGGCGCGAATCACCTGGGCGAGCAGGTGCGCCGACGCCCCGAATCCGTACAGGCCGATGAGCGGCGCATCGCCGCAGGCGCGATACGCGCGAAAACCGATGAGGCCGGCGCACAGCAGCGGCGCGGCTTCGGCGTCGCCGTACGAGTCGGGAATGCGCAGGCAGAAGCGCGCATCCGCGACCACCTGCGTGGCGTAACCGCCATCCACGCTGCACCCGGTGAAGGCCGGACGTTCGCACAGGTTCTCCCTGCCCGCGCGGCAGTAGTCGCATTCCCCACAGGTGCGCGCCAGCCACGGCACGCCCACCCGGTCGCCCGGCGCGAACTCCGTGACCGCGGCGCCCCGCGCCCTCACCCGTCCGACGATCTCGTGACCGGGCGTCACGGGGTAGTTAGCCTGCGGCAACTCCCCGTCCAGCACGTGCAGATCCGTCCGGCACACGCCGCACGCGGCGACGTCGATCAGCAGCTCGTGCTCGCGCGGCGGCGCCAGCGCCACGGATTCGGGGCGCAGCGCCGTCCCGGGCGCGTGCAGGCGCATGGCGGTCGCCGTCACCGTTTCGTGTGCGGATGCGTTCATGGCAGGATGGGTGCAGGCCCATTGTCTCCAGCCGCGTCGAAAAATGCATATACGTGTTAGACCGCATTCCCCGTCGGCGGCGCACGCTTAAGGTGCGGCGATGCCGGCGGAGCCCGTTTTCCAGGCAGCCGATCTAACCAAGGTCTATCGCGTCGGCGAAATCGACGTGCACGCGTTGCGCGGCGTGACCTTCGGCATCGGCGCCGGCGAATTCGTCGTGATGCTGGGACCCTCGGGCAGCGGCAAGTCCACGCTGCTCAACATCCTCGGCGGCCTCGACGTCCCGACCTCCGGCACCGTGCGCTGGCGTGACCACGACCTCTCGAACGCCGGTGAGAAGGAACTGACACGTTACCGGCGCGAACACGTCGGCTTCGTGTTCCAGTTCTACAACCTGATCCCGAGTCTCACCGCGCGTGAAAACGTCGAACTCGTGACCGACATCGTCGAGAAGCCCATGAACCCCGACGATGCGCTGTCGATCGTCGGCCTCGGAGAGAGACTCCATCACTTTCCCGCCCAGCTTTCCGGCGGCGAACAGCAACGCGTCGCGATCGCGCGCGCCCTCGCCAAACGGCCCGAATGCCTGCTGTGCGACGAGCCTACCGGCGCGCTCGACATCGAGACAGGCCGCATCGTGCTTTCGGCCCTGGCGCGCGCCAACCGCGAGCTCGGCACGACGACCATCGTGATCACGCACAACGTGACGATCGCGGGCATGGCCGATCGCGTGTTGCGACTCGCCGACGGCCGGATCGCCTCGGACGAGACCAATACGCGCAAACTCGCCCCCGAGGACCTGCACTGGTGAGGGCGCTCGACCGCAAACTACTGCGCGACCTGTGGCGCCTGCGCTCGCAGGTGATCACGATCGCGCTCGTGGTCGCGAGCGGCATCGGCGGCTACATCGGTTCGCTGTGCGCGCATGCGTCGCTGGCCGACCTGCGCGACGCCTACTACGAGTCGTCGCGCTTCGCGCACGTGTTCGCGCCGGTGCGGCGCGCGCCGCGTTCGCTCGCGCCGCGGCTGCGCGACATACCCGGCGTGCTCGACCTCGACATGAGTGTCGTCGCAGCCACCACCATCACGATCCCGGGAACGATCGAGGTGATGACCGGACAGGTCGTGTCCCTCCCCTCGAGCCCGGATTCCGGCATGAACCGCGTCGTGCTCGAGCGCGGTAGATGGGTCGAGCCCGACGACACGCTCGGTGTGCTGGTCAGCCGCTCGTTCGCGCGTGCCCGCGGCATCGATCCCGGCGACCGCCTGTCGCTGCTCATGAATGGCCGCTACCAGGAAGTGCGCGTCAATGGAATCGCGCTGTCGCCCGCCTACATCTTCGCGGCCGCGCAGGGCGGCTTCTCGGACGACACGCGCTTCGGCGTCCTGTGGATGCCGGAGGAACGCCTCGCCTCCGCGTACGATCTGCGCGGCGCGTTCAACCTGCTCTCGGTCCGGCTCACGCCGGACGCGAGCGAAAACGCCGTCATCGACGCGCTCGACCGCGAGCTCGCGCCCTACGGCGCGCTGGGCGCGTACGCGCGCGACGACCAGGCCTCGGACAAGATGCTGACGCAGGAGATAGACCAGCAACGCGTGTTCGGCACCGTGCTGCCGGCGGTGTTCCTCGCGGTCGCGATGTTCCTGCTGCACGTGCTGATCAGCCGCCACATCGCGACGGAGCGCACGCAGATCGCGTCGCTCAAGGCGATGGGCTACGGCAACGGCCGCATCGGGGCTCACTACTTCGAATTCACCGGCGTCACCGTGACCCTCGGCGTCGCCGTGGGCGTCGTCGTCGGCGTGGTCTTCGGCCGCTGGATGACCGGGCTGTACGCCAGCGTGTTCGCGTTTCCCGACTTCGCGTTCACGCTGGTACCGTGGGTCGTGGGCTCCTCCGTGCTGCTCGCGATCTTCGCGGGCGTCGCGGCCACGTTCGGCGCGGTGCGCGCCGTCATGCGCCTGCCCGCGGCGGAAGCCATGCGCCCACCGGCGCCGGCGCATTTCAAGCGTACGCTGCTCGAACGAGCGCATCTCGGACGCCTGCTCACTCCCTCCGCCCGCATGGTCCTGCGCGAGACAGAACGCCGCCCGCTGCGCGCGCTCCTGACTACCCTCGGCATCGCCAGCTCCGTCGCGATCATCATCGCGGGCACCTGGTGGGGCGACGCATTCGATTACCTCGTCGATACCGAGCTGTTTCAGCGCGATCGCGCCGACGTCACGGTCGCGCTCATCGAACCCGCCGCCATCGGCGCGCTCGACGACATACGCCGCATGCCCGGCGTGCTCGCCGCGGAAGCCTCGCGGACGGTCAGCGTGCGGCTGCGGCACGGCGCGCGCGAGTACCGCACGTCGCTGGTCGGCATCGATCCCGGCGCGCAGCTTCGCCGGGTGCAGGATGCGCAGGGGCGCGACCTGCCGCTGTCCGACGGCACGCTGCTGCTCACCGACCGCCTGGCTCGCATGCTCGACGTGCGCGCGGGCGACTCCGTCCTGATCGAACCACTCGAAGGCACGCGCAAGACGCGCGAAATGCGGGTCGCGGCGGAGACCGGCGACCTGATGGGCATGCCGGGATACCTGACCCGCCGCGATGCCTCGCGCCTGCTCGGCGAGGGCGACACGTTCAACATCGCGCGCGTCAGGCTCGACGCGGGACAGGACGCCGCGTTCTTCGAGGCCGTGCGCAACACGCCGCGCATCGCGGCGGCCGGCGACAAGCGCCGCATGGTCGCGCAGTTCCGCGCCACCTCGCAGCGCAACCTGCTGATGTTCGCCGCGATCCTATCCGCCTTCGCGATGTGCATCGCCGTGGGCGTGGTCTACAACAGCGCGCGTATCACACTCGCCGAGCAATCGTGGGAGCTTGCTACATTGCGCGTCATGGGATTCACGCGCGGCGAGGTTTCGTGGACCTTGTTAGGGCAGCTCGCGGCGCAGATGGCGATCGCGCTGCCCATCGGCTGGGCGGCGGGCGCGGGCTTGTCGGCCGTGATCCTCGCGATGATCAGCTCCGAGGAATTCCGCATTCCGCTCGTGATCGGCACGGGCACCTACACGCTCGCGAGCCTCGTCATGCTCGGCGCGGGCATCGTCACCGCATTCATCGTCCGCCGGCGGATCGACCAGCTCGATCTCATCGGCGTTCTCAAGACCCGGGACTGACCATGACGAAAAAGAAATGGATCCTGACGACGACATTGATCGTGCTGTCCGCCGCGGCGCTGGTGTGGCTCATGATGCCGTCACCCGTGAGCGTCGAAACGGCCAGGCTCGACACCGGCACCCTGTTCGTCCGGGTCCGCGAAGACGGGGTTACCCGCGTTCGCGATCGTTACGTCGTCGCGGCGCCGGTCACCGGGCTGCTGATGAGGCCGACCCTGCGCGTGGGCGACCCCGTCAAGCGCGGCGAGATCGTGGCGGTGATCGTGCCCAACGTCGCGCAGATGCTCGACGCGCGCACGCGCGCCGAACTATCCGCGCGCGTGCAGTCCGCCGCGGCGCAGGCGTCGCGGGCGCGCGCGGTGGTCCGCCAGGCCGAGGCCGCGTTGAGCAAGGCCGAAAACGACCGCCGGCGCATCGACGAACTCGCCGCGCAAGGCTTCGCCTCGAGCACCGAGCGGGAGAACGCCGCCGTCACGCTGGAGCTGCGACGCAAGGACGTGGAAGCCGCGCGCTTCGAGGCCGACGCCGCCGAACACGATCTCGAGCAGGCGCGCGCCGCGATGCGCGAGGGCGAGTCGCTGCGCAGCGGCAGTTCGGCCACGGCGTGGTCGATGCGCGCGCCGATCGACGGCACCGTGCTGCGCCTCGTGCAGGAGAGCGAGATCGCGCTCGGAGTCGGCGCGCCGATCATGGAGATCGGCGACGTGAGCCGGCTCGAGGCGCGTATCGATGTGCTATCTACCGAGGCCACGCGCATCCAAGAGAACGCCTACGTCGCGCTCGACGCCGGTGGCGTGACCCTCGCGGGTCGCGTGCGGCGCGTCGAGCCGTCGGGTTATACGAAGGTTTCCGCGCTCGGCATCGAGGAGCAACGCGTCGACGTTCTCGTCGACCTGCTGCCGAACCCGAAGGCGCTCGAACGTGTGTCCGACGGCTTCCGCGTCGATGCGACGATCGAGCTGTCGCAGGAGGAAGACGCGTTGCTGATTCCGTTGGCTGCGCTTTTCCGGCATGGCGAGGAGTGGGCGACGTTCCGCGTGGTCGAAGGGCGCGCGCGGCTCGTCCCGCTGCGCATCGGCAGCCGCGGGGACGAGTTCGCCTCCGTGCTCACCGGGATCGAGCCCGGCGCCACCGTGATCGTCTATCCCAGCGACGCGGTGAAGGCCGGCGTGCGCGTTCGCGAACTCGAGCGCTGAACCGGCGAATCAGGGTTGACCTGACCTGGATCAGGGCGCGCCCCCGCGCCCGGCGACAGTATCGGCGCCATGAACCATTCCGCCGACGTTCCCCTGAATTCCGCCGCCCGCGAAGGCGGCTTCGCGCTGTTCGAAGCCGGGTTCCGGCCGTTTTTCCTGTTCGGCGCGGCCTACGCGGCGATCACGATTCCGGTCTGGCTGTACCGCTTCGCGCACGCCAGCGTCTCGTTCGGCGAGCTGCCCGGACTCTACTGGCACGTACACGAAATGCTGTTCGGATTCGTGGTCGCGGCCATCGCCGGATTTCTGCTCACCGCGGTGCCAAGCTGGACCGGCTCGCGAGGTTTCGGCGGCCGGCCGCTCATCGCTCTCGTTTCATTGTGGCTGCTGGGCCGGCTCGCGATGGCGACCGTCGGCGCGGTGCCGTTCTGGATGACGGCCGTGGCGGAGCTCGCGCTGCTGCCCGGCCTGCTCGTGCTGGTCGCGCCGCCCGTGATCCGCGCGCGCAATCGCAACATGGCGATCCTCGCCGTGGTCACCGTGCTCTGGCTCATCGACGCCGCATTCATGCAGGCCGTCCGCCACGGCGACCTCGTGCTCGCGATGGGCGCCTCGCGCGTCGCGATCGGTCTCGTGCTGGTGCTGGTCACGGTGATCGGCGGACGCATCGTGCCCGCGTTCACCGGCAACGCGCTGCGTCGCGCGGGCCTCGAGCCCGACATCGTCTCCCGCCAGTGGTTAGAGGCGCTCACCATCGGCGGCACCGTTCTCCTCGTCGTCGTCGACCTCTTCCGGCCCGACGGCCTCGCGGCCGGCATCGTGGCGGCCGTTGCCGCCGTTGCACACGCGCTGCGGCTTTCGGGCTGGAAGAGTTTTCGCGCACGCGGAGAACCGATCCTGTGGGTCCTGCACGTGGCCTACTCGTGGATCCCGATCGCCCTCGCGCTGAAAGCCTTCCTCTTGCTGGGCGAATTCTCCTGGGCCGCGAAATGGCAGCACGCGCTCACCTACGGCGCGTTCGCGACCATGATCCTGGCGGTCATGACCCGCGCCTCGCTCGGCCACACGGGCCGTCCGCTGGTCGTTTCCCGCGCGATCGCGGTCGCGTACGTCGTGCTGACGGTCGGTGCGTTGCTGCGCGTGTTCGGCGGGGCCGTGCTGCCCGATCACTACCTCCTGACGCTCAGCGCCTCGGGCCTGGCGTGGGTGATCGCGTTCGCGATCTTCGTATGGGTATACGGGCCCATCCTTATGGCTCCACGCCTCGACGGCAGGCAAGGTTGAGAAAGTGAGCATCCAGACAGGTTTCGACAACGCCCTGCTGGGCCGGTACGACAGACCCGGCCCGCGTTACACGTCCTATCCTTCCGCGTTGCAGTTTTCGCCGGATTTCACGGCGGCGGACCTGCGCCGCGAGGCGATGCGCAGCAACGAGGAGCCGATCCCGCGCGACCTGTCGCTGTACGTGCACGTGCCCTACTGCTTCTCGCCGTGTTTCTACTGCGGCTGCAACCGCATCATCACGCGCGATCTCGGGCGCGGCACCGTCTACGTCGAACGCATCGTGCGGGAGGCCGAACGCGTCGCGCAGATGTTCGATCGCGGGCGCGTGGTGCGCCAGCTGCACTTCGGCGGCGGCACGCCCAACTTCCTCTCCGCGGAGGCGATCGAACGGCTGCTCGACAGCTTCGGCCGGAACTTCCGCCTGTCGACGAAACCCGACCGCGATTTTTCGATCGAGCTCGATCCGCGCTGGGTGCGTGCGGGGGACATCGCCGCGTACGCCGACATGGGCTTCAACCGCGCGAGCCTCGGCGTGCAGGATTTCGATCACGCGGTGCAGCTCGCGATCAACCGCGTGCAGTCCGTCGAGGAGACGCTGCGCACGATCGAGGATTGCCGCACCGCCGGCTTCCGCTCGGTCAACGTCGATCTCATCTACGGCCTGCCGCGCCAGACGCCCGGCGGATTCGCCGCGACGCTCGAGACCATCGTGCGCGCGCGGCCCGACCGCGTGGCCATCTATGGTTACGCGCACATGCCACAGCTCTTCAAGGCGCAGAAGCAGATCGAGGAGACCGAACTACCCGACGCCGCGGCGCGCGTGCGGCTGCTGCGGCTCGCGATCGACCGGCTGACCGCCGCGGGTTACCGCCACATCGGGCTCGATCATTTCGCGCTGCCCGAGGACGACCTCACGCGCGCGCTGGACAGCGACAGCCTGCATCGCAACTTCATGGGTTACACGACCCATGCCGATTGCGACCTGATCGGACTCGGCGTGAGCGCGATCAGCCACATCGGCGACAGCTACAGCCAGAACTTTCGCGGACTGCCCGAGTGGGAGTCGGCCGTCGACCAGGGTCGCCTGCCGACCTGGCGCGGCGTCGCGCTGGACGAGGACGACGTCATCCGCGCCGACGTGATCCAGCAGATCATGTGCCGGGGCGCGATCGACCGGACGGCGATCGAGGAGCGCTACGACATCGAGTTCGAACACTACTTCGGCGGCGCGCTCGCCTCGCTGGGCGCGCTGGAGAAGGACGGCCTGGTCGAAATCGGCGAGGAGCGCATCAACGTGACGTCGCGGGGCCGGCTGCTGCTGCGTATGATCGCCATGTGCTTCGACCGCTATATCCACGCGTCGGCCGCGCAGGAGCGTCCGCGTCATTCGCGCATCATCTGACTGCGCCAGTCCTGCCGCGCGGGCGGTGGCCGTGAGACCCACGCGCCTGCCCAATCCCGCCGCGGCCGACGACGGCAACGAGTTCGAGTTCTGCAGCACCTGCGCGTTTTCCGCCGCCTGCCTCGGGCAGGGGTTCGACAAGTCGCGGCTGCGCGAACTGCACGTTCTCGTCCAGCACGTGGGGCCGTTCGCCGAGGGCGAGCACATCTTTCGTGAAGGCGATCCGTTCGAGGCCATCGCGGCCGTGCGCGCCGGCACCGTGAAGACCTATGTGAACGACAGCGAGGGACGCGAGCAGGTGCTCGGGTTCTTCCTGCCGGGCGAGGTGATAGGGCTGAACGCGATCTCGCATTCGCGCTATCCGTGTAACGCCGTGGCGCTGGACCAGGTCAGCCTGTGCCGCTTCTCGTTCCCGAATATCGCCGCGCTCGCCGGCCGCGTGCCCGGACTGCAGGCCCAGCTTTTCAAACTATTGAGCGAGGACATCGGCAAGGCCGCGCTGCTCGCCGGCAATTTCTCCGCCGACGAACGCATGGCCGCGTTCCTCGTCTCGCTGTCGCGACGCGCGGCCGCGCGCGGCGGCTCCGCCACCCGGTTGCACCTCGCGATGACCCGCACCGACATCGCCAACTACCTGCGCCTCGCCTCCGAAAGCGTGAGCCGGGGATTTTCGCGATTGCAGGACGCCGGCATCGTGCGCGTGGACCGCCGCGAGATCGTGATCGCCGACCCCGCCCGCCTCGAAGATCTCGCGAAGCACATCCTCCGAGAGAACGACTAGCGGGAAACGAAATGGGGACATTCCTCGTTTCCTAGCAAAAGGGGACAGACCTGATTCGATGGCACGCTGCCATCCAGTCTTGCGACTCTTCGTCTTGGGTCTTGGCCACCAAGTGTCGCGGATGTTTATTGCCAGCTACGAGCGAAACGCGTCGACAGTCGCGTCGGTGCGCGGCTCGATGAGTCCCGGCGATCACCGCCACCCGCGCACGGCATGGACGGCGCACATGCGATGGGGCTGAGCGTACGCGGCGCATCCGGCGTTCGCGCAAGGCACGGAGGCAAGGAACACCCTCAGACTGCGCTAGGCGCCCTCACAGATTGGCAGAGACAGATAACCCGCCCCCGCGGCCGGCGGGCCATCGCCTGACGCGTTCAGTAGCTGGGGCGCGCCGCGGTAGCGAAACCCATCGCGTGGGCGACGGCCATGCCGTCAACGCGGACGCAGCAATCGCCGGGACTCATCGAGCCCGAAATCGAGGTCTGTCCCCTTTTGCTAGGAAACGAGGAATGTCCCCATTTCACTCTCCATTTCACCCTGCCCATCTGATCTGGATCAGGGCGATCTTTCATGTGCCAGAAGACCATGAGGCATCTTCCGGGAGATGCTCCATGACCTCGACTCGCAAACTCTGGCTGGCACTGGCAATTCTGCTGGCAGCCTCTTTTTCCGTGCTGCTGTGGGTGGGTGGCGAAATCCATCGCGTGATGCCCCCCATCCCGTCGCAAGTCGTCACCACCGACGGCAGCACGATCTTCACCCGCGCCGACATCGAGAAGGGCCGCCAGGTCTGGCAGTCCATCGGGGGTCAGCAGCTCGGTTCGATCTGGGGACACGGCGCCTACGTGGCGCCGGATTGGTCCGCGGACTGGCTGCACCGCGAGGCGACCGCCTGGCTCGACATCCTCGCGTTGCGCGAGTCGGGCAGCCGGTACGCGGAGCTTCCGGAGGAACAGCAGGCCGCGCTCGCCGCGCGGCTGCGCCCGATGATCCGCAAGAACACCTTCGATCCGCAGACCGAATCGGTCACGGTGGCCCCGGATCGCGCCGCGGCCATCCTCAACGTGGCCGCGCACTACACCTCGCTGTTCGGTGACGACCCGGCAACGCTCGAGCTGCGCAAGGCGTACGCGATGAAAAACGGCACCGTCGCCGACGCGCAGCATCGCGTCGCGCTCGGCGCGTTCATCTGGTGGTCTTCGTGGTCGGCAGTGACCGAACGTCCCGGCAAGAGCATCACCTACACGAACAACTGGCCGCACGATCCGCTGGTGGGCAACACGCCGCCGAGCCAGCTCCTGACGTGGACGGTGTTCAGCGTGTTGTTCCTGATCGCCGGCATCGCCTTGTTAGGCTGGCACCACGCGCGCAACAAGGAAGAAGCGCCGCCGGAGCTGCCCAAGACCGACCCGCTCGCGCTCGTGAACGTGACGCCTTCCATGCGCGCCACCGCGAAGTATTTCTGGCTGGTGGTCGCGTTGTTCCTCGCGCAGATCCTGCTGGGCGCGATCACGGCTCACTACCAGGTCGAGGGCCAGGAAGCGTACGGCTTCCAGCTCGCCGAAGTGCTGCCCTACTCGCTCACCCGCACATGGCACACGCAGCTCGCGGTGTTGTGGATCGCGACCGCGTGGCTGGGCATGGGCCTGTACATCGGTCCGGCGATCTCCGGCCACGAGCCCAGGTACCAGCGGCTCGGCGTCAACGTGTTGTTCACCTGCCTCATCATCATTGTCGTAGGCGCCTTTGCCGGCCAGTGGCTGGCGGTGATGCAGAAGTTAGGCCTCGCGAAGAACTTCTGGTTCGGACACCAGGGCTGGGAGTACGTCGACCTCGGCCGGTTCTGGCAGATCTTCCTGTTCGCGGGCCTCGGCATCTGGCTGACTCTCGTCGGGCGCGCGTTGTGGCCGGCGATCAGGAAAGGCGGTGAATCCAAGTCCATCGTCGCGCTGCTGTTCGCGTCCACGGTGTGCATCGGCCTGTTCTACGGCGCCGGGCTCATGTGGGGCGAGCACACGCATCTGTCCATGGTCGAGTACTGGCGCTGGTGGGTGGTGCACCTTTGGGTGGAGGGGTTCTTCGAAGTGTTCGCCACCGCGGTCATCGCGTTCCTGTTCACGCGGCTCGGGCTGCTGCGCCCGAAGACGGCCACGGTCGCGGTGTTGTTCGCCACGATCGTGTTCCTCGCGGGCGGCGTACTCGGCACGCTGCATCACCTGTACTTCACCGGCACACCGACCGCGGTGCTGGCGCTGGGCGCGAGCTTCTCCGCGCTCGAGGTGGTGCCGCTGGCCTTCATCGGCTTCGAGGCCTATCACACCTACAAGCTGGGCCAGGCGACGCCGTGGATGCAGCGTTACAAGTGGCCGATCCTGTTCTTCACGGCGGTCGCGTTCTGGAATGTCGTGGGCGCGGGATTGTTCGGCTTCCTGATCAATCCGCCGCTGCCGCTGTATTACATGCAGGGCCTGAACCTGACGCCGCTGCACGGCCACACCGCGTTGTTCGGCGTGTACGGCTTTCTCGGCATCGGACTGATGTTGTTCTGCCTGCGCGGCCTCCGGCCGCACCTGCACTGGAACGAGCGCGTGCTCAACGCGGCGTTCTGGTGCTTCAACATCGGGCTCGCCGGCATGGCGTTGTTCACGCTGCTGCCGATCGGCGTGCTGCAGCTCAACGCCGCGATCGATCACGGCTACTGGTATGCGCGCTCCGCGGAGTTCATGCAGAAGCCGATCATCGACCTGCTGGTGTGGATGCGTGTGCCGGGCGACGTGATCTTCAGCGCCGGCGCGATGATCCTCGCCTGGTTCGTGTTCCGGCTGTGGGTGGGAAATGGGGACATTCCTCATTTTCCTGTCACAATCGACCGCGTTCCCGCCATGCCACAGTCCCAGACGATTGTGACAAGAAAATGAGGAATGTCCCCATTTCCCGATGATCGAGTATTACCTGGCGATAAAGTGGGTCCACGTCGCCGCCGTCATCGCGAGCGGTTCGCTGTTCGCGATGCGCGGCGCGGCGCAACTGGCCGGCGCGGGCTGGACGATGGCCGCGCCGCTGCGTTACCTGAGTTACGCAGTCGACACGGTGCTGCTCACCGCGGCGCTGATGCTGGTCACCGTCCTGCGCCAGTATCCGTTCGTGCAGGGCTGGCTCACCGTAAAGGTGTTGCTGCTCGTCGTGTACATCGTGCTCGGGTCGTTCGCGCTGAAACGCGGCAGGTCCCGCGCGGTGCGCGCCGGGTTCTACGTCTCCGCCCTCGCCGTCTATCTATTCATCGCCAGCGTCGCGCGGGCTCACCATCCCGCCGGCGTGTTCTCCTGGTTGGGCGGTTGACCGGATCCTGCGCTTGACCAGCTTGCGCAGCTCGTTGAGCCACAACACCGAGCTGCCGATCGCGACGCACCGCAGCCACTCGGCGAGCGTGAGCGCTTCGGTCGCGAACGCCTGCTGCAGGAAAGGCACGTGGACGACCGCCACCTGCAACAGGATCGACAACCCCACCGAGCCCCACAGCCAGTGATTGGCGAACAGGCCGTAGAACGCGCTGACCTCGTCGGAGCGCGCGTTGAACACGTTGAACAGCGAGAAGAACACGAGCGTCGTGAACGCCATGGTCTGCGCGTGGCGCAGCGACCCCGTGCCTTCGATGAAGCCGCCGGGCAGGCTCGCGTCGATCGCGAACAACGTGCCGAGCGCGATCACCGCGCCGACGTACAGGATCCCGCGCCACATCGGGCCCGTGATCACGTGTTCGGCGCGCGGCCGCGGCCGATGCCGCATGTAGCGTTCGTCGGGCGGATCGACGCCCAACGCGAGCGCCGGCGCCCCGTCGGTCACCAGGTTGATCCACAACACGTGGATGGCCATGAGCGGCAGCGCGATCTCGCCCGGCGTCTCCGCGACGAGCCCGATCGTGCCGGCGAACAACACGCCCGCGAACATCGTGATCACCTCGCCGATGTTCGACGACAGCAGGTAACGCAGGAACTTGCGGATGTTCGCGAAGATCGCGCGGCCTTCCTCGACCGCGGCCACAATGGTCGCGAAGTTGTCGTCCTGCAGCACGATGTCCGAGGCCTGCTTCGCGACGTCCGTGCCCGTGATGCCCATCGCGACGCCGATGTCCGCGGTCTTGAGCGCCGGCGCATCGTTCACGCCGTCGCCCGTCATCGCGACGATGCCGCCCTCGCGCTGCAGCGCCTGCACGATGCGCAGCTTGTCGCCGGGATTCACACGCGCGAAGACGGACGCGTGCCGCACGGTTTCGCGCAGTTCGTCGTCGGAGAGATTCGCGAGCTCGGCGCCCGAGACGGCCTTGCCGCCGTCGCCGATTCCGAGCTCGGCGGCGATGACGGCCGCGGTGACCGGATGATCGCCCGTGATCATGATGGGCCGCACGCGCGCGGCGCGTGCCCGCGCCACCGCGTCCTTCGCTTCCTGGCGCGGCGGATCGATCATCCCCACCAATCCGGCGAACACCAGCTCGTGCTCGAGCGAAGGATCCGCGTCGCCGTTCTCGAGCGCATCGCGCGGCAACGTGCGGAACGCGACGCCGAGCGTGCGCAGCGCCTCGCCCGCGAGCTTTTCGTTGGCGCGGCGTATCTCGTCGCGGCGCGCGCCGGCGAGCGCGCGGGCCTCACTACCCACGAGCTCGTGTGTGCAGCGCGCGAGCAACACGTCCGGCGCGCCCTTGGTGAACACGCGCAGCTTGCCGCGCTCGGCGTCCTCGTGCACGGTGCTCATGAGTTTGCGTTCGGAGGAAAACGGCACTTCGCCGACGCGCTCGAACCGGCGGGACAACGTGCCATCGAGTCCCGCCTTGCGCGCGGCGACCAGCAACGCGGCTTCGGTCGGATCGCCTTGAATGGTCCACGTCCCACCCTCCTGGTGGATCGAGGCATTGTTCGCGCGGTCGCCGGCCGCGAGCGCATGTTCGAGCTCGATGCGCAACGCGTCATCCAGCGGCAGGGATTCGCCTGAATCGGAAACCCGAGAGATCTCGCCTTCCGGCGCGTAACCCGTGCCGCCGAACGCCACGCGTCCGCTCGCGGTGACGATCGCACGCACGGCCATCTCGTTGCGCGTCAGCGTGCCGGTCTTGTCGGAGGCGATGACGCTGGCCGAGCCGAGCGTTTCGACCGCGGCGAGATGGCGGACGATGGCCTTGCGACGCGCCATGCGCTGCACGCCGAGCGCAAGCACCGCCGCGACCACGGCCGGCAATCCTTCGGGCACCGCGGCCACCGCGAGGGCGACGGCGAAGATCAGCGCGTCGAGAAAGCCCGCGAGACCGTCGATCTCCGCGGAGAGCAGCAGTACGACGACCATGAACACGGCGATCGTGATCACGATCAGCCCGAGCATGCGTCCGAGCCGCGCGAGCTCGCGCTGCAGCGGTGTCGATTCGTCGGGCGTCGCGGCCAGCATGCCGGCGATGCGGCCCATCTGTGTGTTCGCGCCGGTGGCGGTGACGACCGCGCGCCCATGTCCGAAGGTCACGGCGGTGCCGGCGAAGATCATGTTCGTCTGGTCGCCGGGACCCACCTCGGCCGCGACCGCATCGATGTCCTTGTCGACCGGCAGGCTCTCGCCCGTGAGCGAGGCTTCCGCGGTCTGCAGGGCGGCGACGCGCAGCAGCCGCGCGTCGGCCGGAACCGTGTCGCCTTCCTCGACGAGGATGAGATCGCCGGGCACCAGGCGCGTGGCATCGATGCGCTGCCGCACACCGCCGCGGAACACGCTCGCCTGCGCGGCGGACATGCTTCGCAGCGCGGCCAGCGCCTGCTCGGCTCGCGCCTGCTGGACGTGCCCCAGCAGCGCGTTGAGCACCACGATGGCGAGGATCGCGACGGTTTCGTACGGCACCGCGGTTTCGCGCTCGTACAGCCAGGACGCGAACGAGATCACCATCGCGCCGATCAGCAACAGCACGAGCGGATCCGCGAACTGCGCCAGGAACTTGCGCCACCCGGGAACACGCCGCTCGCGCCCCAGCTCGTTCGGGCCGACACGCGCCAGCCGATCGGCGGCTTCCGCCTCGGAGAGGCCCGATTGCGCGTCGGCGCCGAGTTTCCGGACGACCTCGTCGCAGGGCAGCGCGTGGCTATTGTTAGAGCGGGGAAGATCCATGAGCGGATGGTAGGGCTTGAGTCCCCTCGGCGGCCAGCCGGTGCCAGATTGCGGCGCGCGCCTACGCGAACTCGGCATCCAAATCCCCTCATCGAAGGCGTAGGCTAAGGCGCGCATGCAAGACACCGCCCCGGATCCCACCCTCGACGCCGAGTACCTCGACCGCCTGCATGGCTGGTGGCGCGCGGCTAACTACCTCGCCGCCGGCCAGATCTACCTGCTCGACAATCCACTGCTGCGCGAGCCGCTGACGCTCGCGCACGTCAAGCCGCGGCTGCTCGGACACTGGGGCACGACGCCGGGACTGAATTTCATCTACGCGCATCTCAACCGCGTCATCCGCAAGTACGGCCTCGACACGCTGTACATCGCCGGACCCGGGCATGGCGGACCGGCGCTGGTCGCGAACGTGTATCTCGAAGGCACCTGGACGGAGCACTACCCGGAGGTCACCGAGGACGTCGAAGGACTGCGCAAGCTGGTGCGGCAATTCTCGTTCCCGGGCGGCATCCCGAGTCACGTCGCGCCCGAAGTGCCGGGCTCGATACACGAGGGCGGCGAGCTCGGTTACGCGCTGTCGCACGCGTACGGCGCGGCCTTCGACAATCCGAAACTGCTCGTGGCCTGCGTCATCGGCGACGGCGAGGCCGAGACGGGACCGCTCGCGACCGGCTGGCACTCCAACAAATTCCTGAACCCCGCGCGCGACGGCGCGGTGCTGCCGATCCTGCACCTGAACGGCGCGAAGATCGCCGGTCCCACGGTGCTCGCGCGCATACCGCGCGCGGAACTCACGGAGCTGATGCGCGGCTACGGCCACGAGCCGTTCTACGTGCAGAACCAACCGGACTTCGCCGCGACGCACCGGCTCATGGCCGTGACGATGGACCAGGTCGTCGAACGCATCCGCGACATCCAGCGCAAGGCGCGCGCCGGCGGAACCGATTGGCCGCGCTGGCCGATGATCGTGCTCGATACTCCCAAGGGCTGGACCGGTCCGAAGGAAGTGGATGGCCTTCCCGTGGAAGGCACGTGGCGTTCGCACCAGGTGCCGCTCGCGAAGCTCGCCGAAAAGCCCGAGCACCTGCGGCAGCTGGAGCAATGGCTGCGCAGCTACGAGCCCGAAGAGTTGTTCACCGAGCAGGGCCGGCTCAGACCCGAGCTGCGCGCGCTCGCGCCCACCGGCACGAAACGCATGGGCGCGAATCCGCACGCCAATGGCGGACTGCTGTTGCGCAATCTCGACCTGCCCGACTTCCGCGACTATGCGGTGAACGTGCCCGCGCCCGGCGCGGTGCGCGCCGAGGCCACGCGCGAACAGGGCAAGTACCTGCGCGACGTGATGAAGCGCAATCTCGAATCGCGGAATTTCCGGCTGTTCGCGCCGGACGAATTCACGTCCAACCGCTGGGACGCGGTGCTCGAAGTGACCACGCGCATGTCGATGGCGGAAGTCCGTCCCACCGACGCGGCGCTGTCGCACGACGGCCGCGTGCTCGAGATGCTGAGCGAGCACCAGTGCGAAGGCTGGCTGGAGGGCTATCTACTGACGGGGCGGCACGGGTTCTTCAGCTGCTACGAGGCCTTCGTGCACATCGTCGACTCGATGTTCAACCAGCACGCGAAGTGGCTCAAGGTCTGCAACCAGATCCCGTGGCGCAAGCCCATCGCCTCGCTCAACTACCTGCTGACCTCGCACGTCTGGCGGCAGGACCACAACGGCTTCAGCCACCAGGATCCGGGCTTCATCGACCACGTGGTCAACAAGAAGGCCGAGATCATCCGCGTCTATCTGCCGCCGGACGCGAACACGCTGCTGTCGATCACGGACCATTGCCTGCGCAGCCGCAACTACGTCAACGTCATCGTCGCGGGCAAGCAGCCGCAGGAACAATGGCTCGCGATGGACGACGCGGTCGCGCACTGCGAACGCGGCATCGGCGACTGGACCTGGGCCGGCACGGGTGGCGAGCCGGAAGCCGTGCTGGCCTGCGCGGGCGACGTGCCGACGCTCGAGACGCTGGCGGCGGCGACGCTGCTGCGCGAATGGGCGCCGGACCTGCGGTTTCGCGTGATCAACGTGGTGGACCTGATGACGCTGCAGTCGCCGCGTCAGCATCCACACGGGCTCATGAACGAGGACTTCGACGAGCTGTTCACGAAGGACAAGCCCGTGGTGTTCGCGTACCACGGCTATCCGTGGCTCATCCACCGCCTCACCTACGACCGCACCAACCACGACAACTTCCACGTGCACGGCTACAAGGAAGAAGGCACCACGACGACGCCGTTCGACATGACCGTGCGCAACGAGCTCGACCGCTTTCACCTGGCGCAGGCGGTGTTCAACCGGGTACCGCGGCTGGCGTCGCGCGCGCCGGCGCTGCGCGAACGCGTCGCGGACCTGCTGCGCCAGCACGGCGAATACATCCGCGCGCACGGCGAGGACATGCCGGAGATCCGCGACTGGAGATGGCGCAGCTAGTCAGCCGCGCGGCGCCAGACCGGGCTGGACGAGGATTTCGCCCGTCATGCCGCGTTCGATGCCCGCGGCATTGGCCTCGTCGGTGTCGAGATGCAGCTCGAGCGTGAAGTCGGGCGAGACGCGCACCGTCACGTCGTTGAAGGTGAGATCGCGGCCGTCGCTGTCGATGCGCACCGCGACGTTCGCATGGTCGGCGAGCCCGAGCCGCGCGGCATCGGCCGTGCTCATGTGGATGTGCCGCCGCGCGCAGACCACGCCGTGCTCGAGTTTCACGCTTCCGTTGGGACCTTCGAGCGTGATGCCCGGCGTGTTGGCCAGATCGCCCGAGACGCGCACCGGCGCGTCGATGCCGAGCACGAATTCGTCGCTGCGCGAGATCTCGACCTGGTCCTGCTTGCGAGGGGGTCCCATGACGCGCACGTTTTCGATGCGCCCGCGCGGGCCGACCAGCGTGACCGTCTCCTGCGCGGAGAACTGGCCGCGTTGCGACAGATCCACGCGCGGCTTGAGCGTGTAACCGGCGCCGAACAGCTTCTCGACGGTGGCCGGCGACAAGTGCGCATGGCGCGCCGAGATTCCGATGGGCACCCGGCGGTCCGTGTCGCGGCGCGGCGCCTGCAGCAGCGCGGCGGCTGCGCCCGCCATGGCCGCCTCTTCATCGGCGCGCACGACCAGCAGCGCGACGCGGCTGCTCTCCTCCGAGATCGGCGTCACGGGCCGCGCCGCGTCGGGACGCGCGTCCGCGTTGCGATCGTCGTCGAGTCGCGCGCCCAGGAAATCCAGCCGCTGCAGCACGCGATTGCGCACCAGCGCGCTGTTCTCGCCGATGCCGCCGGTGAACGCGATCGCGTCGACGCCGCCCATGATGGCCGCGTAGGCGCCGATGTACTTGCGCACGCGGTGCGAGTAGATAGCCAGCGCGCGCCGGCAGGTCTCGTCGCCCGCGGCGGCGCGCTCCTCGATGTCTCGCATGTCGTGCGATCCGGCCAACCCCTGCAGTCCGGATTCGAGGTTGAGCACCTCGTCGAGGCGCGCCGCGTCGAAGCCAGGGGAACGCAGCAGGTGCAGTAACACGCCCGGATCCACGTCGCCGGCGCGCGTGCCCATCACGAGGCCTTCGAGCGGCGTCATGCCCATGCTGGTTTCGACGCTGCGGCCGTATTCGATGGCCGTGACGCTCGCGCCGTTGCCGAGGTGGCACGACACGATGCGCAGATCCTGCGGCGCGCGGCCGAGGAAACGCGCGACGGCGTGCATGACGTGTTCGTGGTTGATGCCGTGGAACCCGAAGCGGCGCACGCCGTGTTTCCCGGCCAGCTCGCGCGGCAGCGCGTATTCGCGCGCGCGTGGCGGCAAGGTCGAGTGGAAAGCGGTGTCGAACACCGCCAGGTGCGGCACGGACAGGCGCTGGCGCGCGAGCTCGAGCGCGGCCAGCGCGGGCGGATTGTGCAGCGGCGCCAGCGCGCTCAGTTGCGCGATGCGCGCGAACACTTCATGGGTCACCAACACGGGCGCGGCGAACTGGGCGCCGCCATGCACGATGCGATGCGCGGCGGCCTCGGGTTGTTTGTCCGCCGGTACGTCGCGCGCGAGCGCATCGAGCACCTGCGCCATCGCGGCCGCCTGCCCGCCCGCCTCCACCCGCTCGACGCGTTTGTCGAACAACGTCGTTCCGGCGGCGCTGTCGATCAGCGCACACTTCAACGAAGAGCTGCCGCAGTTGATGGAAAGGATGCGCATGGTTAGACCTCGTCATGCTGCCGCGCCCCGCGCGCATACGCAACACTACGTACTTGAATACGCCCTTCGTGCGCAGTGTTGCTGATCCCCGCCACACCTGATCTGCATCAATGTGTCGCCCACGCCTCGAGATCACCATGACCGCAGGCAAACAAAGGGAATCCAGATGAACAAGTGGCTCGTGATCGTGATGGCGGCGCTGCTCGCGTCCTGTGGCGGCGCTCCGGACGCAACCAAGGTCGAGACGGGCGGCTCGCGCAAGGGCGACTTCGGCCCCCCGCAGGGCGAGCCGATTCATGCGGTGCTCACGAGCCCGCCGCAGGTCCCGCCCGCGACGAACCGCAAGCACCCCGCGAAAGTCATCGTGGAGCTCGAAGTGGTCGAGGTCGACAAGGAAATCGCCGAGGGCGTGACCTACACGTTCTGGACCTTCGGCGGCACGGTGCCCGGCAGCTTCATCCGCGTGCGCCAGGGCGACACCGTCGAGTTCCATCTCAAGAATCACCCCAGCAGCAAGATGCCGCACAACATCGACCTGCACGGCGTGACCGGTCCAGGCGGTGGCGCGGCCTCGAGCTTCACCGCGCCGGGTCATCGAACCCAGTTCACCTTCAAGGCGCTGAACCAGGGTATCTACGTCTACCACTGCGCCACCGCGCCGGTGGGCATGCACGTCGCGAACGGCATGTACGGACTGATCCTGGTCGAGCCGCCCGAAGGGCTGCCGCCGGTCGACGCCGAGTACTACGTCATGCAGGGCGACTTCTACACGGTCGGCAAGTACCGCGAGAAAGGCCACCAGCCGTTCGACATGCAGAAGGCGATCGACGAGAACGCGACCTACGTGCTGTTCAACGGCTCCGAATCCGCGCTCACGGGACCCAACGCACTCAAGGCGAACACCAACCAGCACGTGCGCCTGTACGTCGGCAACGGCGGCCCGAACCTCGCGTCCAGCTTCCACGTGATCGGCGAGATCTTCGATCGCGTGCAGTACGAGGGCGGCACCCGCGTGCAGGAAAACGTGCAGACGACGCTGATCCCGCCGGGCGGCGCGGCTATTGTTGAATTCCACACTGAGGTCCCCGGCAACTACGTGCTGGTCGATCACGCGATCTTCCGCGCGTTCAACAAGGGTGCGCTGGCGTTGATGGAAGTGACCGGCGAGCAGCGGCCCGAGATCTATTCCGGCAAGCAGGTCGACGAGATGTACGTCGGCGACAAACTCGTGAGCGCCGCGCCGGTGGCGGCCGCGGTCGCGGCCGGCGCGGCCGGCACGCTGACGCTCGAGCAGCAGGCCAAGGCGGGTGAAGTGCTCTTCAAGGGCACCTGCTCCGCCTGCCACCAGGACCGGGGCCAGGGCATTCCGGGTGTGTTCCCGCCGCTCGCGAAGTCCGACTACCTGATGGCCGACCACAAGCGCGCGATCGGCATCGTGCTGAACGGCCTGTCCGGCAAGATCAAGGTCAACGGCCAGGAGTACGACTCCGTGATGCCGCCGATGAGCCAGCTCAACGACGACGAGATCGCGAACATCCTCACCTTCGCCATGAACAGCTGGGGCAACGAGAACGGCGCGATCACGGCGGCACAGGTGAAGGAAGTGCGCGCGACCACCAAGCGTACCGAGGGCGCGGCGCACTGAGGGCATGACCATGAAGTCGCTGCGCTTCTGGAAGTGGGTTTATGGCATCGCCGTCGCGATCCTGATGATTCAGATGGTCGCGGCGGCGCCCGCCGCGACAGCGCCCATTTCCAAAGGACCGGACGAGGCGCAGGCCAGCCTGCCGGGCGGCCGGTTCGCGACGGTCCTGCCGCCGGCTCCCGAGGTGAAGACGGTCGACCTCGCGCCCTTCAGACTGGATAGGGCCCTGGTCACGAACGCGGACTTCGCGCGGTTCGTGCAGGCGCATCCCGAGTGGCGCCGCGACCGCGTCGCGCGGCTGTTCGGCGACGACAAGTATCTCGCGCACTGGGAATCGGCGGCGCAGCCCGGCGCCGCCGTCGCGAAGCAGCCGGTGACCCAGGTGAGCTGGTTCGCCGCGAATGCCTACTGCGAGGCGCGCGGCGCGCGCCTGCCCGGCTGGTACGAATGGGAGTTCGCGGCCGCCGCGAGCGAAACGTCGCCGGACGCGCGCAACGATCCCGCCTGGCGCCAGCGCATCCTCGACTGGTATTCCAGTTCGGCGCGCGGCGCCCTGCCTCCCGCCGGCGCGTCTCCGCCTAACTATTACGGCGTGCGCGACCTGCACGGCGTCGCCTGGGAGTGGGTCGAGGACGCCGGCAGCATGTTGACGAGCGACGACGGCCGCGAACAGGGCGACGGCAGCAACCGCTTCTGCGGCGTCGGCGCCGCGAGCTTCGAGCAGAAGGAGAACTACGCCATGCTGATGCGGATCGCGATGTTGTCGAGCATGAAGGCGGCGTACACGTCGTCCTCCATGTCGTTCCGCTGCGCGGCGGGAGAACGGAAATGAAGCGGCTGGCGCACTGGGCAATGGCGGCGCTCGCGGTACTCATCGGATCGGCGAGCGCCGCGGACACGAACTCCCCGACGTCCCTCTACAACCTCGAGACGCCGCTGCGCAGCCAGGACGGACGCGCGATCGGGCTCGACGTGTTTCGAGGCCGCCCGGTCCTGATCACGATGTTCTACGGTAGCTGCCCGATGGCCTGCCCGCTCATCATCGATACTCTGCGTGCGGTCGAGCGCGACCTTGGTGCGCAGCAGCGCGCCGACCTGCGCGTGCTGATGATCTCGATCGACCCGGAGCGCGACACGCCGCAGGCGCTGGCCGAGCTCGCGAAAACCCGGCGCATCGACACCGCGCGCTGGACGCTGGCGCAGGCGGACGAAGCCGACGTGCGCAAGATCGCCGCGACGCTCGGCATCCAGTACCGGAAGTTGCCTGGTGGCGAGTTCAGCCATGCGTCGATCATCACGGTGCTGAACGAAAAAGGTGAAATCGTGGTACAGAGCGCCGAGCTCGGACGCGTGGATGCGAAGCTGCTCGGGGCGCTGCGCTGACGTACAGTACTGGTAGCAAGGAGTTCACATGCCGAACCGTCACGTCCTGTTCGCCGTGCGCGATCCCGCGAACGTCCTGCCGTCCAGCCTCGCGAAGGCCATCCAGGTCGCGCGCGGCCTCGGCGCTTCGCTCGAGCTGTACCACGTACTGACCGACACGCTGATCGTCGATTTGTCGCGTTACGAACACGACGCGGCGGATTCGCTGCGCGATCGCGTGGAAAACGAGGCGCGCGCACCGCTCGCGCGCATGTGCGCCACGGCGCGCAAACACGGGGTGACGGCGGAGTGCACGGTCGAGTGGAACTATCCACCGCACGAGGCGATCGTGCGCCGCGCCGCGCAGACCTGCGCCGAACTCATCATCGCCGATCTTCACAAGGGCGCACGCGCGTTCTTCATCGCGCAGACCGACTTCGATCTGCTGCGCATGAGCCCCGTGCCGGTGCTGCTGCTCAGGAGCACGAAGCCCTACCGCCGGCCGAAGCTGCTCGCGGCGGTCGATCCTTCTCACGCGCACGCGAAGACCGCGAAGCTCGACTCGCACATCCTGTCGGCCGCCGAGCGGCTGGCCAACGGGCTGCGCGGCAGCCTGCACGTCGCGCACGCCAATCACCCGTCGATCGTCGGGCTCAATGTCGACGCGGCGGCAAAGCGTGCCGCGACCCAATGGACCGTGCCGACCCTGGCGGAGCTGCAGGAACAGGGACGCCAGGCGTTCGAGGAATTCCTCGCCGACGTCGAGGTGCCGCGCAAGCGCACTCACCTGCTCGAAGGAAATCCGGTGAAGGCGATTCCGAAGCTCGCGAAGGAGCTGAAGGCCGGCATCGTGGTCATGGGCGCCGTCTCGCGCTCGGGGCTCGAGCGCGTGTTCATCGGCAACACGGCGGAGCGCGTGCTGAACTCGCTGCCCTGCGACGTGCTCGTCGTCCGGGCCGTCAGCCGCGCCTCAGCCTGCTGAGTGGGGACAGATCTATTTATCGACGATGATTTTTATCGTCGATAAATAGATCTGTCCCCACTTCTTCGTCGAAGATCGACCTGCCTTGTTCTTCCAGATCCTCGTACTGGCCCGCGTCGATCGCCCAGAACAGCGCCCATACCGCGAGCGCGAACACTCCGAGGCCGAGCACGACGAGCAGATAGCTGACGCTCATGGTTCTTCTCCCGAGAGGCGGCGCGCGTTGAGCACCACGCCGAGCGACGACAGCGACATGCCGAGCGCCGCGAGCCACGGCGACACGAGGCCCAGCGCCGCCGCGGGAACCGCCGCCAGGTTGTAGGCCAGAGACCAGCCAAGGTTCTGCCGGACGACGCGCAACGCGCGGCGCGCCGCGGCCACCGCGCGCGGCAGCACGGACAGATCGTCGTGCACGAGCAGCAGGTCGGCCGCGGATTGGGCGATGGCCGAGCCGGCCCCCATCGCGCACGACACCTGCGCCGCGGCCAGTACCGGGCCGTCGTTGATGCCGTCTCCGATCGCGAATACGCGATGCCCGCCGGCGCGCAGCTGCTCCACCAGCCAGATCTTGTCATGCGGCGTCAGCCGCGCATGGGCGCGCGCGATGCCGAGCGCGCGCGCGGCATCCTGCACCGCGCCATCCGCATCGCCGCTCGCGATGACGAGCGACAGCCCTTGGGCGCGCAGCGCCTCGACGGTGCGCGCGGCCTCGGGCCGCAACGGGGAGCCCACGCGGATGGCCGCGACGAGGCCGTCATCCGAACCCAGGTACATCGTCGCGTCCTCGGTCGTGCGGAACGCGACCACCTTGCTGTCGTGCGCCGGGCCGACGGCGAAGCGGCGCGTGCCGAGCCGCCACTTCTCGCCCTTGATGAAACCTTCGATGCCGGCGCCTTCCACCTCGCGCACGCCCGAGGTCGTCACGCCCGGATCCTCGTGTGCGCGGAACGCCGCGGCCAGCGGATGGTTCGAATCGCGCTCGAGCGCGGCGGCGATGCGCAGCACTTCCTCGCGCGACAGGCCGGCGAGTAGCTGGACGTCGACGATGCCGGTTTCCGGCAGGGTCAACGTGCCGGTCTTGTCCACGATGACGGTGTCGACACCCGCGAGTCGTTCGATCGCGTCCGCGCGCGTGACCAGCACGCCGAGACGCGCGAGCCGCGTGGTCGCGGCCGCGAGCGCGGCCGGTGTCGCGAGCGACAGCGCGCAGGGACAGGTCACGACCAGCACGGCGAGCACCGCCGAGAACGCGCGCGCGGGATCGATCGGCCACCACAACACGCCGGTCAGCACGGCCAGCACCAGGATCGTGCCGACGAACCACGACGCCGCGCGGTCCGCGGCGCGCGCCAGGCGCGGGCGCTCCTCCCGCGCGCGCTCCTGCAGCGAGACGATCGCGGCCAGAGTCGAGTCCCTCACCGCGGCGGCAGCCACCAGCGAGAGGGGGCCGCCGATGTTCAAACTACCGCCACGGATGACCTGCCCGGCGCCGCGGCGTACGGCCGTGGATTCACCGGTCAGGAGGGATTCGTCGAGCAGCGCTTCCGCGCCTGCGTCCGCGAGCCTCGCATCCACGGCGACGACGCTGCCCTTCGGCACGATGAAACGGTCGCCGGGCGCGAGCGCGCTCGCGGGAATGTCTTCGCGCGACCCGTCGGCGCGCAGCCGCGAGACGCGTGCCGGCAGGCTGCGGGCCAGCGCCTCGGCGGTGGTCGCGCCGCGATGGCGCACGCTCATTTCGAGGAAACGTCCCGCGGACAGGAAGAATACGAACATCGCGACGGAATCGAAGTAGACCTCGCCGCTGCCGCGGAACGTGTTGACGACGCTCGGCAGCCACGCGAGCAGCAGCGCGAGCGCGACCGGGACATCCATGCCCACGCGTCGACGCGAGAGATCGCGCCACGCGCCGATCAGGAACGGCGCGCCGCTGTAGAACAGCACCGGCGTCACGATCACCATGCCGGCCACGGCCATCAGCCGCATCATCGCCGGATCGATGTCGCTCGCGCCGTAGAGCGCGCCCAGGTACATCATCGCCTGCATCATGCCGAGCGAGGCGAAGCCGACGCGTTTGAGCGCCGCGCGGCGCTCGTGCTTGTAGTGCGCGCTCGCCTCGCTGCCCGCCAACGGCACCGGTTTGAATCCGGCGCGCGAAACGGCATCGAGGATCTGGGCGAGGGTCGTCTGTCCGCCGCGCCAGTCCACCGCGACACGCGCGTTCATGTTGTTCACGCGCACGGATTCGACCGGCAACGCGCGCACCGCCTTCTCGATCGTGCGCGCGCAGCCGGCGCAATGCATGCCTTCGACCAGGAACACGACGTGCTCGTGATCGCCGGCGTCGAGCGACCAGCGGGTGTGCAGCGCGTCGGCCGTGCTCATGAGCCCGCGCCCTCCGGTGCGCGTGCGCGCAATTCGAACGAGCTCAGCGGCCCTTCGGCCGCGCCACGCAACGCCCAACTACCCGCCACGTCGCCGAGCGCGACGCGCCAGCGGCCGGGCGGCGCCGGTGCGCACGCCGAACGATAGACGCCGTCGTCCTCTCGCGTGAGCCGCAGCATGCGATCGAGCCCGGCATCCGAGCCGTGCGTGAGCCGCAGCTCGAGCACGTCGGCATCCACCGCCGGCGCGAGCGTGACGGAGCACTGCCCCGTCCCCGAGGTCAGATCGAAACTCGCCGCGAGCCCGAGTTGCGCCGCGCGCCGGGCACGCTCGAAGTCCTCGTCGAGCCGCGCGCCTTCCCAGTGATAACTCGCCGGCAGCGCACGGTCCGCACTGTCGAGCGCAATCAGCAACGTCGCGACCCCCGCCACCACCGCCGCCGCCGGCAACGCCCAGATCAGGACGAATACCGGGTTGCGGTGCCAGGCACCGGAATCCGGTAAGACTTTTGCCGGGTTACGGTGCCTGGCACCGGGATCCGGTAAAACTTTCGGGTCTGGGGGCATGGTCTATCTCGTGGGCGCGAGGAAGCGCGCCTCGGTTTCGGTTGTCACGCTGGGGTCGTCGAGCGAGCGCAGCGTGAAGGTGATGGTCTCGGCGCCGAGCGGGTCGTAGGCCGCGCGGCGCACGCGGATCGGCACGGAGTGCACGGCGCCGCTCGCGACACGATATTCGGACACGTGCGGCAGCAGCGTGAGCGGCGAGGCGCCGCGCGCCTCGAGCGCGAAGCGCTGCTCGCGCTCGCTCTTGTTGAGGATGCGGATGGTATAGACGTTGTCGACGTGGCCGTCGTCGGTGAGCCGGTACAACGCGTTGCGGTCGCGGATCACGTCGAGGGACACGGGCGAACGCAGCGCGATCGCGACCACGAAGCCGACGATGAGCGTGGCGAGCAGTCCGCCGTAGATCATCGTGCGCGGCCGCAGGATCTTCGTGCGCTGATGTTCCAGCGCGTGCTGCGTCGTGTAGCGGATCAGTCCGCGCGGCGTCTCCATCTTGTCCATCACGGAATCGCAGGCGTCGATGCACAACGCGCAGGCGATGCACTCGATCTGCAGTCCCTGGCGGATGTCGATGCCGGTCGGGCACACCTGCACGCACCAGGTGCAGTCGATGCAATCGCCCTTGCCCTGGGATTTCGCGTCCGTGCCGCGTTTGCGCGCCCCGCGCGGTTCGCCGCGCTCCTGGTCGTAGGTGATCACCAGCGTGTCGCGGTCGAACATCGCGCCCTGGAAACGCGCGTACGGACACATGTACTTGCACACCTGCTCGCGCAGGTAACCCGCGTTGCCGTAGGTGGCGAAGCCGTAGAACAGGATCCAGAACGTTTCCCACGGACCGAGCGCGAACGTCATCACTTCCTGGCCCAGCGTGCGGATCGGCGTGAAGAAGCCGACGAACGTGAAGCCGGTCCACAACGCGAACGTGATCCACAGGAACTGCTTGAGCGACTTGCGCCCGAGCTTCTCGAGCGTCCAAGGCCCGCGATCGAGCTTCTGCCGCGCCGCGCGGTCGCCCTCGGCGAAACGCTCCATCCACAGGAACGCCTCCGTCCACACCGTCTGCGGGCACGCGTAGCCGCACCACAGTCGCCCGCCGACCGCCGTGAAGAAGAACAGCGCCAGCGCCGCGATGATCAGCAGCCACGTGAGGAAGATGAAATCCTGCGGCCAGAACACGAGCCCGAGGATGAAGAACTTGCGCGCCGGCAGATCGAACAGCACGGCCTGGCGCTCGCCCCACTGCAGCCAGGGCAGCAGATAGAAGATGCCGAGCAGTGCCCACACCGCGAGCGTGCGCAGCCGCGCGAAGCGTCCCGAGATCTCGCGCGGATAGACCTTCTGGTGCGCGATGTACAGCGAATCGCGCGCGCCTTCGACCGGCTCGAGCATCTCAGCGCTCCTCGCGGCCGGCGCGCGCGAGGACCCAACTCAGCCAGGCGGCGATGAAACCCACGAGCCAGAAGAAGAAGAATCCGATCGCGTATACGCGCAGCCGCGTGTTCCACCAGGAAGGCGCACGCCCGAGTTCGATGTCCTCGGGATCGATGAACGCGAAGCAGATCATCGTGGCGAGCGACGCCGCGAGGAACGCGCTCCACACCAGCGCGCCCGTGGCGCGCGCACGGGATCCGAGCTCACCGGGCCGCGGTTGCGGCGGCGCCTGCACTTTCTGCTCCATCCGCTTCCTCCGGCACCTTGAGCGACAACACGTAGGCCGACAGTAGTTTGACTCGCGTGGGACCGAGCCGCGCGCCGTGCGCGGGCATCGCGCCCGTGCGTCCCTTGGCGATGCTCTCGCGCACCGCCACCAGCGAGCCGCCGTGCAGCCACGTGCCATCGGTGAGATTGGGCGCGCCGAGCAGCGGATTGCCGCGCGCATCGACGCCGTGGCAGGCCGCGCACAGCTGCGCGAACTTCTCGCCGCCGGCCTTGATGTCGCCCGACGTGAGCATGCGGCCCTGCAGGCTGAACACGTAGTCCATGACGTCCTCGACTCCGCGCGCACCGAGCACCTCGCCCCAGGGCGGCATCACGCCCGTGCGACCGTCGGCGATGGTCGCGACGATCGTGTCGGGGTCGCCGCCCCACTGCCAGTCCTTGTCCGTCAGGTTGGGAAATCCGGGCGCGCCGCCGCCGTCCGACCCGTGGCACGCCGCGCAGTTGTTGAGGAACAGGTTGCGGCCGATGTTGAGCGCCGCCGGATCGCCCGCGAGGTCGGCCACGGCGCGGTCGGCGAACGGCGCGAGCGTCTGCTCGATGCGCTTCGCGTTGGCCGCGGCCTGGACCGCGTGTTGGCCGCTCGACGTCCAGCCGAGCGCGCCACCGAACTTGCCGAGTCCCGGGTACAACGCGAGATACACACCGGCGAAGGCCACGGTGATGATGAACAGCCACAGCCACCAGCGCGGCAGTGGGTTGTTGAGCTCGGTGAGGTCTTCGTCCCAGACGTGGCCCGTGGTCTCGGCGGCGGCTTGCTCCCCGCGCGTCCTGCGTGTCCACCACAACAGCCACATCGCACCGGCGATGTTCGCGACGGTGAGCGCGATGATGAAGATGCTGTGCGCGCGCGTCATTCGGGATCCTTGTCTTCGAGCGGCAGGCGCGCGGCGGCGTCGAACTTCTCCTTGCGACGCCTGCTCCACGCCCACGCGATCAACCAGAGGAACAACACGAGCAGGACGCCCGTGACGATGCCGCGAAACACACCAATGTCCATGAGTCTCACCAGTTCGCCGCGGCGGTGCCGAGGCCCTGCAGATAGGCGATCAACGCATCCATCTCCGTCTTGTCGCGCACGGCGTCAGAAGCCGCGGCGATTTCCTCGTCCGTGTACGGCACGCCGACCTTGCGCAGCGCGCGCATCTTCGCGGGCGTGAGGTCCGCGTCGACCAGCGCCTTCTCGAGCCACGGGTACTGCGGCATGTTGGATTCCGGCACGACGTCGCGCGGATTCGTGAGATGCAGCCGGTGCCATTCGTCGCTGTAGCGGCCGCCGACGCGCGCGAGATCCGGACCCGTGCGCTTCGAGCCGAACTGGAACGGATGGTCGTAGACGCTCTCGCCGGCGAGCGAGTAGTGGCCGTAACGCTCGGTTTCCGCGCGCAGCGGGCGGATCATCTGCGAATGGCAGTTGTAGCAGCCTTCGCGCACGTAGATGTCGCGGCCCTCGAGCGCGAGCGCGTGGTACGGCTTCACGCCCGGCGCCGGCGTCGTCACCTCGTTGGATAGATAGAGCGGCACGATCTCCACCAGGCCGCCGATGCTGATCACGACGGCGATCCACACGCCGAGCCAGGAGACCTTCTTCTCGACGGTTTCGTGCGTGAACTTGCTCATGCGGGCTCCGGTATCGCCGCGGCCGGCACGCTCGACTGCCCGCCGACGGTCTTCCAGACGTTCCAGGCCATGAGGCCCATGCCGGACAGCACCAGCAGTCCGCCCGTGAGCCGCACCGCGTAGTACGGATACGTCGCGTTGAGGGCCTCGATGAAGGAGTACGTCAGCGAGCCGTCATCGTTCGTGGCGCGCCACATGAGGCCCTGCATCACGCCCGCGATCCACATCGAGGTGATGTAGAGCACCACGCCGATGGTGGTGGTCCAGAAATGCCAGTCGATGAGCCGCACGCTCCACATCTCCTTCTTGCCATAGAGCTTCGGCAGCATCGAGTAGATGCAGCCGATGGTGATCATCGCGACCCAGCCGAGCGCGCCCGCGTGCACGTGGCCGACGGTCCAGTCCGTGTAGTGAGACAGCGCGTTGACCGTCTTGATCGACATCATCGGACCTTCGAAGGTCGACATGCCGTAGAACGACAGCGCCACCACCATGAACTTGAGGATGGGATCGGTGCGCAGCTTGTGCCAGGCGCCGGAAACGGTCATGAGGCCGTTGATCATGCCGCCCCAGGACGGTGCGAGCAGGATCAGCGAAAAGACCATCCCCAGCGACTGCGCCCAGTCGGGCAGCGTCGTGTAATGCAGGTGGTGAGGGCCGGCCCACATGTAGATGGAGATCAGCGCCCAGAAGTGCACGATGCTCAGGCGGTACGAGTAGACAGGACGCTGAGCCTGCTTCGGCACGTAGTAGTACATCATCCCGAGGAAGCCGGCGGTCAGGAAGAAGCCCACCGCATTGTGGCCGTACCACCATTGCACCATCGCATCGACGGTGCCGGCGTAGATGGGATAGGACTTGCCCAGGCTCACGGGAATCTCGGCGCTGTTGACGATGTGCAGCACCGCCACCGTGATGATGAAGGACGCGAAGAACCAATTGGCGACGTAGATGTGCGAGACGCGGCGCTTGACGAGCGTGCCGAGGAACACGATCGCGTACGCGACCCACACGGCCGCGATCAGGAGGTCGATGGGCCACTCGAGCTCCGCGTATTCCTTGCTGGTCGTCATGCCCATGGGCAACGTGATCGCCGCGAGCACGATCACGGTCTGCCAGCCCCAGAAGGTGAACGCGGCGAGTTTGTCCGAGAACAGCCGCACGTGGCAGGTCCGCTGCACGACGTGATACGAAGTCGCGAACAGCGCGCTGCCGCCGAACGCGAAGATCACCGCATTCGTGTGCAGCGGACGCAGGCGCCCGTACGACAGGAACGATATGCCGAAGTTGAGCTCGGGCCACAGGAGCTGCGCGGCGATGAACACGCCCACGAGCATGCCGACGATGCCCCATACCACCGTCATGATCGCGAACTGGCGGACAACCTTGTCGTTGTAGGTTGCGGTGGGCGCTGCCTTGGCCGGCGTACTGAGTGCCGAAGGCAGGACTTCGGCGACGGTGGAACTCATTGAGTGGATCGCTCCGCGTTGTTGACGTGCAAATTCTCTGTAGCGAGGGCACGACGCGGAATACGCGGCACTACGCACGAGTCGCGCGACCGTGTACGCAGGACTACGGATGCATCGCGGGCGCGCGTTGCCGCCGCGAAATGACGCGCAGGACGAGGATGGCCGCGAGCGCCGCGAATGCGACATCCGCGAACAGCATCACGGCGGGAGCCGGCGCGATCATGCAGGTCGCGATCATGAGCGGCAGGGAAAGGAAGCACCCGAGATGCGCGGCGAAGCACGTGCGGGCGGCGCCGTCGGCGCGTCGCGCGACGATGCCGATCAGCACGACGAGAAAAGCGCCGGCGAGCATCGCGACGATCGCACTCGGCAACAGCTCGCGCGTGAAGACGATGAACGACTGCAGCGACGGCCCCGCGGCGCGACAGGCCGCGCGCCAGTTCGTGAAACCGAGATGTCGCCGCTCGTCGATGAGCGCCCCGACGACACCGCCCAACGTCGGCAGGAGGCAGAGTAGAAACCCTGCGCGCTTCATCGGGCGCGGGCGCCCAGTGCGCGGACCTCATCGAGGCAGCGGGTGCGGTACCTGGCGCCCCGATTGGCGATGAGGCCGAAAAGCGTCGAGCGGACGGGGGCGATGCCCACCATGCCGAGCACGCCGCTCACGAAACTCTTGAGGCCGTGCGCGTGAAAATACAGCCGATAGACGCTCGCGGGCATTCCCATGGTCACGAAGATGCGCGCGGAGCGCCCTTTCAGCAGCCGCTTCATGCCGCTGCCGCGTCGCGTCGGCTCGAGCGCGAAACCGTGGCGGAACGTCTGCTCGAAGAATCCCTTCAACAGCGCGGGCAACGTGCCCAGCCACAGTGGATAGATGATCACGACGTGATTCGCCCAGCGGATGTCCTCCTGCGCCTCGCGGATCGCCTCGGGCGCCTTGCCCTTCTCGAAATCGCGCTGAGTCCGCAGCAGCGGGAAGTCGAGCCGCGCCACGTCGATCGTGCGCACCTCGTGCCCGGATCGCACCGCGCCTTCCTCGTAAGTCCAGCCGATCGCGTGACAGAAACGGCCCTGATCGGGATCGGGGTGTCCCTGGATGATGACGATGCGTTTGCCCATGGCGCATCTTCGGGCAGGACTCGCGGGAGAGGCTTCGGGGCGAACCACAGCCGTGTACGCAGTCTTGCGGATGTGCGGGCTGGAACTCGCTGAGAGAGTCAAGGCTTGCGACAGCCACCCCCCAATGTGATGCTTGGCCCCACCGACGGCCCTGCCATCACTGAAATGCTTTCCTCAGAGCTCGTCCGGAGCGTTCTCGATTCGGCTCCGGACGCGATGATCATCATCGACTCGACCGGCACGATCCTGTTTGCCAACAACCAGGTGACCGCGTTGTTTGGCTATGCCCCGGCCGAGCTCATCGGCCAGAAGGTGGAGCTGCTGCTGCCCGAGCGATTCCGGGCGCGCCACACCGGACATCGGGATGGTTATGCGCGCAACGTGCGCGTACGCCCGATGGGCGCGGGACTCGAGCTGTTCGGCATGCGCCGGGATGCCACCGAGTTCCCGGTCGAGATCAGCCTGAGTCCGATTTCCCAGGGAAACATGTCGATCGTCGCCGCGGCCATCCGCGACGTGACGGAGCGCAAGCAGGTCGAACAGGCACTGCGTGAGGCGCGTCACGACGCGGACTACGCCAATCTCGCCAAGAGCCGCTTTCTCGCGACGGCGAGCCACGACCTGCGCCAGCCCCTGCAAACGCTCGGGCTGCTGAATGGCGCCCTGCGCCGCATGATCCAGGACGAGGAATGCCGCGAGGCGCTCAAGCAGCAGGACGAGGCCATCGATGCGATGTCGCGCCTGCTGAACGCGCTGCTCGACATCAGCAAACTCGAATCCGGCGCCATCAAGGCGGAGGCCACGGATTTCGAGTTGGCGCCACTGTTCGAGGAGTTGCGACGCGACTTTGCCGGCGTGGCCGCCAGCAAGGGATTGCGACTGTCGGTCGATACGCCGACGCAGCGGGCGTTTTCCGACGTCGCGCTCGTCGGGCAGCTGCTGCGCAACCTGCTGTCGAATGCCGTCAAGTACACGCAGCGCGGCTCCGTCGAGTTGCGCTGCGAGCCGCGCGAGGATCGCCTGCGCATCGAAGTGCGCGACACCGGCCTCGGCATCGCGCCCGAGCAGTTAGGCCACATCTTCGAGGAGTTCTACCAGGTCGGCGTCTCTCCCAACAGTTCGCGGGACGGCTACGGCCTGGGCCTCAGCATCGTGCAGCGGATCGTGAAGCTGCTCGACATTTCCATCGACGTGACGTCGACGCCCGGCGTCGGCTCGGTGTTCGCCATCGAGCTTCCGCGTTCCTCGGCGACCTCGTGCGTGACCGCATCCGCGGCCAGGATCGCCGGCCGCGCGCACGACCCGAGCGCGCACCGGATCCTGGTGGTCGAGGACGAGCCCGGTGTGCGCAGCGCCATGCGCATGCTGCTGAAGATCGAGGGATTCGACGTCACCGCCGTCGCCACCGCCGACGAAGCCGTCGCGCTGCTGCGCACCGATCCATTCGACCTGCTCGTGACGGATTACCATCTCGAAAAGGGCCGGACAGGCACACAGGTCATCGCCGCGGCGCGCGAGGCTCGCGGACCCGAATTCGGCGCCGTGCTGGTCACGGGCGATACATCGCCCGCCGTGCGGGAGTTGCCCGGCGATGCGCGCCTGCGGATCACGAGCAAGCCCATCAATTCGGACGAGCTCTTATCCCTGGTGCAAGGCCTTCTCCAGCCTTGAGTCGAGTCCGCGCGCGGCGTGGCGCTCGCCGCCATCACTCTTCGCCACCAGCACGTCACCCTCGGTGACCTCGGCCAGGCGCGTGCCGAGACACGACGGACACAGGGCGACGACCAGCAGGTCGTAGCGGCGGGCGGAAATGAGCCGTGGCAGGCAATCCTCGGGAGCGCCGTCGAACATCTGGATGCGCTCGCACCCGACGCGGAATTCGCGCACGAGCTGCGCGAGTCTGACGGCGCGCTCCATGCGCAGCGGCTCGTCTTCCCTTTCCCGCTCGCCGTAGAGGATGTCGAGGTCGCCGGCGCATCCCAGCGCCAGGAAGCCCGCCGCCTGCAGCACCGCGCGCGCCGCGCGCGCGGAATCCGGATCCGAGACGTCCACGGCGGCGGCGATCCGCGCCGGATCACGCCACGGTACGGGGCCGGCCAGCAGCAGTGGCGCCGGACACTCGCGGGCGATCCGGCAATCCACCCGTTCGCCCGTCGGGGCCTTGATGAGCAGGTCCGGCGCATGCACCTGCACGTGCCGCAGCAGCGAGCGGTGCGGCGGCTCGTCCCGGCCGACCAGGCAACCGAGCGTAACCCTGTCATGGGACAACCCGGCGCACCGCGCGGACAGCAAAGGCAACAGCCTCGTCTCCGCCGCCAGCAGCTCGAGACGCGCCCCGAATTGGCGCGCGAGCCATACCGCCTTGTCCACGACTAACAAGGATCCCGGGGTGGCGTCCTCGACGACGGCGAGGATCGACGTCAGCTTGTCCAATGCATCACCTCAGGCGTCTCGCGCGCACACGCGGCAGGTTGCCGCGTAGGGCACGGCCGTCCGGCGTGCGGCGTCGATTTCCGCGCCGCATTTTTCGCAACGCGCGAAGGCGCCCTCCGCGAGCCGCCCGAGCGCGAGGTCGATCTGCCGCAGCTCTTCGACCGCGCTCTGCTCGATGGCCTGCAGCACCTCGTCGTTTTCGACGGCGATGGCCGCATCGTCGCTGTCGCGGGGCAACGGCTCGCGCTCGCGGCGCAGGTCGCGCCGCACACGGTCGAGTCGATCGCGCAGCTCGGCCGCGCGCGCCATCAGCCGTTCGCGGGAGCGCATCAAATCGTCGGTATCGGCCTTCATGGCCCGCATCCTCGCAATACGATGCGCGGCGGATAATCAGCCGCTATACCTACCTTGTCCGTGGTTTTGCGTACATCTAGCCACCTGGCGCAACTCCATACTCGCATCATGTATTCGCGGGAGACCCAGGCGTTGATGGAGGCGGCCGTGGACGCCATCGTCGTCATCGATCATCGTGGCCACATCACGGACGTGAACGCCTCCGCCTGCCGCACCTTCGGCTACCGGGCGGACGAGCTGCTCGGCGAGAACGTCAGCATGCTCATGCCCGAACCGGACCGCACCGCCCACGATGGCTACATGAAGCGCTACCTGGACACCGGCGTTGCCCGGATCATCGGCATCGGCCGCGAGGTCACCGCGCGCCGCAAGGACGGCAGCGTTTTTCCGGCCCGGCTGTCGGTCGGACGCGTGCCGGACACCGCTCCGCCGCGCTTCGTCGGGTTGCTGCGCGACGCCACCGAGGAGAACGAGACGCTCGCGGACCTCAAGCTCGAGCGCGACCGGGCGCGCGCGTATCTCGATCTTTCGGACTCGATCCTCGTCGAGCTCGACGCCGCACGTCGCGTGCGCGAGGTGAATCCGCGCGGCAGCGAGCTGCTGGGCGCCGCCGCGCAGGAAATCGCGGGACTCGACTGGGTGTCGTTCATGTGCGGTGACGCCGAGCGAGAACGGGCCCGCCTCCTGCTCGCGAACGCGCTTTCGAGCGGATACCAGCGCGAGCGCGAATTCGACTGTGTCGCGATGGACGGCACGCCACGCCGCATCTACTGGCGCTGCATCGCGCTGCGCGGCGCGGATGGCACGCCCGCCGGCTGGCTGTGCTCCGGGATGGATGTGACCAAACAGATCGAACGCGAACAGAACCTGCACCTCGCGCAGGACCGGCTGACGCGCGTCGCGCGTCTCGCGACCCTGGGCGAGATGACCGCGGGGATCGCGCACGAACTCAACCAGCCGCTCACCGCGATCACCACCTATGCGCGCGCCTGCGAACGATATCTCGGCATGGCCGATCCCGACATGGCCGAAATTCGCGAGGCGGTGCGCGAGATCAGCGCCGAAGGGCTGCGCGCCGGCGAGATCATCCGGCGGCTGCGACGCATGACGCGCGCCGACACGGCCGACGAACACGCGCCGGTCGAGGTCAGCGTGCTCATCGAGGAATTGCGCTCGCTCATGCTGTCGGACGCGCGCGCCCACGAGGCGCGCCTGTCCATCGAGATCGAGCCCGACCTGCCGCCGGTCAGCGGCAATACCGTGCAGCTGCAACAGGTGATCCTCAATCTACTGCGCAACGCGCTCGAAGCGCTGCTCGAATGTCCGCCCGGGTCCCGCCAGGTCCAATTGAGCGCGGTACGCACGCTCGATGGCCACGTGGAGCTGTGCGTGACCGACAACGGGCCCGGCATCGATGCCAGCATCCGCGATAGTTTGTTCGATCCGTTTTCGACCACCAAGTCGGCGGGAACGGGTCTCGGCCTCGCCATCAGCCGTACCATCGTGCAGGGACACCGCGGTAGTATCGAGGCGCGACCGGCGCCGCCGCGGGGAACGACCTTCTGCGTGCGGCTGCCCGTGTCGGAGGAGATCGTCAGATGAAAAAGAATCCCGTGGTCATGGTGGTCGACGACGACGCCGGCGTGCGCAATGCGATGCGCATCCTGCTCAAGTCGGTCGGCCTCGAATCGATGTTGTTCGCATCGGCGCCGGAGTTCCTCAATGGCTACCAGCCGTCGCAGCCCGGCTGCCTCGTGCTCGACATCCGCATGCCCGGCATGAGCGGGCTCGAGCTGCAGCAGCAGCTCAACCTGCGTGGCGCGGTGATCCCGGTGATCTTCATGACCGGACACGGCGACATCCCGATGGCGGTCGAGGCCATGCAGCACGGCGCCTTCGATTTCCTGCAGAAGCCGTTTCGCGACCAGGATCTGCTCGACCGCATCCAGAAAGCCATCGCCAAGGACGCCGAGCTGCGCGCATCGCTCGGGGAACACGAGCGCATCAGGTCGCACCTGGAATCGCTGACGCCGCGCGAACGCGAGGTGCTCGATCTCATGACCCTCGGCAAGCAGAACAAGTCGATCGCGCAGGACCTGGGCGTGAGCCCGCGCACCGTGGAGATCCACCGCGCCCGCGTGATGGAAAAGATGAACGCGCATTCGGTGGCCGAGCTGGTGCGCATGATGATCGACATCAACCACGCGTCGACGCACTGAGGATGCGGCTACGCCCGGCTGGCTGACCGATCTCGGCGTCCTGGTCGATCCGGGCGCACTGTCCCTGCTGGTCGCGGCCAACGCCACGCCGGTGCTCGTCGCGCGGCTGTTCGGCGAACGATGGGACACTCCCATCGATACCTCCCTCGGGCGTCGGGGCAAGCTCCCCATTTTCGGCGCCCACAAGACGTGGCGCGGCCTCGCCTCCGGCGCGCTCGCCTGTACGGCGATCGGCGCCTTACTACCCTGTGGCGCGTGGGTGGGCCTGGGTTTCGGGCTGATCGCGCTGGGCGGCGATCTCGCCTCCTCTTTCGTCAAGCGCCGCATGCGTTGGCCGGCGGGTCATTCCGCGCCGCTGCTCGATCAATTGCCCGAATCCCTGCTGCCGCTGATCCTGTTTGCCGGCCCCCTGTCGCTCGGCCATGCGGCGATCTTCGGCACGGCCCTGCTGTTCACCCTGCTCGATCTGGCCACCGAGAGGTGGCGCGCACGCCCCGCCGGGCGCGACGACGCCAGTACGTAGTTCTGCGTCCTCGCAATCGGCTCCTACGGATGCCCGCGGCGGCCGGTTCCACAACAATTCCGCAGGCACGATCGGTGCATCTTGTTGGAGTAGTTGCCATGTCGATCGACCGCATCGTCCTCGCATTCGCCGGCAGCATGGTGATAGTGAGCCTGTTGCTCGCCTATTTCGTGAACCCGGCCTGGCTGCTGCTCGCCGCGTTCGTCGGACTCAACCTGCTGCAGGCAGCCTTCTCGGGATTCTGCCCGCTGGCGATGGTCCTGAAGAAGGCCGGCGTGCGGCCCGGCTGCGCGTTTCACTGACGTGTTCGCCGCGCGAGGCAAGAGCCGGCCGTTGTCGGCGGCAGTGGCGTGCGTGTTGCTGGCATGCGGCTCACCCGAGCCGGCGCCGCCCCCCGCGACCGGCGACCCTTTGGCATCACGGGTCGTCGAGGCCCGGCGCACGCCACTCGAGCGGCTGCTCGACGGGCGCATCGAGGCCGTGAACCAGGGCACGGTCGCGGCGCAGACTTCCGGCCGCGTCACGGAGATCCTCTACGACGTGAACGATTTCGTGCCCGCGGGCGCCGTCATCGTGCGCCTGCGCGCCACCGAGCAGCGCGCCGGACTGCTGCAGGCCGAGGCGGGATTGCGCGAGGCCACGGCGCGCGACACCGAGGCGCGCCAGCGCTACGAGCGGGCCACCGCGATGTACAAGGACCAGGTCGTCTCCAAGGAAGCGCTCGACCAGGCGTCCGCGAACCGCGACGCGGCGCGCGCGCAGCTCGCGGCCGCCCGCGCCGCATTGACGGCCGCGCGCGAAGGCGTGGCCTACACGGAAATCACCGCGCCCTACGCGGGCGTGGTCACGCGGCGCAACGTCGAAGTCGGCGAGACGGTCGCGCCCGGCACGCCGCTCATGAGCGGGCTGTCGCTGCAGTTCCTGCGCGTGACCGTGGAGATTCCGCAATCCATCGTCGACCAGGTGCGCCGCATCAGGAAGGCCGCCGTCTACGTCGGCGACCGGCGCATCGAGGCCACGAAGCTCACCGTGTTTCCCGAGGCCGCGCCGCCCGGCAACACCTTCCGCGCGCGGCTCGAACTACCCGAGAACGCCGCCGACCTGTACCCCGGCATGTTCGTCAAGGTGGCCTTCGTCATCGGCGAGACCGAGCGACTGCTGGTTCCCGCGAGCGCGGTGGTCGAGCGCAGTGAAGTCAGCGCGGTCTACGTCATCGATGCCACCGGCCGCACGACCCTGCGCCAGGTGCGCATGGGCCATCGCTTCGGCGAAGACGTGGAGATCCTGGCCGGGCTCGTGGCGGGCGACCGCATCGCCACCGATCCGATCGCGGCCATGAAACGCCTGGCGCCGCTAACTACCCCCGGAGACGCGGGGTGAGCGAGGCGCTGGGATTCAGCGGCCGTCTCGCGCGCGCGTTCCTCGGGCGGCAGCTCACGCCGCTGCTGGCGCTCGCGGCGCTGCTGGCCGGCGCCTTTGCCGTGCTCGTCACTCCGCGCGAGGAAGAACCGCAGATCGACGTCACCTTCGCGAACGTGCTGGTGCCGTTTCCGGGCGCCTCGGCCGAGCAGGTCGAGAACCTGGTCGCCACACCCATGGAAAAAGTGCTCGGCGAGATCGCGGGGGTCGAGCACATCACCTCCGCCTCGCGCCCGGGACTTGCGGTGCTCGGCATCCAGTTCGAGGTGGGCGAGCCGCGCACCGAGGCCATCGTGCGCCTCTACAACGCTATCTACTCGAACCAGGATTGGCAGCCACCGGGTTCGGGGGTGCTGCAGCCGCTGGTCAAGCCGAAAGGAATCGACGACGTTCCCATCGTCACGCTGACGCTGTGGACGGCCGACCCGGCGCGCGGCGGCCACGATCTCGGCCAGGTCGCGCGCACGCTCGAAGCCGAGCTCAAGCGCGTGCCGGGAACGCGCAACGTGTACACGATCGGCGCGCCGCGCAGCGTCGTGCGTGTCGACCTCGATCCGCAACGACTGTCGGGATTCGGGCTCACGGTCGGCGAGCTGATGCAGTCCTTGCAGGCGGCGAACGTCGTGCAACACGCCGGATCGCTGGTGGGCGACAACCAGGTGACCGCGGTCGATGCCGGGCGATTTCTCGCCGATCGCAACGACATCGCAGGGCTCGTGGTGGGTGCGCACCAGGGGAAGCCGGTGTTCCTCGAAGACGTCGCGACGGTCAGTCTCGGTCCCGAGCAGCCCGATTCATACGTCTGGTTCGGCACCGGACCCGGCGCCGACACGCGCGGCATCCCGTCCGTCGAGCACGCGCCCGCCGTGACGATCGCGATCTCGAAGAAGCCGGGCGAAAACGCGATCGACGTCGCCACGCAGGTGATCGAGCGCGTCGACCGGCTGCGCGGCACCTACATTCCCGAGGGCGTCGAAGTCACCGTCACGCGCAACTACGGCGAGACGGCGAACGACAAGGCGAAGAAACTCATCCAGAAGCTGCTGTTCGCGACCGCCTCGGTGGTGTTGCTGGTGGTGTTCGCGATGGGCCGGCGCGAGGCCGTCGTGGTCGGCGCGGCTATTGTCGTGACGCTCGCGGCGACCTTGTTCGCCTCGTGGGCGTGGGGCTTCACCATCAATCGCGTGTCGCTGTTCGCGCTGATCTTCTCCATCGGCATCCTGGTCGACGACGCCATCGTCATCGTCGAGAACGTGCATCGGCACGCGCGGCTGCCCGAAAACCGCGACACGCCGATGACGCAGCTGATTCCGCGCGCCGTCGACGAGGTGGGCGGCCCCACCATCCTCGCCACCTTCACGGTCATCGCGGCACTGCTGCCCATGGCCTTCGTGAGCGGCCTGATGGGCCCGTACATGAGCCCCATCCCGATCAACTCGAGCATGGGCATGATGATCTCGCTCGCCGTGGCGCTGGTGTTCACGCCGTGGCTATGCCGCAAGCTGCTCGGCGGGCACGGGCCGGCGCACGAAGAGGCCGAAAGCCCGCGATTGCGCCGTCTGTTCGAGCGCGTGCTGCGTCCGTTTCTCGGCGGCGGCGCCGCGCGCGGCCGCCGTCACAAGCTCTACTGGGGCGTGCTCGGCGCGATTGTCGTCGCCGTCGGGCTGGTCGCCGTGCGACTCGTCGTCATGAAGATGCTGCCCTTCGACAACAAGTCGGAATTCCAGGTCGTCGTCAACCTGCCCGAGGGCAGCACGCTCGAATCCACGGCGCGCGTGCTCGACGAGCTCGCGCACGAAGTCGGCAAGTTGCCGGAAGTCAGCGACTACCAGGCCTATGCCGGCACCGCCGCGCCGATCAACTTCAACGGGCTCGTGCGCCAGTACTACCTGCGCGAAAGCCCGGAGCTCGGCGACCTGCAGGTGAACCTGGTCGACAAACATCATCGCTCGCGCAAGAGCCACGACATCGCGCTCGCGGTGCGGCCCGCCCTCGCCGAGATCGGGCGCAAACAGGGTGCTTCAGTGCAGGTGGTGGAAGTGCCGCCCGGCCCACCGGTCCAGGCGCCGCTGGTGGCCGAGGTGTATGGACCAGGTTACGCGGAACAGCAGCGCATCGCCGCTGGCGTGCGGCAGGTATTCGACGAGACGCCCGACATCGTCGACGTCGACGACAGCCTCGAAGCGCCGGCCCGGCGTTTCGTGATCGAGATCGACCGGCAGAAGGCCGCGCAGCTCGGCGTGGCGCAGCAGCCGATCGTCGATGCGATCGCGGCCGCGCTCAGCGGCAGCGACGTGACCTACGCGCACCCGGGCCGCGAGCGATACCCCATCCCGGTGCGCGCCGGGCTGCCGATCGCCGACAAGGGTGACGCCAGCGCGCTGCTGGCGCTCGAAGTGCGCGCCGCCGACGGGACGGCGATCCCGCTCTCCGAGCTCGTAACGCTGCGCGAGACGCGGCGCGACTCGACTATCTACCACAAGGACCTGCTGCCGGTGGTCTACGTGACCGGCGACATGGCAGGCCGGCTCGACAGCCCGCTGTACGGCATGTTCGACATGGTGGGCCGGATCGCGGACGAACCGCCGGGCGGCGCGGCCATCGAGCAGCGGTTCATTTCCCAGCCCGCCGATCCAAACCAGGTCGCGATCAAGTGGGACGGCGAGTGGCAGATCACCTACGAGACGTTTCGCGACATGGGCCTCGCCTACGCGGTCGGGCTCGTTCTCATCTATCTACTGGTGGTCGCGCAGTTCGGATCGTACGTCCTGCCGCTGATCATCATGGCGCCGATCCCGCTGACGATCGTCGGCGTGATGCCCGGGCACGCGCTGCTCGGCGCGCAGTTCACCGCGACGTCGATGATCGGCATGATCGCGCTGGCCGGCATCATCGTGCGCAATTCCATCCTGCTGGTCGATTTCATCGACACCGAGCTGCGCACCGGCGCCAGCCTGGAAGACGCCGTGATGCGCGCGGGCATCGTGCGCGCGAAGCCCATCGCGCTCACCGGGCTCGCGGCGATGATCGGCGCGTTCTTCATCCTCGACGATCCGATCTTCAACGGGCTCGCGGTCTCGCTGATCTTCGGCATCCTCGTTTCCACCGCGCTCACGCTGGTCGTGATCCCGGTTCTCTACTACGCATACCTGAGACGGCAACCGGCGCCCGTGCGCCAGGAGTAATCGTCATGGCACACATCATCGTGATCGGCGCCGGGATCGGCGGCGTTCCCTGCGCCTTCGAGCTGCGCAAGAAGCTGGGCAAATCGCATCGCGTGTCGCTGGTGGGCACTTCGCCCCATTTCGAATTCACGCCGTCGAATCCGTGGATCGCGGTCGGCTGGCGGCAAAGGGAACAGACGCGCGTGGAGCTGCGCGCACCACTCGCCGCCAAGGACATCGAGTGGCACGACCAGCCGGTCGATCACATCGACGCCGCGGCCCATTCGCTGCGATTGCGCAGCGGGTTGACGCTCCAGTACGACTACCTGGTCATCGCCACCGGCCCGAAACTCGCATTCGAGGACGTCCCCGGCCTCGGCCCCGAAGGCTTCACGCAATCCGTGTGCACGCACGAACATGCGGCGCGCGCCTGGGACAACTACCAGGCGTTTCTCGCCGATCCGGGCCCGATCGTGATCGGCGCCGCCGCCGGCGCGAGCTGCTTCGGCCCGGCCTACGAGTTCGCGATGATCCTCGATGCCGATCTTCGCAAGCGCAAGCTGCGCGACCGTGTGCCGATGACCTTCGTCACCAGCGAACCGTACATCGGGCACATGGGCCTCGGCGGCGTCGGCGACAGCAAGGGCCTCATGGAATCGGAACTGCGCCAGCGCCACATCAAGTGGATCGTCAACGCCGGCATCGCGGGCGTCACCGCCGGCCAGATGCGCGTGGTCGAACATGACGACGACGGCAAGCCGAAGAAGGAAAGCGCGCTGCCGTTCAAGTACGCGATGGTGATTCCGGCGTTCAAGGGCGTGGAACCCGTCGCGGCCGTGCCCGGACTGTGCAATCCGCGCGGTTTCGTGCTGGTCGATCCGCAGCAGCGCTCGCAGCGGTATCCCAACATCTACTCGGTGGGCGTGTGCGTCGCCATCCCGCCGGTCGAGGCCACTCCGGTGCCGACCGGCGCGCCCAAGACCGGCTACATGATCGAATCGATGGTGAGTGCCGTGTGCGAGAACATCGCCGCGCAACTCGCCGGCAAACCGGCCGTGTCCCAGGCGACCTGGAACGCCATCTGCCTGGCGGACTTCGGCGACACCGGGGCGGCGTTCGTCGCCCTGCCGGAAATCCCGCCGCGCAACGTCACCTGGTCGAAGAGCGGCAAGTGGGTACACCTGGCCAAGATCGCCTTCGAGAAGTACTTCCTTCGCAAGGTGCGCCACGGATCGACGGTACCGGTCTACGAGAAATACGTGCTCAAACTGCTCGGCATCGAGGCGCTCAAGGAGCGCAGGAGTTAGTCATGCATCCCTATCCGCACCTCTACCCTGCGGCGGCGCGCGGCCAGGCGACCGGCGACGTCACCGTGACCTCGCCGTCGCTGCCGGACATCCTGACGGCGCCGCCGCCGGAGTTCGACGGTCCCGGCGGCCGATGGTCTCCCGAGACCCTGCTGTGCGCCGCGGTGGCCAACTGCTACATCCTGACGTTTCGCGGCGTGAGTCGGGCCGCCCGCTTCGAATGGTCGAAGCTGGACTGCCGGGTCGAAGGTACGCTCGAGCGGGTCGACGGCCAGACCCGGTTCACGCGTTTCACCACCTTCGCGGAGCTCACCGTGCCCGTCGGGGCGGATTCCGGCCAGGCGAGAAAACTCCTGGAGCGCGCCGAACAAGTCTGCCTGGTTTCCAATTCACTGAGCGGCGCGCGCGGACTCGAATTCAGCATCGTGGAGTCGGCGGCCTGACCCCTCATCCTTCTTCCATCATCGCCGACATCCGCTGCATCGTCGTCCAGTGCTCCCGGACGAGACGCTGGCGCGTCTGCGGATCCTGTGCGTCGCGGATCGATTCCACCTGCGACTGCATCAGCCGCATCTGCTCCTGCATCTCCTCTTCCCGCGTGGAGTTTTCGTGGAATGCCACGTCGGGCTGAAGGATCAGCACTATCGCGACGACGGCAACGAGCCTGATGACGAGTTTCATCGCATGTCTCCTTCCACTGCCGGTCTCGCCGGCATCTGCCGCATTCGTTCGTTCGCCGGAAAAGCCGGCTCGGCGCGCAACGCCGCCACGAATCTGCCCAGCTTGTTCCAGTAGACGGCCGGATCGCGCAGCTCACGGTCGGTGAACCCCACGAAAGCGACGGCGCCCTGGTCCGCGAGCTTCTCCATCGTGGGCACCACGCGTTCCGCAGGCGTGTTTCCCGAGGTCGTGAAGAACGCGACGCGCCGGGCGTGCCCCCGGATGGATTTCAGGATGGTCCGCACGGCCGGCGTGATCTTTCCCGCCCAGATGGGTGTGCCCACGATCGTGAGGTCGTAATCGTCCGCGTTCTTCGGGAAGTCGATGAGCACCGTGGGCCGTTCGCGCAGGCTGTCGAACGCCGCGCGCACGTAGCCGAGGACTCCATGTCGCGCGGTGCGCTCGCGGACTCGTTCGACGTCGGCGCCGAGCTGCTCGGCGAGCGCCCTCGCGACCCGTTCGGTGTTGCCGCTCAGCGAGTAGTAGACGACGAGGGCGTGCTTGCGGTCCGGCATGTGACTTCTCTCGTGGATGTCCGGGGCGAGAATGCGCCGCATTGCGCGACCCGCGCCATGGGCCCCACTACCGATCCGATACGCGGATCTACCTAGCCGGGCGGCCGCCCGGCGCCGGCTATCTACCCTCGAGCGGGCTGAGGACCGGGCTGACGCGCGAGAGATAATCGGCCACGCCGCGCATCTGGGCCGCGCTGAGCCCCTGCAGCCGCTCGACGTGCGCCAGATCCATTCCGGGACGATTGCCGGCGGCGGTCTCCTGCAGCTGGCGCAGCAGATAACCGTAGCGCTGTCCGGCCAGGCGCGGCAGGGAACGCGCGCGATCGCCCTCGCCCAGCGGGCCGTGGCAGCGTTCGCAATTCCGGAAATAGACGCTCGCGCCCTCGCGCAGGTCCAGGCCGTCGCCGATGCCCGTGGCGGTCGGCGGGAATCGTGGCAACGCGGCAACGTAAGCGGCCACGTCGGTCAGATCCTGTGCGTTGGTCAGGTGATGGTTGTCGGTGAAATGCCGCATGCGTTCGTCCCAGCGCTGGTCGTGACGGAAATCCGTCAGTTGCTTCAGCAGGACTCCGCCATGCTGCCCTGCGATAGCCGGAACGTCGCCGTCCGGCGTGCCGCTGCCGTCCGCGCCATGACACGCGGCGCAGACGCGGAACAACTCGGCGCCGTGCGCGAGATCGGGCTCGAGGAGTGCGCTCTCGACGAACTCGCGGTCGCGTTCCAGGCGCGTCTGCGGGGACTGTCCCCACGCGAACGCCCCGATCACCGCCAGCACCACCACGAACAAGCCAACGTTACGCATGGAGCGGAAAGTAGCGCGATACGCCGGGCGCGGGATCGAGGGAACTACGTATGGGAGTACGCGCGGCCGCGAATCGCGCCACGGCGTGGGCACGGGTAGCGTCACCAGGCGAACCTTGTTAGACCCCACGCGACGCCCCCGCCTCCGCTCGTCGCGTGATTCCGCCAGCATGAAGAGCCAGTCCACTTCGCAGCCGCCTCACTGCACGATGGAGCATCGTCGCGGAGTGCGTCGAGGTGATGCATGACCGCCAAGCAGATACTGTTTCATTCCAATGCGCGCGAAAAGGTGCTGCGCGGAGCGAGCCAGCTCGCCGATGCGGTGCGCCTCACGCTGGGACCCAAGTCCAAGTCCGTGCTCATCCAGAAGAAGTTCGGCGCGCCCATCGTCTGCAACGACGGAGTGACCATCGCCAAGGAGATGGAGCTCGAAGACCCGATCGAGAATCTCGGAGCCCAGATGCTGCGCCAGGCCGCGGAGCAGACCGGCGATGCGGTCGGTGACGGCACCAGCACCGCGACGATTCTGGCGCACGCCATTTTCGCCGACGGCGTCCGCAACGTTGCCGCCGGCGCGAGCGCCATCGACCTGAAGCGCGGACTCGACCGCGCGCTCGCCGCCACGGTGGACGCCCTGAAGAAGGACTCGAGGCCGGTGAGCAGTCGCAAGGAGAAGGCACAGGTCGCCACGATCTCCGCACACAACGACGAGCAGGTGGGCAACCTGGTCGCCGACGCGCTCGAGAAGGTCGGCGACGAGGGCGTCATCAGCGTCGAGGAATCCAAGACCACCGAGACCACGCTCGAAGTCGTCGAGGGCCTGCAGTTCGATCGCGGCTACATTTCCCCCTATTTCGTGACCGACCAGTCCTCCATGGAAGCCGTGCTCGAGGACGCCTTCGTGCTGGTCACCGACCGGCGCATCAACATCGTCAAGGACATGCTGATGCTGCTCGAACAGGTCGCGAAGGAAGCTCGGCCGATCCTTTTCGTCGCCGAGGACGTCGAAGGCGAGGCGCTGGCGACGCTGGTGGTCAACCAGCTCCGCGCGGTGCTCAGGAGCGCCGCGGTCAAGGCGCCCGGCTTCGGCGACCGGCGCAAGGCATTGCTCCAGGACATCGCGACGCTGACCGGCGCCCAGCTCATCTCGGAGGAACTGGGCCTCAAGCTCGAGGACGTGGAGATTTCGCAGCTCGGACGGGCCAGGCGCATCGTCGTCGACAAGGAGCACACGACGATCATCGGGGGCGCGGGCAAGAAGGCCGACATCGATGCGCGCATCAGGACGATTCGCACCGAGATCGACAAGGCGACCAGCGACTACGACCGTGAAAAGCTCGAGGAACGCATGGCGAAACTCTCGGGTGGCGTGGCCGTGGTGCGCGTGGGCGCGCCCTCCGAGCCCGAGATGAAGTCGAAGAAGGACGCGCTCGACGATGCGATCAGCGCGACCAAGGCCGCGATCGCCGAAGGCATCGTGCCCGGCGGCGGACTCGCGCTGCTGCGCTGCTCGCGCGTGCTCGAGGCGCTGGAATCCTCGTGCACGGGCGACGAACGCACCGGCGTGCAGATCCTGCGCCGCGCGCTCGAGGCGCCGACGCGCCAGATCGCCGAGAACTCGGCGGCCGACGGTGGCGTGGTCATCGACCGCGTGCTGCGCGCGGACGACGCGACCGTTTCGATGCCGCACGCAAGCAGTACGTGGATCTGTTCGAAGCGGGTATCGTCGATCCTTGCAAGGTCGTGCGCATCGCGCTCGAGAACGCGGTGTCGGTGGCGAGCGTGCTGCTGCTCACCGAGGCAACCATGACGGAGAAGCCGGAGAAGAAGGCGGCCGCGGAACCAGGCCCTCCGGAATTCTGAAAGGCCGTGAACGCCCGGATCCCGCCCCTGCTCTTTTGCTTGTCGGAGAGCCGCACGCTCGCGCAGGGCATGGCCGCCGAATCAGGCCTGGAGCCCGCGGCGCTCGAGGAGCGCGCATTCGAAGCCGGGGAGTTCAAATTGCGGCCGCTGACCGCCGTGCGCGATCGCGCCGTGTGCGTGGTCCAGGAACTCGCGGGCAGCGAAGCGATGTCCGTCAGCGAGCGGTTGCTGCGCCTGCTGCTGCTGTCGTTCGGGCTGCGCGACGCCGGCGCCACGCGCCTGACCGCCTTCGTGCCCTATCTACCGTTCGCGCGCAAGGATCGGCGCACGCAGATCCGGGACCCGGTGAGCATCCGCTACATCGCGCAGCTCCTGGAGGCCGCCGGCATCGATCGGCTGGTCGCCCTCGACGTCCACAATCCCGCGGCGTTCGACAACGCCTTTCGCATTCCCGCGGATCATCTCTCCGCGGCGCCGCTGTTCGTGAACCACTTCGCCGGACTACTCGGGCCGGGAGTGCCGCTCACGGTGGCTTCGCCCGACGTGGGGGGCGTCAAGCGCGCGCAATTGTTGCGCGAGAAGCTGGAATCGAAGCTGGCGCGCGAGGTCGAGCTGGTGTTCATCGAGAAGCGGCGCGTGCGCGGGATCGTTTCGGGTGGCGCGGTGATCGGCGAGGTCGCGGGCCGCGTCACGATCGTACTCGACGACCTGTGCGCCTCGGGCGGCACGTTGATCCGCGCCGCCGCGGCCCTGCGCGGCGCGGGTGCGTCGCACGTCCACGTCGCCTTCACCCATGCGCCGCATCCAGCGGGCCTGCGGGCCCTGGCGGCGTGCGCCGACATCGGCGGCATCGTTCTGACGGACAGCGCCGGCGACGCCATGCGGCCGGTGGCGCGGGAGCTGGGTGCGAGACTCACCGTGCTGAGCATCGCGCCCCTGCTCGGCGCGGTGCTGTCGCGCATGATCTCGGGGCGACCGGTCAGCGCCCTGCTGGAGCGGTTCCCCGCGAATGACCCGGGCTGAAGCGCCGAGGATGCGGGCGGCCGAATCAGGAATGCTACGCATGGAGCCACGGCCCGAGGTGAGGAAAATGACGCATGGAGCACGGATCCGCCCGCATGTCCGGACTGCCGCCGCATCTGCAACCGCTGCTCAGCCCGCAGTCGTACCCGCATTCGGTCGCCAGCGTCCGTCTCGTCGAAACGCACATCTCCTGGGTGCTGCTGACGGGCAAGTACGCCTACAAGATCAAGCGCCCCGTGCACTATCCATTCGTCGATCTGCGGTCGATCCGACATCGTGCGTTCCTGTGCGCGGAGGAAGTGCGGCTGAATCGCCGATTCGCGCCACAGCTCTACCTGGACGTCTGCGGAATCGTCGAGTCGAACGGCGGGGTGCGCATCGCGGACGACGGCGCGGCCATCGAGCATGCGGTGCGCATGCTGCAATTCGACCGCGAAGAGGAACTCGACCGACTCATTGAAGCCGGACGCGTCGCCGCGAGTGAACTCGAGGCGTTCGGCCGCGAGCTGGCATCGATCCATGCGCAGCTTCCGCAAGCGGCGCCGGGCGAAACGTGGGGCACGGTCGCGAGCGTGCGCGCGCAGCTCGAGACCAACCTCGCGCAATGCCGGCAGAGCGCGACCGATCTCGGCACCCGCGCCGCGGTCGATGCGCTCGCCCGACCACTCGAAGCACTGCTGCGCGCGCTCGAACCGGATATCGCCCGCCGCCGTGAACAGGGTCGTGTGCGCGAATGCCATGGAGACCTGCACTGCCGGAATCTGGTGCGCATCCGGAACCGGCTCGTGGCCTTCGACTGCCTGGAGTTCGAACCCGCGTTCCGCTGGATCGACGTCGCGGACGAGGTGGCGTTCCTCTGGATGGATCTCGCGGCGCGTCGCCGGCCGGACTTCGGGCTGGCATTCCTGTCGGGGTATCTCGAGCAAGGCGGCGATCATGAGTTGTGCCGCCTGCTGCGACTCTACGGGACCCACCGCGCGCTCGTGCGCGCGAAAGTGGCCGCGCTCGAGCGCGGCGGTGCCCGGAGACATCATGCGCTGCTCGACTGCGCCCGCGAGCTTCTCGAGCCGGCCACGCCGTCGCTCGTGCTGATGTCCGGCGTGTCGGGCTCGGGCAAGACCTGGCTGGCGCGCCAGCTCGCGCCCGCGCTCGGGGCTATCCACTTGCGCTCGGATGTCGAACGCAAACGCCTCGCGGGTTTCGCGCCGGAGGCCGACTCGCACTCTCCCGTCGCGCAGCGCCTCTACTCCGCGGACATGAGCGCCCGCGTCTACGCACGCCTCGAAAACTGCGCGGACGCCGTGCTCGCGGGCGGCCTGCCCGTGATCGTCGATGCGACGTTCACGAAGCGGGCCGAGCGCGACTCCTTCCGCGGGCTCGCGGAACGGCGTGGCGCGCCGCTCGTCATGGTTCACTGCACGGCATCAGAAGACGTGCTGCGGACGCGCATCACCGAACGCCGCGAGCGCGGCGGCGACGCGTCGGAAGCCGACCTCGCGGTCCTCGACTGGCAGCTCGCGCACGCCGAGCCCCTCGCGGCCGACGAATCGCTCGACCTCCTGGAAGCCGATACCACGCGCGCCGATGTGGCGGACCAAACGCTCGAGGCATTGATCCGGAAACTGCCGGTCAGCTCGCCGGCCGCTCCTTGCTGAAGCACTGCACCACCAGGCGCCGTTGCCCGCCGCTTTCCCGTTCGACAGCCTTGCGAGTCTCGACCATCGCATGGTGGCAGGCTTCCCGCGTGGCGAATTCCTGACTGAATCCGGAATTCGGCGACACGCTGCCGCCCTGGAAGAAGATCACGATCAGTACGTACATCTCGACCTCCTGTGAAAGGCCGATGGTGCACGGACCATGGACACCATTCCTTGACGCAGTTGTCAGGAGCGGACGCGAATGCGCCTTTCGAGCGCGACCTGGATGCCCGGCGCCTGCCTCTCAGAGCATCCGCGCGACGACCGATGCGATGGCGAGGAAGACCAGCGCCAGGATCAACGCGATGATGACGTGTCGTCTGTGAGGTTGCATTGCGATGGCGACGGTCGCATGCGCGCCGGCCGGAGTGAAGCCGTAGCTTCCACCACGTCATACGCAGTATTCCCGGATCGGTCCTAGCTACTTTCGCCGGCGAGCCGTAGCGCCTGGGCCGCGTGGCGCTCGGCGCTGCGCAACCAGCCGTCCGTCTTCGCGAGCCAGGGCGCCGGGTCCGGGAAATGCGGATCGCCCAGGTGCCAGGCCGCGAGCTTGGCCCGGGTCAGGGCGCGGTGACTCATATATATGTGCGTCAGGCAGGCCGGGATCGGATCCCCCAGCCGTGCGGCGGTCCGACGCAGGAAGGCCCGCGCCAGCGCCGGCCGCCGGGCCTCGATCTCGAGCGCCAGCAACGCAAGATCCTCATGCGGATCGAGACGCCGCAACTGCCGATCGAACTCCAGGCAATCGATGACGGCGAGCGGCCGCAGGCACACGTGCTCCGCCCGCAGGTCGCCGTGCGCATCGACGAGGTGCGCGCCGCGCGCGCCCAGGCGTGCGCGCGCGCGGCGCAGGAATTCGCGCTGCATGTCGACGATCCGCCGTACCCGATCCCAGTCGATGCGATCGCGAAACGCGCGCAGGACGGCGAGATTGCCGCGGATCTGCGCCTCGAATCGCGCGACGTAGCGCCGCGCCGGAAGCGGAGCTCGCGGGGCGCGCGCATAGAAATGCGCGAGCAATCCGACCAGCGGATCGAGATCGCGTGCCCGCAGCGCGCGGCGCACGAGCATTCGATCGAGCATCGCGGCCGACGGCAGCCGGCGCATCTTCACAAGGTAGTCGACTGCCCTGCCATGGCCATCGAGGCACAACCTTCCGGCCCGCGACGTCAGTGGAATCACGTCCAGGTAGAGCGACGGTGCGAGGCGGCGATTGAGCCGCAGCTCTTCGCGACAGCCGCGCTCGCGCGCGGCCAGCGTGCGGTAGTTCATTCCGGCGTAACGCGCCGGCTTCTTGAGCTTGAACACGTACCTTCCCGCCAGGAACACCCAGGCGAAATGGGTTTCGATGATCCGCACGTGCCCGGGACGGTGCGGATAAATGCGGGGATTGCCCAGGAAGGCGAGCTTGCGCGCGTGGGGTGGCGGCGAGGCGGTCATTCGATTCAGCGCCAGTTGAAGCTGTGTTTCAGATCTTCGGCTACGAGCGCGATGGGCGCACGTCCGTAGGTTTGCTCATGTCCGGCGGGTGCCGCGCTTGCAGACACCCGTAGGCGCGGCGCGCCCCCATGCGTATTACCCCTGATCGGCGTACGCAGCCGAGCACATGTCCGAACGCGCGCATTCGTCTAACTTTCCAGCGGAACTGAGGAAGGAATCGCCAAATGAAGTCCCACAGCGCAAATGCCGCGCGCATGAAGAAGCAGCGTCCGCCGCCGACGTTCACGATTGTGACGAAGACCGAGTCGGCCGCCGCCATTCCCGAAAGCCCGCGCGCGCCGAATCCGGACCCGGAACTGCGACGCGCGATGATCGCGGAGGCCGCCTTCTATCGTGCCGAACAACGCGGTTTCGAACCCGGCCGGGAGCTCGACGACTGGTGCGCCGCGGAAAGCGACATCGACGCGCGCCTGGCGAACGAATCGAGGCCGACGCCATGCGGATCATGAGTCACCCCCCACGCGCGCCGCACTCGAACGACGCCATTCGCTTCGAAAACCGGCGCAGCGCCGGAATCCGGCTCGGCGAAGCCGTCGCCAGGCTCCATGTGCAATCACCCGTACTGGTCCTCGGCCTGCCGCGTGGCGGCGTACCCGTGGCATACGAGGTCGCCCAGGCCATCGATGCGCCGCTCGATGTGATGGTGGTGCGCAAGGTGGGAATGCCGGGACAACCCGAGCTCGCGATCGGCGCGATCGCCGCCGCCGGCGTCGTGGTGCACGAGCCCAACGCGGCGCCCTTGCTCGGGTCGCTGCATCCTTCTTTTCCGGAGCTGGCCGTCGCCGAACGAAGCGAGCTGCGGCGGCGCGAAGCGCTCTATCGCCGCGGCCTGCCGCCCCTCGAGCTCACCGGCCGCAACGTGGTGTTGGTCGATGACGGCATCGCAACCGGTTCGACCATGCTCGCCGCGATCCGCGCGGCGCGCCGACTGGGCGCGGCCTCGGTCATCGCGGCGGCGCCCGTGGCCGCGCCTGATTCCGCGGCGCTCATCGCCGCCGAAGCAGACCAGGTCGCCATACTCGAGACGCCGCAGATCCTGTTCGCGATCGGCGAGTGGTACGACCGGTTCGAGCAGCTGGAAGACATCGAGGTCTGTGTGCTGCTCGCGCGCGCCGCGCGCCGCCATCCCTTCGAACCGCCGAAGTCGTGACGACACCGCCAGCCGCCTCGAAGGCGGCGTTGTAGCGATTCAGGACGGCGACGACCGCATCGCCATCCTGAACAACGGCAAGCGCGTCGCCGGGCAGGTCACGGCCGCAGGGCCTGCTCGATGATCTGCTCGGAGCGGATCGAACCGGCGATGTCCTGCAGCTGCGCGGCCAGTGTTTCGACCACGTCGTCGAGCGCGATCACGCCGACGAGCTCGCCGTGATCGCCCACCACCGGCAGGCGGCGTACGCCGAGGCGGCGCATTTCGCGCGAGGCCGCCGACAGGGGTTCTTCCGCATTCACGACGACCGGCTTGCGGGTCATGACGTCCTCGACGCGCAACGAATTCGGATTCGCCTCGCGTGCGATGACCGAGACGACGAGGTCGCGGTCGGTGAGCACGCCGATGGGCCGGTAGGTACCGTCCTCGATCGCCGGCTCGACGGCCACGAGGTAGCCGACGTGTTTCTCGCGCATCAGGCGCGCGGCCGCGAGCAGATCTTCATAAGGGCTGATCGTGACGACGTTGCGCTGGCAGTGTTCTGCGACATTCATGGCGACTCCTTTCAGGGTGTGCGCGCATTGTCAGGCGCGCGCCGCGATCGGCGCGTCCGGAACTTTGCGTAGCCGGGCTTCGGCGTCGGCTACGGAACGCCTGACCGCCACGAAGCTGTCCGGGCTCACGGAAATCGAGTCGATGCCGCACTCGACCAGGAACGCGGCGAAGCCAGGATCGTTGCTCGGCGCCTGGCCGCACAAGCCGACCTTGGCGCCGACGGCGTGCGCCTCCTCGATGACGCGCCGGATCATCCAGGCCACCGCCGGATCGCGTTCGTCGAACAGCGGCGCAAGCGCCTCGGAATCCCGGTCGACGCCGAGCGTGAGCTGCGTGAGATCGTTGCTGCCGATCGAGAAGCCGTCGAAGCGCCGCGCGAATTCGCGCGCCAGGATGACGTTGGAAGGGATCTCGCACATGACGTACACCTGCAAGCCTTCCTTGCCGCGTTCGAGGCCGTTGCGCGCCATGATCTCGAGCACGCGGTCCGCCTCGACCGGCGAGCGGCAGAACGGAATCATGACGATCACATTGCGGAAGCCGAGTTCCTCGCGCAGCTTTTTCAAGGCGCGGCATTCGAGCGCGAACGCCTCGCGGTACAGCGGCGAGTAGTAACGCGCGGCGCCGCGCAGCCCGATCATCGGATTCTCCTCGTGCGGCTCGAATTCGCGGCCGCCGACGAGATGCGCGTATTCGTTGGATTTGAAATCGCTCGTCCGGATGATCACGGGCCTGGGGTGCTGCACCGCCGCGATGCGCGCGAGGCCGCGCGCGAGCCGCTCGACGAAGTACTCGCCCTTGTCCGCGTAGCCGCGCGTCATCTCCGCGATGGTCCGCTTCGCCTCGCTGTCGGCGAGCGCGTCGAAGCGCAGCAGCGCCATCGGGTGCACGCGGATCAGGTTCCCGATCACGAACTCCATCCGCGCAAGCCCGACGCCGTCGGCAGGCAGCGGCCACCAGCGCAGCGCGGCCGCGGGATTCGCGAGATTCAGCATCACCTGCGTGCGCGTTTCCGGAATGTCCGCGACGTCCAGCTCGCTCGCGGAGATCTCGGCGATGCCGTCGTAGACGAAACCCTGGTCGCCTTCCGCGCACGACACGGTGACGCGTTGCTCGTCGTGCAGCAACTCGGTGGCATTGCCGGTTCCGACGACCGCCGGCAATCCGAGCTCTCGGCTGACTATCGCGGCATGCGACGTGCGTCCGCCGTGATCGGTGACGAGCGCCGCGGCGCGTTTCATGATGGGTACCCAGTCCGGGTCCGTGGTGGCGGTGACGAGCACGGAACCATCGACGAAATGTCCGATGTCGGCGGCGTCGCGGATCAGGCAGACACGGCCCGACACGGCGGCGTCACCCACGCTGATGCCGCGCGCGAGCAACTTGCCCTTGTTGCGGATGCGATGACTGCGCAACGTGTTGACGCGGCGCCGCGCGCGCGCCGTTTCCGGCCGCGCCTGCACGATCCACAACTTGTTTGTCAGGCCATCCTTCGCCCACTCGATGTCCATGGCCATGCCGTAGTGGCGCTCGATCGTGCAGGCGGCGCGCGCCAGCTCGAGGATCTCCGCGTCGTCGAGAACGAAAGCGGCGCGCTCCGCGAGCGAGGTCGGCACGTTGCGCGTGGCCGCGTTGCCCGCGAGGTCCTCGTACACGAGTTTTTTCGCCTTCTCGCCGCGTTTCTTCTCGATGATCGGTTTCAGCGACGCGTCGGCGAGCAGCGGCTTGAAGACGACGCATTCGTCCGGATCGACGCTGCCCTGCACGACGTTTTCGCCGAGGCCCCATGCGGCGTTGATGAGCACGGTCCGGTCGAAACCGGTCTCCGTGTCGATCGAGAACATCACACCGGCGCCGCCGAGATCCGAACGCACCATTTGCTGCACGCCGATGGACAGCGCCACCTTCATGTGATCGAAGCCGTGCGCCGCGCGATAGGCGATGGCGCGATCGGTGAACAACGATGCGTAGCAGCGCCGGCAGCCATCGAGCAGCGCGCGCTCGCCGCGGACGTGCAGGAAACTTTCCTGCTGCCCGGCGAAACTCGCCTCGGGCAGGTCTTCGGCGGTGGCGCTCGAACGCACGGCCACGTCCGCGGGTTCGCCATCTTCCGCGGCGGCAAGCCGCGCATACGCCGCCCGGATCGAGGCCGATAGTTCGGCCGGCCACTCGGCGCGCAAGAAGAGCGCGCGGATGTACGCGCCCGCTTCGGACAACGTCCACCGCCCGTCGGCGAGCTTCTGCAGTGCATCGCTCATGGGTCCGCGCAGTCCGTTCGCATCGACGAATTTCCAGTAGCCTTCGGCGGTCACGGCGAAGCCCGCCGGCACGGCGATGCCCGCGCCGCGCAGGCTGCGCGTCATCTCGCCGAGCGAGGCGTTCTTGCCTCCGACCCGGGCGATGTCGGCCCGGCCGACGTCCGCGAAGCTGACGACGTTGTCACTCATGCACGCATACCGCCACAGCCCGCGCCGCACGCGCATCAGCAGTGTCACTTATCCGTGCGTCTAGGGCGGCCGGCGCGTCTTCCTGCTGGCCAGCATCGCGTGCAGCTCGCGGTCGTGGCCGTATACATCGTCGAAGAACAGCACGGCGCCGCCCCGGTCGACGACGACACTCACGTACAACACGAACACCGGTACCGGCCTGGCCAGGTTCACGGTCGACGTCATCGCCGCCTCGCAGGTCGCCGCCTCGATGGCATCCGGGCTCCAGTCGCCCGGCGTGCCCTCCAGTAGATAGATGGCGAGCGCGGATGCGTCGCTCACGCGCACGCAGCCGTGGCTGAAGGCGCGCCGCTCGCGCGAAAACAACGCCTGCTGTGGCGTGGAATGCAGGTAGACGTCGTAGGGGTTCGGCAGCTCGAACTTGATGAGTCCCAGCGCGTTTTGCGGGCCGGGCCGCTGCCGCACCCGCGCCCGCCCCGCGCGCAACTGCGCGATGGCGTCCGCGTCCGTCCCGAGCACGTTCACGTTCTCGCCGTAGCCGCGCACGATTTCCATGTCGTTGCGTTCGAGATATCCGGGATCCCCGTCGATCGTCGGCAGCAGCTCGTTTCGCGTGATGCTCGTGGGCACGTTCCAGTAAGGCCGGAAGACCACCGCCTGGATGGTGCTGTCGAAGATCGGCGTCCGCTGCGCCGTCTTCCCCACCACGACCGGCATTCTGACGACACCGCCATCCGGCGTCGTCGGCAGCGTGTACAACATGAACTGCGGAACGTTCACGATGACCGCGGGCGCGCGGATGTCCGGCAGCCAGCGGTAACGCTCGAGCGTGAGCTCGATCTGACGGATGCGGTCCTGCATCGGCCGCGCGAGCGCGGCGAAGGTGCGCGACCCCAATCTGCCGTCGGCCTGCACGCCGTGGTGTTCCTGGAACTGTCGCACGGCGAACGACAAATCCTCGTCGTAGACGTTCGCGGATTCGGCTTGCACGTCGAATCGCGCGCCTTCGAGCGCGCCCAGGATGTTCCGCAGATTCGCGGCGTCGAGGTACGGGTCTCCCGGCTCGACGACCTTGCTCTCGAGTGGCGCGAGCGCGGGCAGCGGCGGCAGTTCGCGATAACGCGCGAGAGCGCGCTTCAGCGCCCGGTACTGCTCGTACTGCGGCTCGACCTGCGCGAGCACCGCGGACACGTCGGCTTCCGTCGCCAGCCGTTCCGTGACCGCGGACAGGTCGAGCGGCGCACGGTGATTTTTCAGCTCATGGCCCACGGTGCGGGGATCGACGCGGCCGCTGTGTAGTTGGACAACGAGCGTCTTCGCCGACGCGTTCAGCAATGCGTCGATGCGCCCGGCAGGTTCGCCCGATTCCATCGCGCGCTCGATGTCGCCGGCCAGCGCCGCGAACTCCGCCTCATCGAGGCCGTACACACGCACGTCGCGCAGGATCGCAAGCAGTTGTCGCGCCTGCGCCGAAGGGTTGCCGGCGCGGAACCAGCGCGTGTCCGGGCCGGGGGGCGTGGAAGGTCCCGCGGATGTCGGCGCCGCGACTGCCTGGGGCTCGCTATCCACCGCCACGGGGCGGCACGCGATCGCGCTCGCGACGAGGGCGCAGAGCGCGAGTGCCATTCTCATGTATTCGACTCCGCGATGAATGAAACGAACGTAACCCGAACCGGCGCTGCCGCGAGTACGTAACAGCCCGGATGAAGTACGCGTACCTGCGAATTCCTGGCCCGCGAAAGCGGTAATAGTTTCTCCGGACTGGAGGCAGGACATGAAATCGATCCATCGCGTGCTGGTCGCCGTCAAGAATCCCGACCTGCGTCGTCAGCCCGGACTGGAGAAAGCCATCGACATCGCCCGCCAGCTGGGCGCCTCCGTGGAACTCTTCCACGCCCTCGCCGCGCCGGTCGCGCTCGAGACCGAACCCCTCTCGGGCGGCCGGTCGCTGCGACAGCTCCGGCGCGACAGGCTGCAGTCCTGCCGGGCCCGCCTCGAGGCCATTGCGCGCGAGATGGCGCAAGCCCCGCGCGCGGACGGCCTCGAGATCGAGGTGCACGCGACCTGGGACTTCCCGCCGCACGAAGCCATCGTGCGGCGCGCCGACGCAATCCACGCGGACCTCATCATCGCCGAATGCCATGAAGGCAGGCGGCTCCAGCCATGGCTCGTGCACCTGACGGACTGGGAACTGCTGCGTCTCAGCACGCGGCCGGTCCTGCTGCTCAAGAATCACATCCGCTGGAACAAGCCGGTCATCCTCGCGGCGGTCGATCCCACGCACGCGCGCGCCAAGCCCGCGAAGCTGGATGCGGCCATCGTGGAAGGCGCGACGCGGCTGGGCCGGAAATTGCGCGGCTCCGTCGAGCTCATGCACGCGAATTTTCCGACGGGCTTCGGCCTGCTCATGGGCGATCCCGCGCTCGACGGCGCGACCGTCGCGAAGGTTTTCGACCTGCAGAAGTCGGCGGCCCGCGCGGCCTTCGAGAATTTCGCCGCCGACGCTGACGTGCCGAAGTCCCGCCGTCACCTCGTCGATGCCGATCCCGTTTCCGGCATTCCCGCAGTGGCCGAGAAGTTGGGCGCGGGCCTGGTCGTGATGGGCGCCGTATCCCGTTCCGGATTGAAACGCGTATTCGTCGGAAACACCGCCGAACGCGTGCTGGCATCGCTGACATGCGATGTCCTCGTGCTGAAGCCGGCGCGAAGCAAACGTCGCGTCTCGCGCAAGTCGCGCGGGATGCGACTCGTCCCCACGCAGCCCCTGATGCCATTGCCGGTCTGACCGCACGAACCGGAAGGAGTCCCAGGATGAGCAAGAAGATGCGCGCCGCGGTGGTACGGAAGTTCGGTATGCCGCCCGAGATCGAGGAGATTCCCGTTCCCGAACCGGGACCGGGTGAGGTGCTGGTCAGGATCGTCGCGAGCGGCGTGTGCCACACGGACCTGCATGCCGCCGATGGCGACTGGCCGGTGAAGCCGACGCTGCCGTTCGTACCGGGCCACGAGGGCGTGGGATACGTCGCCGCGCTCGGCAACGGAGTGCGCAACGTCAAGGAAGGCGACGCGGTCGGAATCGCCTGGCTGCACGATGCCTGCGGCCGCTGCGAACATTGCACGGGTGGCTGGGAAACGCTGTGCGAGCATCAGCACAACACCGGCTACAACGTGAATGGCTGCTTCGCCGAATACGCCATCGGCCGCGCCGATTTCGTCGCGCCGATCCCGGCGAACGGCGATTTCGCGCAGCTCGCGCCGATCCTGTGCGCCGGCGTGACTACCTACAAGGGAATCAAGGAGACCGAGGCGAAACCGGGCGAATGGCTCGCGGTTTCCGGCGTGGGCGGATTGGGACACCTGGCTATCCAGTACGCCAAGGTCATGGGACTGCGCGTGGTCGCGCTGGACCTGTCGCAGGGCAAACTCGCGCTGGCGCGCATGGTCGGCGCGGACCTGACGGTCGACGCGGGCGACCCGGATGCCGCGGCCAAGGTCGTCCGGGCGACGGGTGGCGGCGCGCATGGCGTGCTCATCACGGCGCCGTCGCTCGGCGCGTTCAACCAGGGCATCGCGCTTGCCCGCCGGCGTGGAACGATTTCGCTGGTTGGCCTGCCGCCCGGGGTGTTCCCGACGCCGGTCTTCGACGTCGTCCTGAAGCGACTGACCATTCGCGGCTCGATCGTCGGCACGCGCAAGGACCTGGACGAAGCCATCGCCTTCGCCGTGGAGCGGCGCGTCATCGCACAGGTCCACGAACGGCCGCTCGATCACATCAATCAGGTATTCGACGGCTTGCGCGACGGGTCGATCGAAGGGCGCTGCGTGCTGCAGATCGGCGGCGCACAGGCCCAGCGCACGCGCGACGCGGCGTGAAGACCGCCTGCTAGTTGGCGTCGGGATCCCAGCCGATCCGCGACAGGAAATCCGCGAGCGCGCGGACCTGCTGGAAGTCCAGCGGCTCGATCTTGTTGACGTGCACCTTGTCGAGCGTGGGCCGGCGGCCGTCCACCGCGTCGTACATCTGGCGCAGTAGATAGTCGTAGTGCTGGCCCGCGAGCCGCGGGATTGCCTTGGCCGCGTCGCCGCTGCCATCGGGGCGGTGGCAGGACGCGCAACGCTGGCCATACAGGATCGCACCGTCGGTCGCGTACGTGCCCTCGCCGATGCCGCGCGAACCGCCTCTCTCGAGGCTGGTGACGTAGGCGGCGAGGTCGGCGATGTCCTGCGGGCCTTCGAGGGTGTGCTGGTTCGCGATCTGTTCCATGCGGAAGTCCCAGCGCTTGCCGTAGCGGAAGTCGACGATCTGCTTGAGCAGCACCGAGTAATGCTGCCCGGCGATGCGCGGCACGTTGCCGTTTGCCTGGCCGTTGCCGTCGGCGCCGTGACAGGAGATGCAGGCGCGGTAGAGCTCGGCGCCATGTTCGGGATCCGGCGCCGCCTGCTTCGCGAGATCCAGGTCCCGTCGCGCTTCGTTGGCGGCCAACGCGAACGACGGAACCACCAGGGCGAACACGAAAACCGCGATTGTCACGCGCATGCCGAATCCTCCATCGGACGATTCTCCACCTCTCGTGAGGGGCCTGCCAATACGCAATAGACCGCATCCGATTACGCGCGGCCGCGAATCGCGCTATATGCGGCGATGGGACTACATTCTCGGCGCCATCAACAGGAGGAGCAAGCCATGAGTCTTATCCGTTGGGAACCTTTCGCGGGAGTCGACGACCTGTTTGCGCGCATGCCCGGCATGCTGGGCTGGCCACGCGCGTTCGAAGTCGCCGGCGGCCGCAGCGCCTTTACGCCCGCCATCGACATCAGCGAGACCGACACCGAGTACCTGATCCGCGCCGAACTTCCCGCGATGAAGAAGGAGGAAGTGAACATCACCGTCGACGAACGGATGCTGACGGTCTCCGGCGAGCGCAAGCAGCGCTTCGAGGACAAGAAGGAGAAATCGCACCGCGTCGAGACCGTCTACGGCAGTTTCTCGCGCAGCTTTTCGTTGCCGGACAACGCGGACGTGAATTCGATTCGCGCGGAGTCGAGCGACGGCGTCATCACCATCCACGTCGGGAAGACGAAGGCCGAAGCACGCAAACCAACGCAGATAAAGGTGCAGTGACATGAAACCCGTGCGGCGGATCCTGTTCGCGGTCAAGGACCCCGCGGCGCAGCGCGAAAGCGCGGCGCTGCAGGGCATCACGCTGGCCAAGGCGCTCGGCGCGCAGATCGAATTCTTCCATTCGATCTCGACGCCGGTGTTCCTCGACCTGCAGCCACTCACGAACGTTTCGCTCGACGACCTCAAGCGCGAGGCGCTCGCGGCACGACGCGAGGGGCTCGAGGAGCTGGTCTCGCTCGCGCGCCGCAAAGGCGTGCGCGCGACCGGTTACGCGGAATGGGACTATCCACCGCACGAGGCCATCCAGCGCCGCGCGGAGAAGACCCGCGCCGATCTCATCGTCGCCGAGGTGCACCAGGGCTCGCGCGCGAAGCGCTGGATCATGAAGCTCAACGATTGGGAGCTGCTGCGCGCCAGCGTCGTGCCGGTGCTGCTGCTCAAGGAAGGCGCGCCCACGCTCGCGCGTGCCCCGGTGCTCGCGGCGATCGATCCGTCGCATGCGCATGCGAAGCCGTCCGCCCTGGACGTGAACATCCTCGGGGCGGCGCAGCGTATCGCCGAAGGGCTCGGCGGCAAGCTGCACATCGTTCATTCGGTCCCACCCGGCTTTTACGGCCTGCCTACCGGGGGCGATCCGGCCATCGACGCCCAGATGCTCGCGGCGCGGCAGGAGGTCATCCGCGAGAGACGCCGCAAGGATCTCGACCGGTTCGCGGGGCGCGCGGAAGTGCCGGCGTCGCGCCGGCACCTGGTCGACGGCGAACCCGAAGCCGCGATTCCGCGCGTCGCGAAGAAGATAGACGCGGGCCTGGTGGTCATGGGCGCGGTCTCGCGCTCGGGACTCAAGCGCCTGTTCATCGGCAATACCGCCGAGCGCGTGCTCGAGGAGCTGCCCTGCGACGTACTCGTGGTCCATCCCAAGCGCTCGAAGGCACGCCTGCCGACAAAACCGCGCGGCATGAAGGTGGTCACGACGACGCCGTTGTTGCCCGTGGCCTAGGGCCCCGGGTTCCGGGGAACGGCCGGACACCCGGACGCATTGACTCCGCAAGCGGCGCAAGTGGCGCCGGATCGGAGGCAATGATGTTCCAGGTGTCCCTCGCTCTTTTCGCCGTCGCCGCCGTCGCCGGACTCACGATGGCGATCATGCATTTCCGCGGCGTGAGCCCGCCGCGCACGGTGATCGCGGCGCTGCACGGGTTGTTTGCCGCCGCGGGTCTCGTCGCGCTGCTGCTGACGCTGATCCAGGCCGGCTTCGGAGGCCGGCCCGGCATCGCGTTCGGGCTGCTCGCGGCGGCGGCGCTCGGCGGCTTCGCCCTGTTGAGTTCGCACGTCCAGGGAAAACGCCTCCCCTCGGGGCTTGTCGTAGGGCACGGGTTGTTGGCGGTCGCCGGCTTCGTCACGCTGCTGCTGGCGCAATACGCACTCATGACCTGAACTTCTCGTACACGCACTAGGTATTCATGCCCATGTCCGGGCAGGGGTGGATCGCGAGACCCTTTGGCTCGTGGTGTGCCCATGGAACGAGTAGTTCACGAACGCGAACGTGGCGCCGCGCGCGATCCGCGCTGGGGCGGGCGTATTCCTTGTCACGCGCAGGTCCAGATCACGGACGATGCCGAGCTGCGCGGCCGCGGACAGATGCGCGACGTGAGCAAGTCCGGGGCGTTCATCGTGACTTCGCTGGGCGTATCGCTGTATTGCCAGCTCGAGGTCGCGATCATGAATCCGGACGGCTCGCGAGGGCCCTGCGGACACGCGACCGTCGTGCGCACGGACTGGGATGGCATCGGCATCGAGTGGCGCGAGATCGCCGAGGAGCTGACCTGCCCCGCGATGGGCTGCACCACGAAGTGCCTGGCGCCGGGTTCGCCGGCGCAAGGCAAGGCCAGGGATCCGGGTAGCTAGTTCGCGGGCATCACCCGGAGTTCGACCCCGCTCACTCGCGTTCCAGCTCGATCTCCACGCCGGTGACCGACGAGCTCACGAGCTTCATCTCGAAGGGCTTCGTCTTCCCCTTGGCCTTGATCAAAACGTCTTCGCCGTCGTCGACTTCGACTTCATAGCCCTTGCCGAGCGCGACCTCGAGCGAATCACGCACGGCATGCGCGATCTGGTTCTCGCTGTTGCCCTTGGGGATCCTGGCCTCGGCGTCGATCGGCGCGCCGTTCTTCGGCGCGACCTGCAGCACGATGGATCCGTCCGACTGCGCCGTGTGATCGAGCTCGACGCGCCACTTGTTGGAAGTCGCACTGTCGGCCAGGGCGAGGGGAATCATGGCGCCCGCGATCGCGACCGCGCAGGCGATTCGACCCAGCTTGTACATGTTGGTCTCCCGCGGTTGTTAGTCTTGGGAGTATCGAAGCGCCCCGAGGGGCCCCGGTAGTGGACTTTCGCCTCACTCCGGGTCGGACAATGGCTCGGTGCCGCCGTCGAAACGCGCGCGCAGCGGTTTGCCTTCACGGATCAGCAGGCATTCGAACCGCACCAGCCCCCAGTCTTCGCGCTTCGGGTAGACCTGCACGGCGATGACGCGCCCGTCGTACAGCGACCGGATGGTCGGCACCGTCGTGTGCCCCACCCCCCCCCGGCCCGCATCGAAACGCTTCCGCGTGAGATCGCCGTCGCTGTCGGACGCGCC